>JAYUUN010000047.1:0-4645 GCA_043754535.1 Chloroflexota bacterium | reverse complement strand
ATCCCTCCCGCTACGCCGCCTTCGGCCAGCTTGAGGCGCACCTGCTCTCGCTCGCCATCGCAGAACCCGCCCTCATCATCCCCGTCGCCACCTTCGCCAGCGACCTGACTAGCCTTAAGGGGGCGAAGCTCAAGGACTACGAGGATCGGTTGGACGCGATCCTCTGTGCCTACGTTGCCTTCTACTACTGGTACTGGGGGCCGCAGCGGGTGACTGTCTTTGGTGACACAGAGAGCGGCCACATCGTCGTGCCACACCTCAGTAGGTTAGGATGAAGCACTAGCGACATCCTACCATACCCTAAATTGGCGTGGTTAGCTATTGACAAGCCCGCCCATTTGTGCTATAATCTCGACAGAAAGCTAATAACCGTAGCAAGCACTGCGCGGCTCACCACTGCTGACCTCCCCTGATGGGCGAGAGTTGGAGCGGAGGAGCCGCGCTTCTGTTTGCTTGAAAGGGGACTGCTATGGGCGAGTTGAAGCAGGCGTTGCGGCTGGCGAACGGGCTGGCTGCTGGCGCGGTGATAGAACTGGCGGCCTTGCGGCTGCTACTGGCGGTGATTGTGGTTGAGCGGGCAAAGGAGGGAACGGATGAGCGAGGAGATGTGCGCGGGCAACACCCGCAACGGTGATCCGTGCAGGCGGCGGGCGGTCGCACCCAGTCGTTATTGTGCAGTCCATCGGCGAGCGAAGGGCGACCCCTTCGCTAACCTCTTTAGCAGCGAGGAGTTGACCCAGTTGGACGAACTGGGTAGCGACGACGGGCTAGAGGTCGAAATCGGGGCGGCGCGGCTAGCCCTGCAACAGGCATTGCGGGCGGGTGATGTGGCTGGGGTCAGCGGCTGCGTCAACGCGATCATTGCAGCCGCCCGTCTGCGCCGCCAACTGAGTGGTGAGCAGGCGCGCACGCTGCTGCAAGCGGTAGACACGATCCTGGCGGAGCTTAGCTATGCAGGATGAGGAGATCGCCACCCGCCTGCGCCGCCGCTTGCGACCAAAGGAAGGCCAGCAGCCTGACCCCTGCTGTGTCTCCTGCGCGGGAACTGCGGCACGGGTGGAGGCGTTGGAGTGGCTGGTAAGGGCGATCCTGGCGATCCTGGTCGCCAACCTGATGACTGTGCTGCTACGTTGATTGGCATGGCGGGGCTGGAGCAACCTCTAGCACCGCCGTTCGTTCTACCAGGGGGGCAAGTGTGCGCCTCAAAGAAGGGGATCGGGTATAATGGGCGCGTGAACGATAGCACTGCTCCAAAATCCAGACTCGGCAATCTCAAATTGCTGCTGGTCGATCTGCTGCCAGCCTTGCTCATCTTTAGCTTGCTGACTGGCTACCAGTTGCGCTTGCCTGGCCTCTACGCAGATGAGGCGTTGGACGTGGTGCCAGCAATGCAACTGCTTAAGGGCTTGCCGCTGGATTTCGGTGGGGTGCGCGGTGCCTACTTCCCGCTCGGTAGCCTCAAGCTGCCAGTAATGAACAGCGACTACCAGGGGGTGGTTGGCACCTACGGGGTGCTGCCCTTCCTGCTTGGCGGCTTCGACGTTGTCAACATCCGTCTCTTTACCATCTGCACGGGGCTGCTAGCCCTCGTCCTTGCCTACGCCCTGACCAGGACGCTGCTGGGGCGACCAGCAGCGGTGATCACGGTGCTGCTGTTTGCCGTCTCTCCCTCGTGGGTGTTCTGGAGCAGGATCGGCATCTACGTGATCGCCCAGGTGGTGCCAATCAGCCTCGCCATCCTGCTCTGCCTGCTACGCTGGTGGCGGGGCGGGCGTGACCGCTGGCTGTACGCGGGCGCGTTCCTGGTCGGCATCGGCTTCAGCACCAAGTTCCTTTTCCTCTGGCTGCCAGTCGCTCTGCTCGTCAGCTATCTGGTGTTCAGCGCGCCGCACATCCGCCAGTTCGGTTGGGCGCGGGGGCTGAGACTTAGCCCCCGCCTGCCACCCGCGGTAGAGGAGCAGAGCAGGTGGGGCTGGCGCAGGCTGCTGATCGGGGGGCTGGCGTTCGTGGTTGGGGCGTTCCCCTTCATCTGGTACAACCTGACGACGCGTGGTACCTACCTGGTGTTGCGGAGCAACCTGGACAAGACCAGCTATGGGGTGAACAACAGCGATGTGCTGGGCAACCTCTACACAGTAGTTGGTGATTACCGGGTGCTGCTGGACGGTAGCTACTTCTGGTTTCAGGCTTATGGCGGCCAGCCCTACCACAACCACTTGTGGCCCTGGGCCTACCTGGTCGCGCTGGCGGGGCTGTTGCTGGGTTGCATTGTTGCCCCCCTGCCAGCCACAGGCGACGGGGCTGCGGTTGCAAGGCAGCAGGGGAGTACTTTGCAAGCTGTGATCTTCAAACCACCCTTCATCCTCTGGCTGATCGCCCTGGTCAGCTTCTTCGTCTGGCAAGCGGCGGGAGCAGGCGGGCGGCTGTGGGCGATCCTTTTCTTTGCCAGCTTCGGTGGGCTGCTGCTCTGGCTGGCGGTTGGTCGGGCGCGTACCTGGTATCAGCGGTCTCTCGTCTTCCTTACCATGCTGGCCGGGCTAATCGTGGTGCAAAGCGCAGTGACGGTCAGTGGGCTGTGGCCGACACATCTGGTGATTGTGCTGCCGATCCCGATGATCACGGTGGCGGTGGGCATAGTAGTGCTGGCGCAGGTGCTGGCTCGCTCCCCCAGGCTTATCTTCCTTCACGCAAGTGGAAGACAGACAGCTAGACCAGCCCAGAGCGGTACAATGGTAGGAGGCCAGAGGTGGCTAGGGATTGGGGTGGCGGTTGCATTGGTGGCTGCGCTGCTGGCAACCGATTTGGCGGTGGACGCTAGCTACCACGCTGACTTGCAGAAGGTTGGTGGCTACGTCACCTTCTCCGATGCGATCTATCCGCTGAACGACTACCTGCTGGCACAGGGGGTGGGCGCGCCGATTGCAATGGACTGGGGTTTCAAGTATAACTTGCAGGTACTCAGCGGGGGACGCACCAATCCGCTGGAGATATTCCAGTATCGCGACCCTGCCCCACCAGAGTTCTACGCTGCCCTGACCGAGACGCTGAAGAACCCCAGCAACCTCTATCTGTTCCACGTGCCAGAAGCTGCCTCGTCGCACCCCGACCGCATGGCGATCTTCCTTGCCAGCGCACAGGCTGTGGGCCGCAAGCCTACCCTCGAACGCAGCTTCAACCACCGTGATGGCGGGCTGGTCTACGAGGTTTGGAGTGCAAGGTTAGAGCGCGGGCGGGCGGCATTCGGTGAGTTACCCCTCCCAGTAACCTCCAGCCACACTAGAGGTAGGGCTTCATGCTGCATTGCGGGGGGTGTTGATACAAGCGGTGCTGATCTCCTCACTGGCACCCTGCTTGATCTGAACAAACCAGAATGCTCTCACATCAGTACATCAAAACCCTTGCATTCATACCGAAACTGATGCATAAGAATAGCAGAGGGTTTAGCCCCCTCAAGCGGGGCGACATAGCACAAGAAGCTGGTTGTCATCTCCTTGCCACAACTGCTACAATGTATGTCGCTGACCTGCCCTATGTGTTTGCTGGTGGGGAGAGTCAGGTTCGTAGCCAGCAGTTTGGCCCGCTTACAGTTTTCAATGCTCAAGCGCATACAGCCAATGGCAACTTGGACTACTGGTGCTACGACGCTGGGCAGCCACCCCGGAGGACAGGCATCAGCACAAGAGACGGCACGATAAGTACCTGTAACGTAGGCGACCATAGCTGGATCGTCAACAGCTAAGGAGCCAAGTTATGAGGAAGCGTTCAATAGTGGGTGTGGCAGCTTTGATGTTGAGCATAATGTCCCTTGCTCTATCTGGCTGCACCCAGACCGATAGTACGGCTGTAACCTCTAAAGCCCAAGCAGCTACAACCAGTGACAAGTCACCACGCCCTTCGCCAACATCATCTGGCCCAGTGTTCGAGTATGGGCGTGTTCGGAATCTGGTTGGCGCATCACCGCAAGAAGTTGGTCACTACGCCCAGCAGTATGCACAGGCTGAGCTTAACCAGGATGGTAGCACTACTGTCCCGCAGGTACTCCTTAGCCGCCCAATCGTACCAGCAGAGATGGCTTCTTTGGGCATGGGCTGCATCTACTTCGGCACCATTGAAGAACCGCCCTTGATGCTAGTGATCCTTAAAGGAGACTTTGATCTACGGGGTGTACCCGGTGGAGGCATGGCAGGCCCAAGTCAAGTAGAGTATATGGGCTTGACATTCGACATCTGGTCAGCCAGAGTAACGCACTTCGTTAGCTCACCCAAAGGTGGCTTCTTCCAGGGGTTGCTGAACGACTCGACCATACAGGAGGACTATCCCGGCCAGCGTGAAAAGCTAAAGGCACAACAAACAGCTAGTTGCCGTGAAGATAAGCAGCCAAGAACCATGCACTACGGGGATACTGCGCCAACGGCTATCATGCCAAACCTCTAAGTCTACATTCATCCACCAGTCGTCACACTGGCATCTTAGATGGGAGAACACATGAGGAACCATTACAGCCAGCTACAGGGTCTAGCAGCGATAATTGTCTTGAGCATTGTCTTGATGGCTTTCGTAGGCTGTGACCAACCAACGAGTAGCCGAGACAGTGGAGCGGCAGTTACGGCCAAACTACCTTCTCCTGTTGGCAGTGAGCCTGCTG
>JAYUUN010000046.1:0-4653 GCA_043754535.1 Chloroflexota bacterium | reverse complement strand
GAGAAGATGATCCCGAAGGGGGCGTACCTACCGTTCGGCAGCGGCCCGCGAGTGTGCATCGGCAGCGGCTTCGCCATGATGGAGGCGCAACTGCTGCTCGCGACGCTGACCCAGCAACTACGCTTCCAGCTAGTGGCAGGGCAGCAGGTTGGCCCGGCCAACGGCCCGACCATGCGGGCGCGCGGTGACATCAAGCTGCGGGTGCAGCGCAGGATAGAATTAGTTAAGATGAGTGGCAGACTGTGACATAGCTTGCTTGCTGTCGAGGCGCAATCAGCGGGGCAGCCTGCGATGGTGGCGGCCTCTGCTTCCGGCCCAACGACCCGATCCGCCGTGGGGAGTTGAGCAAGGTTGTCCGCCGCGCCCTGGCAGTCAGCCAGCCATGAAGCGCAGGCGCACCACCCGCCCGTAGATGCTAGCCAGCAGTGCGACCATCTGCATCCACGCGCTGGCTAGCTCATGCGAAGGCGCGGTGTCTGGCTCTGACGTAGCCGGTTCGTCAATCGCTGTCTGCTTGTCAGCGTCAGCAGCAAAGTTGGTCGGCTCGTCGCTGGGACGAGAATGCTCAAAGTGTAGCTGCACCTCAGCACCCAAGTAGGCAGCCAACAACTCGCAGGGCGGCTGGAGAGGTGGGCTGGCGGCGGCGAAGCGGGCAGGTCTCAGCACCGTGCCAGTTGTCCGCAAGGAGTACAACGAGCAGCAGGCGCGGGCGGCTCAATGGTTTGCAAGTGACGGCAGCAATCAGCGGTAATTCCGACCTGCTCAATCCGTGAACCGCCTGGAGGTAGTGTTGACTCTCGTTCGCCTACACTGCTGACAGCCGTTGGCAATCGCCAGCCGCATACCTGTGCTACAACAATCTGCCCACCGTAGCCAATTGGTGACGGCAGTACTGGCTTGCTGCGCCTCCACTTTAGCAACAATCTGACATACCGAATCGCAAGTTGCTTGTTGCCTGTTGCTAATAACAACTACCTATGCTATAATGTGCAGTAAGCCCACATCCACTCAGGAGTACAGCAGTGCCAACAGCATGGGTATCGAGGCCAATGCCCCATAATGTGTAGTAAGCCCACATCCACTCAGGAGTGCAGCCTTCATGTCTACTCCAACCAGCCCGCCATACCGCAGTCTGCGTGAAATCGGCGACCATCTGCTGGCCTGCGCCCTCGGTCATGCTAGTGATGCGCCGTCCCTGACTGGCAGCGTGCAACGTGCCTGCCAGCTACTCGGCCTGACTGACCTCGGCAACTTGCAGCCTCAATTGCAAACCAGCGTGTTTGCCCCACTGGAAGGCAGCCGCGCCAAGCGACAAGGTAGCAAGGATGGCAGCTGGCCGCCCACCCCCGCTGGCAGCTACGCCACTCACCCGCAACCCGCCAGCCTCGGCCTCTATGGGGTCGCTACTCCTGTCGAAGCCAGCACGCACTGGCAGTCGTTCCATGCAGCCAGCAAGCGGATCATGGGCGAAGACAGGGCGGCGTTCGACACCTACTGCCACCTCTACCGCCAGTACGCCACTCATGTTGCCAGTTCGCTTAAGGACAAGGAGGGCAAGTTTAGCCTCCCACTCTACCCGCTCTACCAGACGATCTGTGCGCTGGCGGTGGCCGACTGCGAGAGTGGCAGCGTGCTACTGGTCGGTGGCGACCTGCCAGGCATCCAGAACTTGCTCTACACCATCGGTTCGGCGGGCGCGGCCAAGTCGCTCCGCAGCCGTTCGTTCTACCTCAGCTTGCTCAACGACCTGGCGGTACGCTACATCCTTGAAGACAAGGAAATCGACCTACCCGCCGCCTGCGTCCTGATCAACGCTGGCGGCAACTTCACCCTGCTACTGCCCTTCACCGCTAAAGAGCAGGTTGACAAATTGACCAGCGAAATCAACAGCAAGCTGCTGAAGCTACATGGTGGTGAACTTTATCTGGCAATTGCCCAGCGGGAACTAAAGCTAGCCGACACCAACACCCCGCCAGAGTTTGAGGCCAACTTCAGCGAGTGTATGCGCGAGATCAAGCAAGCACAGGCACAGGCCAAGCTCACTCCTTTCCGCCAGCAACCCGATTTGTTCAGCACGCTGATGCCCAGCACCCTGCGCAACACCGACGGTGAACGCTACTGCCGCATCTGTCAGATTGAGCTAACCGCCGCCGACAACAGCGAGAACATCGCTGCCGACGAGGAGCGACCCACCGGCGAACGCGGCAACCTCAACAACGACCGCTGCCACCAGTGCTTGCATTTTGAAACTGGCATACCCGGCAGACCCTCGCTAGCCGACCGCCTTGCACAAGCTAGCTATATGCAAGTCAGCCGCGTTCAGGAGCGTCCACTAGACGCGGACAAAGGTAAGCTGCTGCACAGCAAACCGTCGTGGGACGAGGTGATAGCTAACTTCGGCTATAACTACACCTTCCCCAGCCAACGGCCAACCCAGGTTCCAACTGACACCACCCTCTACCGTCTGAACGACAGTAGCGACTTCCTGCCAGAGAAGCCGCAGCCGAGGGTGGCTTACGGCTTCCGCTACCTCGCCAACACTACACCTCTCTTGAGCCAGCAGGACATTGACGAGCGACGCAAACATGGTAATGATGATGAAAGCGGCAATGTTGGCTACATTCGTAGCACCCGCGACATGGCTGCTAACAGTGTGGGCATCCCCCGCTACGGCGTGCTGCGGATGGATGTGGACAGCCTCGGCAAGCTGTTCAGCGGCAACCTTGCGCCAGCCGAACGAGCGGCAGTATCAGCAGCCCTCAGCCAGTTCTTCGAAGGCTGGCTCAACCGCATCTGTGAAGAAACAGCCATTGCAGAGTGTAAGCAGCTGGATGAAAAACCGCCCACCGACATCCGCTACAATTGCCACCTGCCCTACATCATCTATGCGGGGGGTGACGATCTGTTCATCGTCGGTTCATGGAGCATCCTGCCTCAGCTAGCTGACCGCATCCGCCGCGACCTGACCGCCTATTCCATTGATGGCAGGCTGACTGAGCAGACGCAGGCCCACGGTGACCGCTACAGCCAGCAGAGCGGCGCGCTGCCCTCACTGACGATTAGCGGCGGGCTGGCTGTCGTCGGCGAGAAGTTCCCCGTCTACCAGGCTGCCCGCGAAGCCGCTGCCGGGGAGGATGCCGCCAAAGACTTGCTGCGCAACTTCAGCTACGGTGACGGCAAGAGCTATGTCGAGCTACCGGGCCGCCACGCCTTCACCCTGCTAGGCCAGAGCGTCGGCTGGGAGGAGTATCAGCAAGTCGTCGCCATGCGCGACCACATCATCGCGATCAACAACGGCGGTAAGAACCGCAGCATCATCAACCGGCTCGTCACTATCGCCAACCTCTATCGTCAGGTTGAGGTGCTGCAAATCAAGCGGATGCGCGAACAGCAGCGCAACAACAAGGTTGACCGCAATTTGTTGAATAGCTTGGAGCAAGAAACGCTGTATAGCCGCTGGCAGTGGCGGCTGGTGTATAGTTTGCGGCAGTTTAGCAACCACCGTGAACCGCAAGTGCGTGATGCCGCCGCCGACCTACTGCAACTTATTCAGGTCGACCGCGCCGCTATCGGCCAATTGGGGCTGGCGGCACGCTGGGCCGAGTTCGTGACCCGCAAGGTAGCAAAGGAGGAACATCGAGATGGGACGTGATAGAGGTGGCTTCGGTAGTGGTCAGGTCAACCGCCCGGAGCAAGATGCTGTCATCCAGCAGATTAGCGGCCAGATACACAGTTTGAGCGGCTTCGACCAGTTCGGGGCAAAGGACATGGTGCAGGCTGCCCGCTCGGTCGCCAATGCGATCAGCGACGACCTCAAGAACAGCCAGCTACGGCGGCTTTACGGCATGGTCAAGAAGATTGAGTCGCAGCGGCGTAGCAAAGATAAGCGTGGACAGGAGCAGAAGCGCGATCATTACACCGCCGAGCAACTGGAACTGCTGCGCCCACGCCTGTTCTACGCCGCCGGTCGGCAAGCCGGTGTTCGCCCCCTGCGCGACATTATGGACGAGGCGATCACCTCGGTTAACAAGCGCGCTTATGACACCTTGGCCGCCATACCTGAAGATAGGCCAGCGGAAGTGGAAGACAAGGCGGAGAAAGAGGTAAGAGACAAGGTGAGGAACGAAGCAATAGCTAAAGCGAAGAAGATCAGTGATGATTATGAGGCGGCGTTCAAGCGGTTCATCGAGTTCTTCGAGGCCATCGTCGCCTACAACACGAAGCGATAGGAGCAATCCCCATGCAAGGTCAGCAACCTAACCCCCCCGATCTCAACTTCTATGGTAAGGTGGTTATCAGCGGCCACTTGGTTGCCCGCACCGGCCTTCACATCGGCGGGTCGCAGGGCGGTATGGACATCGGTGGCGTAGACAAGATCGTGATCCGCGACCGGCTCACCAACCAGCCATACGTCCCCGGCTCGTCGCTCAAGGGCAAGATGCGGGCGTTGGTTGAACGCGCACGGGGCAAGACGACGCTTGCCAACATGGTGCAGGTCGTTGCCGGTGGCCCGACCCGCGAACCAATCCGCATCCATATGTGCAACGACCCAGCCTGCGAAGTCTGCTTGGTCTTTGGTCGCAACAATGTGCTGCAAGGCATCCCCCGTGCTGAGGGTAACGAGAGGCTAAAGATTGACCAGTCCACCCCCAC
>JAYUUN010000045.1:0-45929 GCA_043754535.1 Chloroflexota bacterium | reverse complement strand
GACATCCAGTTCCTGGCTTGCCGCAACATCGTTAACGGCGCGAACGGCCTGTTCCGCCCCAACGACAGCACCAAGCGTGGTGAGTTTGCCAAGATCGCTGTCCTCGGCTTCAGCCTGCCAAGCTTCACCCCGATTACGCCGACCTTCAACGACGTACCAAGTGGCAACATCTTCTACGGCTTCATCGAGTCGGCCAACCGCGCCGGTGCAGTCAACGGCCTCAATGCCGCCCAGTGCGCTGCCCTCGGCACCCCTGGCACCTGCTACGGGCCAAACGTCAACATCACCCGTGTGCAGGTTGCCCTGATCGTACAGCGCATCCGCAACTACAACACCTACACTCCCACCAGCCCGACCTTCACCGACGTGCCAGTGGGTGCCTTCGGGGCCAGCGCGATTGAGACTCTCGCCCACGAGGGGATCATCAGCGGGGCGGCCTGCGTCCTGCCGCAGACCGGCCAATGCTTCCGCCCCAACGACAACATCCGTCGCGGCGAACTAAGCAAGGTCGTGCGCCGCGCTATCGTGGACGTTCCCCCTGCCCCGGCGCGGGTGCGGGCTATCCACGCCAGCAGCAATGCCCCGGCCAATGTTGACGTGCTGGTTGATGGTGGGCGGACTATCGCAGCCCTGCCCTACACCGGCACCAACGCGGCAGTCAGCCCCCGCCTGCCAGTCCTCGCGGGCAACCACCAGTTCCAGGTAGTGGCCGCTAATACCACAAGCCCAGCAGCGATCTCGGCCACCCTCGCCCTCACCAATGGGCAGGCGATCACGATTGTCGCTGCCGACAACGTAAGCGGCACCACGATCATCAGCGGTTCGCAGGCGATCATCTCACAGGACGACCTCAGCGCACTCGCTGCTGGCTTCGCCCGCCTCAAGGCGATCCACGCTGCTGCTGGACAGCCTGCGGTGGACATCGCAGTGAACGGCACTGTCACCTACGGCAATGTCTCCTTCGGCACCCAGGCCGACTACCTGACTGTCCCGGCTGGCACCTACAACCTGGAGGCGCGCCTGGCGGGTACTACAACGGTGCTGGTCTCCCTCCCCAACTTCGTAATCCAGGCGGGCAAGGTCTACGACTTCGTAGCTACCGGCAAGCCAAGCGGCCCCTTCCCCCTCTCTGTCGTCTACTACGTGGACGATGCGGCTAGCAGCAGCCGCTAACCAGCGATTTCAGCCAGCGGCCCTCTCCCCAGCCGGGGAGGGGGCCGCTGTTTTGGTTATGGCGTATACTGAACAAGGAGTGCTTTCACAACCAAACCTGGAGGATGTTTATGGATGAGCTTGTTACCCTGGCCGAGATCGTAGCGGCGCAAGAGCGGCTGCGCGGAGTAATCGTGCGCACCCCCCTCGTTGCCTACCCCTACCCGCTGGCTGACAACAACACCCTTTACCTTAAAGCCGAGTCGTTGCAACGCACTGGCAGCTTCAAGCTGCGTGGTGCCTACAACAAGGCGGTCAGCCTGAGTGCGGCGCAACGCCAGCACGGGCTGGTTGCTTACTCCTCTGGCAACCACGCCCAGGCCGTCGCCTGTGCCGCCCACCTGCTCGGTTGCCCGGCTACCATCGTGATGCCCAACAACGCGCCACAGGTGAAGATCGAAGGGACGCGCAGTTGGGGAGCAGAGATTATCTTCGCGGTGCCAGGTAATGAGGCGCGCCGCCTGATCGCCGAACAGATCGCTGACCAGCAAGGCATGGCCCTGGTGCCTCCTTACGAGGATCGCCAGATCATCGCTGGTCAAGGAACAATCGGCCTCGAAATCCTTGCTGACCTGCCTGATGTTGAGGCGGTGCTGGTACCGGTTGGCGGTGGTGGTTTGCTCTCTGGGGTGGCAGCGGCGATCAAGTTGAGCAGGCCGCAGGTGGCGGTTTACGGGGTCGAACCGAGCAACGCCGCGGACGCATACGACTCGTTCCACAAGGGGGCAGTCGTTAAGTGGGAGAGCAACAACACGGTGGCGGACGGTCTGCGAACCGAGCGGATAGGCGACCTCAACTTCGCCCACATCCAGCGGTATGTAGATGACATCTTCACTGTCAGCGAGGAGCAGATTGTGGAGACGATGCAGCACCTGACCCGCCAGGTTCACCTGCTGACCGAGCCGAGCGGGGCGGTGGCAACGGCAGCCGTCCGCAGCGGCAAGACAGGACTGCGCGGCAAAAGGGTGGCGGCAGTGATCAGCGGCGGCAACGTCGAGATCGGCTTCTGCTGTGGCCTGCGCTGATTGCTTGACTATCCTGCCACAGGTTGGTACAATTGAGGCAGGGAGTATCAATAAGTGGGTAATCAAGTACAAGCAATTGAGACTGGGCAGCAAGCGGGCGGCCACAGCCACGCCCTTGAAGTAGCCATGCATCGCTGCAACCTGCGTGGGCAGGAGGTGGATCAGCGGCAAGCCAGCCACCAGCGACAGCGCAAGCTGGTGATCGTACTGCTACTTAGTGCTTGCTTCATGGTGGTGGAGATTGGGGCTGGGCTGCTCAGCGGCAGCCTTGCGCTGATCGCCGACGCAGGCCATATGCTGACCGACGTGGTGGGGGTAGGCATTGCTCTGTTCGCAGGCTGGCAGGCACGCCGCCCCGCAGACCAGCAGCACAGCTACGGCCACTATCGTAGCGAAATCCTGGCCGCCCTGCTCAACGCCTTGCTCCTGCTAGCGGTTGGCAGCTACATCCTGGTCGAAGCCTGGCAACGTTGGCAGAACCCCCCATCGGTCGAAGGTGGTATCGTGCTAGCGGCGGCCAGCGTCGGTCTGCTGTTCAACCTGCTCTCTGTGCGCCTGCTACACAGCCACGCTGGGGACAACCTGAACATGAAGGCGGCCTTCTTCGAGGTGGTCAGCGACGCGGTTAGCTCTGCTGCTGTGCTGCTGGCTGGCCTGATCCTCGTCTTTACTGGCTGGCGGTATGCTGACCCCCTGTTTAGCGCAGCCATCGCTCTCTTTATCCTACCGCGCACGATTAGGCTGCTGCGCGAGGCGGTCAATGTGCTACTGGAAGCCACCCCCCGCCACCTGGATACGACCGCAATCCAGGCTGCGATCCTCAGCGTGGCAGGGGTACGCGCTGTCCATGACCTGCATTGCTGGACGCTCACCTCTGGGGTCGAAGCCCTCAGCGCACACGTGCTGGTCGAAGACGCGCTGACCCGCTGCCCACAGGATACACTCTGCACCCTGCAAGCCTTGCTGCACGACCGCTTTGGTGTAGACCACAGCACGCTGCAACTGGAGGAAGTGGACTTGCAGGCCCAGGAGAGCAGCTTCTAGAAGCGCGTAACAAGAGGCAAAGAGCAGGGGCGCACGCACTGTGCGCCCCTACTGTTTGCCAACCTCGTGCGGTCTCTACTCCACCGTGACGCTCTTGGCAAGGTTGCGGGGCTGGTCTACGTCGGCCCCACGCCGCACTGCGATGTAGTAGGCTAGCAGTTGCAGCGGCAAGGCGGCCAGCACTGGCACCAGCAGCGGGTCGGTGGCCGGGATGTAGATCACATCGTCGGCCTTAGCCCCGATCTCGCTGTCCCCCTCGGTGGCGATAGCGATCACCTGTGCGTCGCGGGCCTTGACCTGCTCAATATTGCTGACCATCTTATCATACACTTTGTCGTGGGGGGCGATAGCGACAACCGGCACGTGCTGGTCTACCAGGGCGATAGTGCCGTGCTTCAGTTCGCCGCCCGCGAAGCCCTCGGCGTGGATGTAGCTGATCTCCTTCAGCTTGAGCGCACCTTCGAGGGCGGTAGGGTAGTTGATCAGCCGACCGAGGAACAGGAAGTCGCTGGCATGGGCGTACTTCTGGGCCAGCTTCTCATAACGAGCGCGGCCAGCTTCGCTCTCATCCAGCAGGCTACTAGCCTGGGCGGGTAGGGCCAGGATGGCGTGGATCAGTTCGCCCGCCCGCTCGTCGCTGAGGGTACCACGCTCCTGGGCCAGGTACATAGCGAGCAGCAGTTCATCCACTACCATCGTCACGTAGGCTTTGGTCGAGGCCACCCCGATCTCTGGCCCGGCTTGTAGGTAGATCACCCCATCGGTGTCACGGCTAAGTTGGCTGCCCACCACGTTGACGATACTAAGCAGCTTTGCCCCCTTGTGGCGCGCCTCGGCTATCGCTTCGAGGGTATCCACTGTCTCCCCACTCTGGCTGACTCCGACCACCAGGGTGTGTTCGTCCACAATCGGATTGCGGTAGCGGAACTCGTGGGCATAGTCTACCTGCACTGGCAGGTGGGCAAGCTCCTCTACCATGTACTTACCGACCATCGCGGCATGGTAGGCGGTGCCACAGGCGACGAAGATCACCCTGTGGATTGCGGCCACGTCGAGATTGGCCGCATCGAGCAGTACGCGCCTGTTCTCGGCATCCACCCGCCCGCGAATCGTGTCGGTCAGGGCGCGGGGCTGCTCATAGATTTCCTTCTCCATAAAGTGCTTGTAACCGCTTTTGGCTGCCGCCACCGGATCCCAGGCCACAGTTTGAGGCTGGCGGGAGAGCGGATCGCCCTGCAAGTTGGTGTAGTCAGCTCCACGCTGGGTGATCGTCACCACTTCGCCGGGGTTAAGAAAGACGACGCGGCGGGTGTGTTGCAAAATGGCAGGCATATCGGAGGCGAGGAACATCTCGCCTTCGCCATAACCGACCACCACGCCACCTGCGTTGGCGACCCGTGCGCCAACGATAGTGCCAGGTTCACTGCTGCTCATCACTGCAATAGCCGCTGCCCCCACAATGCGGTGTAGGGTAGACCGTACTGCCTCGGTGAGGGTCTGACCGTCCTTCTGATAGCGTTCGATCATGTGCGGCAGCACTTCAGTGTCGGTCTCGGAGAGGAACTGGTAGCCGAGGGCTTGCAACTCGTGCTTGAGGCTGACGTAGTTCTCGATAATGCCATTGTGGATCACGACGACCGTCCCGCCCTGGCTGAGGTGAGGGTGGGCGTTGAGGTCGCTGGGCTTGCCGTGCGTGGCCCAGCGGGTATGGCCGATACCATAATGCCCCTGCAATGGCGACTTCTGCAAGACGAGGCCGAGGTTGTGGAGCTTGCCTACGCTGCGGCGTAGCTCGATCTCATTCTGCGCGTCCAGCACTGCAATGCCCGCCGAGTCGTAGCCTCGATACTCCAACCGCTGCAAGCCTTCATAGATGATCGGTTGAGCTTCTTGTTCGCCGGTGTAAGCAACGATTCCACACATCTTTTTCTGTTCCTGCTTTCTAAGTAGCTATTCCGCCCCTTGCCAGGCAAGGTCAGGGGTCTGTGATCAAAACACCGATGCACTGGCAAAGGTAACTGTCCTAGTTTACCAAACACGCAGGCTGGCTAACGAATCCTGGCTCCTCACCGCCATCAGCCGCAACATCTCTGCTCAAGGCACAAGCGGGGTGGCGGTAGCACTGGCAGGCGGCACGCTGAAGGGGCGCAGCGGCAAGGTGGCAGAGGGGCTTGGGGCTGGTTCGCTGGTGGCATTGGGGGCAGGCGCAGTAGGGCTAAGCACGGGGCTGGCGGAGGGTGCAGGCGATGTATTAGGCAGGGGGCTGCTGGCAAAGGGAGGGCTGCTGGCAGCGGTTGAGGGTGGGCTACTGGCGGAGGGTGAAGGCAGGCTGAGGGTGACGCTGGGGCTGGGTCGGACAGTAGGGCTGGGCAGGAGGCTAAGCGTCACCTGTACCTGCTCTGGGCTGGCCGCCTGCAAGTTGATGCCTGGGGGCAGCAGGATCGTCGGCCTGACCTGGTGGATGCCCCCCCCCAGGCCGCTGAGGTCGAGCGTGGCCCGCACCGTCGAGGGGTCAAGGGCTTGCAAGGAGCGCAGGCTACCCTGCAACTTGAGGTTGATCTGGCGGGTATCTACTTGCACGCTGTAACCAGCTACCAGGTTGGTGACGGTGGGGATCACTGGCAAGTCCTGGCTAGACTGCACCGCCCGAATCGTCACCCCCACCTGCACGCTATTCTCCATGTTCAGCAGGCTGACTCCAGTGGTCAGCACCAGGCGTTGCTGGGTGATAATGCTGCTCTCGCGGCCCGTGATGTCTAGCGGCTCTGTTTCAAGGAAGTTGATCTTGCTCATCACCAGCGGGTCACCGAGGATGGTAGCAGTGTTCGGCTCAATCCGTATCTCATCCACCTGGTAGCCGCTGGCTGGCTCGCCGAGGACGACTGACTTGAGCGGCACCGTCTTGTAGTTGATGCCCAGGCTGATCGTGGCGGTGACGGCGACCGCCTCCGGCTGGAAGCTGACCCCACTGACTGCGCGCCCCTGGCTATCGAGGGCGGTCGGCTGCACGCGCCCCTGCACCGTCGCACTCTTGCCGTTTACGTCCACCACCACTTCGGCGGTCGCTATCTGGGCCACCACTTCGGCAGGGCCAGAGACAGCCACCGTATTAGTCTCCACCTGAAGCGGCTGGATGTTGTAGCCGATCTGGGCTGTCCCCTCGGTGCGGGCAGTCAGCGAGATCACCTTGTTGGCCTGCAATGTTGCCTGCACCTGCACATTGAGCGGGTCTACGTTCTGCACAGTCACGCCGGGAGGAGTTTCGACGTTGACCTTCAGCGTGTGAGTACCAGCCCCCAGCCCGGCCATGTCCACGATAGGGTGGATGTCGGAGCCGGTGATCTTACTCAGTACCGACTGCGGCGCACTCACTCGGATCGTTGCGTTGCTAGAACTGGAGTTGACCTTCAGGTTGGGTGCGACATTGCGTAGTTGGATGGTGATGTTGGGGTAGGGGCTAGTCGTCTCTGGGTTCTCCTGGCTGGTGACGTAGACCCAGAGGGTTGCGCCCAGCAGCACAGCGAAGATAGCCCGCAGCAGCAGACCAAGCAGGGCAGCCCGTGGCTGGCCCGCCCCTTCGTCAAAGAGCCAGCCAGTCTTGTCGCTGCCACTGCGCTTGAGCAGGCGGCGGGGGTTGAGGTTCATGGCCGCGCCCTGCTGCTAGCTTCGCTTTGGCCCTTCGCCGCTGCGTCGGCCAGGCGGGGCGGCAGTTCTGGGCTGTCGCCCTTACCCAAGTCGCGAACATCCAGGGGGAGGGTGCTGAGGCGGCGTTCGGCGGCAGCTTGTCGCTTACCCCGCTTGCTACGTAGACGGAACAGGCCGCGCAACATACTCGCTAGTTGCCCATCATCAAGATTGCTGATTAGCTTACCATTGTTGACCGCGAGCGAGATCGTCCCTGTTTCCTCGGAGACAACCACTACCACAGCGTCGGAGTGTTCGGTGATCCCAATGGCGGCCCGGTGGCGGGTGCCGCGCTTGATGCTGCCAAAGGTGTTCTCGGTCAGCGGCAGCACTACCCCAGCAGCGACTATCCGCCCACCACGCACGATCACCGCGCCGTCATGCAGGGGTGAGTTGGGGAAGAACAGGTTGGCAAGCAACTGGCGCGAAACGCGAGCATCAATCAGCGTCCCCTTGTTGGCATACTCTTGCAAGCCAGTACGCCGCTCCATGACGATCAAGGCACCAATGTGGCGGCGGCTGAGTTCGCTAGCGGTGGCGACCACCTCATCTATGCTGGCAAGGATGGTGGGTGAGTGGGCAAACTGGCTGCTGCGGCTGAAGAAGTCGGAGCCGCGCCCCAGCGTCTCCAAGGCCCGCCGCAACTCTGGCTGAAAGATGACTGGTAGAGCGACCAGCATGGCGGGGATCGAGTTGCGGATTAGCCAGCTGAGAGCAGTCAGCTTCAGCACCGAGCCGAGGATCACCGCAGCAAAGAGCAGCACGCCGATGCCGCGCACGAGTTGCACCGCCCGCGTACCCTGGATGGCGGTCAGTAGCCAGAAGAAGACCAGACTAACCAGCAAGATGTCCAGCAGGGTTTCGAGGTTGATGCGTGATAGTACCCAGCCAAACTGCGTATCCAACAGCGTTGCCTTCCAGGTGACGGGGTGAGCAGGGAATGATAGTGATGAGCGAGATTAAGTAAGCGAGGGCGCAAGTACGCCCCTTACTGTGCGCCAGCCTCCTTTGCTTCGCCGACCACGGCTGGCTCGGCGGCTGGCTCGACCACGGCCAATGGGCTAGCCTGCGGGGCCGTCTCCGCAAGCAAGCTAGCCTCGTCCGCCGTTGCTTCAACCAGCGGTGGGGCAGGCGGGCTAGCCCCATCGGGTGACATTGCTTCGGCCTGCTGGTCACTAGGTGGCTGGCTAGCTACCACTGCGGGCGGGATGGCAGGCGCACTCTTTGGTTGGCCGCCCTGGGCAGCCCGTTTCTCGGCGGCGCGGCGGGTCATCTCCGCTTGCAAGATCGGCACCTGATGGTCAGCAGGGTTGAGGCGCGTCAGGCGGGCGTACAGCTTGGCCGCCTGCCCGAACTCCTGCTTGACGGTCAGCAGCTTGCCCAGGGCGTAGTACGCCTCCGTATCCTCTGGGGCGAGGCCGATCACCTGGTGCAGGGCGGCTTCGGCCTCTTGCAGGTTGCCCTGCTGCATACAGATGCGCGCAATCGCCTTCTGCTCCTTTACCGCATCGCCCAGGCGGCCAGCCTGGATGTGCAGGTTGATCAACTGCTGGCGAGCCTCCACATCGTTCGGCGAAATGCGGGTGATGCGGTCATAGATGTCGTAGGCAGCCTGCTGCTTGCTCATCATCCACTGTATCTCGGCGGCCTGTTGCAGGCTCCGCACCGCATCCTTGAGCATACCGCTCTTTTGTTGCAGGTCGGCCAGTGTATCAAGCTCGTTCAAGCCCTGGTCGATCAGCCCGCGCTTGAGGTAGATTTCGCTCAGGCGTTGGCGGATGGCGATGTTGGAGGGGGCTAGCAGGGTCATCTGCAAGAGGGTTTCGATCTGCTTGTCGGTCTGGAAGCTAGCCTTGTAGTGTTCAACCAGTTCGTTGAGCGCGGTCAGAGCTTTCGGCAACTGCCCCTGGCGGAAGTAGAGGTCGGAGAGGCGGGTGTACACTTCGCGGTCATAAGGCAGCATCCGCTTCAGTTCTTCGAGGTAAACCACCGCACTATCCGCATCGCCGCTGAGCGAGTAGGCTTCGGCGAGACTGTGGTAGACGTTGGCGCGCAAGGGCAGGCGGGCGAAGGCGTAGTTGGGTCGGGGCGAGAGGGGCGCGTCGTCGCCCTCAATCAGGGTACGAACCTGCTCAAGGCTGCGGGCTGCCTCTTGCCCGCGCCCAGCAGCGACGTAGAGTTCGCCAAGCAGGTTACGCATCAGCACATCAAGCAGCGTAGTACCCAGCGGCGGCAACTGGCGGATGCCCCGTTCGAGGCTGGCTATCGCCTCGTCGCGGCTCGCGGACCGCTGCAAGAGGGCGAGACTGTAGTCGAAGTCGGGCAGGAAGTGGCGCATAGCGGCCCGACTATACTCGCCCACCGCTGCCTCATGGTCGGGCGCACTACGTTCGCTGCGGCTCAAGACCTCGTTGAGCGCATCCCAACGTGTCTCCTCCCCCTGGATGGTGAGCAGAGTGTTGAGCCGCACCATCGCCAGCGTATTGCCCGCCTCTATCTCCAGCACGCGGCGCAGTTCGCCCATCGCTTCGCTGTAGCGTTCACGGCTAGAGAGGAAGTCAGCGTAGGCCAGGCGCACCGCTGCATTCTGTGGCGCAAGCTGGCGGGCGCGGCGATACTCCTCGGCAGCCCGCTCGTCCTGGGCCAGTTGGGTGTAGATGCGGGCCATCTCCATGTACTGGCCTGCCGCATCCTCCTTGCGGCTGAGGTCAACCAGCAGGGCAGCATAGCGACCGCGCAGACCAAGATTGTTGCCATCATAGGCAAGGATGCGCTGATATATGTCAGCAGCAGCCTGCGGCTCGCCGCGCACGAGATACAGATCGAGGGTAGTCTGGAACTTGGTCAGCGCATCTTCGGTGCGCCCCTGGCCGAGGTAAAGTTCCCCCAGCTTGAGGTGGATGGGCAGATAGTCAGGAGCAAGACGGATCACCTCGAAGGCAGTGTCTACTGCCGCATAGTAGGCTTGCTGTTCGCCGTAGCCTTGCAGGTCGATCAACATCTGGTTGACAGTACGGCTGAGGTTCTGGGCCTCACGGCTGGCCCGTGCCGCCATCGCCTGCTCTAGATTGGGCGGGGGGGTGGCAGCTTCGGCGCGTAGGCTGCGGATAGCACCGCCACGGGTCTCTGCTGGCAGCCCACTTTCGGCCAACCTGCTAGTCGACTGGACATTGCTCTGGCTGCCCTCGTCCAACCGCCGCAGGGGAGCAGGAGTGGCAGCGGGCGGCGGGTCTGGCTCAGCAGGGGCGGGCGCACGCAAGTAGTCAGTGATCGGGCGCAGGGTGTCAGACTCGCGCAGGCGACCGCTCAACACCTCTGGCGACCGCTCGACCAGCCCCACTGCATTGTCCTGGTCCACGCCACCCTCAGCCCCACTGAGGCGCATCAGCTTGGCGCGCATCGAGTCTTCGGTCAGCGACTCTGCCTTGCGCCGAATCTCATCGGTGCGCTCCTTGTTCCACTTGCGGCTTTGCAAGAAGCCCGCCAGGCTGGTGTAGAGGCTAGCAGCACGGGAGGTATTTTGCAGCGCAGTGTAGGTACTGGCGGCGGCCTCGTAGAGTTGGATCAGGTCTTCGATCTCGCCCTTGCCGATGGTTTGCATATTGATCAGGCGCAAAGCGTTGTCATAAGCAATACCAGCGGCAGGCAGGTTGCCCAACGCCCGCTGGCTTTCGCCCATGCTGTAGTAGGCAGACATGGCGTATTCCTCGTCCTGGGCGATCACCTGGAACTGGTCAACCGCCTGCTGGTGCTGACCGCCAAGCTGGTAGAGCAGGCCGAGGTTGAACACCACGTCAGGCCGCTTTACCCCGCTGTTGACCAGGCTTTCGTAGATGCGGGCGGCAGCAGCGTACTGTCTGCGCTCCTGGTAGCCATTGGCAAGGGCGAACATCTCATTCACCTGGGTCTGACTCAGTTCAGTGCCAACCACCTTCGCGGGCGCGGGCGGGGCGGAGGCAGCAGCGGTGGTCTGCCCCTCGGTGGCAATGCGGCGTAGGCGGAACAGGAGGTCGCGGGCTTCGCGACTCTCTGGATCGAGGTTGGTGGCGGCTTCGGCCAGGCGGATAGCCTCATCCATGTTGTTCTGCTCAAGGGCAAGGTTGGCAAGGGTCAGGTAGGCTGTGACCATCGCGCCTGTGTCACCAATAGCGCGGCTTAGTTCGGCGATCCGTTGATAGATGGTCTTATTCTTCGGCTCCAAGCGGGTTAGCTCTTGCAGAGCCTTGATCGCTTCGCCAGCCTGGTTCTGCTGCTCAAACAGGTCGGCCAGCCGAAAGTAGGTGCGCGAGGCATCAGCGGTGCGCCCAGTGGCAGCATAAATCTCGGCCAACTGGCCCTGGACAAAGGTATCCTGCGGCTGCTTCTCGGCCAGCGCACTGTACTCGCGCAGGGCATCGGGCCACTGCTTGAGGCGCAGGTGAGCAAGGGCTAGATTACCACGCGCTGAGAGGTCGTCGGGGAACTCAGCTATCGCCCGCTGGTACTCCTTGAGCGCACGATCCCACTGGTTCTGCCAGGCGTAGTCGTGACCACGCTTGAGGGCCGTCTCGAACAATGCTCTATTACCAGCCATGCTTTCACTCCCCGAACTTTGGCAAATTGGCAAGCGATTATAGAGGCAGAAGGTCGGTTGCCTGCCCCTATTATCGCGCCAATCACCTAATATGTCAACGCAGGAGGCGGGGGAAAGCAGAATTGTGGCAAAGTAGGCACTGCATCTTGTGCTACGTAGGGGCGGGTAGCGGCCATGTGCGGATCGGCGGCCCAGCGGGGGAGGGGGCGCGCCTAACGGCGGGTGATGCCGTGCTTTGGCCCACAGGTCTGGACTACAAGATTTGGACTGAGGAATCAGCCGATGGCGCGTATTCTGACAAGGAGCGCAGCCACCGAGCTACGCTCCTTCGCTACTCCGCCTCACCTGCGCCGCTGGCGGTAGTCGGGTGCCTGGATGAAGCGTTGCAGGCAGAGGTCAACATCAAAGATGCGCGAGCGGATGCGCGGTTCGATGCTGTCGGGGTAGACGTTGCTGGTGATCACCGTTGGCTTACGCATATTGTAGCGGTGGTTGAGGATTTGGAACAGCTTCTCCTTCGCCCAGCTAGTCGCGTTCTCCGTCCCCAAGTCGTCGAGGACAAAGAGGGCGGCGTTGCGGATTTGCTCAAACCGCTGGTCGTAGGTGCTTTCGCTGCCGGGGGCGTAAGCAGCCCGTAGCTGGTCGAGCAGGTCGGGGGCGACCGCAAAGTAGGTGGAGATGCCGCTGCGAACGGCCTCGTTGGCGATAGCTGCGGCCAGATGCGTCTTGCCGCAGCCAATATCGCCCATCAACAACAGCCAGTCGTTCAGGTTGCTGGCATAATCGCGGGCGGCGGTGTAGGCTTCGCGTACCCCCGGTAGGCTGTGGTCGAAGTTGGCGAAGGTTTTGTCGCGGAAAGCGTCGAGGTTGGAGAGTTCAGCCAGCTTGCTCTTTTGGCGGCTAGAATTGTCCTGGGCGCGGCACTTGCAGGGAAAGATGCGTCCGAAGTTGGGCGAACTGGTCTCAGCATCAAGGCGCAGCCAGCCCGACCCCTTGCAGCGGGGGCAGACTTCCTTTGGCTCTTGCGGCTGGCCGACCCCACGCACCTCAAGCTCAAGCTCGTCCTCTGCCGTTGGCACGGCAACAAGCAGACGCGGACGGCGCACTGCTGGGGTCGTGAGCGCGGCTGGCAGTGGATGGGCGAAGCTTCGCCCATCCATGCGGCCCCGCTCTGTGGGCGCGGCTGGCGACGGGACAGTAGAGGGCGGTTCAGCCTCCACTGCTACCGTCTCCACTTCCAGTTCCACGTTGGAATATGTGCGCGTATTTTCCCGTCGTGAACTCCTGGGGATCGAGATGTTCATTCCCTTGATTACGTCGTGCAGACTGTCCATCGCCTTTACCCTCAGTTTCCCACTTCTGCAAGATGCGTTCGATATACCGCCAACTACGCTTGTTATAACTGACTGCCTCGGTGAAAGCCTGCTCGATCCAATCGGTTGGATAGTGCTGCTGGGCTGCCGCCAGTTGCTCGGCTAGCAGCGGGGTCAACAGGCCGATGTTCTGTTCATAGAGCGCAAAGATGTTGGGCCGCAGCGGAACCACCCGCACCCGCTTGGGCTTCGGCTGGGCTGCCGCTCGGTAGGTTGCGTCTAGCCCCAGGTCAATGCCCGCCAGGTCGATCTCGCCACCCTTCCACTGCTGCACCACTTCGCGGTTCCACGGGGTGTTGACCATGTAGCAGAGTTCCTTGCGCGTGCGTCGGCGATTGCCGCCGCCCTCGAAAGCCCCTGCTCGTGACCGCTCGATTTTGACTAGCAGCGGCTCGGCTGGCTGGGCTTCCACCTCCTGCTCCTCCCCCTTCGCGGCTGGCAGGGTGGGCAACTTGATCGTCAGGCCCAGCAGGGTGGCACGGGCGACTGCCAGTTCCAACCCCTCGACCAGCAACTCCTCGGCTGGGCGTGGGCTGCTGGTTGCCCCCTGCCCCTTCAATCCTGCCAGCAGCCGCTGATCAGCCCGCAACTCCTGGTAGCTGACCCCTCGTGGGAAGCCGCGCTTGAGCGAGAGCAGCAGGAAGACGTGCAGCGTCACCTTCACCTCGCTCATACTGGTGATCGTGGGCAGCACCTCGGTGAAGAAGTCTGCTGGGACGGAGACTAGCTCCACCCTGTCCTGGGGCTTCATGAATCCGGCAAACATTGGCTAACCCCTGCCCTGGCTCATTGCCATAGTGCGTCTCCAGGTCAACAAACTTGGTTGTCTCCTTCTGGAACAGGAGGCGCACAATACCGGTCGGGCCGTTGCGATGCTTGGCGATATGAATCTCGGCGATACCCTTCTTCTCGGTGTCGGGATCGTATATCTCCTCGCGGTAAATGAACATTACTATGTCAGCATCTTGTTCGATGGAACCGCTCTCTCTCAAGTCGGATAGCATCGGTACGTGCGATTGACGCGACTCTACGCCCCGCGAAAGCTGGGCAGCAGCGACCACTGGCACGTTCAGCTCGCGGGCCAGCAGCTTGAGGCCACGCGATATTTCGCTGACTTCTTGCACCCGGTTGCTGTCGCCGCTGCTGCCGCGTCGCCCTTGCATCAATTGCAGATAGTCTACAATGATCATGTCCACACCAGTCGAGGCTTGCAAGCGGCGGGCTTTGGAGCGCAGTTCGGAGGCGGAGAGGCCAGGGGTGTCGTCAATGTAGATTGGAGCAAGGGCAAGGTCGCCAAAGGCACGGGTGAGAGCCTGCCGCTGGTCGTCGGTCAGGTAGCCGTTGCGGATGCTATGCGTCTCTACCCCAGTCTCCATCGCTAGCAGGCGCAGGGCTAGCTGCTCCTTCGACATTTCCAGGCTGAACACCCCCACCCGCTTGCCATAGCGAACAGCAGTGTTATAGGCCATACTCATGCAGAAGGAGGTGTTGTGTACGCAGATGTCGTTAGCGATGAAGTTCGCCCCATCTGGCACGCAGAGGTCATACACTTGATGCTCACCAATCGGTTCGATAGCCACAATCTCATCCCAATAGAGGTCGGGACTGGTGACCATAGCCTGCCCTGCCGCTTGCCGCATGAGGGCAGGGTGGGAGGTTTGGCCGTGGCCCGATGCGGCAGCAGTGCTGACCAGTTCGCGGCTAGCGACGGTCTGCAAGCTGACGACCTGGGCCTGCGCTCCAGGCCAGCCGATCTGCTGCTGGCAGCTAGCTAGCCCCTCGGTAGAGGTTATCGCTACCCGCCATGTGTGGTCTGTCTCCTGCGACAGCTTGGCGACGATGCCCAAGCGGGTAAGGGCGTGCTGCACATCCTCGGCTAGCCCTTGTGCTGCGCTGGCGAAGACGATCACGGACTGCCTGCCTTGCTGGTAGAGGCTGCCGCCACGACTGAGCAGCCCGTGTAGGAAGCCAGCCAGCGTTGCCCGCTCAAACTGCCAGACGCAGGCGGGGAACCGCTGCTGCTCGACATTGCCAACCTCCAGCCCAGCTTCGCGCAGCCAGAGCAGCAGTGGGTTCACCGCCTGACCAGCAGTGGCCGTGCCAACCAGAACAGTACCCGCTTCACTCTGCACCAAGCAGGTAGGGAAGTTAGCAGCGATGATACTGCGAAGGTCTGCCACCACTTGCTGGTTGAGGTTAGCAAACCGAACTGCGTCCTCGGCCAGGCTGCCGCCCGCGACATAGTAGGCCAACAGGCGGGCCAACCCTGCCTCTAGCTGCCGCTTACCAAAGACTGGCACGACTTGTGGCACCGCCACGTACTGACCAACCGCAAGGTCGAGCAATGGTACCCAGCCGTTAGCAGTAAGGAAGGGGTGGCTGCCGGTTACCTCCACGTGGCGACCCAGCAACGTCGTCACCCGGTAGCAGGGCTTAACCCCGTTATCTACCCACTCGGCGATCTCGGTGGCTCGTACCTGACCAGCAGGCGAGAGGCCCAACACGAACGGCAGGTGGCCCAGCACGTACTGCTGGATAGTCAGCCGTTCGCCAGTTGAGGGGTTGTCCACGAGGCTATCGTACTTGAGGCACTTACCGACGCTGGGGCGGCAAGCGACGATCACCAGGTCGGAGGATTGCAGGCCGCCGGTGATCTCGTCAATGTCCACGAAGCCAGTGGGGACACCGATCACCTCGCCGCGATGCTGTTCGCGCTCGTTGATCGTGTCGAACACGGTGTCTAGCACGGTGCCGATGGGGACGAAATCGCGCGCACTTTGGCGTTGGGTTACGCCAAACAGCAGTTGCTCCGCCTCGTCTAGGGTCTGCTCTACGTCCTGCTCCTGGCGATAGCCGAGGCTGGCGATCTGGCCGCCCGTAGCGATCAGGCGGCGGCGGATCGCCAACTGCTCAACGATGCGGGCGTAAAACTCAATGTGAACAGAGGTGGGGACATCCGAAGGGAGGTCGGTGAGGTAGGGCGCACCACCGATGAACTCCAGCCTGCTCTTGCGCTGCAATTCGTTGAGCAGAGTGACGAAGTCGCCCGGTTCGCGGCGGGCGTAGAGGTCGAGTATCGCCTCATAAACGACTCCATGAGCCTCGTTGTAGAAGTCGGGGGGCTTGAGGAAGGTGGCAATCTTGATTACAGCGTCACGGTCGATCAGCAAGCTGCCAATCACCGCCTTCTCGGCTTCGACGTTGTAGGGAACAGGGCGTTCAAGCACGCCAAGCATAGCAAGATCAACCATCGGGACGGCCCCCCTCTAGCGACTGCGAACTCGTGGTTCAAGACGAATGGCCTGCTTGCGACCACCCCCCCTCTTAAAGCCAGGGTGGAGAAGCGCAGCCATCGCGCCCTATTTAGTTTGTGCCAGCCCCTCTTTACAGCGGGGCAAGGATGGTTTAGAGCTTTTCTTCGCTCGTCTCCCCAGTAGCAACCGTGGCTGGTAGCTCGACCACCATCACTGGCAGGTCGCGCTCGGTGGGTGAGGCAGCAACCTCAGCAGTCGGGCTGGCAGTCTCGGCAGTCGGGACAGCGACCTCAGCAGTCGGCAACCCAGCTTCAGCAGCCTTCTGCGGACGCGGCTTGCCCCGGTTCTCCTCGCTATCCACCACCAGGGTGAGCTTGCCGCTCTGCCCAGCGTTCAGCTTGACAGTCGCGTGGTAGTTGCCGAGACGATGGATCGCCTCGTCAATGCTAATATTGCGGCGGTCGATCTCAATGCCGTGCTGAGCCTTAAGTGCGTCGGCTACGTCGCTGGTAGTGACGCTACCATAGAGGCGGCTCTGCTCGCCCGACTTGGCGTAGACTACGACTTCGGTGGCGTTGATGCGCTCGGCCATGGTGCGCGCTTCGTCGGCGCGGGTGGCGGCCTTGCGCTCGATCATAGCGCGCTGTCGCTCAAGCTGCTTGAGCGCACCGGCGGTGGCAGGGGCTGCCAGGCCACGCGGCAGCAGGTAGTTGCGGGCGTAGCCGTTCGCTACGTCTTTAACCTCGCCAGCCTGACCCAGGCTCTCGATGCTCTCCGTCAGGATAACCTTCACTTGGAACTTCTCCTCTCGTTGTTGGAGCGTACGCCCCTGTTCTCAAATTATAACATAGAAACATAGATTCGGATATGGCTTTTCCCCAATTGTGGGAAACTTGGCCGCTTTTGCCCCCGCTAGCTACAAGGGCTTGCGGCTCGGTGTTCCCGCCTGCCGGGGATATTGTGGAGGGGTGGTGGATTGCTTGTGGATTAGAACCACTTGCCGTTCCTCGCGCTCGTCGCTGACCAAATCTTCCTCGGCGATCAGCGGCAAGGTGAAGTCGTAGATTTCGACCTTGCCCGCGCCCAGCTTCTTCAGGGCGGGGCGAGCCTCACTCAGTTCAGTAGCCAGGGCCAGCCCCTTCTTAGGGGCCGCTAGCACCCCACCAACCTTGAGGAAGGGTAGGCAGTATTCGGCCAGCACCGCCAGGCTAGCAACCGCCCGCGATACTACTAGTAGATAGTTGGCACGCTGTTGGGGCTGGTGGGCCACATCCTCAGCCCGCCCGGTGATCACGAAGGTGCCACTCAGTTCGCGTTCGGTATAGAGGTCAGCCATGTGTTGGATGAAAGCCGTCTTCTTGCCCACCGAGTCTAGGCAGACTACGCGCAGGTCGGGATAGTAGACCTTGAGTGGTAGGCCAGGGAAACCGCCCCCGCTACCCACATCCATTGCCCGCTCACCAGCCAGCCGAGCGGCGAAGCCAGTCTGCTCCAGGGCGGCGGCCACCGCCAGGCTGTCCGCGAAGTGGCGCACGGCGGCGGCGTTGGGGGCGGTGATCGAGGTCAGATTGACTCGCTCGTTCCAGACCAGCATCTCGTCGTAGTGCAGCCGCATGAGGTCGCGCTTGCGGTCACTCAGGTTCAGGCCCAGGCGCGCGGCTTCAGTCGCCAACACCTCATCCACTGCTACCTCCAGACAAACAGATGCGCCCCAGCACACGCGGTCAAACTGCCCCGCCGAACGCTGGGACGCACCAAAATCATCACCTGCTAACGGGGCAGGTTCCCCCAGGCCGGGTTAGTGGCTGCCGCAACCGCCGCCGCCACTGCCACACTTGCGCGCTTCGGCACCGTCCTCGCCCGTATCGAACGAGTGGCCGCAGGAGCAACCACGCACCGCATTCGGGTTGTAAATACGGAAACCGCCGCCCATCAAGGCATCCTGGTAGTCAATCTCGCTGCCCAGCAGGTAAGGGACGCTGCTCTCATCTACCACCAGGCGCACCCCGTGCTGAAGGAGGAGGATGTCGTCGTCGGCAATGTTGTCTTCCATCGCCATGCCGTACTGCATCCCGCTGCAACCGCCGGGATAGACGAAGACGCGCAGGGCGAGATCGGGATTTTCTTCCTTCTCCACCAGGGCGCGCAGTTGCGAGGCAGCCTCTACGCTGATCGTCAGCATCGGGCTGGCGGTAGGGGCTTCGGTGGTCAGGGTGGTGGGGATCATGGTATCTGTCATCGGGGTGCCTCCATGTGATCGAATATTGTGTGCGAGTTGTTTAGCCAGCTATGATATATGCGCTCTTGTTTCAACCGTAATGATACCACGCAGGGCGGATGATGTCAAGCAACGGCGCGGCGGGAGGGCTGTTGCGGCAGCAGGCGATTGACCATAGCAGGGATGATCTGGTATAATGTATTGGCGTGCTGCATCAACGTGCCTCTGGGCAGGCATGGGAGCGCAGGTTCGCAGCTAATATTGAACGGCACGGCTCTAACTGTGTCTGCTTTACCCATTAAGGAGGGAACCCGTAGTGAAGTTTTTCAGCAAGAGTTACCTGGGCGCACTGGCGGCTATCGTAATGGTCAGCGTGATGCTGGCAGCCTGTGGCGGCGACAGCGGCAGCACTAGCATGAGCAATGGCGACCTGCTCAAGAAGGCCGCGATCAACATGAAGGCCGCCAAGAGCTACAATCTGGATGTCAACATTGACAACGCTGGCATGGCGGTCACCATGAATGGTGACATTGACCTTGCCAACAAGAACTCAGCCCTCAAGATGAGTGCCGCAGGCACGAACGTTAACATGGTGACTGTTGGCGGCGAAAACTTCACCAGCGCAGATGGTGGCAAGACCTACGTTAAGGGCGACTCTGGGGCTGCTAGTGCCACCGACAGCTTTACCAAGATGTGGGATAGCTTCAACGCTGCCGATGTGGACAAGTCTGCCAGCGCGCTGAAGGATGGCAGCCCCGCCACCGAGAAGATCGATGGGGCCGACACCAAGCACATGACCGCCAGCATCAAGGACCTCAGCAGCCTGGCCCCCAGCACGGGCGGCGGCAGCAGTACCGATGGCAATATCGACCTCTGGATCAGCACCGACGCGAACCCCACTGTGCGCCAGATGAAGCTATCTGGTACCAACGAGGGCAAGGCACTCACCGCTACCATTAAGTGGAGCAAGATCAACGAGCCTGTCACGATCAAGAAGCCAGAAGGCGTACAGTAAGCTAGTTCCCCTACTAGCCCAAGCGGAGCGCGCCCACCCAGGTGCGCTCTTTGCTTGCCTGGCACATGGCTGGGGCGGGGAACAGGACAGTTGCGGCACAAGGGCGAACCATTCTCCCTGCTCATGCGTATATATGGTAGGGAATCCGTTGCTGGCTGCTGGGCCACCTTACCACCCACTGTCGCCGATGATGTGCCGCTGATCAAATGATCTGTAAACCTTTGACAAAGCAGCCAGGTTGCTGTATTATAGAGTAAGGCCGCCGCAAGTCCCGGCTCATTGCTATTGTCTGCTCTTGCTATTTGAGGTTCCTGCCATGCGCCTCGCTGACTATCGTACCCGCCCGCTTGCCATCCCGCCTGACCTGCTGAACGCACCCGCGCCCAGCCGACCTCGCTCTGTCTTTCGGCAGCGGGTACAATCCATGCGCCTGTTCTTGGCTATCGGCGGGCTAGTGATTGGCCTGCTGCTCGCCGCTCAGTGGCGCAGCGGCCTCTCCTCGGCCCAATCCAACAGCCGCACCGCTACCCGCCAGCAGATCAACACCTCGATTGTTGAGCTTGAGCAGGAGCAAGCCAATCTAAAGCAACAGATCGGCAGCCTGCGGAACCAGATCAATGCGGTGCGCGAGAAGAATACCCAAGCCAGCACCACGCTCGATCAAATTAACAACACTTGGCAGGAGGCCCAACGCAGTGCAGGGCTGATGCCCCTGCGTGGTGAAGGGGTGGTTGCTACCTTTGATGATAGCAAGGTGAGCAATACCGCCCCAGATGCTACTCTGGCCGATTACATCATTCACGAGTACGACCTGCGCGATGGCATTGCAGCCCTACTCGATGGCGGTGCTGAGGCGATTTCGCTGAATGGAGAGCGCGTGGTCGCCTCCACCTCAGTCTACTGTGTCGGTAGTACGATTATTGTCAACAGCACTCGCCTGTCCCCTCCCTACAACATCAGTGCCATTGGCAACAGCAACGCCCTGAGCGAGAGCCTGATCAAGTCGCCACAGATGACTAAGTTTACCCAGCGGGCCAAGCAGTATGGGGTGATCCTCGGCGTGACCAGCAGCAGCGACGTACACGTACCTGAGTACAAGGGCGAAATCAAGCTGCGCTATGGCAAGCCGCTGCGCGAGGGCCGCTGAGATGTTGATGCGCCAGCGAACGGGGGGCTGGCTGCGCTATGTTGCCCTGGCTAGCGTCTCCTTGCTACTCGGCTTCCTGCTCGTCACCCAAATCCGCACCCTCTCGCCCAGTTATGAGGAACGCTTCAACAAAGAGACAGACTCCGACCGCGCTGCCTACCTCTCCCAGGTCTACGTCAGCGTCAATGCCTTGCGCCAGGAGCTAGAGACCCTACGGCGTGGGCTAGCAACCTCGCAGCAGAACGACACCTCTGCGCTGGTAGCGAAGGAGGTAGAGGAGACTGACCGCCTGCGCGCCTTCAGCGGGGCATACGCCCTTACTGGTCCAGGGGTTAGCGTGCAGATTCGGGGGGATGTCAGCACCTTTGACCTGCAAGACCTGATCAACGAGCTACGCAACGCTGGGGCTGAGGGTATCTCACTCAACGGCAGCCGGGTGGTCGCTCGCACTGTCGTTGCCAATCTTGGCGGCCAGGTGATCACCGTAGACAGCAAGCCAATCCGCAGTCCCTTCATCCTGCGCGCTGTTGGCTCTGCTGCTGACCTGCGAACGGCACTAGAGCGGCGCGGCGGTTTGCTCGCTATCCTCCAGGCGAAGGAGATTGAGATTCAGGTGACAGAGGACGATAGCATCATCGTGCCAAAGCTGATCACTGCCTATGAGACGAAGTACGCTCAGCCCGCTCCCACCGCTGCTGCCGCGCAGTAACCCCGCTTCCTGCTAGCCCGTAAACCTAAATCCTCCCATGATAAGGGCGGTTAGATATTGGTCTCAGCAAACTATTGACTCTGGGCCAGTCTTGTTGTAGAATAGCTACACCGTTCAATAATTGTTGTAACGACGGCAAGCAGTCCCTAACGAGTGGAAGCAGCTAATAACGACAGGAGGTAGTCTGAATGGGGGGAACCCAGCCAGACGGCCAGCCGCAACCAGCCGCCAACTACACGATCACGAACCTGGAGACGCTGCGGGTGATCAGCGACCCCCTGCGCCAGCGGATCATCGAGAGCCTGACCAACGAACCGCACACCGTCAAGCAGGTGGCCGCTAGCCTCGGCCTCAGCCTGACCAAAATCTACTACCACATCAACCTGCTGGAAGAACACGGCCTGATCCGGGTGGTGGCGACCCGCCAGGTCTCTAATATCGTGGAGAAGCATTATCAGGCTACCGCGCATAAGTTCAACCTCGACCGTTCGCTGCTCACCTTCTCTGAAGGCGCAGACGACGCAATAGGCAGCTTCGTCTCGGAGGCGGTAGACAATACGCGGGCGCAGATACGCGCCAGCCGTCAGGCCGGGCTGATCGACCCAGCGAAAGACGCACCCCGCTACCGCTCGCTGATCATGCTGGTCGGCACCAGCAAGTTGAGTGCGGCGCGGGCCGATGACTTCTACCAGCAGGTACAGTTGCTGGCCGAACAGTTCAGCGAGGCTGACTACGAGGCTGTCAGCGATGAGGCGCACCCCTACAGCATGATGATCGCCCTCTACCCGGCTCTGCCAGGCCAACCCGGTGAGGCGGGCGACGAAACTAGTTCACCAATCAACCAGGAGGTATCAGATGCAAGCAGCCATCCTTGACAACCAGGCGGCAGTCACTCTCAACCATATCGCCGAGCGTTACTTCAAGCTACTTTACCAGCAAACCCCTGGGCAGGCTACCATGCTGGGCATCCACGATTACGATGACCAGTTGGGCAGCCTGGACGAGCGGGATTTGCTGTCCACAGCCGGGCAGGTGCGCCAGCTACATGGCGAACTGTGCAGCCTTGACCAACAGGGGTTTGGCTTGCGCGAACGCACCAACTACAAGCTGCTGCGCGCCCACATGGAGAGCAACCTGATCGTCGTTGAGGAGGAGCAGCCCTGGCGTAATAGCCCACAGTTCTACGTCGAAGTGGCGGTCTTCTCCGTCTTCATGCTCCTCATCCGCGAGTTCGCTCCCCTGGAGGTGCGCCTAAAGCACGCCGCCAGCCGCACTCGCCAAATACCCGCCTTGCTAGCTAGCGCAAGGAAGCAGGTGCAAGACCCACCCCAGGTCTACACCGAGATTGCCATTGAGACTGCACACGGGGGGCTGGCAATCTTCAGCCAACTGCTGCCCAGGCTGGCCGCCCAACTCAACCCTGCCCACGCTGCCTTGCGCGATGAGGTGGTCGCTGCTAGCAACGAGGCCGCCGCCGCCATCCAGGACTTTGCCGCCTGGTTGGAGAACGATCTGCTGCCTCGCTCCAACGGCAGCTTCCGCCTCGGCCATGACCGCTTTGTGCGGCGCGTCTTGCAGCGCGACCACATGATTGATGCCACCCCAGAGCAGGTGTTGGCGCGGGGCCACGCCATGTTCGATGAAACCCTGCACCAGTTGGAGGAGGCAGCCGCTGCCATCGACCCCCACAAGACCTGGGCCGAGCTGATCGCCGAGGGTAGCCAGCAGCACCCCGCCGCCACCGACCTGGTGCAAGCTTACGCCGACGAGACGCTGAAGCTACGCCAGTTCGTCATAGAGCAGCAGCTCGTCACCATCCCGGCTGGCGAGACACTCAATGTGGCGGAGACTCCCGCCTTCCAACGGTCTATCATACCATTCGCTGCTTACATGATGCCCGGCCCCTACGACACGAAGCAGGAGGGTGATTTCTGGGTCACACCGGTTGCCGCCAACGCTACCCCAGAGGCTGCCATGAGGCAACTGAGCGACCACTCCTGGTACAACATCCCTGCTGTTGCCGCCCATGAGGGCTACCCCGGCCATCACCTACAACTGATCTACGCCAACAAGTACAGCGACGACATTCGCAATCAGGCGGGGATCAGCAGCCTCTTTGTCGAAGGCTGGGGTCTGTACACCGAGCAACTAATGCACGAGACGGGCTACTACAGCGACCCACATATGCGGCTGTTCCAGTTGAAGGGCCAACTCTGGCGCGCTGCTCGCGTGATTATTGACATAAGCCTGCACTGTAGCGAGATGAGCGTAGAGGAGGCGGTCACCTTCCTCCACCAGAACGTCAAAATGTCAGAGCAGGGTGCGCGGGGTGAGGTGCGCCGCTATACCACCAGCCCCGGCCAGCCAATGAGCTATCTCTTTGGCAAGGCGATGATCCTCGACCTTCGTGAGGAAGTGCGCCAGCGCGAGGGTGCAGCCTTCAGCCTACAAGCCTTCCACGATCGCCTGCTCAGTAGCGGCTCGATCCAGGTCGCGCTGATCCGTGAGGAGATGATGAGCAGCAGTAACTAACCAGCAGGCAGCAGCCAGCAGCGGCAAGGGGGCAGATGATGTTGCCATCCAACTACCCGCCGCCCCCAACTATCAACAGGTAAGGAGAACACCTTGAACCAACATATATCAGACGCGCTCAACCTGGCCGCGACCAGGGGCGCAAGTTACGCCGACATTCGCATCCTGGAGCGCAGCAGCGAGGCGATCCAGGTCAAGAACGGCACGGTTGAGGCTATGTCGCGCAGCGAAGATGAAGGCTTCGGCGTGCGTGTGCTGGTGGACGGAGCCTGGGGCTTCGCTGCTAGTTCGCGCCTCAGTAAGGAGGAGATCGACCGCGTGACCGCCCAGGCCGTGCAGATCGCCCGCGCCAGTGCCTCTACCGGCGGCAAAGAGGTGAACCTCGGCGCGCCAGTAGTCAGCACTGGCTACTACAAGTCGCCGATCCAGCAAGACCCCTTTAGCGTTCCCACCGAGCAGAAGCTCAACCTGCTGATGCTTGCTGACGAGTTGATGCGTAAGACGCGTGGGGTCGTGGTCGCTACCGGCCAGTACGACGGCATCCACACCCACAAACTGTTCGCCAGCAGCGAGGGCAGCGACCTTGAGCAAGACATCTACGAGGTCGGGGCAGGCATCGAGGCAACCGCGATCAGCGAGAGTGGCGACGTGCAGGTGCGCTCCTACCCCAATAGCATGGGCGGCCAGTGGGGGACGCGGGGCTGGGAGTTGATCGATAGCCTCAAGCTGCTGGACAACGCCGAGCGGGTCGGCAGCGAAGCGGTGCAGTTGCTCACCGCCAAACAATGCCCCGCCAAGCGCACCACCATCATCCTCTGCTCCGCTCAGACTGCCTTGCAAATCCACGAGAGTTGCGGCCACCCAATCGAGCTTGACCGCGTGTACGGCCAGGAGGCCGCCTTCGCTGGTACTTCATTCCTCACCACCGAGAAGCTAGGCAACTTCCGCTACGGCTCAGAGATGGTCAACATCTTCGCCGACGCGACGGTAGAGGGCGGCCTGGGCAGCTTCGGCTGGGACGACGAGGGCGTACCAGCCCAGCGCACGCCGATCATAGATCACGGCAAGCTGGTCGGCTACCTGACCAACCGCGAGACCGCCAGCGATCTGGGTATCACCTCTGGCGGGACATCACGCGGCTACAGTTGGAACCACCTGCCGATCATCCGCATGACCAACATCAACCTTGAGCCAGGCGACTCTAGCCTGGAGCAGATGATCAGCGAGACCGAGGACGGCATCTACTTCGACCTCAACCGCAGTTGGAGCATTGACGATAAGCGGTACAACTTCCAGTTTGGTTGCGAGGCGGCCTGGGAAATCAAGAACGGCAAGCGTGGCGAGATGCTCCGCAATGCCACCTACACCGGCATCACCCCAGAGTTCTGGGGCAGCCTGGATGCAATCGCGGGCCGCGACGAGTGGATCGTCTGGGGGCTGCCCAACTGTGGCAAGGGCCAGCCGATGCAGACCGGCCACGTCGGTCATGGGGCCGCCCCTGCCCGCTTCCGCGACGTGCAGGTTGGCGTGCTGAAGTAAGCTAAGGCAAGATAAGGAGATATCTACTGTGCAAGGTAAGGAACAACTCAGCCGCATAGCGCAGGAAGCCCTCGGTTATGCGAAGGGCGCAGACCAGGCCGAGGTGCTGATCAACAGTGCCGAGAGCGCACTGACCCGCTTCGCCAACAACTACGTCCACCAGAACGTCGCCGAGCAGAACACCGGGGTCAGCGTGCGGGTGGTCGTCGGCAAGAAGATCGGGGTTGCTAGCAGCAACGACCTCTCTAGCGAAGGCTTGAAGAAGGTCGCCGCCAACGCCCTGGAGATCGCCCGCTTCCAGTTGGAGAACGAGGACTTCGTCAGCCTGCCCAGCCCGGTCAGCGAGCAGCCGCAGGATGTGATGCGCGGCTACATCGAAGCCACCGCCAACGCCAGCCCAGAGATGCGCGCCGCTGCCGTCGCCACCATCTGCAAGAAGGCCGCCGAGAACAACTTGGTCGCTAGCGGCGCATTCAGCACCGAGGGCTACGAGATCGCCATCGCCAACTCGCTAGGGGTGGCTGCCTATATGCCCTACACCGCCGCCAACATCCTCACCGTGGTGATGGGCGACGATAGCTCCGGCTATGCCGACTTCACCGCTAGCGATGTGCGCCAGATCAACGCCGAAGCGGTAGGTGACGAGGCGGTGGGCAAGGCGGTACGCAGTCGTGGCCCACAGGTGATCGAGGCGGGCGAGTACGACGTGATCCTTGAACCCTACGCTGTCGCCGACATAATCGAGTACATGAGTTACGTCGGCTTCAGCGGCCTCGCCCTGCAAGAGGGGCGCAGCTTCATGCGGATCGGTGAGAAGATCACCGGCGACAACATCACCCTGCTGGACGACGGTCTCAGCCCAGAGACGCTGCAAATCCCCTACGACTTTGAGGGTATGCCGCGCCAGCTATTCACCCTGATCGAGAACGGGGTCGCCCGTGGGGTCGCCTACGACAGCTACACCGCCAACAAGGAGGGCAAGCCAGCGATGAACAACGGCCACGCCCTGCCTGCCCCCAATACCTTCGGGCCAATGCCGCTCAATCTAGCCCTCAAAGCAGGTACGGCTAGCAGCCAGGAGATGATCGCGGGCATCAAGCGCGGCCTCTACATTACCCGCTTCCACTACATGAACATCGTACAGCCGGTGCCGCCGATGCTGACTGGGATGACCCGCGACGGCACCTTCATGATCGAGGATGGGCAGATCACCTACCCCGTCCGCAACCTGCGCTTCACCCAGGATGCACTGGCTGCCCTCGCCCACGCCGAGATGATCGGCAAGGAGCGCAAACTGCAAAAGGGCTTCTTCGGTGGCACGCTCGTTCCTGCCCTGCTAATCCGCGGCTTCAACTTTACTGGCGTAACCAAGTTCTAGGGCCTATCGCGGCTAGCAACCGCTCAGGTTGTCGGTGCGCTTAGGGGCAGTCTGCCAGTGGATTGCCCCACAGCGACAAACTTACCACAACCTTACCAACTTCTACACCCCCAACCAGCGATATGCTAACCAGGCTCACCCGCCCCTATTGCGCCCACCTACGTTTAGTGGTACAATGTCTTGTAGAAGGCAGTGGTCTGGCAGTTGACTTTCTGGCAGCCTGCTTGCCGCTGAGGCCCAGGGGCTGACGGTGTTAGCGTAGCGAGGCTGGCCGCAGTGATATGAACATAGAAGGGGGTACTGGATGGCTACGGCATCAGAAATGAAGTTCAAGTTCAACCCGGCAAAGGATGGCATCACTAAAGTGCTTGGCCCGCTCGAAGCGGAGATCATGCAGGTCGTCTGGCAACACAACCAGGCCACCGTCAGCGCCGTACACAAGGTCTTGCAGCAACGCCGCGAGATCGCTTATACCACAGTAATGACGACGATGAGCCGCCTGTTCACCAAAAAGATTCTCAAGCGCAACAAGCTCGGTCTCAGCTACCTCTACTCCCCTATCATGCCCCAGGAGGAGTTCGTCAACAGCATAGTCAAGAGCCTGCTCGATAGCCTGTTTGAGGAGTTCGGCGAACCCGCCTTCAAGTACATCGTCAGCTACATTGCGGCCAGTGACGATAACCACCTCAGCCAACTGGACAGCGCGATCCGCAGCCGCCGCACCGTTACTGCAAGCTGACCGACTGGGCAAGCCGACAACGAAACACAGGGGGCGGACGCAAACCTCTTGCGCCCGCTCCTTTTTTGCTCTATACTAGCTTATCACGGCAAGGAGGTTTGCAGCGCGATGATCAACTACAGCGGCACCGGACGGGTGGACTATGAGGACGTACTGCGGGCTATCGGCCACTTCATTGACGAACACAACTTCAAAGAGGTCTGTATCATCGAACTGGAAGAAGGTATTCTGGTACGCGGGCTGGTCTACACCGCCAACCGCTCTGGCTTCCGCACGATCAGTGAAGCCTACCTCTTTACCAACGAAGATATCGACCGCATCCTCGAAGAAGCCTATAAGCGGCGCACTAGCGGCAAGAAGGCCGAGAATATCGCGCCTAAGAAGGGGCTGATGGGCCGCTGAACCCTGCGGCCAAGTTGTACAGGGCCATTGCAGTGGGCGGCAGCGGGCTGGTATAATGCCCGCGAATAGTGAATAGCAATCATCAAGGAGAAACCTGGCAGATGGCAAAAATCGTAACGATCACTACCAAGAAGGGGAAGATCGTCGCCGAACTTTACCCCGATATCGCCCCCAATACTGTCGCTAACTTCGAGCAGAAGGCTAACTCTGGTGCCTATGATGGCACCAAGTGGCACCGCGTTGAGGGCTGGGTAGTGCAGGGCGGCGATCCGCTCGGCACCGGTACGGGCGGTGGCACCATGCCCTCCGAATACAACGACCGCGACTTCAAGACGGGCGCACTAGGCATAGCACGCGGTGGCGACAAAGCAATCAACAACGCCAGCCAGTTCTTCATCCTCAAGAAGGACTCGCCGCACCTCAACAACGAGTACACCCTTTTCGGCCAGGTGACGGGCGGCCAGAACGTCGTTACCATGCTGACCACCTCCGACCGAATGCAGACCGTGCGCGTCGAAGACAAGTAGGCGGCCAGCTTTACCCAACAGAGAAGGGGCGTACTGTGCTAGCACGCCTCTTTCGTTTTGCCCCCCAGCTATTGACATTACTAGTTCATCCGTGCTATAATCTCCTTAGAACGTACGTTCGTGCAACTGAGGGAGGGAGATCGGCTATGCTTACCCTGATCCGCAAGGGGGTTAGTACCGCACCAGTGCTGCTGGTTGGTTCGGACGAGGAAGTCAGTTTCGGGGCCGCTGTGCTGCGCTACGAGGTTGGGCGGGTGGTTGCTCGCTACGGCCTCTGGGTAGTCACGGACTACGGCATCGAGTGCCTCGGCCTCAGCTATCCAATCGAGGCCGAGCGGCTGGACGAGCAGGATTGGCTAGAGCGCATGGCAGAGAAGAACTGGGTGGACGCAGTGGACTTCGCTGCTGCCTATCAGCACGCGCTGCGCTACCACGTGGTCACCCACAGCTACAGCGAGGACGACAGCCCGTGGCTGAAGGCGGCTTGAGCAGCAAGCGGTAGAGAGCAAAGCGAAGGGCCAACCGACCTGCGGTTGGCCCTCGTCATGCTGCTGTGGGCTAGGTTAGCGGCGCACGAGGCGGCGGCTACCAAAGCCGACTAGCATGAGGCTGCCCACGACCAGCAGCAGCCAGCCCCAGGCAAAGTCGGCGGGAGTGCTACCAGTGCGCGGCAGGCCGGGCATCATCGCGGTTGGCTGCATCATTGCAGTCGGCTGGGCCATCATCGTACCAGTCATGATCATCGTCGGCTCGGCCATCATCGTCGGCTGCATCATCGCAGTCGGCTGGGCCTGCATCGTCCCGCTCACCATCGCGGTCGGCTGGGCCTGGGCAACAGCGGCGACACCCATGCGCCCATCCAGGGTCGCGCTGATCGTTCCCTGGGTCTGGATCGTGGTGGTCAGCAGGTTGCCAATGTCCACTTTGCTGTCGGTCAGGTTGGCTCCCTGGGCAAAGAGTTCGCGGTAGCCAGCAGCCACGTTCGTCATGAAGTTGGTCGCGCCCACCCGATAGGTCTTGCTCAGGTCGAGCGGCTCATAGCCAGCCAGGGGGTTGCTGGGGTTCTTCAACACCTGAATGTCAGTCGCCTTACCGTCGGTCATCTTGAAGCGCACACCGCTCTCCTGGAGGAAGCTGTCGCTGTTGCGCTTGCTGACGCTCAGGTTGAGCAGATCGGTGAGTTGCTGGCCGCTCAGGTCGGCGGTGACGATAGAGTTCTTGTAGGGGATAGCGGTGAAGAAGCCCTCCACCGTGATCGGGCCGGGCGGCAGGGTGGCGCGGAACGAGGAGGAGGTGGAGAAGAAGGCGTGGCTGGCTGCACTGGCCCGTACTACCTCCATAGACCAGTTGCCCAACACTGTTTCGTTGACATTGACCCCATCCACACTCATCTCCACCGCCGACTTGCCCAGCACCTGGAAGCGGTCGGGGTACTTGGCCTCCAAATCCTTCTGCATCTTGGCGACCTGGGCGGCGTAGTCAGCATCCTGCGGGATCGTGCTGTCCATCTTCACCAGCTTGCCATCAATCGCGCTGACCTTGTGGCTGCTGTCGAAGGTTACACTGACCTGCGAGAGGTAGGTGAGGTATTGGAAGGGCGAGATGATGTAGGTGTTGCTGTTCGCTATCTTCGCCCATTCGCCCTTGAAGTGCGAGTGGGTACCGAGTACCAGGTCAATGCCAGGGACGGCCTGAGCGATGCGAGTGTCGTCCTCGACCAGGGCGTGGCCGAACAGGACGACGAAATCTACCTTCTCCTGTCCCCGGAGGGCGGCCACGATGTTCTGCGCCGTCTTCACCCGGTCGGCGAAGTAGGAACTGGCGGCCATGTCGCTGCGCTTGACCAGCTTGGAGAAGTCCTCGCCCGCCATCGCAAAGGCACCAATCTTCACGCCGTTGATCGTCTTTACGAAGTAGGGCTTGCCGCCAGTGTTGAGCAGCGGGAAGCCATCCACATCCACGTAGTTGGCACTGAGGACGGGGTAGGTGGCGGAGGCGGCACAGCGTTGGAAGTCGGCCTGGCCGTAGTCAAAGTCGTGGTTGCCCATCGCCATCGCGTCGATCAGGCCGTTGAACCAGGGCCACTCGGCGCACTTGTACTCGTCGCTCCAGGTAGGGGTACCCTTGTTCATCGTATCGCCACCGCTGAGGACGAGCAGGTTGGGGTTGCTCTTGCGCTGGGTCTTGAGGTAGGCGATGGTGCGCGAGACCCCAGCCTGGTCACCAGCCCCCTCCGAGTAGAACGGCACAGCGTGCGAGTGATAGTCACTGAGGCCAATCAGGGTCACGGTGGTGTCCGCCGACTGGGCGCGCGCGGGCAGGCAGGGTGATAGGATCAGCAGGGCGAAGCACAGAGCGAGCAAAACAGTTACTTTCTTCAACACAAAACTCCTTTTTCCTCTTGGTTGTTGACGGCGGCACGAGGGCGAGGGCAGCCACAGCCCAACTAGCATCATCTGCTGCCAGCCTGCTAAAGTTTAGCATATTGGCAACAGATGTAGTTAAAACAAAGTTAAATCTTGTTTAACGTTTGGTTAACAGTTGATACGCCGCTGTTGGCGATGGCTACTGGACTAAAGGCAGCCACAGTGATCAGGCCGCATGGTCAGCCGCCAGACATTGAGAGCGCGGCCCCGTTCTGGCTGCTCGTGCCAGACGCGGGCGAAGCCGAGGGCGGCGTAGAAGTGGTTGGCTGGGTTGTCTGCTGTACACTTAAGCAGGATGCAGTGCAGTCCACGCCCCACCGCCAACCCGCCGAGAGCCGCCAGCATCGCTCGCCCAATCCCCAGCCGCTGCTGCCCAGCCGCCACTGCGATGCTATAGATTGTAACCTGGCCGTCCTGTCTTACGTAATACTCAATATAACCAAGCGTCTGCTCCCCCTCGCGGGCGCAGAGCAGCGTACCAGCCTGCTGCGCACCAGCCAGTGCGCCACTAGAGACGAAGCCAAGCAGCAGCTTGTGAGCCACCGCGATCTGCTTGATCGCGGCAAGGTCGGCGGCGGTAGCCGGAGCGACCGTGAGGATGGGGTGGCGTTCGTCTTGCGCCAGCGTTGCAGTAAGCACAGGCGAGTATAGCCCGCTGGGGGCGGTGCTGTCAACACGGCAGGTTGACCCGAACCGCAACTGCAACGATGAGGTATAATGCTGGGGCGCGAAAAACAAAGGGGAGGGTACGGATTGGAAGCGACGATTGACAGCGCAATAGCGCAGGTGGCGACTCTGGCAGACGGCTTGCGGGCTAGCGTGGGCCAGGTGATCGTCGGCAAGGAGAGTGCCATTGACCTCCTGCTCACTGCTCTGCTTGCCGAGGGCCACGTGCTGTTGGAGGATGTGCCGGGGGTGGGCAAAACCACCCTGGCGAAGGCGTTGGCCCGTTCGTTGGCCTGTACCTTCCAACGCCTTCAATTCACCCCCGACCTGCTGCCCTCCGACATCGTGGGCGTGACCGTCTACAACCAGAAGACGGGTGACTTCGAGCGACACCCTGGCCCGATCTTCACCAACATCCTGCTGGCCGACGAGATCAACCGGGCTGGGCCGCGCACCCAATCCGCCCTGCTAGAGGCGATGGAGGAGCGACAGGTCAGCGTCGAGGGGGTGACAGCCTCCCTGCCACGCCCCTTCCTGGTGCTGGCGACCCAGAACCCAATCGAGCAGGAGGGGACGTTCCCGCTGCCCGAAGCGCAGCTAGACCGCTTCCTGGTGCGCCTGAACATCGGCTACCCTACCGAGGCTGAGGAGCGCGACATCCTGCGCCGCTTCAAAGAAGCTAGCCCCCTGGCCGACCTGGCACCAGTCGCTGACGCAGCGCAGTTGGTGGCGATGCAGAGGGCAGTGCGGCAGGTACACGTCAGCCCAGCGGTGGAGAGCTACATCCTGGCTATCGTGCGGGCCAGCCGCGAACATCCGCTGCTAGAACTGGGCGGCAGCCCCCGCGCCAGCCTCGCCCTCTATCGCACGGGGCAGGCGCGGGCAGCAATGCAGGGCAGGGCCTTCGTGCTGCCCGACGACATCAAGTTCATGGCCGCCGCCGTACTAGCCCACCGCCTGGTTCGCAGTGGGCGCAGCCGCCTGCGGGGACGCGACAGCCTCGCCATCGTCGGTGAATTGGTGGAACAAACGCCAGTGCCGGTCGAGCAGGCTTAGGGGGGCTATGAGCAAATCACTACGGCGCGGTACTTCGGCGGTTCGCAGCGTGGAGGGGGAGGCCGCGGCGTGGGAGCAGGCAGGGCAGGAGCCGCCGGGCGAGATTAGCATCGAACACAGCCCCTTCACCCCGCTGCTGTTTCGGCGGCTACCCTGGACGTGGGTGATCGGCGGCCTGCTCGTCTTCGGCTTCTTCTTCACCAACACCCCCTTGCTCATCCTCGGCGGCCTGCTCGCGCTGATCTACCTGGTCGCCCGCCTGTGGGCTGGCTACAGCCTGGCGGCCTTGCAGGTGGAGTGCAAACTGAGCGAGACGCGCCTGTTCCACGGCGAAGGCTTCACTCTCACCTACACACTCGTCAACAACAAGCCGCTGCCGCTGCCCTGGCTAGTGGTGACCGCCGAGGTGCCGGTCGGCCTCAAGCTAGCCGACAGCGAGGTGCAGAGGGGGGTGCAGGGCGGCGAGTTGCGGATGGTCTTCTCGCTCAACTGGTACGAGCGGGTCAGCCGCCAGTTCTCCGCCGCGCCATTGCCACGCGGGGTTTACCAGTTCGGGCGGGCGGTCTTGACCAGCGGCGACCTGTTCGGCTTCTTCAAGCGCGACCAGCGGCTGCGGCGCGAGCAGGCATTGCTAGTCTACCCGCGTATCGTGCCGGTCGAGCAACTGGGCCTGCCTGCCGACCTGTTCTTTGGCGAGTTCAAGGCGGCAGCCCGCCCCCTGCTGACCGACCCCTTGCGCCCACTAGCCGTGCGCGACTACGCCTGGGGCGACTCGGCCCGCCACATCCACTGGAAGGCCAGCGCACGCAGCCAGAACCTGCTGACCAGGGTTTACGAGCCGGTCGCCAACCTGCAACTGCACATCGTCCTCAATCAGGAGACGCACAGCCGCTTCTGGGAGGGGGTAAACAAGGACGCGCTGGAGATGGCGATCACCGTCGCCGCCTCGCTGGCCGAACACGCACTAGAGGAGGGCTACCAGGTCGGCCTCGCGGTCAACGCCAACACCAGTGAGGGGCAACAATTGCAGGGCAGCAGCGGCAGGGGCTACCAGCTTGAGCCAGTCTATCTGCCCGCCAACCGCGACCCGCAGCAACTAACCCGCATTCTAGAGAGCATGGCCCGGCTGATCGGCTGGGGCGGCCAACGGCAGGTCGAGTTGCTAGAGCAGGTCGCCAGCCGCCTGCCGCGCGGAGCAACCATGCTGCTGGTCACTGCTGTGCTAGACGAGCAATCGCTGGCGGTGGTGGCTGAGGTGGGGCGGCGCGGCCACCCGGTCGCCATCGTCAGGGTGGGCAATGCGGGTATCGCGGCGGCGCAAGCTGGGGCGGTCGCAGTCTACGATATCACCGGGGAGGACTACCTTGCACTCGCTTCGATCAATCTCGCCCACTAGCGTCGGCCACCTGGTCGCCCTCGCGCTGATGGAGAGCGGTTGGCTGACGGCACTCGGCTTCGTAGTCTACGCCATGATCGTGCCAGACCGCAGCGACTGGCCGTTCAGCACCTTCGCCGTCGCCGCTCTCTGGCTGCTGGCGGCCCTGCCTGTGCTGTTCAGCGGGCAGTCAACTCGGCAGGGGGCAGCGGTAGCCCTACCCTTCGTTGGCCTCGGTCTCTACCTGGTGATGGTAGTAGCCGATGGCGGCGACTTCAGCCTGCCCAGCATGAGGGCGGGCGACGCTTTCTACAAGCTGATCATCATGGTGGCAATGGCGATCATCCTCTGGCTGCGTGGGGTGGCAGCGGGAGCGGCGGCGAGCGACGGTAATGACTTCCTGGCCGACGACCTCTACCACCGCTTCCGCCTCGGCGTGCTGGCGCTGACCGCCATCGCACTGTTCAACGCCGCCATCATCGGCAACGTGCCGATTGGCATCCTACTCAAGAGTCAACTGGGCAGCATCGTGGTCAGCTTCCTGTTCTTTGCCCTGCTCAACCTGGCCTGGAACAATCTTGAGGAGGCGCAGGCGAACATCAGCCGCTTTGGCGGGTCGGCGCGGCCCCAGCTAGGCATCTGGTTGGTCAGCCTGCTGCTGATCGTCGGGCTGATGGTGCCGCTGACTGCCCTGCTTGGCGGCTGGAACGGCAACGCCCTCGACCCACTCTCTGGCTTCTTCACCCTGCTGGCTATCGGGTTGGGAGCGGTAGGCGGGTTGGTCGGTGGCTTCGTCAACTTCCTGATCGGCGGCTTGCTGGTGCAGAAGCCGCCCACTATCAGCCCCCCCACCCCCATTGCTGCTCCGACGGCGGGGGCGAACCTGCCCGCTAGCCCGCCGCCGCCCTTCACCGACACCGTGCTTACCCCGCTTGAGCCGATAACTAAGGTCAACGACAGCCCGATCCCCATGATCGTGGCAATCACAGTGCTGCTGATCGTCGTCCTCATCCTCCTGCGTCTGGTTGAGCAACGGACGATGCAGCGGCGGCTGGCACTGGGGGCAGAGACGGGCCGCGAGAACTTCGGCAGTTGGTCGCTGTTCTTCAACCAGCTAAACCAATGGTTGCAAGGGCTGTGGGCCAGCCTGCTGCTGCGGCTGGGCCTACGCCAACCGCTGGTGGGGGAGGACGAACTGGCCGCCCTCGCCCACGACGAGCAGCAGCGTAGCATGGTCAGCCTGCGCCAGAGCTACAGGACTTTCTTGCGGCTGGCCGCGCAGGGAGGCAGCCCCCGCCCGCAGCAGACCACCCCCACGGAGTTCCTCACTCTACTGCAAGCCCGCTACCATGACCGCCTCCCCAGCCGCGCTGCCGCTAGCCTGACCGCCAGCTATGTGGCAGCCCGCTATGGGGGGCTGCGCCCGACACAGGCCCAAGTAATCGCCGCGCAGGGGGCTTTGCGCGAACTAGCGGCTTTCTTCCGCGAAGAAGCGAAGCGGCAATCACGCGACGGCCCCCAGCCCAGCCGTCCGCAAGCTGCCTAGCCTAGACTTTGCTCGCTAAACTGGCGCAAACCCAGGCGGCTGACGAACTCGGCGACTGGCACTGCCACCTCTAGCGGCTGTGCGCCAGGGGCGATCAAGCCCTGGGCCTGCATCGTCGCCAGCAGCGCGGTGGGGAAGCCAGTGGTGCGCTCCATTGCGCTGAAGCCGGTCGCAGCATCCGCCTGGTCGAGCAAGTCAACCTGGGCCTCCTGCCCTGCGTCGTTGCGGACGCGCACACGCAGCACCACTACATCCGCTGCGCCGGGGAAGCTGATGCGCGGGGTGAGCAGATCGGCCAGCACTCGGCGGGGGGAGAGCAGTTGGCCGCCGATCATCTGCGGCTCCGCGTCGAACAGACCGAGGGCTTGCCAGGCTTGCAGGATGCTGAGGTGGCCGGGGTAGCGCACCGTCTTCTCCTCGTAGACGCGCAGCCTGCCCGCGAAGTGGTAGGGGACGGTGCTGGTGCCACCGCTGGTGACGAATGCCTCGCAGCGGCCTAGCGGCGCAGGGAACTCCACCCACTCTGGCTCGGTCAAGGCAGGGACGGTGGCGATCTCGCCGCCACGCAGGTAGATCGCGTCGCCCACGTACTCGTTGATCAAGCCATCCATGTTGAAGGATAGCTGGTAGTTGAGCGGCGGGTGCGGATGGAGTGGCAGGCCACCAACGTAGATGTAGACTTCCCTGGGGTTGGCGAGCAGGCTGAGCGCGTGCAGGGCCAGCAGGTTGCCCATGCCCGGCATCAGGCCGCAGTCGGGCAGCACGCTGACCCCGGCCAGCTTCGCGCTGGGGTGGAGGGCTAGTTGCTGCTGCACCACAGCGGTGTTGCCGCCCAGGTCTGCGATATGCGACCCGGCAGCAATAGCCGCCTCGGTCGCGGTCAGGTTGAAGGCAAAGGGCAGTGCGCTGATCGTCGCCTGCGTACCGTGTAGCAGGTCGGCCAGGGCCGCCCGGTCGCGAGCATCTACCGTAGCGGCCACCGCCACTTCGCGTCCGCTCAGGCGGTTGACCCGCGCCGCTGCCTCCGCTGCCAGAGCCTGTTCGCGGTCGGCAATCACGATCCGCCCGGCCTCGCCAAAGCGCGCCAAGTCGTAAGCCGCCGCCGTCCCCTGCCGCCCAGCCCCCAGTACCGTGTAGTTGAACATCTTTCCCTCCTTCGCAAGTTAGCTGGATTATAGCACAGGCTGGCTATGAGCGAAGGGAACCTGCGCCAAAAAGCCCCCCCCGGCGAACCAGGGGAGGGCAGTCGAGTTGTTGGTAATGCGCTTACGGTTGGTCGAACAGGATCGCGCTGATCGGCACGTTGCCGCTTAGTTGCAGGATGCTAGCCGTGCTACTACCCACCAGCGTCCATTGGGTGACGAAGCCACCGCCCACTGCGACGGTAACAGCCTGCTCGTCCGCCACGTCGTTCGGGCCACCGTTGCGGACGACAAACGTCCCACTGCGGCTGCCGTTGCCGGGGTTGTTGACGGTGAAGATGGTCAGGCGGAACGAGGTGGTGGGTAGGCCGCCCAGTTGGATTGCTGAGGTGGGGCTACCACCTGCGTCGTAGAGGCCACTGCCGACCGCAGGGCCGCCATCAAGCTGGGTGCTAGCTCCCGTCTGGGTGACAGTCTGCTGGAACAGGCCGCTACCCTGGGTGATAGTGTAGCGCACGGTGCTGAACAACGTGCCAGTCAGGTTCGAGTAGTCGAGGGCGGTTGGCCCCGGTGGGCAGTTGGCTGGGCAGGCGTTGAACGCCCCGCTGCCGTTGCGGTTGAGGACGATGTAGCCGTTCTTGCCAAACGCCTGGCCGCCCAGTTGTGCGTTGAGCGAACCCACGCCCGCTGCGCTGCTGAGGTTGAGGTCTTGGGTCAGCACCAGGCTGGCGGTTAGGGTGACGACCGACCCCGCTACAGTGGTGGCGGTGCTGGTGCGGGTGGGGGTGGCGGTGGCGGTCGGGGTGAAGGTGCTGGTACCAGCCGGGGTGAAGGTAGCAGTTGGCAAGGTGCCACTGCCCGCATCGAACAGGATCGCGCTGAGGGGGGCGTTGCCGCTGTTGCCGTCTACCAGTTCAAAGACCGCGACATCGGTGCTGCCGTTGACCACCCACTGAGTCACTGTGCCGCCGCCTTCGGGGTAGCTAAGGGGCTGCTTGTCAGCGGGGTCGATCACGGTCACGCCGCTGGTGTTGGTGATCACCATTGTGCCGCTGCGTGTGCCACCGCCGGGGTTATTGCCGTTGAAGACGGTCAGGCGGTAGGGAGTATTGGGCAGGCCGCTGAGTTGAATCTTGAGCGACTGGTTGTTGCCGTCACCGCCGTTGTCGTAGAGACCACTGGCAACCGAGGCTCCACTGTCGATCCGACTACTGGCCCCTGCCTGGGTGATCACCTGCTGAAAGAGGCCGCTGCCGCGCGTGATGGTGTAGCGCACGCCGCTGAAGATCGTGCCAGTCAGGGTTGTGGTGTCACTGATTGTCGGCCCTGGAGGGCAGTTGGCTGGGCAGCCATTGAACGCCCCGCTGCCGTTGCGATTGAGGACGATGTAGCCGTTCTTGCCAAACGCCTGGCCGTTGAGTTGCGCGTTGAGCGAACCCACGCCAGCCGCGCTGCTGAGGTTGAGGTCTTGGGTCAGCACAAGATTGGCGGTCAGGGTAATGCCGTTGCTGACCGGGGTAGCAGTGCTGGTGCGGGTCGGCGTGCTGGTGGCGGTGCCTGTCGGAGTGATGGTGGGGCCGCCTGGGGTGGCGGTGCTGCTGGGCGTGGCCGTGCTGGTGGCAGTGCCAGCCGCGTCAACGTCTAGGAAGAAGCCGCTGACCGGCATATTGCCATTCGTCCCCAGCTTGTACTCAATGATCTGGGCCGAAGTGCTGCCTTGCAACAGCCATTGGGTGACAGCACCCTGGCCGCCGCCGACGCTGATGTTGCTGCGGTCGGCGGGGTCGTCCGCGCCACCATTGTTGACGACCATCACGCCGCTGCGCCCACCGTTGCCGGGGTTGTTGCCGTTGTGGACGGTCAGGCGGACGGGGGTGGTCGGTAGGCCGCTCAGTTGGATGACGAGCGTCTGGCTGATACCATTGGCTGGGTCGTCACCGTTGTCGTAGATGCCGCTGTAGATTGGATTGCTGCCGTCGAGCTTAATGCTGCCGCCACTCTGCGGAGCGGGGTTGTTGGCTTGCAGGCCGCTGCCACGGGTGATCGTATAGCGCACGCCGCTGAACAGCGTGCCGGTCAGGGTCGAGTAGTCGGCGGCGTTGGGGCCGGGAGTGCAAGGGCAACCCCCGAAGCCGGTCGGCCCGTTGCGGTCAATGATCACGTAGCCGTTCTTGCCAAAGGCTTGCCCAGCCAGCGTTGCGTTAAGCGAACCAACTCCAGCCGTAGTACTCATGTCCAGGTCTTGACTCAACACCAGGGTGCCAGTCACCAGGCTAACGACGTTGTTGGGGTTGGGGGTGGCAGTGGCGGTGGCACTGGCGGTCGGCGAGTTGGTCGGCACTGTCGTGCGCGTGTTGGTCGCTGTTGGCGGGGTGCCGGTCACACTGGGGGTGGCGGTGAAGGTAGCGGTGCTGGGCGGGGTCGGGGTGCTGATTGGCGCGGGGAAGACCTGGCGGCTGCTGAGGATCGCCACGCCACGGGCAGGCAGGGTAATCACGATCTGGTTGCCGCTAATCGTGTACTGGGCGTTGCCGTTCAACACGTCGTAGAGGACGCTGCCGTTGATTGCGTCGCCAATCGCCCGATGCAGAACCTTCGCCATCTCCCCCCGCTTGATGAAGCTGTTGGGGAAGAAGCAGGCGGTGGTGCCACAAGGTGCGCCGTTGACGACACCGTTGTGGGCCAGCGTCTCAATCGCAGCGTAGGCGAAGAAGCTGCTTGGCACGTCGGTGAAGGTGGGGCTGGTCGGGGTGAAGGTGGGGTACTGCTTGGCCCGCACGATGATCAGCGCGCTCTCGCTGCGGCGGATGAAGTCGTTGGGGCGGAAGCAGTTGGCGGTGCCACATGGCCCACCAAGGATCACACCCGCGTGGACGGCGGCCTCGATGTATGCATAGAAGATATTGCTGGGCGGCACGTCGCTGAAGGTCGGGCTGGTCGGGGTGAAGGTGGGGATGCCCAGGCCAATCGCGGCTAGCTTGGCAAACTCGCCACGGCGGATGTTGCTGTTCGGCTGGAAGGTGCCGCCAACGAAACCGCTGCTGATCCCCCGACAGGCCAGGAACTGGATGTCGGCGTAGAAGATGTTGGTCGGCGGTACGTCGCTGAAGCTGAGGCTACACGGGGTAGCCGTCGCCACACTGTTGCCCAGGTTGGGCAGGCCCGCCAGGGGGACGGTGATTACCTGCGTGCCAGTCATGCCGTTGTTCATCACAGTGACGACCGTCTCGCTGTTGTTGGTACGGGCGTAGCCGTAGACCAGCTTCACATCGTCGGTAATCACGGTGGTGAAGTCACCGCTGCGGAGGCTGGGTAGCTGGCTGCGGATGTAGCCCAACTTCTGGTAGTAGTTCGCCAGTTCGCTATCATAGGGGCCATACGTCCCCGTGCCGTAGTCGCTCCAGGGGAAGGGGGCGCGGTTGTAGGGGTCGTCCTCGCCGTTGCGGTCGGCAGCATAGAGGCCCGCCTCGTCGCCGTAGTAGGTGGTCGGCGCGCCCAGGTAGGTGTACTGGAAGGCGGCGGCCAGGCGCAGGCGTTGCTTCGGCTCGGTGTTGGGGTTGACGGTACCGTTGGTGCCAGTCACTTCCTGCCCAGGCAGGCGCAGCAGTTCCAGCACGCGAGTGTTGTCGTGGGTGCCGAGCAGGTTCATCGAGGCGTACTGGGCCGGGAGCGGGTAGTCCTCGCGGATGGCACGCAGCGAGTGGTCGAACTCCGAGGGCTTAAAGGCGTAGAGGGTGCCTGCGCCGTTGAGGTCGTTGTCGGTGAAGTCGTAAGGGTAGCGGGCGAAGCCGAGGACGCTGGTGCGGAAGCGATAGTTCATCGTGCCGTCCAGTTCGTCGCCCAACAGCCAGTCGGCAGCATACGGCCAGCGTTCGGCGATCAGCACGCCGTCAGGATTGTACTGCTTGGCGTAGGTGCGCAGGTCTGTCCACATGTTGCCGAAGCTGGGATCGTCGGCTACGTCGTAACGCCAGCCGCTGGCACCGAGGTTGTACCACAGTTTGGTTACGTTGTTGGCGGTGGTGGTGCCAGTCGCGCTGACCACAGTGCGGTAGAGGTAGTCGCGCAGGGTGGGGTCTTGCTTGTTCATCTCTGGGATGCTGTCGAAGCCGTACCAGCCGCGATAGTTGCCAGCGGCGCAGGTGGTCGGTGGGGTACCAGCACTGAAGGTAAACCAGTTGAAGTAGGGCGACTCGCTGGCGTTGGCCGCCTCGCAGGCACCGACGGTGGCGTAGCGATGGTAGCGGTCGAAGTAGAGGCCGTCCGAGGAGGAGTGGTTGAACACGCCGTCGAGGATGATGCGGATGCCGTACTGCTGGTAGGCTTCAGTCGCCAGTTGTTGGAACTTGGCGTTGTCGCCCAGGATTGGGTCGATCTGCTTGTAGTTATCAGTATCGTAGCGGTGGTTGCTGCGGGCTGCGAAGATCGGGTTGAAGTAGATCGTGTTGAAGCCCCGCGCCTTGAGGTAGGGCAGTTCCTGGCGCACCCCCTCCAGGTCGCCGCCAAAGAAGTCGCGGCCACCAAAGCCCGTGTCGCGGAAGTCCTCTGGCGGCTCGTTCCAGCGGGTGTGTAGGAAGCTCTGGATGTTGCCATAGAAGGTTTGTAGGTTGGCAAGTTCATCGTTCGAGCGGTCGCCATTGCGGAAGCGGTCGGGGAAAATCTGGTAGATCACCGCATCCTTCATCCAGTCGGGGGTGGTGAAGCCCGGTTTGGAGACACTGAGCAGGTAGGCACCATCGCCCGGCTCGGCCTGGTGGGAGATCACGCCGTCGCCACCCTTGTTCACGTTGTCCTTATCGCCGACGTAGTTATCGTTGTACCAGTCGGTGATACCGCCTGCTGCTTCCAGCTTGAAGCGGTAGTAGGCCAGTACCTGGGTGAGCGGGGTGCTGTAGCGAAGCTGCCAGTAATCGTACCCATTCTGGCTGCCCGCGTTGGTCATCGGCAAGTCGTTGGGGCCAGCATTGATGCCAGCGGGCAGGCCGATGTGACGCGAGTAGTAGACACGTAGGGTGGCAGTGCTGTAGTCGCTAGCCTTGACCCGGATGGTCAGGGTGACAGCGGTGCCAGCGGGTACAGCACCGAAGGGGGTGCGGTAGCTGGGGCTGAAGCTGTCGTGCAGGATCATATTCCAGTCCTGCGCGCCACGCACGCTGTAGCTGTAGCGGAAGCCGCTGAAATTAGCCTCGCTGCCGCCGCTGGTGCGGGTAAAAATCTGGTACTCCACGCCTGCAAAGGCAGCCTGAGCGGGGATGTCCAGGTGCCAGTTTGCGCCAGGATAGCTGGTATCGGCCACGCCACACACTTTGGTGTAGGTGGTGGTGCCAAGCACGTGGTACTCGGCGCAGGCAAGGTCGCCGCCGCTTGCGTCGCTGTTCAGCCAGACGCGCACAATATCGCTGGCGGTGGGGTACTTGAGAGCCACGCCGTTGATCGTCTGAGCGACCCAACGCACGTAGCTAGCCGACAGGGGAGCAGCGGACTTTGCGGGCTGCGCTGCCGCTGAGGGTTCCTTCGCCTGCGAAGGGGTCGTTACCAAACCAGAAAGGGTCATCAACAGCAAAGCCAGGGTCGCCACCGTACTGATCAGCCGGTAACGCCGCTCTGCCAGACCTCCAATCAAACCTACCATGAACCTTGCTCCTCTCTCGAAGGGGGAAACCAAACGCACGGATTGCCCCGCCAGCCTGCGGCCACACCGCATCGGCGCGGTATGTTTGAACACTGAACAAACTAATGGGACGGGCGCGATCTTAGCACAATCCTACGACAGAGTCAAGTACAGCACCAGGGCGGTTCAAGTAAAGTAGGGCAGCCCGTTACCAGCCGCCTCGCAGCAGCGGCTGGCAGCTAGTAGGCGACCATCACGTAGCCCTCACCCGGCTGCGTGAACAGGAGAGTGGGGGCTACATTGGCAGAAAGGGGAGTCTTGAGAGAAGCACCAGGCTCTGCAAGTTAGCGGTTCAGCAGCACCCAGGTGCCATTCGGGGTGGTGAGGTTGCCGCCGCTGGGCAGCAGAGCGATCACCTTGTCTACAGTGCCAGTGTAGAACAGCGCGCCCTTCGCGTAGCCCTGCCGTGCGCCGGTGCCACCAACCTCCTGGTTGCTGGCCCAGCCGAGCCGCTGGCGCACCCCTGCGCCCTCGCGCCAAACCTTGCCGAAACCACGGATTGGTTCGTAGAGGCCGCCAGGCGGGGTGAGGCCGCTATTCACCGCATCACCCTCGCGCCAACTGTCAGCATAGACCTGGTAGGTGCCGTCGTTGTAGAGAACATAGATACCCTTGTCGCCATCATTCGCGTAGAAGTAGAGCATCCGACCGCCCTGGAAGTCCTCGTAAGCGGTCTTGACGTTGCCGCCAGCAATACCCGCGTCGGTGGCGCAGCCGAGCAGTTGGCGCACCGTCTGGTTGCTGCGGACGCTGTTGGCGAAGGTAGGGGCGGGGGCGAAGGTGCAGTTGTCCGCTGGGGTCGGCTGGCCGCCACCATACCGCCAGTTGTAATACTGGCTGCCCACATTGCCCATCTCGACGCGGAAGCCCGCCGAGTTGCTGGGCGTGTAGGTGAGAATACGCCGCTCGAAAGCCTGGAACATAACTGCCTTGTCTACCCCGCCAACGCGCATGGTAGTCCAGTACGGCTCGCTGATCGGGTAGCCCGCCGTGTAGATCGCGTCGATCACTGGGCCGTTGATGTAGCGACCGCCTTCGTAGATGGTGCCACTCTGGTTGAGGTAGTCGTAGAACTGATCGGCGATATTGTGGCCGGTCTGGGTGTAGAAGACCTTGAGCTTCGCCAACCCTACCTTCGTGCTATCTGCCCCAATCACGCCGCTACGCCCATAGGTCTCGCTCACATCCTGACCTACGCGCACGTTGCTGCGGCCCAGCACGGTAGCCAGGCTGGCGAAGGTAGGCGTGTTAGGATTGAAGCCGTTAGGGAAGTCGCCCGCGAGCGTGATGTTGGCAGGGGTGTAGGGCTGGAAGCTGTTGTTGCCGATCTGGATGCGCCCCTCGATCATCTCGCGCACCAGCAGGCCGTTGCTGATATAGAACTGGCTATTGGGGTCGGCGTTGGGGTTGTTGATCTCCATCCGACTCTTTTCGTAATAGACGACGCGCCGCTGACCATTCTGGCCCTCGGCATAAGGCTCGAAGGCAATCCCGCTGATGCGGTTGCCCCAGACCCAGCCGCGGCTGACGATGCCATTACGTACTGGCAGGTCGGGGCGGTCGGCTACCGCCTGGAAGGGGTCGGTCTGCGCGCTGCTGCTGCCCGCCAACAGGGGCAAGGCTGCCAACATGAGAGCAAGGGCTAGGGCAAGGCTAATGATTCGCTTGTTCATCTTCATCTCCTGGTCTTTGATAATCAAAACTTCAGTTGCGTACTTTCACGCTCAGTAGCATAACGAACCAATCCGCAAGAAGTTTCGTGGCGCAGGGAAGATGAGGGGAGCGGGAACAACCAGCCATTCTAGCACTCCAGGGTGAGCGGCTGCCACGGTCGCTGCTGTCAAAACCTTACCTTTGACCACTACTCTACCCTCCGCGCTGAAGTCAAGGTGGTAAACCTGCTTCTGTCAACATGGCTAGCAGTATCAACATTGCACGCGAGTAGTTGGTTCCCTCAGTGCGGCAACCCATCGGCGGGGTAGGGCAGCGACTTGCTGCTGGCGGCTGTTGCTAGCTCCTGGTACTTGCGGGCGTACTCCAGGGTGGCGGCCACCACCGTGCCATGCGTCCAGGTTAGGGGAGCGACGCTCATCGGCTGGCCGCTGTAGGGGTTGAGTTGCTCGGCCATTACCCCGCTGGGGGCAGCGTGGCTGGCGACCCACTGCAAGATCTCCTTGGCGGGGGCAAGGTCGGTCAGGCGGCGAGCGCGGGCTATGTGCCACTGAGCCTGCCACATGGTGCAGATAAACCAGGGGTTGCCAGGGACGTTTTGAATATCGTCGCTGACCCGATGAAAGTAGTCGTTCTCGTAGCGAGCAGAGCCACCAACCTCGGTCTTGGCCCACAGGCGGCGGCGGATCGCCTCCATCGTGCTGACCACCTGCGGGTTGCTGGCATCGAGCATCCCGAAGTAGAACAGGCCGTAGATGCTGCTATCAATGTTCGCATCAGCCACCAACTCGCCCTCTGCGGTGGCGCATAGGCCGCGCAGGAAGCGGTTGTTACCAGCATCCCACAGGTGCTTGAGGGCAGCCTCCTTGATCTCGTTGGCGGCCTGGGCGTATTGGGCCGCTGCCTTACGCTCGCCAAAGATTTCGGCAAAGCCTGCCGCTGCCGTCAATCCAGCCCAGGTCGCCGCTACGGTGAAGCTCCAAATACCGCGCCGCTCCTCCCACAGGTCGTAGGTGGGGGCAGGCAGCCCCGTCGCCTTGTCGCGGTAGCTCACCATCCAGTCCGCAGCCCGCTTGATGAAGCTGCTGTAGAGGCTGGTAATGAACTCCAGGTCGGTATACTGCTGGTAGTGCTTCCAGAGGGCGTGTAGCACCAGGGCGGTTTCATCCTCCTGGATCGGCAGTTGCGCGTCCCCATGCGCACCGATCCAAGGGTGCCAGGAGGAGCCGAAGCTACCATCGGGGCTATACTTGTGCAGCAGATAGCCGTCTTCGGTGATCGTGCGGGCGCAGAACTCGAAGAAGCGGCGGGCGAGGTCGGGGTAGCCTGCGCTGTCCACCGCCATCGCAATCAGTGCGCCGTCACGCGGCCAGACGTAGGAGTAGGTGTCACGATTGAAGTTCATGTTGTCACTATCATTAGCGGCCAGGATCGCCCCACGATTGTCGATCTGGGTGCGGAGGATCAGCAAGCTGCGGCGGTAGAGGTTGCTGACTGGCGCAGAAAGGTCGCACTTGCTGATCACCGCCTCGGTGTCGCTGCGCTTCGACCAGCGTCGCCAGTAGGCAGTGGTACGGTCAAGAATGCCGCCCACCCCCAGCTTGCGCGTGGCAGCATCAAGCTGCTTGACCTCGGAGAACGACTTGCCGACGGCCATCCAATGGCTGATCGTCGCGTTGCCAGCGTCGGGCAGGCTGGCGTGCAGGCTGACAGTACAATCCACCGAACCCTGGGTGATCGGGTTGCCGCTGAGGTAGCCGTCCTCTGCGTCGCGCCACGTTCCCTCGGCCCCGTTCGACTTCTGGCCTGCCGCATAGCCGTTGAGGCCGACCCGCTCGCCTACCTGCCCGTTGAACAGCAGATAGCGGCGGCCACGATAGGCGATCATCGCGTTCAGTTTGGGCGCGTAGTAGACGGTGTCGCCAATGTCTGAGCCGTAGAGGTTGATCGCATAGTGGAAGAACAGGCGCAATTCCCGCGTCTGCTGGCGGTGATTGATGAAGCT
>JAYUUN010000044.1:0-14525 GCA_043754535.1 Chloroflexota bacterium | reverse complement strand
ACTCATGTTGGCATCTCTAGCTACCGCTAGCCAATTATCTGATTTTGCCTGCGGTAGGGCAAAGCCTGGACAAAACTGCCGCTGAACTTCTAAACCAGAGCTATCATAGCACTACTCAGCTTAGTCTATCAAAGTGCAACCAGCGGGTCAAGGTGAATCGGCAAGAGGAGGAAGGTAGCGAGGCCAAGCTGCCTTTATCCACCGCTACTGTGACGTGCCTGGTAGTAGCGGTGCTGGATCCCCCTTTCTTAGCCCTGGTTTGACCTCCCGCTGCCAACGGCGGTTGTACTGCTTTAGGCAGTTACCACAATAGCTGTGACGATACTGCCTGATCGCGCCTGTGCGCTTGAGGATGACAGTTCGCAGTACCGGGAACGCCGTTTCTGGCAGGGGTAGTTCACATTCGCTGCACTTCTTCATCTTTAGCCCTCCTCTATGCGGCCTGGTTCTGAATGACAGTTCGGCATGACCTGAGCTTATTCTACGAAGATGATAGAACTAAACTGCATTATCGTTACCTTACAACCTTCTCAGCAGGGTACCGCTTAAGGTAGCACGCTAATGGCTCGTCGTACCAACTTGCTCAACTCGCCACGCTTGCTGAAGTCATTGGGTCGGAAGCAGAGTGGCCTGCTGGTACCAGAGCAGGCTGCCCCACTGATGATCCCGCGTGTACCAACGTCTCTACCGCCTGGTAGCCAAAGCTGCCTACTGGCACGTCCTGGAAGCTGGCTGTGGTGGGGGTTAGTAGCGCGTAGCGGCTAGCGCGCTGGGTGATCACCGCTACCTGAGCACGGCTGACTGGCTCATTAGGTCGGTAGCATGGTTTGCTGGGGATTGGTGTACCACCACCACATTCTGCGGCTGGGTAACCACTGATCGCTCCAGCGTAGGCGGCACTCTCGATGAAGCTGTAGAGTAGGTTACTGCCATCCACATCGCTGAAGGTGGCATAGTAGGGACCGACAATGGGCAGTCCAAAGGAGAGTACCGCGATCTTGGCGAACTGACCCCTTGTAGTAGCGGCATTCGGCTCGAAGCGGGAGGTACCGTCAGCATTAGGGTAGCCAGCCACGATCCCCTGGCAAACGAGGAACTGGATGTCAGCGTAGAAGATACTGCTGGTTAGCACATCGGTGAAGCTGAGCGAGCAAGCTGTCGGGCTGAAGGCTGGTCGAGGGGTGTTGGTCGGCCTCGGGGTACGGCTAGGCGTGGCAGTACCGCTGATGGCCAGACTGGCGGTGGTTGTAGCCGTCGCGGTCGCTGGTGAAGGTGACGTGTCTACAATTGGTAGCGTAGTCAAGCCAACAGCTAGCACTTCCAGAACCCTGCAACTGCATATATGTTGGGGTGCTGGTAGACACAAAGCAGCCCCTTTTTGGTAGCGGCTGCCGACCTTTTGCCAGTTGTTTACCAACCGTTTACCGAATAGCCAACAAACAACCTAGCGGCAAACTGTACTGCTGGCGGTTGTTTGTCAGGAAGTTCCTACCTCTTGTTGTGGACAGGACACTATGGGTGGACTTCCTACCCTCTAGCAGCTAGCATCTTGCGGTCTGCGATTTGTTGCGCCGCTTCTCATCTGTTGACCACAGAGGTAGTGGTGCCTTGCTGCTACTGGCAGCTTGTCGAACTTGGTATAGGCCGGGGCATTTGGCTGGTAGGGTAGGCAGTATGGCCTAGCTCCCCAGTGCTGGACATTGAGGCCGCTATCTTCACCAGTTCTTCCTTGCTGAACAGCCAGCTTCCTACTTGAGGTGGCTGCCCCAGGATCATGATAAAGGTGCCATCCTGCTCCCACGCTAGCTGCTGATCAAGGTTGCAGAACGCAGTGCCGCCGTTGTAGTGCGCGGTGATGCCGTTTGGTAGTTGCATCCCTTCGCCTTGTGCCACATAGTTGCGCCGTGCCGCTATACTGTTCCCTCCTTTACCCATGCTGATCCGTAGCACTGTCCAACCTGCCGCACCATGGTACTAAAGCTCCACCAGCCAATCCACAGAGCTATCTCGCGACAGGCTGACTGGCTCAGGGGTGAGTTCGACCGGTATGTAGCTCGGTACGTACACCGGGAAGTTAACCCGCCTGCGTACCTCAGTCAGCGTGATTGGAGTGGCGGTCGGGGCGGCGTATGTAGGTGGCGCATAAGTATAGACGGCGGCATCGGTGGGGCGGTTGGCGGTAGGTGTGGCGGTCAAACGCCGTTCTAGCTGGGCGTTCGCCCACGCGCCTATCTTGCCCGCGTACTTGCCCACTTTGGCCGCTAAATTGGGCTTGACAAACGCCATTTTTGCCTAAGTTGTAGCGTATACCGTAGGGGCTTATAGACATACGCCGCGGCTACAGCCGAAACCAACCATTACTGCTGTCTTTGATTGATTTTGATGTAGGATGTTTGTCATGTACCATTTTGTTGTGCGGCAGATCATGCGGGGTGTGTTCCGCAACCTCAGCCGGGGTTAGTTACGATGCGCTGATTAGTCAGTGCAGGCCCGATGTCTACCACGTCCTTCCCAGCAAGCACCCGCTGGGCGGCGAACGGCAATCAACCGCCGCCCTACGCCAATGGTTCGGACGGCTAGAGTGGCTTCTCCCCAGCTTGCAGTTTAAGGTCAAGCGGGTAGCAGCTTCAGGCTGGCCCTGGGACACGGCGACAATGATTGAGTGGAGCGACCACACGACGCTACCGGGCGGCTACGACTACCAGCTGAACGGCAGCCACATGATCCGCCTGTGCTAGGGCAAGGCAGTCGAAATCCACGCCTACCTCGACCCGGAGCCACTGGAACGCGCCTGCACCTACCTGGCAAGTCGCGGCGTTGCTGAGGCGAGTGCCGCTGTGCTGACTGACGCTGACGTGGGAGCTGAACTAAAGCAGCCAGTCAGCAGAACGGCGTTAGAAAAGTAGAAGGAGATTACCCTGATGAGCAGCCTCACCGTCGCCAACTCACCTGCTGAAGCAACCTTGCGACGCGATCTGTTGATCACCTCGTTCGTCGCTATCACATTCAGCGTACTGCACCACATTGACCACGTAATCCGCGGCAACCACATCGGCTGGCCGCTAACCCCCGACATCAATGCCTTCACCTTCAGCCTGCTGATCTATCCTCTCGCCCTATCCGACGTGTTCCTGCTCCTGCGCGGTCATCTGGCTGCCGGTTATGCGCTGTTCATTGCCATCGGAGGCTTTATCCTCGTATCTGTCATCCACATCTCGCCCTGGGCGATTGAACCGCTGCACGAAGTTTATCATCCACATGAGCCGAACAATTTTGGCGCGGTGCTAGCCGTTTTTATCCTGATCAGCTTGATCATCAGCCTGCTGGTGCTGATCGGCCTCGCAATTCGAGCGCGGCTAGTCGCTGGTCGCTGGTAAGTTGAAAGGAACGCTTAATGAACATCACCAATCGTACCATCCGCACCTATCTGCGCTACGCCCATCTGTTCGAGGGCTTGCTTATCGTCCTCTACTTCTACGCCCCACTTGGCGACAACGAAGTTTATCGCGGCGTGCTGCAATTCCTAATCCTGCCGCTAATCACGGTCAGCGGCTTCTCGATGTGGCTGACACCGCGCTGGACGAAGCTGCTGCGGCGGGGATAGGTTGAGCAGGATGAAGGCTAGCTGGAACGGTCGCCAGCTATGGTGCTGGGGGGCAAAGTCGCTCAGCTCGCTAAGCAGGCTGTGGACGTGCTGCTGCCACATAGCCTCGTTCATGAAGCTAAATGCGGCGACGGCTTGCGGGTCACTGGTCAGCAGCGTAATACCTTCACGCATCCGCTTGAGGGCATGGCGGCAGTCGGTCAGCACCTTCGTGGCGGCCTCGGCATGGGCGGCCAGAGATCGTCATCCTCACGGCTGCGCTCGGCTCGTCGTTCTATCCATGCGGCGTAGGCGGCCAGTGGGTTGAGGGCGGCGATCAGATCGTCGCCGGTTAGCTTCGCCAGTTGCTCCATGTCCAGCACTAGCCCACTTAGGTTGGGGTCGTCGGCAACCTCTGGCTGCTTGACCTGCGGCACCTCCCAGACCGGCACTGCAACCGTCCTGATTCGGTGGGCGCAGGTTGGGTCATCACTGACTTCGACTGGGAGGAGGGGCAGCGCGATGGGCAGGATCGTGGCGAGCCCTGGCTGATGTAAGCGGTTGACCAACCCTGGCAATCGCTGGCACGCGAGTTGCGCTAACCCTCGCAGAAGGTGCTAGCCACCTGCCGTCAACGGGATAGCAAGGTGGTTGCAGCAGCGAGGAAAAGGAGCAGCAAGTTGGCTAACGACAATAGCAGCGGCAGTGGCGAGATGATGCTCGTCGCAGTGTTTCAGGAGACCGACGGCGCGCGTGATGCCGTCAAGGAACTACGCAGGGCTGGCTTTACAGCAGACCTCGGCGATGTGGGTAGCGACGGTCAAATCACAAGCGCGATGGGTGACACCTTCGTGCGCGTAGTCGCTGCGGGCCGGGCTAAGGAGGCGCAGAAGATGCTGATGGACAACGGCGCAACCAGCGTGACCGCCGAAGTAGTCCTCGGCGGTGATGGTAGCGCACACTAAGCTCAGGCTGCAGCCACTGCCCCTTCCCCGCAGGTGGGGAGGGGCAGTGGCTGCTCCCCATAGGGGGATAGTACAGCTTTGCCAACTCTGACATAGCGGCTTGACTTTGTCGCCCGATCTGATTAGAATAGGCCAGCATCCCCGCAAACTCGCGGGGTCAAATTGTGTATTCCAAGCAGAAAGATGAGAGACACCGCTACCTATGAGCAGCAATCCCACCAACGGCCCCCGGAAACCGAACAATACCTCCCGCGCCGAGCGCAACAAGGATGTGGCTAAGGGCCAACCCACCGCCGGCGGCCAGCCCCTGCGCCGCAACTCGACAGGCGGGCGGGTCGGTTCAGTCTCCAAGAAAGCGCAAGGGGTCGCTACCCCCAGCGAAGCCAGCCGCCGCGCCACAGAGCGCGCCGCCGCCGCCGCCGCCCAGCGCACGCTTGTCACCCTCGGCATTCTCGCTGCTGTTGCTGTGCTAGCGATCATCATCGTCTCTGCACTGATCAATGCCAACAACCAGCGCGTCGCCAGCGACAATACCACCCGCACCGCGGTTGCCGCTACCACCCGTCAGGCCGCTGACTACGCGACCCAAACGGCGGTTGCCCCTACTGGCACGCCAATACCACCAACCAATACCCCCCTGCCCACCGTAGCCTATCCCCTCGGCGTGCCGCCCACTACCGCTCCGGTCGCTGCTGTCCCCACGCCCAAGCCTGGCCCAGTAGTGCTAGAGGTGAGCGAAGGCATTGCCAGCAAGGAGATGACGATCTACACCTCAAAGGGGGTAATCGTTGCTGACCTCTACCCCAACGCCGCACCAGAGACGGTCAAGAATTACGAGCAGCGTGCCAATCGCGGCGAGTACAACGGTCGCATCTTCCACCGCGTCGAGTCGTGGGTAGTACAGGGTAACGACCCGCTCGGCACTGGCGGTGGGGGCGGCAACATCACCACCGAACTGAACAAGATACCCTATAAAGTCGGCTCCCTCGGCGTGGCCCGTTCGCAGTTGCAGTACAGCAACGATAGCCAGTTCTTTATCACTAAGGCCAGCACTGGTCCTGAAGCAAATCTCAGCTTCCTCAACACGGTGATTAGTGGTACAGTGCCAACGGGTGGCTACACCCTCTTTGGTCAGGTGACTAGCGGGCAGGACGTGGCCGACCGCATCGCGATTAGCGACACGATCTACACGATCAAGGTAGTGGACAAGGTGCCTGGCGCAAAACCCGCCGCCAGCGCGACGGTAAGCAGCACCATCCCGATCACTAGCAGCGGCAGCTTGACTGCCACCACCCCGCTCAGCGGCACTACGCCGCTCACTAATAGCGGCAGCCTGACTGCCACCACCCCGCTCAGCGGCACTGGCGTAGTCAGCGGCACTGGCATAGTCAGCGGCAGCAGCAGCGTGACGACCAGCATCCCATTGGGCGCGAACGCCACTACCCCGCTAGCCAGCCCCGCCCCGATCACCGCGACTGGCACAATCACGAACTAGCCACAAACTTACAGCAGAGCGGCCCCTCCCCGGCGGAGTGGGCCGCTTTCCTTTTGCCAGCACGGACTGTCGCACTGCCAAATGGTGCGGAATTGTTGACAGGCTGGCACTAATGTTCTATAATAACAGGTGAAAACAGACGATTGGCAGCCCAAATCAAGCAAATGGTGGAAGCAAAGCTATGGCAGCATACAAGCCGGAGAATCCCGTGCGAGCGCAGTTGGAGGAGCGGGTCAAGTCGCTACCGCTCACCCCTGGTGTCTACATCATGAAGGATGTGCAAGGCAATGTGATCTATGTGGGCAAGGCTGTCGCCCTACGTAATCGGGTGCGGAGCTACTTTGGTAGCCTCAAGGGACAGCAGCCGAAGGTCGCCATGATGGTTAGCAACATTGCCGACTTCGAGTACATTCTGACCGACACCGAACTGGAAGCCCTGATCCTTGAGAACAACCTGATCAAGAAGCACAAACCCAAGTACAACATCCGCCTCAAGGACGACAAGACTTACCCCTACATCAAGGTGACGACCAACGAGGAGTGGCCCCGCGTCTTCCAGACTCGCAAGCAAGTGAGCGATGGTGCGCTCTACTTTGGACCGTTCGCCGGGGCTGGGGCGGCCTGGCGCACCCTGGAATTGCTGGACAAGCTCTTTCCCTATCGCACCTGCGACATCCAGATCGACGGCAAGGCTGCCCGCCCCTGCCTGCAATACTTCATCCATCGCTGCCTCGGCCCCTGCGCCAGCCTCGCCGACAAGGGCGAATACGATAAGGCGATCAGTCAGGTGACTTTGTTTTTGGAGGGCAAGCAAGAGCAGATCATCAAGGATGTGCGCCAGCGTATGGAGGCGGCTGCCGAGTCGCTAGCCTTCGAGAGCGCCGCCTACCTGCGCGATCAGATGCTGGCTCTCCAACGCGTGGTCGAGCAGCAGAAGGTTCTCAGCACCACGCCAAACGACGAGGATGTGATTGCCTTTGCCCGCGAAGACGGCGAAACCTGCGTGCAGGTCTTCTTCATCCGTCAGGGCAAGCTGCTGGGCCGCGAACACTTCATTCTGGAAGGGACGCTGGACGAGAGCGACAAGGAGGTGATGAGCAAGTTCATCACCCAGTTCTACGACGAGGCCAGCTACATCCCGCCCAAGCTACTCTTGCAGAACGACATCAGCGAGGCGGCGATCATCGAGCAGTGGTTGCGCCAGCGCAAGGGCAGCAAGGTGATGATCAGCGTACCACGCCGGGGGCAGAAGCGCGAGTTGGTCGACCTGGTTGCCAAGAACGCCGCCGAGACTCTTGAGCAGTTGCGGGTCAAGCTCCTCAGCGACGAGCGCAAAGCCAGCACCGCCCTCACCGAGTTGCAGCAAGCCCTCAGCCTGCCCGCCTGGCCGCTCCGCATGGAGTGCTACGACATTTCGCACACCCAGGGGACGAACTCGGTCGCCAGCATGGTGGTGTTCGAGAACGGCGTACCAAAGAAAAGCGAGTACCGCCGTTTCAAGATCAAGACGGTGGCGGGCAATGACGACTACGCCAGTATGCAGGAAGTCCTCTACCGTCGCCTCAAGCGGGCGGCCACCGAGCGGCGCAAGCTGGGCCTGACCAGCACCCAGGCGCAAACCACTGCCCCAGCCACCGCCAGCATCACTGCCAGCGTCGAGGGGGCGGAGATGGTTGCCAGCTTCAGCGACGAGCAGAGCGACAACCCGCGCATCGCCAACATCAACGAGACCGAGGGCATTGAGCGCAGCGAACAAATCGAGGAGGCCGACCGTCTGGCCGACAGCAGCCACGAACTGAACGAGGAAGCTGGTGGGCAGGGGCAGGAGGCCGAGGCCGCCACGATCTCCAGTTGGGCTGTCCTCCCCGATCTGATCGTCGTAGACGGCGGCAAGGGCCAGCTAAACGCCGCTTACGAGGTACTGAAGCAGCTTGAGATGACCGATCTTGCGATAGTCGGTATCGCTAAGCGCGAAGAAGAAGTCTTCAGGCCCGGTGACAGCACGCCTGTGATCCTACCCCGCGACAGCCAGGCTTTGTTCCTCGTGCAGCGGCTGCGCGATGAAGCCCACCGCTTCGCCATCACCTACCACCGCAATCTGCGGGGTAAGGCGCAGATCGCCAGCACTCTGGACAGCGTCAAGGGGATCGGCCCGCGCCGCAAGAAGGAGTTGATCACCCGCTTTGGCAGCGTCAAGGGGGTGCGCGAGGCAACTGATGCTGACCTGCTTGCGGTGCCAGGCATGAACGCGCAGATCGTGGCGGCCCTACGCGAGGGGCTGGGCGGCTAAACGAGCGGGCAGGGTAGCAGGGGAAGCAGTCAGCACGCCTGCTCGCTGCTGTTTGTTACCACCACCTGCCAGTGGTATACAATGTGCAACACAAAGTAGGACAACGACGACGGAGGAAGCACTTTTGGGCAACCCGATCTTGAGCGCGCAGCAGGTTGATCTAGTCAACGCAGAGAAGGCCGTGCTGGGTCGCCTGCTAGACACCCTCAGCCACTTCGAGGTGACGGCAGACGATCTTGCCTTGATCCGTCAGGCCACCGCTGATTTGGACGAGCTTTTCTCCCTGGTGATCATCGGTGAGTTCAACAGTGGCAAGTCCAGCTTCGTCAACGCCCTGGTGGGCGAGAAACTGATGGAGGAGGGGGTTACGCCAACGACCAGCATGATCAACCTGCTGCGCTATGGCTCCACCCGCAGCGAACACGCTCGCCCCGACGGGGTGATCGAGCGCACCTACCCGGCAGACTTCCTGCGCGACATCGCCATCGTGGACACCCCTGGTACCAACGCGATCATCCGCCAGCACGAGGCGTTGACCGAACGCTTTGTGCCGCGCAGCGATCTAGTGCTGTTCGTCACCTCCTCTGACCGACCCTTCACCGAGAGCGAGCGCGCCCTGTTGGAGAAGATCACTGCCTGGGGCAAGAAGATCGTGGTGATCCTCAACAAGATCGACCTGTTTGATGACCCCACCGACCTGCGGCGGGTGATCGAGTTCATCGAAGATAACGCCCGCGTGCTGCTCGGTGTCACCCCCCAAATCTTTCCAGTCTCAGCCCGCCTGGCCCAAAAGGCGCGAACCAGGCCCAGCGAGGGGCAGGAGCCAACCCAGGATCATAGCCCAACCGCCAGAGTGCATAATCAGCAGCAGTGGGAGGCCAGCGGCTTCGCCAAACTAGAAGGCTACATCTTTGGCACGCTAGACGAAGCCAGTCGCCTGCGGCTCAAGCTGCTCAGCCCCCTGGGTGTGGCCGAACGGGTGGGCGGCGGCTATGCGCGGCTGGCGACCGAACGCCTCGGCCTCTTGCAAGGCGACTTCAGCACGATTGAGAACATCGAACGCCAACTGGCAGTCTATCGCCAGGACATGGAGCGCAGCTTCAGTCACCGCCTCAGCCAGATTGATAGCATCGTCTACGAGACCCGCGACCGCGCCGACGACTTCTTTGAGCGCAACATCCGCCTGGGCAAGGTGTTCGACTTGATGAAGGCTGATCGCTTCCGCCAGGACTTTGAGCGCGAAGTGGTCTCTGACTTGAGCGACCGCATTGATCGCATCGTGCAAGAGTTGATCGAATGGCTGGTAGAGCAGGAGTTGCGAATCTGGCAGTCGGTCAACACCTACCTCAATCGCCGCCGCCAGACGGTGGATCGAGAGAAGGAGATCGGTGGCGAATCCAGCAGCTTTGACTATCACCGCCGCGAACTGTTGCAGACGGTGGCGACCTCGGCCCGCGATGCGGTAAGGAGCTTCGACAAGACGGCGGAGGGCCAGGAGCTAGTTTTCGCTATGCGCTCGGCGGTGACGCAGACGGGGTTGGCGGCGGGTGGCGCGCTGATCGGTGGGGCAGTGGCCGCATCCACCGCGATCATGGCTCTGGACGTGACAGGCCTGACCGCCCTCACCCTCGGCAGCGTGCTTGCCCTCGGCATCCTGCCCAACCGCAGACGGCAGGCCAAGCACGATTTTCGCCAAAAGATGGAGCAGTTGCGGCTGCGCGTAACCAGTGCGATGAGCGACACCTTTGAGAGCGAGCTGCAACGCAGCCTCGAACGGATTGGTGAAGCTATCGCCCCCTACAGCCGCTTCGTGCGGGCTGAACACACGAAGGTCAGCCAGTTTACGGCAGAGATCGCCGCTGTGCAGCAGGAGTTGGCCGCGATCAGGGAGCGGGTAGGTTAATCGGCGGTAAACTTGGCAGTCAACTCGGCCATCATTGCCTGCTGGCGGGGCAGTTCCAGTTGGGCATAGAGGTCAGCCGCCTGTCGCGCTGTGGACTCCGCCCGCGCCTTATAGCTACTGTCCCTGCTGGCTAGACGGCAGAGCAACTGGGCGTATTCTTGTAGGGTGGTGGCTAGTTCGTAGTGGCTGTAGCTATTAGTCAGCACTGCTTGCTCGAAGTAGCTAATTGCCTGCGCCCAATCTTGCTGGCCCGCGTAGTAGAGGGCTTGCGCCCGGTACATCAAGGCTAGCTCCTCGGCCATCACGTCGTTGTTCTGGGCGTAGCTCTCTTGCAGCCAGAGCAGGTGATACTGAGCCTTCTTCCAATCGTGCTGCTCAATATAGTAGATAGCCATCCGCGCCGCCGCCTCGCAGCGCAGGGTCGTGCTGCCAGTGGAGTCGCTGAGGGCGCGCACGCAGTAAGTCAACCACGAGCTACGTTCACCAACGGCCCGCATTAGGTCAGCCAGACTGGAGGCAATGCTCATCTCCAGGCTCTTGTTAGCGGTGCGCTGCACGAGGTCGTAGGCTTCGCGCAGGTAGTGTTCGGCGATATGATAGTCGCCATAGCGCAGGAAGGTTGCGCCCACATCGTTGAGTATCTGGCAGCGGGAGTAGAGATTGTCTACCAGGTTGGTCAGGCTGGCTGCTTCTCTGGCGTGTTGCAGGGCGAGACTATAGGGGCCATATTGCGAGTAAACCCAGGCCAACACCCGATTCGTCTGCGCGATGCTGGTGGGACCGCCACTCAGTTGGCTTTGCTCAAGCGCAAGGTTGTAGCACCGCTTCGCCTGCTCGATCTCGCCCCGATTAGCGTAGACGTTGCCGAGGTTGTTGTATGCTCTAGCTGCAATTACTGGAGCCTCCATCGCCACCGCCAGGCTACTACTCTGCTCGTAGTATGAGGTCGCTTCGCCGCGGCGACCCTTGTAGAAGCAGACGTTGCCCAGCCGATTGTAGACATCGGCCAGCACCACTTCGCCACCGACACGCCCAGTCAGTTGCCCTACTGCGAGCATCAACTCGCGCTCTGCCTCCTCATACAACCCCTTGCTGGCGTAGATGCAGCCTTGCAGCCAGAAGGCGCGGGCGGTGAGCAGGTATATTGCCCGCTCTGCCGGGCTGATAGGCAGCATCGCAGCGTCAGCACGAGCGATACTAGCCACAGCACCAGGATAGTTGCCGCTCTCTACCGCTGCCCTTGCTAGCCCTAGATGCCAATCAGCCCGGCTGACCTGGAGCGACTTGCCGCACTTTTGGCAAAGAGTAGCCTGCACCGAATTGGCCTGCTGGCAGTACACGCAGGTAATCATAGTTGCCCCCATTCTACTTTTAGATGCTAGTAGTAGCATTCACACAAGCATTGTAGCATAAATAGGATAGTACTGCAAGGGTTTGTTGGCGGGAACAGGGCTGCACTGGCCGCCGATCAACGCAGCCAGTTTGCATTAGGTAGGCCAAAGTTGCTATAATCGGGCAGACCTTGAAAGAAGGGGGCGGTGCAATGGTGGATGGCACCAGACAGCAGCAGATCAGCCTGCTGAACAACGACGTAGAGCGGATGCGCGACTGGCTGCGCGAGAGCGGCAAGTTGCTGCTGGAGGAGCGACGGCGCACTGCCCAACAAGCCAGCCAGCTTGAGCAACAGGCGCGCCAGTTGCGCCAGCAGCTAACCCGCCTCTGGCTACTAGAGCAGGCGGTGGCGACGCTGAAGGCAGAACTGCGCCAACTTGCCGCCAACTATGACGCTTGCGAGAACCAGCTAGCTACCACCTTGAGTGCCACTAATGAAACAACAGAACGCAAGCCGTGACTGGCTGGCGGTCACCAGCTTGCTGCTGATCGCCTTCGCCCTTTGGACGGCAGCTTACCAGACCAAACGCCCGATCTACATTGACATCGGCGGCGGCTACGACCAACCCTTCGTCGTCAACTACTTCAAGCGCGAGGGTCTGGCCGAGGGGCAGACCAGCTACCGTTGGGCCGATGCTTATTCGGCGATCCGTCTGCCTGGGGTTGGTATTGGGGCAGCAACGGTGCAATTGCAATTGAGTGCGCCTGGTAGCCCCGCCCTGCCCCTACCTGCCCTCGTCCACCTCAACGGGGTCGCTAGCCAGCAGATCAGCATCACTGCTGCCACCACAGCCTACAACATAGCCGTACCAGCGGCCCGCATTGCAGCGGGGGGTGACGGTGGGCTGGGCGGCGATCTGGTCATCTACCTGCAAACTACTGCCTCCCCGCGCCCTGGTGACAAGCGCGCCGTCGCCTTTCAGGCTGACTTCGCGCGCCTGACCTGGGGGGAGGGCTTCGTTGCCCCTGCTCCCTGGCAGTTGCTCTGGCTAACCACTGGCCTACTACTGCTCTACGCCTTGCAACGAAGGCTTGATCTCAGCACCCGCTTTGCCTTCGCTGGGGGGCTGGCCTACGTGCTGGCGGTTGCTGCCTTCCTCGTCTTCGCCCGCCTATTTGTCACCTGCTTCAGCGACCGACTTGTACTCACCCTGTTGCTCACCCACCTAACTCTTTGGCCGGTACAATGGACGCTCAGTTGGTTCTACCAAAAGGCGGGCTTCCACATTACCTCGCGGCTCAAGGGCCTGCTGTTCGGGGTGTTCACCGCTGGGATGGCGATCAAGCTAGGTGGCCTTTATCACCCGCTGGCCTTCGTCGTAGATGCCGACTTCCACCTGGCTCGCATAGGAGAGGTGGCCCAGAACTTCTGGCGATACTACGCCCCGCCCGGCCTGGCTTTGCGGGTGATGCCAGAGGGCGACTGGCGCACGCCTGCGGTCATCCCCTACTCGCCCTTCTTCTACATGGCTTCGGTGCCACTCACCTGGCTGCCTGGCCCGCTCGACCTCAAGATTTACGCCCTCAGCGCACTCTCTGATGCGATCCGCCCACTGTTCGTCACCTTCATCGCCCTGCGCTTCGGCTGGGGCGAAAGAGTGGGTGGCTACGCTGCCATGCTGATCGCCTTCACCCCCGCCACCTTCCTGCTGCAACAGTGGGGTAACTGGCCGACCAGCTTCAGCCTCACCTTCACCCTCATCTTCGTCGCCCTGCTGGTTGGCTTCTGGCCGAAGCTGGATCGCCGTGCTGTCCTCTGGCTGATCGCCTTGCTCACCCTCACCTTCGTCTCCTACACGGTGACGGCTGTGTTCCTGGGGCTAACCTTGCTGGGGATCGTAGTGCTAGGGGGCGGGCGCGAGTGGTTGGCTTCGGCATCCTCGCCAACCACCGCCCTCGGCTTTGTAGCCTTCAATCCGCCAGCCAGCAGCGACGCGCAGCCGCGCAATAGCATAATTCGGGCAATGCTGGCTGGTGACCACCGGGCGCAGCGGGCAGCCTACCTGCGCCTGTTGCTCGTCCTCGTGCTGGCGACTACTATCGCCATGCTGCTGTTCTACGGCCAATACCTGAACCTGCTGATCACCGAAACTTTGCCCAGCTTCGCCCAGACTGCTGCCAGTGACGGCACGCTGAAGCCTGATAGTACCTCCTGGACTGGCTACCTCTGGTTGAGTGTACAGACAATGCTCAACTACAGCCTCTGGCCGATCTACATCCTCGGCGGGTTGGGCCTGGCTATCTTGCTGCTCAAAGAGCGTGGCGACCTGGCTATCTTCGGCAAGGCGATCCTGACCAGCTTCCTGGCGGTTGGCTTGCTCGTCTTTCTGCTCAACTACTATGCGGATATGGCGATGAAGCAGTATTGGTGGGCCTTGCCTGCCCTCGCTCTAGCGGGTGGCTGGCTGCTGGGCAAGCTCAGTCGCTGGGCCGACGGACTGGAGGACGAGCGCGGGCGGCTGATCCTCTATGTGTTGCCAATGGTAGTGATCGTCGGCTTCATCCTCAACAGCCTGCTGCTCTGGGCTGATCGCCTGTTCCTGCACAACCGGGCCTGATGGCGAAATGGGCAAGGAATGTGGTTGGTGGTTCCCTTACTCCATCTTCTCCTGCGGGCTGCTGCGTTTGATCGTTTGGTCGTCGCGCAGAGAGCGCAGCCGTTTGATCGTGTTGTCAATCCTACGCTCATCCATGTCGCTGACCCCCGCGATGGGCGTGAGTTGCTGCGACTGCACCAGTTCGCGGGCCGAAGTGCTGACAGGCATTGCTCCCGCGTCCTGCCCCGCCGCCTGATGTCTGCGGTAGAGCAGGGTGGTATAGCCCGCCACCAGGATCACGATCACGGCTACGATGCTCAAGGTTAGACCCGCGCCGATCAGGTCAGCGGCCCCGCCACC
>JAYUUN010000043.1:0-14638 GCA_043754535.1 Chloroflexota bacterium | reverse complement strand
GGGATGCCTCAGCCTGACCTCCTCTCTGTGTCTCCACCAACGATGGGTTAGACATATGCTATAGCTGTGGCGTTGGCTGGGCATATCCTAGCAGAGTAGGGCCACAGTGTCAATTTTTGGGCATGAAGCTGAGTAAGCAAGGTGGGGATGCGGTCAGGTGGCGGCCTGTTGGAAGACTATGCTGGGGTGGTCTACCTGGTCGCAGCGGCCACCCTCAGAGACCCCACCTTCCTACCACAGTACTGGTCGCCACCCTCAAGCTGAGAGAGCAGCCTGGGCAGCCACTACTTGAGACTGACGACTGTGCAGATGTGCAACTCAGTGGGTGCGCCGACCTTGGACTTACATTCAACCAGGGGGCCGACGCACAGCCATTCAACGTCGGTCCGGTCAGTAGCATAAGATTTCTGCTCATGAGCCAAGTTTACTGAACTGACAATGGCTACAGCCAATTCCCCAATAGGAATCTAAACCTAAGCTGAAGGGGAAGCTGTGTCTGCTACATTAACCGATCCCTGCCGAGCCTTTGGAAACAGCCAGGCTCTGTCCTTTGCAGAAGAAAGCATATCAGTGTATACTTGGCAGTGATGAAAGTTGTTAACTGCGTTGAGATCACGCAAATGAACTCAAGCCGACGCTTTGACACAAGATGGCATCTGGGTTAACCCCGGTCTCTGAAGTGGGGTAGTAAACACATGATGGGTAAAGCAAAGTTGTCACTGGAACTGCCTGCCTGGATGAGCTACCTGGCTGTGGTATTAGGAGTTTCGGCCCTCAGTCTGGTTCTGCTAGCGGTGCGGCTGACCGTTTAAACCACCAGCCTCTACTCGGCAGATAACACTACAGCCAAGCTGACCCTGACTGGCACCAGCACTCCTAACCTGACTCGTACTACATTTGTCGGGGTCTTGACCCAGGCAGCAATACAGGCAACCAACACCAACGTCGCGGCCACCCTGACGGCAGCCAGCCCCAACTATACCCCAGGCCCGACCGATACAGCCTTCGTTCCCGCCACACCTGCAACCACCCTCACTGTGCTGGCGGCAACGATTACTGCTGCTGCTGCTAATGGTACCAACACAGCAGTGGTAGCAACGGGTACTAGCCTGGCGGCAACCAGCACCAGTCTGGCAGCGACGCGCACCAGCCTGGCCGCAACCAGTACCAGTTTGGCAGCGACTGGTACTAGCGTGATTAGCAGCACCAATACGGCGATGGCCGCAACCCGCACCAGTTTGGCGGCGACTGGCACCAGTTTGGCAGCGACCAGCACCAGCATAGGTGCAACCAGCACCAGCCTGGCCGCAACCAGCACTGCGGCGGCGGCCAACAACACAGCAGCAGCGGCCACCAATACAGCCATAGCCGCCACCAACACCAGTATTGCCGCCACCAACACCAGTATTGCGGCTACGCGCACGCGGGCGGCTGGCACTGCCACTCCTCTGGCTACCGCTACCTGTCGCCCTGGCTCCTTTACACCAGTGAGTACAGCCTTCGTTACTGCCGAGGCTATCAGGGTGGCAACAGCACCAGTGGAACCGTGCGGCACGCCGGTTGCTACTAGCTCAGTAGTGGTCAGTAGCACTCCCACCCCACCAACAGGCAGTACTGCCACGCCTACTGTACTAGCAATTACTTCAACGCCTGCTCCCACTCTCACGCCTACTTCCACGCCCGTGCCTGGTCAGCCGCGAGTTGAGCGGATCGACCCCGCTGCCGCCGCCGCTGGTAGCGGCGAGATCATCACGATCAGCGGCTTGAACTTCGGGGCCACCCAGGGTAGCAGCACCCTAACGATCAACGGAGTAGCGGCCAGCATCGTAAGCTGGTCGAACAATGCGATCCGCTTCCGCGTGGCCGCGGCCACCCCACCCGAACCAGGGCGGGCGGCGAACAGCCCGGCCAGTGCAGCGGTATTGAGGCTGACGATCAACGGTCAGGCAGTGCCAGTTACAGATGGATTCTTCGTACTACGTTCCTGGTCTACACCGATCCCGCTACGCTATCTGGCGATCAACGTCGGCAATCTCTACCCCGGCTGCTGGACATACAAGCTGTGCGACCCCAGCGTTGTACGCTCGATCAACCAGTACATCAACATCTGGGAACCGGATGTGATCATGTTCTCCGAAGTCTACCGCGAGGCGCAGTTGTTGGGCAGCAACGTGTCAGGCACCTCCTACTTTGAGGTTGGGCCTTTCTTCTTCACCAACCTCGACATCGGGGGGCCGCTCTTGCCCGTTGGCTACAATGACATCTGCGGCAAGAGTACCTTGCCAGATGGCAGTGCCACTTACTGGGATACACCCGGCTCGTCAGGCGAACATGAGTGTATCGCCTGGAAGACTAGGCGCGTGCAACTGGTGGCTGGTAGCGAGGACTCGGTGTACGGCTACGAAGCTGACAACGCAGGGTACCCTCTTACCTGCAATCCCGACTTCACTGCCTTCTCTGCCCGCCTGGTAGTAGATCAGGTAGTGGCCCTCCGTGCTGTTGCAGTTCACCCTGCATCCAACGCCTCGCATAATGGAAGCGAGTGTCGCTCCCGGCAAATCTACAAGATATGGGAGGAGTTGGCGGGGCCAGACCGCAATGTAGTGATCGGTGGGGACTGGAACACCGAAAACCCAGTGTTGGACGAGGACGATCCACCCCCGGCCAGCTACGCCTTCCAGACCAACTACGGTGGGGTATCGCTAGTTGGTGGCCCGCTGATCCTCGGCTTCGGCAACCACTGGGACACCTGGTTCCACGCCACCGAGTGGTCGGCAGCTACCTTCCAGCTACTTGACCACGCCTTCTCGAAGTTCAACGATGCGTGGGTGCAGGAGTGTACCGACTGTGGCGTGCGCTACTACACCGACCCTGGCAACCCTTTTGGGCTACCCTACGCTGGCAACCTGCGCTTCGGCTCGGCTCTCGGTAGCAGTATGCTGCTCAGCTCACTGGACGACCATCCAAAGGCAGACTATGCGTCGGGCGGCTCGCTCTCGTTCATGGACCACTCACAAATCCTGGTGGACATGATGCTGAACCCGATCCAGTACCAGGGTCCGTACCAAGCTGGCGACCTGCTTGGCAGGCAGGAGCGGTCGTTGGGTGGGCAGCGGCGTGGGGCCACCCAGCCTCAGCCGATTATCCACAGCCACGCCAGCCCTAACAGCTACGCTCATTACTTCGAACAGCAGAGCTTGAAGCCTAAGGAATTGTCGCGGGATGAGCCTGGTAATACAACTATCGGGCAGTTGACCATCAACCCTGCAAGCAAGTAACAGCCAACCTACTTTACAAGGCCGCCCACCAGCAGGATGGGCGGCTTCGCTGTGGGTTCTACGAGCCCCATCATCATCACTGCCGCTAGCAAGTAGTTGACTGGCACTCCAATACAGAGCAGCACTAAGGTAGGCGTTCCTGGTAGGGAAGTTGAGCGAGAAGGTCTGGCCTGAGAGGTAGATGTTGCCTGTGCTGTCGAGTGCTGCCTGGGTAGCAAAGTCAACACGGAGGCCGCCAAAGTAAGTAGAGAAGATCAGGTGGTCACCACTAGGCGGCCAGCTTGGTGATCACTGCATCCAGGTACCCAGCCAGGCGCGGCTGAAGTGCGCCTGCAGTGGTTGGGTCGATCACCAAGGCAAGGCTGCGGTCATAGCTACCGATCTGGAAGCTAAGTCTAGTCGGTAGCTGCCCGTTATTTCATGCTTGCCTTTAGCAGTCTGCTGTTAGACGCGGGGAGCGTGCTGGCGCACCTGCCCAGCGGCAGTAGCGAACAGCAGTACGCTGAGACCGATCTTGACCAACTGAGGGAAGTGGCCGTCGCGCTGGGCCTCAAAGTGGTCGCTGATCTAGCTCTGATGAGGGCTGGTAGCTAGATGATAGTGATAATAACAACCTATCATGATCACTATCGCAAAGTCATCATTCGCCCTGACCATGCTCCACACTAACAAACTCGTATAGAGCCGCCTTCGCTTTGGGAGCTATTTGTGCGCCCTTCTTACCAAACTTACGACTAGCTTGGTGGGCAGGCCAACAAAGATCAGGATTATGACGATGAGGCCGAGCAGTGAGCTAAACACGTCTTTGTTGTGCGGTATAAGGCCCGCCACGTAGCTGGTCAGTTTACCCGCTTCGGTAAAGGCTACAAACCAATGGACAAACAGGAAGCTGATGCGCAGGATGCCAAACCAGATAGTTAGCTGATGGGCTGGGGAGTAGTTGGTGGACGGTGTGAACAAGCCGGGTGGGATTGTCGCTCAGGCTTATGTATAGCACGCGCAGTTGTGCGAGGGTAAAGCCAGCAGCAACAGCCTGCGCCCAAGATGACGCTTGCTCGTCGGTTAGCTTGATTGTAGGGCGGTTGCTGTTTGGTATAATGTTATATCGGCAGCAAGCCTTCGCGCAGGTAGTCTAGCATCTCGGTGGGGCGCAGTTCTTCTGGCACGTTGGCGAAGCCAGGAAAGCCACCCCACTCGAAGCTGCGGCGCAGGTACTCAATAAAAGTTGGTGCGATGTTCGCATCCTTGTGGAGAAAGTAACCATCTGCTCCAGCAAAAGGTGCAACAATCTCACTAACACCCTCCAGGTCCCCTGCCATAATCAATTCATCATCCCATAGGTTTATACCTATTATGGTCCCAGCTTCAAGAAAGCGTTCTCGATCATGTCCGTACCAAGAGAGGAGTGAGGACGTAGTTTGGAAGGCGTATGTTTTTACAAAGGGCTTCTCCCTGCATAGTGCCTCTTTGGATAGAGCGGTAAGTCGTGATTCAACTCCGTACATGGAAAGTAGTTCGTAATCCCCACAAACCAACCAGGATGGATGTGTGCCACTTAGATTTACGTGTCCAACAACCTCAAACCAAGAGCGGATAATCATTGGCATCAACCCACACAAAGTTTCTAGCTCATCTAGATAACTTCTGACATCTACAGATGGTTGAATGAAAGGCGACTTGGATATGAAAAGGTAATTTAGTTCTTGAAGTTTTCTAATTATGATGGTAAAGTTGTACATTGCTCTCTTTGCTGACTCCATGACAACAGACAGGACATCATCATAAACTTCTTGACCACGAACATTCACACTAGCAGATCTTAGTTCGACCCAAACCTGCTGAGACTCGCCTGCCAAGTATCTATGGATGTAAGATCTCATAAGGGTACATTGTCCTGCCATGGATAGGCTATAGCTATTTGCGGATAGGGTGCTTGTACTCCAGGGAAGTCCGTTGAGAAAGGCTGGAACATCTTGCGTCCGGTTTGCATCCCCTTCCCAAAGTACCTTTGGCAGTTCTGACCATCTCTATACTGCCCATTACAAAGTGGTTGGCTTACTCCTATGGCGTAAAAGGTACCTGTTCCCCTGTTTGCAACGGACGGTATCTGACTCTCGAAGGCTTCGTAGAGGAGACGCTCCGCATGCAAGTTCAGACCCCAATCCCACTGTGAGCCAGGTGGAAGCCAGCCTCTCCATCCATCAAGCATAATCCCACTAATAAACTCACCACCTGCTAGTTCAACGTCAAGAGCTATCATGATCTGGAACAGAGGGCAGGCCATCCCTCTAGCGGCTACTATAGGATGCCAGTTGCCAGCGGGTGCCACCATGCTAAACGCTAGTGCAACACGAGGTCTACCCCATCTACTGTAGCAGGTTTCGTCATGCTTAAATTGTTGAACCCACTCAAACTCTAGTTTAGCAGCTACCCAGAGGTTGGCGGAAGCAACGGCGTAAGTATCTCCCGCCATGAGGTTGCGCTCAAGTTGGCCCATTTGGTTAAGAGCATAAGCGGCGGTTGTATCTATCTTCTTCAGTATCTTTGTGTAGTCAATCAAGCCGTAGCCACTTGGATCGTACCTATTAACAGGGTTCCCTGCAACGTACCCGTACCGGTTCAGCTCCACAGGGTTCTCGAAGTTGTACCCAGCCTTGTCCTGGCTGAGGAACCGCCCCTGCCCGCTATTATAGTACCTGGCCCGCAGATTGTAAAGCCCGGTCGTCTGGTCGAACTGCTGCCCCTTGTAGCGGTAGGCGTTCTGGGTGCTGCTCACGCTGCCAGCACGCAGGCTGCCGTAGGCATCGTAGTTGTAGCGGTCGCTGGTCAGGTTGCCGCTGCTGCCAGCCCAACTTCAACATTACTCGATTACTCGTGGAGAGTTGAGTAATAGCGTACACATGGCCTCACCTGACAGTGGCTGGATAGTTGGTGTAGGCGGTACGCTGCCCAATTAGTGGTAACAGGGCGAACTAGCATAACGATGTGTTGGTCTTAATTGCTTGCAAGGGGAAGGGTATGTTGCTGGCGAGGGAGAGGCCAAGATAGCCGCCGCCATACAGCATGGCAGCGGCTACCCTCTTTGTTGAAACGGAACTGGTTGGCGATCAACCAGCCCAAGAAGTGGTGCCGTTCGGGTCGTCATGGCGAGCGATGTTGCGCTGGCCGAGCAGGGCAAGGATCATGTGCAAGAACTTCATGCTGTTCACCTCCCTTCGTTGTTATTCGCTCGCTGCTAGTATGTCAGGTTCAGCAGGAACGTTACGCAGCCATTGTAGCGCGGCGGGATCGCCAAAAGTTGGTGTTTGTTGGTGAAGTGGTAAAGAATGATCCAGCAAGTTTAGCGGGCAGCAAAAAGAGGCGCACTGCGCGCCCCTTGTAGACTGCGGGCTGGCTGGTTTTAGTCTCCAGTGGCTGCGAGGGCGTGGGCAATCACCTCATCGAGCGACATCGCCTGCCCCTCGGCCCAGGCTGTGGCGTAGGCTGCCTTGTTCTGTGCGGCTTGTAGGCTGGCAACCAGTTCGTTGTGGGCTGCAAGGTAGTCAGGAGGCAGCGTTGAACCAATTGTCTTGCGCAGAGCTTCTTCCGCACCATGCAAAATAGCGGCGGCGGTTGGCTGACCTTGTGATACCAGTATCCGCGCCAGCCGGTAAAGCATCGTTGCTAGTCCCAGGCGATCCTGCAACTCATTGATCAGCTTAATGGCTTCTCGCACAAAGTTTGTGGCAGTGTGATAGTTAGTCAGCGCAATAGCTACATCAGCCGAGCTACCGAGCAGATTAGCCATCAGCCATCTATCTTCCAGCGCACGGGCGATTGCAACCGCCTCGGTCAAAGCTAGCTGGGCGGCTTCATAACTACGACTCTTGATTGCGGCATCTGCCTGCATCCCCAGACACTGAGCCACCCCCCGCTTGTCGCCCAACTCCTGTCGGAGAGCCAGACTTTCGGCTACGAGCTTGCTAGATGTGTCAGCGTCACCCAGAATGTTGACAACAATTGCCAGATTGTTTAGCGAAGCCGCTATGTTCCACTTCTCGCCCAACTCACGCTGGATGCTTAGGCTGTTCTCATAAAGATTGCGGGCAGTAAGGTAATCCCCCTGATATTCAGCAATGATGCCGAGGTTGTTCAAGGCGGAGGCTGCTCCCTTTTGATTATGCAACTGCTGTTGAAGCACCACCACCTGCTCATACAACTGCCTGGCGGTGTTGTAGTCGCCTTGGTAGAGGGCCAGATTAGCCGCGCCATGCAGCATCTTTGCCTTCGCCGCCAGATTGTCATCACCGCTTAGGGCCAAAGATAGGCGTAGCCACTCACGCCCCTCCGTAAAGTGTCCATGACCCACCCAGAAAGCGGCAAGCGCACCACTCAAGCCACGGGCTATCTCACTCTGCCCCTTGTTAATTGACCAGCCCAGAGCCGCCCGCATATTGTCATGCTCAGCTTCCAGCTGCGTCAGCCACATGGCCTGTTCGCTGCCCCGCAACTCCGGCTCGGCAGTCTCAGCCATTTGCAGATAATAGGCGGCGTGCCGCTGCTGCACGTTGGTCGCTTCGCCGCTGCCGCTTAGCTTTGTCGTCGCATACTCACGCAGCGTCTCCAGCATCAGGTAGCGCATCGCCCCCGGCTGCCCTCTGGTCAGCAGCAGCGATTTGTTGACCAGCGCGGCCAGCACTTCCAGACAACGGTCGGCAGTTAGCTGCTCGTCGCTGCACACCACCTCTACCGCAGTCAGTTCGCAGCCCCCGGCAAAGACAGCCAGGCGGCTGAACAGCAGTTGCTCCTCAGCGGTCAGCAGGTCGTAGCTCCAATCCATCAGGGCTTGCAGGGTTTGCTGGCGGGGGCTAGCGGTGCGGCTACCACCCGTCAGCAGGCGGAAGCGTTGGTGTAGCCGCCCGCTGATCTGCTCGACAGCAAGCACCCCTACCCGTGCCGCTGCCAGTTCCAGCGCAAGAGGGATGCCGTCCAGCATCTCGCAAACCGTTCTTACGGCGGCGGCGTTCTTTTCGCTCAGGCTGAATCCAGGGCTGGCGGCTTTGGCCCGCGTCACGAACAGCCGCACCGCCTCGTAGCGGGGTAGCACCCGCGCACTGACCGCTATGCGTATGGGTGGCAGCGACAGGGTTGGCACCGGCCAGACGTACTCGCCCGCCACCCGCAGCGTCTCCCGCGAGGTTGCCAGCACCCGCAGGTTGGGGCAGCCGAGCAGCAGTTGGTGGATCAGGCTGGCGGTCGGGGCAACCAGGTGTTCGCAGTTGTCCACGATCAGCAGTTTCTCATGCCCACCCATAGCGGCGATCAGGGTGGCGACCAAATCTACACCCGCCTGCTCCTTAAGGCCGAGCGTGCGGGCCACCGCATGGGCTAGCAGGCTGCTATCGTTCAGGGCGGCCAGTTCAACCAGCCAGACCCCGCCCGCAAAACGGTCGGTCAGCCGATAGCCCAGTTCCAAAGCCAGCCGCGTCTTGCCGCAACCGCCGATCCCAATCAGGGTCAGCAGGCGGGTGCGGCCCAGCAGCGTCTCCAACTCGCGCAACTCCTGCTGCCGCCCGACAAAGCTGGTCAGCGGTGGGGGCAGGTTGTGCCGCGTCGGTGGGTTAGGGTTAGTGGCTGGCGACACGGAACTGGCAGCAGCGGCACGAGCGGGGGCAGGTGGTGGGGTGAGCAGATCGAGTGGCGGGGCTTGCCACTGCGCGGCGGTGAAGGGCGGGCAGTTGACCAGAGCCAGCAACTCCAACGCCTCGGCCTGCGTCGTGAGCGCACCCCACTCGGCCAGCACGCTGACGATGGCCCGCACGTTCTCGTCGCTCAGCCGTTCACCCGCCACACCGTGCATCCGCTTGCTCAGGTTTGTTGGATCGAGGCCGACAGCCTCGGCGAGATCGCGCTGATTGGGCTTGTGGTCGTCATAGGGTGTGCTACGGCGGTAGCATTCACGCACGCGCTTGCGAAAGGTTTCCAGATTGTACATCGTTACCCTCAGCCAGAGTTGCTCGGCGCGGGCTGCGGGGAGCATACGCCTACTACAATTGTACCACTATAGTCAGCAGACCAACAAACACCAACTTTTGCGCAGGGCAGTCGCCTACAATGGCGATCTGGCAAGCGGCTAGTCCACCCACGCAAGCGTCAGCTTAACCCGGCCTGGGGCTGACCACTTGCTAGCAACAGCTATCTCTCAACCAAATGGTGGTTGGCAGACCACCCCACAAGAAGGAGTTAAACCGATGCGTCTATCTTTGAAGAAGTGGTCTACTCTCGCGCTGGCCTTGCTGCTCCTCAGCAGCGTAGCCAGCCTCACCAACTGGGCGGTCAACCGCCCGGCTCGTTCCGCCGCCCCCGCTACCTACGACGCACTCAGCCAACCGCTCCATTTCGAGGCGAACGTGGGGCAGGCCGACCCCAGCGTGCTATACCTTGCCCACGCCGCTGGCTACAGCCTCTACTTCACTGACCAGGAAACGACGATGGTGTTGAACCAGCAGCCCGCCAACGCCAGTCAACCCACTACCGTGCTGCGGTTTCAGTTGCAGGGAGCGAATCTCCCCGCGTCGCCTGTTGCTGAAGGCAAGCTGGCCGGGGTCAGCAACTACCTGCTCGGCAATGACCGCAGTCAGTGGTTGCACAACGTCCCCAACTATGAGCGGGTCAGCTACCACAACGTCTATCCCGGCGTAGACCTCGTTTACTATGGAAGCAGCAGCAAGCTGGAGTACGATTTTGTCGTTGCGCCGGGTGCTGACCTCAGCCCAATCCGCCTCAAGGTGGCGGGAGCTGGGCAGGTGGCGATGGAGGGAAATGAACTAGTGATCCGCAGCGCAGCAGGCGAGTTGCGCCAGGCCGCCCCGCGCATCTATCAGGATACCGCCGCTGGGCGTGTGGCCGTCACCGGTGGATACAACCTCGTTGGCGGGGGCGAGTACGGCTTCGATGTCGCCGCTTATGACCACAGCCGCGCTTTGGTGATTGACCCGATCATCTACTCGACCTACCTCGGTGGTGGCGATCCCGACGGAGCCGATGCGGTGGCGATTGATAGTGACGGCAGCGTTTACGTCTGTGGGGCAACCCAGTCGGGGATCACCACTCCGTTCCCCACCACTGCCGGGTCGTTCCAACCCAACTTCGGGCAGGGGACAAATGATGCTTTTATCAGCAAGTTCAGCAGCAGTGGCAGCCTCGTCTACTCTACCTTCCTCGGCGGCCAGGGGCAGGATGTGGCCTACAGCATTGTCGTAACCAACGGTATCGCCACCGTAGTAGGCACTACCAACGCGAACAACTTCCCGACGCGCAATCCTATTCAGGCTAGCCGAGCCGGTGGCTTTGATGCCTTCGTCAGCAGCCTGAACACGGTGGGTAGCGACCTGATCTACTCCACCTACCTCGGCGGCAGCAGCGATGATACGGCCTATGGAGTCGCCTCCGACGGCAATGTCTACGTCACCGGCATGACCCAATCCAGCAACTTCCCCACCCTCAACGCCGCGCAACCCAGCTACGGCGGCGGGATCAGCGATGCCTTCGTCGTCAAGCTCGACAGCAATGGGGCGCGGGTCTATGCTACCTACCTCGGCGGCAGCAACTACGAGGACAGCCTACCGTCGGGTAGGTTCACCGGAGCGATTGCGGTGGACAGTGGGGGTAACGCTTACGTGGTTGGTACGACCCTCTCGACCAACTTCCCGACCCTCAACCCCTATCAGGCTGCCTTTGCCGGTGGCTTCGGCGATCTGTTCGTCACCAAGCTCAACTCCACTGGAATGCGGGTCTACGCTACCTACCTCGGTGGCGGCCCAGCGGGTAGCAGCCCCGGTGATGATTACGGCACTGGCATTGCGCTCGATAGCGCAAACAACATCTATCTGACCGGCTTCACCAACGGCGGCAGCTTCCCCAGCACCCAGCCCAGCAGCTATGCAGGCGGCTTTGATGCCTTCATCACCAAGCTCAACCCGACCGGCAGCAGCCTCGTCTACTCCCGCTTCCTCGGCGGCAGCGGCAACGATTATGCCAACGCCATCGCAGTCAGTGACAGCGGGATCGCTTATGTCACCGGCCAGACCAACCCTGACTTCCAGCAGGCGACCAACTTCCCGACCGTCAACGCCGACCAGAGTACAGCGGGCGGTGATACCGATGCCTTCGTCACCGAGGTGAACAGCAACGGTACAGCCTATGGCTATTCGAGCTATCTGGGTGGCAACAGCGTAGACAGCGGCACGGGCATCAAGGTGGATGCGGCTGGCAAGGTCTACGTTGTGGGCGAGAGCGGCTCAAGCAACTTCGTCACTGTTGGTGCTTACCAGCCCAACAACGCAGGCAGCCGCGATGCGTTCGTCACCTACCTCACCGTGCCGACCCCGCCTCCCGCCCCGACGCTCCCGGCTGCAACTTCGACCCCTGGTGGCAGCACCCCCACCCCTTGCAGCATCAGCTTCAGCGACGTGCCAAGCAGCAACCTGTTCTACAACGACATCCAGTTCCTGGCCTGTCGTGGCGTAGTTAGCGGCAGCGGCGGCCTGTTCCGGCCCAACGATAACAGCAAGCGCGGTGAGTTCGCCAAGATCGCGGTGGTCGGCTTTGGCATCGCGGCCTACAACCCGACCGCCCCAACCTTCCGCGATGTGGCGCAAAACAACGTCTTCTATGGCTACATCGAAGCAGCGGCTCACGCAGGTGCGATCACCGGCTTTACCCAGCCAGGTCAATGCCCCGGCGGTGCCGCCCCCTGCTTCCTGCCCAACAACAACGTGACGCGAGCGCAGGTGGCGATCATCGTGCAGCGGGCGCGGAACTACCCAGTTGCCACCCCCAACACCCCGACCTTCCGCGATGTTGCAAACAACAACTTCGCTTACGCCGCGATTGAAGTGCTGGCAAACCGAGGCATCATCAACGGGGCAGCGTGCAGCAGCGGTGGTGGGCAGTGCTTCCGGCCCAACGACAACATCCGACGTGGCGAGTTGAGCAAGGTCGTACGGCGGGCGATTGAGAGCGTGCCGTAGTTCAACGTCACGGCAGCCAGCGAGTCAGCAATTGTGATGGCGGCACAATAGGCACTAGCATCAGCAGACTGCTCACAGCGCGGACAACGGCCAAGCGCAGCAACAGTCTGCTGCCCCTGCTCCCAGTGTCCACACGCTACCCTCCTAGCCTGCTACTGGTTCTTGAAAGCACTCCAAGTGCCATTCTGATAGCGCAGTATCGGGCCTCCGCCATAGTCAGTAACCGCCCAACCAGCGTCAGGTGTGACATAAACTTTGGAGAGGCCATGTTTCGGGGCTGGGCTGTCAGTAGCGGCCCAGCGACCGTTAGTGCAGCGTACCATAGCCCCGCCACCCACCGCCCAGCCGTTACCCGCATCTGTCATTGAGATGCTGTTGAGCAAGGAAATCTGTGCCACTGCCTCCCTCGTCCAGGTGCCATCCTTGTAGCGAAGGATGGCACCGTCAGGATTGGGCTTGGCCGTAACATCCTGACCCACTGCCCAGCCCTCACCGTTAGCAAACATCTGAATGTCAAACAGTCGCACACCTTCGGGGGTGCTTTGCTTTGTCCAAACACCGTTGGCATAGTGGAGGATGATACTCATTGGCTGGGCGGTCTGAAGTCGGCTACCCACCGCCCAACCCTCGTCAGCAGAGAGCATCTGCACGGCATGAAGGTCTGCATCGGTAGGGCTTGCCACCAACGACCAGCTGTCACCTTTATAATGCAGGATTTTGCCCGCAGCCCCAACCGCCCAGGCCTCCACAGGTGAGACAGTGTAGACCGAGAACAGCGTGACATCTGTGGGACTGCTAGCTTTAGCCCATGTGCTACCATTATACTTGAGGATCGTACCGCCTACACCAACTATCCAGCCACTGTCAGGTGAGGCCATGTGTATGCTAAAGAGGTTAGCCTCTGTTGGGCTTGGTACCTGTTGCCACTTATCGTTAAGCCAGTGGGCAATCACCCCAGAGTAGCCGACAGTCCAACCATCACCCACTGGGTTGATGTAGAGACCAAGAAGGGGTCGCCCGTCCCCTAGCGGGTTGTTAGAGCATCCACTCACTGCAAGCAACACTGCAAGCAACACTGCAACCCTGAAAACCCCAGCAGCTGCTTTGGTAGTGCTACAACCTATTGAGAGCATCTTAAGTCTCCTTATGTAACCCTAAGTTTTAGGTACGACGCTGGTATCTACGTTGCGGGTAGGATGAACGTTGCAACCTCGCCCAGGTAACCCTAAGTTTTAGGTACGACGCTGGTATCTACTAGCTGGAAGCAGGGGTGCTGACTGTAATCCCAAAGAGTGTACCTCTTGATAAAGTCGATGCACCCATACTTCCAAATGGCAGAACGTTGTGGTGAGAGGTGTTTTAGTCGCGGGCGTTCCTTCCCCAACCTGGTATCTTGCCAGGCTCAGGTGCAACGCTATCGCCACCGAAGTCACCGGGATCGCCTCTGCCTGGACAGATTGCGCCACACACCCTAGCAACCATAGCAACATGGATAAATCCCATCTCTACGCCCAAGCCGCGAATACTTTCAGAGCGCAAAGAGCTATGCAACCGATGGATGACGCTCCCAGCGGACTTGTCGCCCAGTATCTGGTCAACCATGTTGCGGGTGTCCCCCTAGCAAAACGGTAGAAGCAGGTGTGGATGGTAGCGGAGTAGGAACGTCTGGTGTGGGTATGGAAGGAGCTGGGGTTCCAGGCAGTCCGCCCCGAACTTGCTGCCCATAATGCAGCGTCTTTGGCCCTTCGGTGGGGTAGGGTGGGATGCTGTCCTGTGCGGCAAACTGCCCAGCATAGTCCTCAGTGATGCTGGGGTCGTTCAGGTTTCAATCCCCTCGAAAGCGGGGTGGTGGTTGCAACCAACGGCATGATGACAGGCGAGCAACCAGGCAACCAGGTTTCAATCCCCTCGAAAGCGGGGTGGTGGTTGCAACGTGCTACCGTGCCACGTGACCATGCCTAAGCAAGGGTTTCAATCCCCTCGAAAGCGGGGTGGTGGTTGCAACTCCTGCCTAGCTTTAGGCACGACTTGCGAGAGGCTACTGCAACAAGCTCATTATGGCACACTTTTCGCCATTGTCGATACCCGCTGTCCACCAATTTGGGCCTATTTGCCAGCGCGAGAGGCGCAGCCCAGCCCCGTCCTCTGCGCGATACTGGTAGGTCTCCAAAGGTGTTTGTTGCTCCTACCACAGCACATCGCACCAACTTTGGGCTAATTCTGCGCCCCTGCTATGGCTATGTGCTATGATAGATGGCTAGAACCTGGAACAAATGCGGTGGTGGCCCACGTAATAACATGAAATGGCAGGCCGCCCTGTCGAGTTGGTATAATTTAACAAACCACTGT
>JAYUUN010000042.1:0-14910 GCA_043754535.1 Chloroflexota bacterium | reverse complement strand
GTAGATGTGCTGGTAGAGCTACAGGGGACGACAGACGGCCACGTTCCTGGGTTAGCGCAGTGGCCCGCTGCTTTTGCTCCCAACGCTCGAAAGCAGGGTAGCTAGAGCCAGCCTCCTCCTCTCCACCCAACCCTACCTCACCCGCCACCAGGAAGCCAGCCTCGGCCTCCCTGGAGCTTGTGTTCGTTTCCTCGCCACCACGCTCAGCAGCGCGGCAGAGATACTACATCACTACCAACAAAATCCGACAGTATCGCCCACCCCTTCCTGCTACAATGTATCTGTCAGCGCATTGTCGCTGGCCCGATTTACGCCCGCCTCGTGCTTGACCCTACGCTGCGCCCAATCTTCAGGGGCGATTTGAAGGAGCATGGCCGCAAGCTGATGAGCATGATCAACCTGGCCGTAGCCAACCTCAACCGCCTCGACACCGCCATCGCCTCGGCGCAGTGACAGTGGCTGGTGGTCGTCTCACTCAAGATAGACTGGGCAGCCCCAGAGCTAGAAGGAAACAGCAATGTCCAACTCAACCCAGCAATTTGTGATCCGCTTCTGGCGGGAAGCAGGTGGGCAGCAAGCCCCCGGCGAGTGGCGCGGTTGTGCCAAATACGCACAGTCGGACGGTGTGTACTACTTCAACAGCCTGGTTGAGCTACGTGAGTTCATCCTACGCCAACTGAAAGTCAGTACCTAGTGCTGCGCCCCCAGAATAGCCCCAGCCAACAACTCTGGGGCAAGGAGCAGCCCACTAGCAACAAGCCCCAGGTTGCACCCACCGCGAAGGATGAGTGGGGATTAAAACCTGAATCCCCTGATAACGCCAACATTAGGGGTATGTTGCACTGATCCTTCGGGTGGAGGCTTCTTGCTTTGCTATACATGGCGCAACTAGGGGCGATATACAGCACAAGGGGAGGGCGTACTGCTCGCACAGCACGCCCTTGTTCTACCCACCTTCAACTCGGTAGGCTAGAGCGGGATCGCCTCGCGTACCCGCTTGCTGGCTCGACGCATCTCGATCTTCACCATGCCGATGTTGACCCGCTTCTCGGCGATTACCACCAGGATGATGTCATCGGTTTCCATCAACTGGATCGTTCCCTCGGCGGCTTGTACTATAGAGTCGGTCAGGCCGCCGACCCCGATCCGCTCACAGGCTTTGGTCAGCGTGCCGTACATCGCCGCCGCCATTGCCCCCAACACCTCGGCATCCTCGTCGTCGAGCATCGTGCTGGCAATCACCAACCCGTCTTTGCCAACTAGCAGCGCACCGATCACCCCGTCAATACGGAGCAAGTCCTCAACAATTCTCCTCAAGGGACAACCCTCCTCTACTTGTTGAGCAGCCAGTTGTACTGGCTGATCGCGTGCTGGAACAGGCCCTGCTTCATGTAAGCATCACCAAGCAGGCGGTGGACGCGGGGATTGTTGTTCATAGCTTCGTCGGTGAGCATCTCTTGCAGATTGCCGACCAGGTTCGCCAGGATTTCGCCAGGCACGGCGCGAGCCTTGATGATCAGCCTGTACTGGTCGAGGGCGCGGTCGAGGTCTCCGCTGTTTTCGTAGGCGGTCGCCAGGGCGTAGTGGGCGGCAAGGTCGTCGCTGTGGTCGCTCACATAGTCACGCAGCGCACTGATACTAGTCAGGCTGTCGCTGACTGGCGCGGGTACTGATGGCGGTGCTGGTGGCACGTAGCTGCTCGGTGGAGTCGGTGGTGTCGGTGGTATAGCAGGCTCACCAGCCAGCGCAGGCATGACGAAGGGCGCGGGCGGTGGGCTGGCAGGTGCGGGCGGTAGTGCAGTGGTCATCGGGGGCATGACGAACGGCGCAGGCGGCGGGGTGGATGCGGTGGGTGGCACAAGTGGGGTAGCAACCAACGGGGCGGGCATCCGCTCGCTAGCCAGCCCATCCGATTGGTCGAGTTGCTCGTCCATCGCTGTAGTGATCGGGGTGGGTGGCGCACTGGGCAGCAGCGAAGCGGCTGGCGGCACGTAGTTGCTCGGTGGGGTCAACACGCTGGCAGGCGAGACGTAGCTGCTAGGCGGGGTGGCCGGGGTTGGCGAAGGAGCGACATAGCTAGAGGTTGGTGGGGCTGCATCTTCTACTACGCTGGCAGTGGCGGCAGGCTCGGCGGTCAGGTCGTTGTCAGCCTCAACGGCTAGCCCCGACTGCTCCACATCCTTGCTGATGGCTGGTTCTTCCTCGCGGCGGATGCTCATTGGTGGTCGTGGTGGCGAGGCCAGGTACTCGGCCCAGCGTTCGCGGCCAGCCCCAGGGTCGGCATCCATACGCTGGCGGGCAGCCTCCACCTCACTGACGGCGGCAGTTGGCTCCTCACGCTCTTGCAGAGCAGCGTCCACATCCTTGCCGATGGTAGGAGCGACTATATTGGGGTCAGCAAACGAGTCGTAGAGGTTGGCGGCGAACTCTGGCGAAGCAGTCGCCTCAACTGGCACGCTGGGCTGGCGGGTAGTCGTGGGTTGCGCAGCAAAGGAGGGGCTGCTGGTTACGTCTTGCAGATAGTCACCGGTACCAGCCTGATCCTGCATAGCAACGATCTCGTCCAGGTGGCCGAGGTTAATGTCCTCACCCATCAGCAAGGCGCGCTCCTCTGGGCTGAGGTCGAGGCCAGAGAGGTCGAAGCTGTCGCTGGCCTGCTGGGTAGCAGCCATCGGCACACTCTCCTCAAAGCTAAGCACATCATCCTTGAGGCTGGCAAAGCTGCTGGGATCGAAGGGCGCAAACGTGGGCAACTCTGGCAAGGCTAGTCGGTCAGCAATCTGGGCGGCACTATTTGGCTCCAGTTCGCCGGTCTGCCGCTTGTTGGGCAGCGGACTAGCGGGGAGGGGTGGCGGTGCGCTGACCGACTGGCTCGCTGCGGCTAGCTGGCTGGCCTCCTGCGTGGGCGCAGTAGGAACAGAAGGCTGGCTGGCGGCGGCGGGTACTGCTGGAGCGGTGAACTGTGCGAGGCTGGACGGGTCACCGACCGCCCCATCGTTGTACTCCACCGGCCAGTTGAGGTTAGCCAATTCTACCCGCTCCTCGGCGGTGAGTGGCGCACCAACCGCTGGCACGCTGCTGACCGCCTCTACTGGCAACAAGGAGTCGGCAGCGGCATCCTTCTTGCGGCGCAGGCGGTCGAACATCGAACCGCTAGTCTCCGCTGCGATTAGCGGTGGCGGTGGCGCACCCTGCCGCCCAGCCCGCTGCCAGCCCATCGCCCGCACATCGCTGGGCGTGTCACTGACGAAGGGGGTATCAGAGCGCATATTGCTGCGGCCAGTGCTGGCTGGGCTGCTGCCGGGCCGCTGCTCGAAGATGCTAGCATTGGGCTGCTGCTCGCCCTGCGGCAGTTCAAGGCCAAGCGCGTCGTCCATGCTGAAAGGAGCAAAGTCGAAGCTGTCGCTGCGGCCCGTAGCCGGGGTTGGTGGGGTAGCTGCTGGGCTACCAAAGGTGGCGTTGTCGAAGCTAAACGGTTGTAGGCTGCCGAGGCCAAAGTCGTCATTGGGTTGGCGGTTGCCAGCCGCTGGCTGGCTAGGCTGGGTGAAGGGACTAGGCTGGGCTGGGCGGCTAGGGGCAACCGGGTTCATATCAGCAGGCTGGCCGAAGTCGAAGGGTTGCAGCTGGCCGAAGTCGAAGTCGTCGGCGGGCGGGCGGTTGCTGGCTGCTGGCTGGCTGGGCGGGGCGAAGGGGCTGGGTTGAGCCGGACGACTGGGGGCAGGATTGTTGTCGGCGGGCTGGTCGAAGTTGAAGGGTTGCAAGCTGCCAAAGTCGAAGTCATCAAGGGGTAGGCTGCTGCTGGCCGCTGCTGGGGATGAGGGCATAGCGAAAGCACTATCATCCAGGCTGAAGGGTTGTAGGCCACCCAGGTCAAAGTTGCTGAGCGGTGAGGTGGCAGGCTGGCCGGTTGGGGGGGTAAAGCCTGTGTCGTCCAGGTTGAAGGGTTGCTGGTTGCTGAACTCGCTGGCAGGTAGACGGCTAGGGGCTGGCTGGCTGGCTGGGCTACCTACAGGCGCAGTGAAGGCGGCATCGTCGAAGCTAAACGGCTGCACATTGCCGAGGCCACCAACATCGAGGCCCCTGCTGGAGGGCTGACCAGGCGTGGTGGGCGTAAGGGCAGCGGGCGGTGTGCCAAAATCCATATCGTCGAAGCTGAATGGCTGCACGCTAGTATTACCAGCGGGGCTACCAAAGTTCGCGTCGTCAAAACTAAACGGCTGCACGCCGCTATCTGCCAGGTTGCTAGCTCCAATAGGCCGGGTGGCTGGGGCTGGGGCGGTAGCGACGGGGCTGAGGAAGTCTACGAAATCCTCCAGATCGTTCAGGTCGTCGACATTGCTGCCTGCCTGCGCCACTGGGCTGAGACTACCGAAGTCCGTGTCGTCGAAGCTGAAGGGTTGCGCTGCCGTCTGTGTTGCGGGCTGGCTGGCAGGCTGCGGTTGCACCTGCTGGGGGGACAGCCAGGAGGGTAGGCCGTCCATATCGTCGAAGTCGCCACCGAGTGAGGAGTCGGGGGTAGCAGTAGTTTGCTGCAAGCCCTTGCCCGATTGTGGAGCAGTGGATGGCGCGGGCGGGGTCACTTGCACTGGTGGCAGCGATTGCGCGGGCGTAGCCGACGGGCCGGGGGTCAGCCAGGATGGGAGACCAGCGATATCGTCGAGGTCGCCCAAGCCAACACTGCTAGCAGCAGGGCGTGGCTGATCGGCAGGCTGGCCGAAGCTGAAGTCGTCTAGGCTGAACGGCTGCACGTTCGCAACTGGCTGCGCCTGGTCAGCAGGCTGGCCGAAGCTGAAGTCATCAAAGCTGAACGGCTGCACGCTACTAGCGGGCTGACCGCTACTAACTGGCGGGCTAGCGGGCTGGCCGAAATCAAAGTCGCCCAGGCTGGACGGTTGCGCGCCACTAGTGGGCTGGCTGCTAGCGGGCGGGCTGGCTGGTTGACCAAAGTCGAAGTCGTCCAGGCTAAACGGTTGCACGCTGCTAGCTGCGGGTTGCGGCGGGCTGCTCGGCCCAAAGTCGTTCAGGTTGAATGGCTGCACTGCTCCCTGCCCGCTAGGCTGGCCGCTACCAGGCGCAGTGAAGGCCGCCTCGTCGAAGCTGAACGGGGCAGGATTGCCCTGTCCCTGAGCGGTTGCTGCACCAGGGGTCAGCCAGGAGGGGAGGCCATCGTCCAAGCCAAAGTCGCCTGCGGGCTGGCTGCCGGCGGGCTGCCGAGTTGGCGGCTGCGGGCTGGCAGCTGCGGGCTGGTTGGCTGGCTGCTGCTGGGCTGGCTGGCTGCTGCTGGGCTGGCTGCTGCTCAACCAATCTGGTAGATCGTTACCGGTTGGGGCCGCCGCACTCGCCGCCTGCTGGCTGCCAGGGTCAAGGTCGGCATTGTCCCCCATCACAAACTCCTTGAGGTAATCGGGCAGGCCTTCCTTTTCCCAATCGAACTCGAAGGAACGACCCTGCTCGTCGTCCTCAGCGTAGCTAGGCATAATCTCCTCCTTCACAGGCTTGACTAGAGCAGCAGCTTCTGCGGCTGACTCACGGCTAAGGGTCGAGGGCGCGACAACGGCGGCAGGCTCAGTTGACGGAGCCACAGTTGCGTTTGTCAGGGCAGCAGCGGGCTGCCCCGGCAAGGGATCGTCGGCCAGGTCGGTGACAGTGCGGATGAACTGCACCCACGGTTCGGTTGCTGGCTCAACGGACGGCTGGTTTAGTTCAAGCGGGCCAGTAACAACAACCCGACGCACAGTAGCTACGGCTTCAGTCTTCGCTGGGGCAGCCAGCAGCACGGGTGCAGCTGCCCCTTCAGCTTGTGTGCCACCAGTGACTAGCGACACGAACCGCATCCACGGCTCTGCGGCTGGCTCGCTAGTTAGGCGTGGTGCGCTCGCTCGCCGCTGCGCCGTCACCAGCGACACGAACCGCATCCACGGCTCTGCGACTGGCTCGCCAGTCGGGCGTGGCTCGCTCGCTTGCCGCTGCGCCGTCACCAACGACACGAACCGCATCCACGGCTCTGCGGCTGGCTCGCTAGTTAGGCGTGGCCCGCTCGCTTGCCGCTGCGCCGTCACCAGCGACACGAACTGCTGCCAGGGGTCGCCGCTGCTAACTGCTCGCTCGCTGGGTTCGTCAGGCGGCTGGCCTTCAGTGGAGTACTCGGCGTTCAGTTGGGCTTCGGCTACTGCCGCCTCCACCTCAGCAGCCGCCTCCATTTGCTCAAGCTCTTGTTCAGCCGGGGATGATGCAGCGTCGTATTCGTCGCTGGCTTCGGCCCGCGTCTCCGCTTCAGCGGCTTGCGCCTCGCGGTCTAGCGTCTCATCCCCGGCTACTGTGAAAGGGTCGTTGGCCTGTTCTTCCTCATCTTCATACAACTCATCAAGGAAGCCTCGCTTTGGGGGCTGGACTGGTTGCGGTGGCAACGGCTCCACCTCATCATCCATCAGGTCATCAAGGAAGCCGCGCTTAGGTGCTTCCTCACCTGCCAGCTTGCCCGTATCGAGCTTGTCGGAGATGCTCTGCGCCCGACCCTCCTCGTAGCGGGTGGACTGGGCCAACCGTTCCAGCCAGTCAAGCTCCTCCATCTGCCCAGCGGGGAGGCCATCTTGGATAGCGGTCTCAGCGTCAGCCGCTGCTTGCAGAGCGATGGGTGACTGCTCTGGCAGGGCAGCGGCGGCAACCACCGGGGTAGTGGCAGTCGCCTGCGCCAGCCGTTGGAGGAAGACATCGCGGCTAGCGGGAGCAGCGGGCTGGTCCAGGGCAGGGGCGATCTCCGCTGCTACCTCCTCGCTCAGGCTAGCACTCACTGCGTCGCGCATCTGGTCGGTGGGAGTCTCCACGGCCACCGCGTCGGGGGGGGGAGGCGGCGCAACCACCACCGCAGCCAACACCGGCTCCACCACTTCGCCCTCCAGAATGTGCGAGGGGCGTGGCTTCTCATTGAGGGCAACCACTTCGCTCAAACCTTCGGGCAGATCGCTGCTGGCGGTCAGGTCGCTCAAGTCCCACTTGGGCATCTCCACTCCGCTCGCCTCCAGCGGCAGCATGGTCAGGTCAGCGGAGGCGCGCTCGTAAAGGCTGCGGGCGACAGTGCTATCCGGATCGAGGGCTTGCGCTCGGTGCATCAAAGCCAGCGCGTCGTCCTGGTGGCTGTCGCTGTACCAGACCTGTGCGAGGATCAGGTTGGCGCGCAGGTTATTTGGCACCTGCTGCAAGACAGCGTTGCAGATGCGGGCGGCCTCCTCACGCTGTCCATCGCGCCAGAGTACCTCGGCCAGGGAGATACGTACGTCCAGGCGGGGGTCGTTCTTGAGTACATCGTGGAACTCGGTGATCGCCTGCGGCAACAGCCCATCGCGGGCGTAGAGGTGGGCAAGCCCAGCGCGACTAACCCGCACCCGCGCCCCCTCAATGCCGAAGCGCAGGGTGTAGAGGCGCAGCAGTTCATCACGCAGTTCGCGGATGCCCGGCTCTAGCTCAAAGGCGCGTTCGAACTCGGCGATAGCCGCGTCAATGTCGCCCTTCTCCTCGTAGATGATCGCCCGGCCCACATGGGCAAGGACGTTGTGGGGGTCGGCCTGCAAGACGTAGGCGAACATCTTGCCAGCCGTCTCACTATCGCCCCGCTCAATGTACGCTTCACCCAGCAGGCGGAACGCTTCGATACAGCGGGGATAGTAGCGCAAGACATACTGGCACATAGCGATAGCACGTTCGCTATCGCCTTGTTCCAACACCTCTTTGGCCTTACCAACCGCTTCTTGTAGCTTGAACTTAGCCATGCGTGGCTCCCCCCGCGAAAGGCGGATGCGAGTGTTATGTCTAGCCACTATTATAGCGCAAGCGGGCCACTTACGCAATAGGGGAATATGTACCAGGCGGGGTAGATTGTCTTGCACCGCCGCCAGGAATACCCCATTATAGCACAAGGAGCGCGCTTTTGGCTGGTGCGACCCTCTAGGGCGGGCATTGTGCTGGCAGCCAACCAGCCAACTCGCTCCCGCTACAAGCTGCAACCATTATACCACTCGGCTGCAAACCAGCTAGCAGCCTGTGACTACAAGGTTGCAGAACCACCCTTGACAGCAAAAGCTACTTTGTGGCATACTGAAGGATGAGCAGGGAGTTGAGGAAGGGGAAGCTGGCCGATGACCCAACAGACCAAGCTGCTACGCCAACTCTGGCACAGCCAATCAGCCGAGGGCTACCGCTTCCGCGCTACGATCAAGGCTGACCCATACAGCCGCGACGTGGGCCACTCACTCTGGCTGCTGGTCAACCCCACCCTGGCGCAGAACCGCACCGTCCTCGCCTCGCATATGTGGGCCAAGCAAGACCAGAGCGGCAGTCACCCACCGCCAGTAGGGGCGAGCATCTGCTTTGATGCAGAGGTTAGCCCTTACATGAGGACGAACGGCATGGGCGGTTTCGGCCTGATCAACCTCCGCAACGTCGCGGTTGAGGCTCTGGCAGAGGTGCGCTTGAATGTGGAGGATCATGACATGAGCAGGAGCGAGATCGCAGCCAACCAATTCGCCTTGCCAGCAGCCCCTCTGGTGCTGGCTGCCATGGAGCGGCAGCCCGCCGCTGATCAAGCTGCCATGCTGGTAGCCAGCCGCCCAGAGCAGAGCATCGTTGCGGGCGCACAGCGGCGCAGCGAGAAGCTGAACCAGCGCATCCAGGTTAACGAGCGGCTGGCTAATCTCGCGCTGCTGGTCGAAGACGTTACCGAGCAGTTCCTACAAATCTGGCAGTATGCGCAGGCCACCGCCGCCGATCTGACCCAGATGCAGAAGGACATCACCGCTGACCCCGACCTGAGTGAGGAACGCCAGGATTTGCAGCAGTTGAGCAGCCGTCTGCAAGAGCTAGCGGCCACCTATTGGCGGTGGCAGCCACCCCAACCTACAGCGCATGAGCAGCCAGCAGCAGTAGTGCTAGCCATCACCCCGCCAGCACCACCATCCACGCCAGCCGCAGCCATGCAGCCTGAGCCTCCCACGCCAGCCGCAGCCGTGCAGCCTGAACTGCCCCCTGAGCCAGCCGCAGCCACGCAGCCTGAGCCACCAACGCCAGCCGTAGCCACGCAGCCTGAACTGCCCGCTGAGCCAGCCACGCTGCCGCTCAAACTAGCGACCATACTGCCAGCCGAGCCAGAAGTGCCACAGCCCGATCTTCGCCAGATGATCGCGGACGCTATGGCGAAGGCGCACCCGGTGGCTATCGCTATCGAGGCTGCCTTTGCCGCCCCCGCTCTACCACGCATCAGCTTCAAGCGACCACTTGCAGGGGCTGTGATCAGGCCGTACAACCCGGCTCCTCCCGGCCCACCCTTGCCAGCCGCCACCGAGCAAGTACAGACCGAGGAGCAAACCGAGGCGGAGGAGCAGGGTAGAACAGCCAGCCCGCTGCCCGCCGTTCGGGCGAAGGACTTGCGGGTGCAGCGCAACCAGATCGTGGATAGCGTCTGGCATCTGGTGCAGCGCAAGCAGCCGCCACACGGCCACCACGCCCCCTACGCCCTTGCCGAGATCAAGGATGGGCAGCGGCGCGACACCGACCACCTCAAGCTACTCGGCCTCAAGGCGATCATCGCCCTGCTAGACCAGCGGCCTACGCGCAAGGAACTGGGCAACCGCTACCTCGGCTACGACCTGCCCAGAGAGTGGTCGATCAGCTATCTTGACCAGAAGAAGTTGTCGCAGGAGGATGAGCGCGTGCGCGAGGAGATCGTTGACGAGATCAAAGCAAGTATGGCGGCGGTGGAATAGATTACTGGCTAGTGAAGGGATGGTTGTATGGATAAGCGACGACGGCAACGGCTCACCTGCTTCCTCAGTTTGCTGGCTCTGCTCACCCTCGGCTGGCCCCAGACTGGTCGGGCCGACGACCAGCCACTCTGCTTCGCGCAGACGCAGCAGTGTCTACTTGATGCTACCCTGCGCGACTACTGGCTCAAGAATGGGGGCTTGCCCGTCTTCGGCTACCCCACCACCCACGCCCGTGGACGCACCAGCCCGCAGGGTAGCTACCTCCTTAGCCAGTGGTTTGAGCGCAATCGCCTCGAACTACACCCAGAGAACGCTGCTCCCTACAATGTGCTACTCGGTCGCCTGGGTGACGAGGTGTTGCGGTTGGCAGGGCGCGACCCGGCCAGCTTGCCGAAGGGCAGCTCCACCGCCGATCACTACTACCCTGCTGTCGGCCACGCGATTGCCCCCCAGTTCTGGGACTATTGGCACAGCCACGGCCTCGATCTCGGCGACGCGGGCATCAGCGAACGTGAGAGTCTCGCCCTCTTTGGCTACCCGATCAGTGAGGCGACGATGGAGCGCGCCAGCACCGGCGAGTCGCTGCTGACCCAGTGGTTTGAGCGGGCGCGCTTTGAGTACCACCCCAACAACCCCGACTCTAGCAAGGTGGAGCTTGGTCTGTTGGGCAATGAGATACAGCCCACCTCACCTCAACGTGCGCTAACCCAGGCCAACCGCTATCGCACCGTCCTCGGCCTGCCACCGCTTGAGTTGCACCCCGCGGTTGTGGCTGCCGCCCAGCACCACGCCGACTACTTCCTGCTCAACTATCGCAACCAGGCGGCCCAGGAGTTCGGCGCACATGGTGAGGTCGCGGGGCAGGGGGGCTTCACCGGCAAGTGGCCCTCCGACCGCATCAAGGTGACTGGCTATCCCTACTTTGGTGGGGCTGAGGTGATGGCCTTCACTGGCGACCCAGCAGACAGCGTAGACCAGTGGATGGCGACCATCTACCACCGCCTGATCCTGATCGACCCCAACGCCCGCTACACTGGCTATGGCTACGGTTCGCGCTATGACAGCGACAAGCAGCAGCAAGTGGCGGTGGACGTGATGGACTTCGGTGGCATCCCCGACAATCCACAGACGGCGGTCAAGCCCTACCCACTGGCTTACCCCGCCGATGGGCAGAGCAGCATCCCCACCTACTGGGACGGGGGCGAGGCCCCAGACCCACTGCCAGCCGGGGCCAGCCGCCCGGTCGGCTACCCCTTCACCTTGCAAGGGGTTAATGGCAGCCTGCGGGTAGATTACGCCCAGCTACGCGACGCTACGGGCCAGCCGGTGACGGTTCATCTCAGCCCAGCGGACTGCAAGGGTTCTTGCTACGCTCTGATCGCGGTCAACCCCTTGCGAGCGAATAGCAGCTACAGCGTGCAGGTGCGCGGTGCAATCGCCGATCTGCCATTTGACCGCACCTGGCGATTCAGCACTGGCGACTACAAGCTACCGCCGCGCTAGTTGCTGTCTCACCTGGTAGCCCACTGCATCCAGCCAGCCACGTCGTTGCCGATCACGCCGTTGGCTGGCTGCGCGCCCTGGTTCGCCTGCCCCCCGCCGAGATGAGCAGTTATAAGCTGGTGAATAGTTTACCTGACCGCCAGTTTGTGCTATAATCCCTTCTACAATGCGCTTAGACGAATGCCTACCCCAGTTGCGTACCCATTGTGGTTGGGCGCAGACGCATTGAGCGGGGCGGGTTCAGTGCCGCTCCCGCGAAGCCGCCTACTGGCTGGTCAGGGGCGGTATTGAGTGGCCCGTGATTGGCAGAGATAGAGAGAGGAAAAGGCCGAATGAGCAGTAAGCAGTTCAAGATTGGTGCCGCCCTGGTCGTGGCGATCCTGCTGGTGACAGCGGTGGGCTTCGCGGGTGGTTGGTTCAACGCTGGCAGCAAGACAACAACTACCCCCACAGTGGCCCAAACTAGCAGCAAGGCTGCTGACCTCGACAAAGTGGTTGACCCTGACAAAGCGGTTGACCCTGACAAAGCGGTTGACCCTGACAAGGCTGCCGTCCCTGCCGCCCAAGTCACCCGCGAAGAAGGGATGACTGAGGCCATAGCCAACCTTCCTGCCGACGAGCTTACTCGTGAAGCGGGCATGAGCGAGCAGGAGCGCGAGAAGGAGGCTAGCCTCAAGGCGCAGGGCATGAGCGAGGGGCAGATGGAAGCCGCCGAGGAGTACGAGATGCTCCACGAGATGGAGGGCTACTGGCAGGATCGCCTGCGCTACCCCACCGGCAACTTCCAGACCGACTGGGTAGTACAGGCCGCCCGTCAGGATAGCCTGATTGAGCGGGCGGTGCCTGCGGGCAAGGTCGTCTACAACAAGGCGAATAGCAGTTCGCCACTTGGCCTCGACCCCAACGCCTTCACCTCACTCGGCCCCAAACCGCTACAATCCAATGGCTGCTCTGGCTGCTACAGCTATGGCAAGGTCAGTGGGCGGGTCAACAGCATCGCAATTGACCCGATAGACCCCACTACCGCCTACATCGCGGCGGTGGGCGGCGGTATCTGGAAGACGAGCAACTGCTGCGCGATCACCACCACCTGGACTGCCAGCACCGACGATCCGCTGATCACCAGCCTCGCGGTGGATGACGTGACGATTGACCCGAACAACCACAACGTGGTCTATGCTGGCACTGGCGACCTCAACTTCGGCTCCTTCTCGATGGGGACGGCGGGCGTACTCAAGAGCGGCAATGCGGGGGCTAGCTGGTCGTTGATGGGTACCAGCGTCTTCACCGCCACCTACCCACTGCCAGCGGGCGTGTTCCCGCAGTATAATGCGATTGGCAAGGTGCGGGTTGACCCACGTAACAGCAACAACGTGGTGGCTGGCACCAAGAACGGGGTCTACTTCTCTTACGACACGGGTAACAGTTGGGCTGGCCCCTGCTACACCAACAACTTCTCCACCCAACGGCAGGACAGCACCGGCCTGATCCTCAGCAACAACGGCAGCAGCACCGACATCTACGTGGCGGTTGGCGCACGCGGCTTCAGCACTACCGTGCAGGTCAACCTGGCAGAGAACGGCGCGAACGGCATCTACAAGGCGACTATGCCCAGCAGCGGTTGCCCCACCAACTGGTCGCTCAGCAGCACCGCCAGCAACGGTTGGCCCGCTGGCACTGGCAGTGGTACGCCAGTCTACCAGGGTGGCGACGTACTGGGCCGCATTGACCTGGCGATAGCCCCCAGCAACTCCCAGGTGATCTACGCTCAGGTGCAGGCGATCCAGCCGATCAACGGCCAGCAGCGCGGCGGCCAACTCGGTGTCTGGCGCACGACCGACGGTGGCAGCACCTGGACGCAACGCTCCAATGTCACCGGGCTGACCGGCTGCGCAGGCGACTACGGCCAGAACTGGTACGACCAGGGCATGGCGGTTGACCCCAACAACCCTGATGTGGTCTACCTCGACACCTTCGACATCTTCAAGTCCACCGACGGCGGCACCACCTTCGTTGACCTCACCTGCGGCTATGCTGGTGGTAATACAGTCCACGTTGACCAGCACGCCCTTGCCTTCGTCCCCGGTTCGTCCAGCACGCTGCTGGCGGGCAACGACGGCGGCATCTACGTGACCAACAACGCTGATGCTGCCAATCCCGCCTTCAGCCAACTGAACGACACGATGAACGCCATTGAGTTCTACTCTGGCGATATTACGGGCAACTTCGCTACCTCGGCCAGCCCCGGCGCGAACGCAGGCGCGCAAGACAACGGCTCCTCGGTCTATGTCTGGAGTGGGCAGACGCAAGGCCCAGCCATGTGGCAGCTACGCAAGGGCGGCGACGGTATGTACGCCCGCATCGAGCCGGTGCTGAACCAGCGTTGGTATCAGGAGAGTCAGAACGGCAACCTTGCCGTCTCCACCACCGGCCCGAACGGTGCGCTGGCTAACGCCACTGGCGGCTGGACTGGCGACAGCCCACGCCTCAGCTTCGTCATGCCCTACGAAATCTACAAGTACGACTGCCCAGCCAGCGGCTGCACCCACATGGTGGCGGCCAGCTATCGGGTGTGGGAGACGATCCTCGGAGCCGTCCCGGCCAGCAGTTGGTACGCCAACAGCCCCGACCTGACCAAAGGCACCCTGGCCGACCGCTCGTTTATCAACCAACTCAGCTACGCAGTTAGCATCTCGACCACGGGCATCGCTGGCACCAACGACGGCAACGTGTGGTATGGCTTCGGTCTCGGTCAGGGGACGGCTAATTCTGCCAACTGGGTCAACGTCACCGGCGGCAACAGCACGCTGCCCAACCGCCCGATCCTCGACGTTGCTACCGACCCGCTCACCCCGACCATCGGCTATGCGGCTATCGGCGGCTTCAGCCAGAACACCCCTGGCACACCAGGCCACCTGTTCCAGGTTACTTGCACGGCAAGCTGCGCCACCTTCACCTGGGTGGACAAGAGCGGCAACCTGCCAAACATCCCGGCAGACAGCGTGATCGCCAACCCCAACTTCCGCCAGCAGGTCTTCGTTGGCACTGACTGGGGCCTCTACTACACCAACAACATTGACGCAGCTACCCCCACCTGGCTCCGCTTCAACGCGGGCCTGCCCAATGTGATGATCTGGGACATGGCGATTGACCGCGGCTTCACCACCCTCGCCCTGTTCACCCGCGGGCGTGGTGCCTATGCCTGGCCGCTACCCAGTGGCGCGATCAACCTGACCCCGGTGCCAACCGTCACCAGCGGCCCGACTTCCACCCCGCTCCCCACCCTGACCGCAGGCAGCACTGCGACGGCGACCGCTACAGGCCCAGCACCCAGTGCCACCCCGACTGGCCCGGCACCTAGTGCCACTGCGACCCCAACCAGCACAGTAGTGGTTAGCCCAACCAGCACAGTAGTGGTTAGCCCGACCAGCACAGTAGTGGTTAGCCCGACCGCCAGCAGCACCCTGACTGGCACGACTGGCACGCCAACGGCGACTGCCACCGCCTGCTCGATCAGCTTCAGCGACGTGCCGACCACCAACATCTTCTACGGCGACATCCAGTTCCTGGCTTGCCGCAACATCGTTAACGGCGCGAACGGCCTGTTCCGCCCCAACGACAGCACCAAGCGTGGTGAGTTTGCCAAGATCGC
>JAYUUN010000041.1:0-4942 GCA_043754535.1 Chloroflexota bacterium | reverse complement strand
AGTGGTCAAGCGTCGCCCCTCCCGCTGGTGTGCGTGGGGTCGGCGGCCAGCGGCTCCTCCGAGGTGAGGGTGGCAAACTCCTCCTGGTCTACCACGGTTTCGTTAGGCAGCACCGGCTGGTGCATCCAGTTCGAGGTAAGGTCGGCGACCCGCTCTACGTCGTCGGCGAACAGCACGATCAGGTCGTTGCGCTCGGCACCGTCCAGGGCGATGCGCACTGCCGCCAGTTCGTCGGCGATCTCGCGGATGCGCTCTGGGGCCAGGCCTGCCCCTTCTGCGCCCTCGCGCACCAGGGCGGTCGCCTCGCCAGACTTGCGCCCGCGCTTGTTCTTGTCCTCCTTGAGGATCAACTGCTCAAAGCTGCGACCCAGGATCGCACCGAACTCGCGGATATCCTCGTCGCGGCGGTCGCCGGCTGCACTGAAGACAGCCAGGGTGTGGCCGCCGGGCTTCTTCATCTTGCCCACCAGGTCGGCGATGTTGTTGAGGGCGACGGCGTTGTGGCCGTAGTCGAGGATTACCTTGAAGTCGTCCTTGTCGAAGACGTTGAGGCGACCGGGGGTGAGGAAGTAGCTGGTGTCGAAGGTCTGTAGCCCCTGCCGAATGTCCTCCACCGATATGTCGAGGGCAGTGCAGATCGTAGTGGCGGCCAGGGCGTTGGCGACGTTGAAGCTCGCCATGCCGTCGAGGGTGGCGGGGATGCGGCTGGTCCAGAGCAGGGCAGTGCGTTGCTCGCCGTTGTAGACGGTGATCATGTCGCCATGCACCCCTTGTTCGAGGACGACGGCCATGCCGCCCTCGGCCACGTGCTTGCGGACGAGGGGGTTGCGGCTGTCCATCGAAAAGTAGGAGACCTTGCCGCTGCACTTGGTCGCCATCGCCGCCACCAGCGGGTCGTCGGCGTTGAGTACGCCGCTGCCGTCGCGCCGCACCACTTCGATCACCAGCGACTTGACCTCGGCCATCTGCTCCAGGGTGTCAATGCCACCCAGCCCCAGGTGGTCGCCGCTGACGTTCAGCACGGCCCCCACATCGCAGCGGTCGAAACCCAGCCCCTCGCGCAGGATGCCGCCCCGCGCCGTCTCCAACACCGCCGCACTCACGGTCGGGTCGCGCAGGACGACGCGGGCCGAGCGGGGGCCGGTCATGTCGCCATGCAATATCTGCTTACCATCAATATAGATGCCGTCGGTGGTGGTCATGCCCACCTTGCGGCCCGCCAGCTTGAGGATGTGGGCGACCATGCGCGTGGTGGTCGTCTTGCCGTTGGTGCCAGTGATCGCAATCAGGGGGATGCGGCTGCTGCTACCAGGGGGAAAGAGCATATCAATGACTGGCTTGGCGACGTTGCGCGGGCTACCCTCGCTAGGTTGTACGTGCATCCGGAAGCCAGGGGCGGCATTGACTTCGACAATCGCGCCGCCACGACCTTCGCCCCCGTTCTCGTAGATCGAGTGGCTGATGTCGGGGATCACCATGTCTATGCCCGCCACGTCCAGGCCGACGACGCGGGCGGCGCGCACGCAGACTTCGATGTTGTCGTAGTGGATTTCGTCGGTGCGGTCAATCGCCGTGCCGCCAGTACTCATGTTGGCGGTCGTGCGCAGGGTGACGCTTTCGCCAGCGGCTGGCACGGTGTCCAGGTCGTACTGCTTGCGGCGCAGCAGTTCCAGCACCAGGCCGTCCACTTTGATTTTGGTCAGCACCTTCTCGTGAGCCACGCCCCGGCGGGGGTCGCTGTTAACCTCGTCGATCAGTTGGCTGATCGTGCGCTGGCCGTCACCGACGACGTGGGCTGGCACCCGCTCGGCCACGGCCACCACCTTGCCGTTGACCACCAGGATGCGATGGTCGCGCCCGGTGATGTACTGCTCGACGATCACGCGGTCGCTAGAGCCATGTTCCTGGGCGAACTCGAAGGCTTTAGCCAACTGGTCATCCGAGGTGAGGTTGACGGTAATGCCGCGCCCATGATTCGCGTCCAGCGGCTTGACCACCAGGGGGTAGCCCAGTTCTTGGGCAATACTGGCGGCGGTGCTGAGGCGGCGGGCGACCTTGCCACGGGGGACGGGGATGCCCACGTCGTGCAGTAGTTGCTTGGTCAGGTCTTTATTGGAGGCGATGTTGGTGGCGATGTGCAGGGTTTCGGAGGTGACGGTCGCCTCCAACCGCCGCTGGTTGATGCCGTAGCCGAGTTGGATCAGGCTGTAGCGGTTGAGGCGGATGTAGGGGATGCCACGGCGGTGGGCTTCTTCGACCAGGGAGAGGGTGCTGGGGCCAAGGGCCACCTCGTCTACCATGCGAGCCAGTTCGTCGATCACTGGCTGCACGGCGTAGGTTTCGCCCCGCGCCAGGGCAGAGACAATCTCGAAGGCGAAGCGACCAGCAGCCTTGCCGACCTCCTCCTCAACGTAGGTGAAGACGACATTGTAGACCCCACGCTTGTCTGCACCGCGCGTCTTGCCGCGCTTCACGTCGGTGCCAGCGAGGGTTTGCAGGGCGATGGCGACGTGTTCGGTGACGTGGCCGAGCCAGGTACCTTCGCGCAGGCGTTCGACGAAGCCGCCGCTCACGCCCCGGCTACAGGTATGATCCTGCAAGCCGGGTATCTGCTCAAGGAGTGCATCGGTGAAGCCAGGCAGCTTGTTGGTCGGCTTGCGCTCGTACTCCTGCAAGTCAATGACCATGCGGATGTGGGGAGCATACTCCCAGTAGGAGGGGCCACGGTAGACGCGGGTTTCGAGGATTTTCATCGGCATGGGGGGCTGTCTCCTGTGCAAACTGGTTTGGTGTTGCCATTTTAGCACAAGTGGGGCCAGCGTGTGGTCGCTGAGCCTTGCCCAGGGTGCGCCCGCGCGAGGGGAGGGAACCAGAGGGGGTTGGATGCTGTTATAATCCTTGCAGATTGGTGCAGATTGCGCGTTACATTGGGCTTGCCGCCCAGTCTCTACTTATGAGGCAGGGAAAAGGGGAGCCGACCGGCCTACGACCCGGCACAGGGAGAGAAACGCCGATGTTGACCTCGATCATACTGTTGTTTGGCGTGAGTGGGCAGCCGCAGACTGGGGTGACCCCGCTTGAGGGGGAGGCTAGTGACCTCGACTTGGTGCGGGCGGCGCGGCAAGACCCGGCCCGGTTCGCTGCGCTCTACGAACGCTACTTCAAGCGCATCTACAACTTCTGCTACCTGCGGCTGCGGGTGCAGGAGGCGGCGGAGGACGCGACCAGCGAAATCTTCCTGCGGGCAATCAACGGGCTGGCAGGCTACCGCGAAGGGCTATTCGCCGCCTGGCTGTTCCAGATCGCCCGCAATGTGGTGGTCAGCCAGCAGCAGATGCGCCTGGCGACCACGCTGTATGAGGCTGAGGAGATGGCCGCCTCTGGCCCCACGCTGGAGGAAACGGTAGTAGCGCAGGCCGAGCGGCAGAGCGTGCGGGCGGCACTCGCTCTCTTGCCAGAGGAGCAGCGTACGGTAATCGAACTACAGTGTGTGGGCTGGACTGGCGAGCAGATTGGCGAGGCGATGGGCAAGAGCGGCCCTGCCGTCAGGATGTTGCGCCACCGAGCGGTTGAGCGACTTAAGCAGCTGGTACTAGGACAGGAGGGCAACTGATGGACGATGACAAGCAGAGCGTGTTGCTAGAGCAGTTCTTCACTGCCCTCGCTAGCGAACCCAACAGCCAGCCACCCGCCGACCTCGACCCTGCCAGTGCGGAGATCGCCCGCCGCGCCAGCAGCGAACTGCCCGAAGTAACCCCCGGCGCGCGCTTCCACGACCAGCTAGCGATGCTGCTGGCGGCGGAGGCGGTGCGGCTCAAGCAAGCTAGCCCCAATCCCACTACCCAATCGGGTAGATTTGAGAGGCTGAACACCATGCAGAACCCCATCTTCACGTCACGCACCCGCGCCGCCTTCGCTCGCCTTGCAACCCTGGCGGTCGTGCTACTGCTCGTTGGTGGCGGTCTGTTCTTCGCGCAGAGCTTCAACCAGAGCAGGGGGGGCAACGTCGTCAGCCCTGGGGTGGCGACGGCTGCGCCGACCATCGTGCCGCCAACCATCAATGCCGCCGACATTCTCAGTCGTGCCATGCACATCTACGAGAGCAACACCCTGCCCAACTTTGTGCTAACCAAAACAACCACTTACACCAGCACAGGTAGTAGGATGGAGCCTCGTACATCAGTAGTAAACATCTGGTACCGAGCCAGTGACCAAAGCTACCGCATTGACGTACCCAGCGCAAAGGTGTATGGCGTGGTAGCCAGGATTGGTGGCAGCGTAGCTGAAGATGCTCAGCGGTGGCCTCGGCTATCGCTGTTGGCTCTCCAAGTGGTAGTCAGGATTGATGGCGTAGCTGAAGATGGCATCTACAAGCCTAGTGATGTAAGTGCCTGCTTTGTCTCGAATGACAACCAAGCACTAGCACCACGCTACGCTGGCAGCGAGTACCTACATGGGCGCGTGGTGGATGTACTGACTGCTGAGAGTGATAGCAGATCTTGCGGTTGGGCTATTAGCAAAAGCAACCTTAGCTTTACTCTGTGGGTGGATAGGGCAACTGGCTTTGCCCTCAAGCTGGAAGGCGCGACCAGCGACGGCAATCTTGTTTACCGCGACGAAATAACTAGCTTCCAGACGGGCGTTGCGCTTGACCCTTCCCTGTTCGTCGTCACTGCGCTGGCAACTAGCACCCCGCCGACCGACGCAACTGTTAGCCCTACGGTAGCTGGCTACAACCCAACCCCGCCACTGAACCCCCCCCTCGAAAAAGTCGGTTGGGTGGGCAACGTCAGCAGCCTGGTCATCACCTATACATCCTACAACTACTTCACCGATACTAACCAGACCGTGATCTACTACCAGGCTCCCTACCGCTGGCGAGTGGAGAATAATGGTGTGGTTAGCTACCAGCAGAACGAACGCTCGATCAACCAGGAGCCAC
>JAYUUN010000040.1:0-48949 GCA_043754535.1 Chloroflexota bacterium | reverse complement strand
TCTTGATCGCGGTCTTGTTGCAACAGGCCAACTGGCTCTACCTGTTCTTCATCATCTTGCCCATCTTCGTCATTGCCGCCCACAAAGACAACATTGATCGCCTGCTCAAAGGCACCGAACGGCGGCTGGGCGAGAAAGCCTAGCCCCCAACCCAACTATAGGAGATGTGATGAAGCACGAGCATGGTGGAGACGAGCAGATCAAGGTGGGCGTGTTGACGGTCAGCGACAGCAGGCATAGCGACCCAAACAACGATGACCTTAGCGGTCAGCAGGCCCAGCGCGAGATCGTAGCGGGGCTGGCGGGTGCGGTTATCGCCCAGTACGCCGTTGTGCCAGACGAGCAGGCACAGATCGAGGCGACCCTGATCCGCTGGGCCGACGATCTACAACTAGACCTGATCCTCACTACGGGTGGCACCGGCCTGACCGCCCGCGATGTGACCCCCGAAGCAACGCTGGCAGTCGGCCAGCGTATCGTACCCGGCTACGGCGAACTGATGCGGGTGGGAACGGCGCAGTACACCATCCTCAGCTATCTTTCGCGCAGCGTGGCAGTGCAGCGCGGTGGCACGTTGATCGTCAACCTGCCCGGCAGCCCGAACGCAGTGCGCGAGTGCATTGGCGCGATCATGCCGCTGCTACCACACAGTGTCAAGTTGATCCACAACGAAGTAGGCCAGCACACGCCTACGTTGGAGTTATTGGTTAGCTACTTCGTTCGTGCAACTTCAGGCTCTGTAGCCTGTTGACCACGGCGGGCAGTTTGGCGAGAACATAGTCTATGTCGGCCTCCGTGTTGCTTGCGCCGAGGCTCAAGCGCAGGCTACCCACTGCCAGTGCGTCGGGGATACCCATTGCGTGCAGCACATGGCTTGGTTCGACCGCCCCGCTGGTGCAAGCCGAGGCCGAGCTAGCCGCGATGCCCAGCAGATCGAGGCGTAGCAACAGCGTCTCTGCCTCCACGTCGGGCAGGCAGAAGTTGGCATTGCCAGGTAGCCGCTCCACAGGGTGGCCGTTGAGGATCGCGTCGGGGATGCTGCTCAGCACTCCCCCGATTAGCCGCTCGCGCAAGCCAAGCAGACGGGCCGCTTCAACCTCCCGCTTGCTCTCGGCGATGGTTAGGGCGGTGGCGAGGCCGACGATCCCTGCCACATTCTCCGTGCCAGCCCGCCGCTTGCTCTCCTGCGAGCCGCCACTCTGTTGGTAGAGCAAGTGGTTGCCACCGCGGACGTACAGCACACCCACCCCCTTTGGCCCGTAGAACTTGTGGGCCGAGAGCGAGAGCAAGTCTACCCCCAGCCGCTCCACATCAAGGTCGAGGCTGCCACCCGCCTGCACTGCATCGCTGTGGAACGGCACAGCAGCCTGCTGCGCCACCGCTGCAATCTGCGGGATTGGGTTGATCGTCCCCACCTCGTTGTTAGCGTACATGATGCTGATCAGCCGCGTGTCGGGCTGGATCGCTGCTGCCACATCGTCGGGGCTGACCATGCCAAATCTGTCTACTAGTAGATATGTCACCTTGAAGCCGAGGTGGGCAAGGTACTCTGCGCTGTGCAGCACCGCGTGATGCTCTGCTGCGCTGGTGATGATGTGACCACCTTCGTGAGCTAGAGCCACCCCCTTGAGCGCGAGGTTGTCGCTCTCTGTGCCGCCGCTGGTAAAGATCACTTCCTGCGGGCGGCAATGCAGCACCGCTGCCACCTGCCGCCGCGCCGCTTCCAACCCTTCGTGTGCCAGCCGCCCCTCAGCGTGGATGCTGCTGGGGTTGCCATAGCTGGCATTGAAGTAGGGTAGCATGGCGGCTAGCACCTCTGGGGCGAGGGGCGTGGTCGCGGCGTGGTCGAAGTAGAGGCGGCGCGAGCCGCTGTTGAGGCGGCGCGAGCCGCTGTTGAGCAAAACATCCATCATTTCACCCTGTTCTAGCGCAATGCCTATGGAGATCGGTAGCTGTTTCCTGCTATCATTATAACGACCGCTGCGTGAGAGGTCAATTAGCGTTTCGGCTTGACATTCCAGCCCTGGCAAACTAAACTTTACCTTATGGAACAAAGCAGCCAAAGCCAACCGCCCATCCTCTCCTACGTGCAGGTGTTCCCTCTGCTACAAGCGAAGCGGGTTGGCACCACCCACACTACTCTCTCGCTCGACCTCAACCAAACGCGGGTGGCGGTAGAGCTGGACGAGGCTGGGGTTTTGCTACCTGACGGCCAGCATCTGCCCTGGGATGAAGTAGTGAAGGTGAGCGAGGGTGGGCGCAAGGGCTTCTACAAGTGTTACACCATCGAAGGTGGCACGGCGAGGGAGATCATGATCTTCAGCGGCCAAACCAACTGGCTACGCACCCTGATCGCCACCGAGTCGGCCCCCACCATGCTGGTTAGCGGCATCGTTATGCACCGCATCAAGGATACCAACCCGCTGGAAGACACCCGCCGCAAGGTCAAGACGATAGCTCCCCTCAGCGGTGAGGTGCTGGATACCGCCACCGGTCTGGGCTACACTGCGATTGAGGCGGCGCGCGGGGCGGTGAGCCGCGTGCTGACCATCGAGCTAGACCCCGCCAGCTTGCAGGTGGCCCGCCTCAACCCCTGGTCGCGAGAGTTGTTCAGCAACCCGCGCATCCAGCAGGTGGTGGGCGACAGTTATGAGGAAGTGCCGAAGCTGGCGGATGACCGCTTCAGCCGCATCATCCACGACCCACCCACCTTCAGCCTGGGTGGGGAACTCTACTCTGGCGCGTTCTACAAACAACTGTACCGGGTGCTGAAGCGCGGCGGCAAACTCTTTCACTATATTGGCGACCTGGAGAGCAACTCTGGCGGGCGGGTGGTGCGTGGCGTGCTGCAACGGCTGCAAGATGCGGGCTTCAAGCAGGTGACAAAGCGGCAGGATGCCTTCGGCCTGACGGCGATCAAGTAGCAATGCAAGAGCAAACAGCAAGAGCAAACAAGCAGCTAGCCGCAGACCTATCGCTGGTCGGCGTAGTGCTGATCTGGGGCGCAACCTTCATCCTGATCAAGGACGCGCTAAGGGAGACTGCGCCGCTGCTCTTTCTCAGCGTACGCTTTGGCAGTGGTGCGGCTGCCTTGCTGCTGATCGTGCTGTTCACGGGCAGGTGGGCTGGCTGGCGGCGACGGGAGTTGGCTGGTGGCCTGCTGATCGGCCTTGCCTACTGGCTGGGCTTCATCTTGCAGACTGTCGGCTTGCAGTACACTACCGCCAGCAATGCGGGCTTCATTACAGGGCTGTCGGTCGTGCTGGTGCCGCTCTTTGCCTACCTGCTGCTGGGCCAGCGGCCTGGGGTCTGGCCTGTCGTCGGGGTGGTGGTAGCGGTTGTCGGCCTGGCTCTGCTTAGCGTGCAGGACGGCTTCACGGTGGGGATTGGCGACTGGCTCCAGATTGCTTCGGCAGCCTGCTTCGCCATGCAGATCGTGCTGGTTAGCCGCTATGCAGCAGAAGCAGACGCTCTGCGGCTGTCGCTGGTGGCGATGGCGGTGGCAGGCGCACTTAGCTTGCTGGGTTCGGTGGCTTTCGAGTTGCCGGTGGGGGTGGGCTGGCTGCTACCGCCGAATGTGCTACTGGCGGCAGTCTTTATGGGCCTGGTAGCTAGCGCGCTGGCGCAGGTGTTGCAGGCGGTAGCACAGCGGGCCACCAGCCCGACGCACGTGGCTCTGATCTTCACCCTTGAGCCGGTGGCGGCGGCAGCCTTTGCCTGGCTACTGGGCGGCGAGTTGTTGAGCGGGCGGCAACTGTTCGGCTGTGGGCTGATCCTTGGCGGGATGTTGCTGGCCGAGTTCGCCCCCCAGCTAGTAGGCAAGCAGCGGAAGATGAACAAACAGAGCGCAGTTACCCCACTACCCTCGCTGCCGCTCGGCGACGAGCCGAAACGGGCTTAGAAACGAGTTACAAGATGTTCAAGAAGAAGAAGTTCCAGTGCAATATCAGCGAAGCGGCGGCCCAACCAAGTAGCGAGACATCCTCACAGCGGGTTAGCCAGCCTGCCCGCGACCCCGACGAGGTGCATACCAACCAGACAGTCAACGCGGACGGTAGCACGCCCGACCCGCGCAGTATGCTGGAGGCGATGATCAACAAGGTGGTTCATGCGGCTGGCAGCCAGGCGGGGATGGTCGCTCTCTACGAGGGGGATCGTCCATTCTACACCGCCAGCGTCGGGTTGGGCGAGGGAGAGGCACGCAGCCTGGCCGCCAGCCTCCGCAGTATGCCAGAGTTGCAAGGCGAGGCAGGCGAACAGCAGGCCCAGCATACGCTTGGCCTCACCCTTAGCCCAGCGGAGGCAGTTAGCGGCGTAGCCCGGCTCAAGGGCCACGACCTCCACCTGGTTGCCATCCCCCTACGCGGCGGCGACGGTATGGTGGGCCTGCTCTGCCTGCTCGAACCAGGCGAGGGTGGCGACCGCGAGGATATCTTCAACCGCCCCGACATCTACCAGATTATTGTAGATCAGGTGGACATCGTCGCCCAGAATACTCGCCTCTTGCAGCGTATCCTCAACGAGAAGCACTGGTTGGAGGAGGTGATCCAGCAAACCAGCGAGGCGATCCTGGTGGTAGACCCGCAGCGGCGCATCATCGGCCTCAATCGCGCCCTCGAACGGCTGACCGGCTGGACGGGGCCGCTGGCCTGGGGGCAGGATGCCGAGCAACTCTTTGACTTCCACACCGCAGCCAACAGCCAGCAGAGTGGCAGCAACTACTCACCATCCTTCGACTTGCCGCGCTGGGACAGCGGGCAGAGCAGCAACCTGCCAGCCATTCGCGGCCAGCACGTCGGTGACGGCTGGCTGACCGAGCAGCTAACCGCTACCCTGAACGACAGCAGCTATGTCGCCGTGCAGGAACTCACCCTCTTGGCCCACGACGGGCGGCGGGTGCCAGTGGAAGCCAGTTGCGGGCTGATCCGCGGCAACGACGGTGCCGTACTGGGTGCTACGCTCACCCTGCACGATATCCGCGCCCGCAAGGAAGCAGAGGCCATGCAGGCCACCTTCCTCTCCGTCGTCAGCCACGAGTTGCAAACCCCGATTGCGGTGATCAAGGGCTATGCAGGGCTGCTGGGCGACACCATCGGCGAGGAGAACGCAACCGCCCGCCAGCAGTTGGAGATCGTTAGTCAGGAGAGCGACCGCTTGAGCAAGATGGTGGAGAACTTGATGACCGTCACTCGCTTGCAAGCGGGTAAGCTGGACATCAACCGCGAGCCACTCGACCCCTACAGCCTGCTCAACCGGGTCGCCACCCGCCTGCGTGTCCTCGTGGCCGAGCGGCCAGAGCGCAGGCTGACCGTTGCCCCTTACCCACCAAAGGGCGATGAAGTGGCTGGCGAGGAGCAACTGCCCGTGGTGATTGGCGATGAGCAGCGGATTGAGCAGGTGTTGACCAACCTGGTGGAGAACTCGCTGAAGTATGGGGCGGGCGAGATCACCCTGGCCGCTGAACGGCGGGCTAGTCACGTCCTGTTCAGCGTCAGCGACGAGGGTGAAGGCGTGCCAGCGGAGGAGCGAGAGCGCATCTTCACCCCCTTCACCCGCCTGGAGGGGCGCATGGTACGCGAGGCGAAGGGGGTGGGTTTGGGCCTCTACATCGCCCGCGAGATCATCAACGCCCTCGGTGGTAGCATCTGGGTGGAAGAAGCGGCTAGCGGCGGCGCAAGATTTGCTTTCACCCTACCTGTCAGCAAGGAGGACTGAGGGTTTGGGCTGACGCCCCTGCCCGCTGCCCCACCCGAAGGAGAAAGAAAGTGGCCCAGACGATCCTCGTCGTAGACGACGAACCACACTTGATCAACCTGCTCACCTCGATCCTGGAACAGGCCGAATATGGGGTGATCACCGCCAGTACTGGCCGCGAGGCGATCACTAAAACCCGCGAGGCGATCCCTGACCTGATCCTGCTGGATGTGATGATGCCTGGCATGGACGGCTTTGAGACGCTCAAGCAACTGCGGCAGGCGACCAACACGCCAGTGATCATGCTGACAGTACAGGCCAGCGAGGCAGATCGGGTGCGCGGCCTTGAACTGGGGGCCGACGACTATGTTGCTAAACCCTTCAGCCACCGCGAGCTGCTCAGTCGCATCAAGGCGGCCCTGCGGCGGGCGGCGATGGCCCCCACAGTGAGCAGCAGCGAGACGGTCAAGATCGACGAGCGGCTGACGATTGACTTCGATAAGCGCGAGGTGATCGTCGCTGGCAACGAGGTGAAGCTGCGACCCACCGAGTACCGGCTGCTGTCTCAGCTAGTCAACAATGCTGGACGGCTGCTGACCCACGAGGCTCTGCTGACCCGCGTTTGGGGCCGCGAGTACCGCGACGACACCCAGTTGCTGCGCCTCTACATTACCTACCTGCGCCAGAAGATCGAGATCGACCCGGCCCACCCGAAGTACATCTTCAACGAACGCGGCCTCGGCTACCGCTTCGCCGACTATCGGGCGGAGCAGCAAGCCACCCAGCCACAATAGACTCCAGGCCAAAAGACCCACTGCTCACGAAGTGGGTCTTTTCGTCTCCCATTGAACTGAAGCTGGCTACCACTGCTGGGCGTAAAGGGGTCGAGTCTATCGCCCTATGCACAACCTTGCTGAGTTCACCGCGCTTGATGCTGTCGTTGGGGCGATAGCAGAGGCCGCTGCCACAAGCCGCACCGCTGATGATCGCCCTGCTGTTCAGCGTTTCGATGTATTGCCAGAAGACGTTGCTGCTCGGCACGTCGCTGAAGGTCGGTACAGTGGGGGTTGCCAGGGTGTAGCTCCCAGCCCCTACCACGATTTTGGCTAGCTGCGCCCGCGTCACCAGCCCATTTGGGCGGAAGTTGCCGTCGGGGAAGCCGCTGACCACTTGCCTGCCAACCAGCGTCTCAACGTAGAGGTAGAAGGGGTGATTGGCTGGCACGTCCACGAAGCGCGGCGTGGCGGGCGGCGTTACCAGCGGGATGCCAAAGCCGCTGACGATGATTTTCGTCACTTCACCCCGCGTTGTGTTGCCGTTTGGCCTGAAGTTACCGTCCGCATAGCCATTGATCACCCCACGACAGGCGAGGAAGATGATGTCGTCGTAGAAGATGTAGCTGCCAGGCACGTCAGGGAAGCTGCGTTGGCAAGGGGTGGATGTGGGCGTGGGCGTGTAAGTGCGCGTTGGCGGGCCGGGCGTGGTCGTACACTGGAGGTGGTTGCTATCGCCAGCACAGCAGACCGAGGGCGGGCAGGTGGTGGCTGAGAAGGTCGGCGTGGGTGTATAAGTGCGCGTTGGTGGGCCGGGCGTGGTCGTACACTGGGGGTCGTTGCTGTCGCCAGCACAGCAGACCGAGGGCGGGCAGGTGGTGGCTGAGAAGGTTGGCGTGGGCGTATAGGTGCGCGTTGGTGGGCCGGGGGTGGTTGCAGTCGGGCTGGGGATGGCACTCGGTGTGCTGGTTGTGGTGGGCGGCAGGCCAAGCACGACTACACGACCAGTCATGCCGGTGTGGATATTGCACTGGTAATCGTAGGTGCCAGCCGTGCTGAATGTGTAGCTGTAGATCGCGTTCTGGGCAAGATTGCCAGAGTTCAGCACCCCCGGTGGGCTGGTCGAGTTGACGGTGTGGCTGGCAGCATCACGGTTCGTCCACTGCACCCTCGTGCCAACCGTAACGGTCAGCACCTGGGGGGCAAAGGTGAAGCCCTGGATGTTTATTGCCACTGGCGCAGGCAGCACCACAATCCGCGCAGTCATGAACGGGTGCGGGTCGCAGAGGTAGTCGTAGACCCCGGCCAGGGTGAAGGTGCGGCTAACAATGCGATTAGTCGGTGAGATGGCATAGGCGGTCTGGAATGGTTCTGGCGGGATGCTGCCGCTGTTCAGCGTTGAAGCATTGTGGCCGATCTGGTCGTAGTTGTCCCAGGCGGCGGTATCACCAACCGTGATCGTTAGCACACGGGTGGTAAAGCAGAAGTTCTGGATCGCGACGGTAGCGGTGATCGATTGGTTGGCTGGGTGGTTGCTGGCATCCACATCAAACTGGCGTTGGTCGCAGGGTAGACCCCCCTGCGGCTGGTGCAGACTGTGGTTTGCAGGGGCCGCCAGGGTTGAGCCAGCAATGAGCAGCCCACTAACCAGCATGGTAAGGCCGAGGGCAAGGGCCAACAGCGGTAGGATGGGCAAACGCTTCTCATCTCGCATCAGCGTCTCTCCTTCTTGATCCAGGACAGCAAAGAGCAGGAGCAGCTTGTCCGCCGCTCCTACTCATTATACCATTGCTAGCAAGTGGGTGGGCGCACTCAGGGTGCGCTGTCAATCGCTCGCTTGACGATCTTGGACAATTCACCGCGCTTGACATTATCATTAGGCCGGAAGCAAGTGCCGCCGCCACTGCTGCAAGCCGCCCCGTTGATGATCCCCCGGTTCGCCAGCGTCTCAACCGCTGCGTAGCCAAAGGAGTTGGCCGCCAAATCACGGAAGGTCGGCTGGGTTGGGGTGACGACGGCGTACTGGCGCACGCGCTGCACGATCAGGGCGACCTGTACGCGGCTGATCAGCACGTTGGGGCCGTAGCAGTTGCCGGGGGTGCCGAGGGCGGCACACTGACTGGCCGCCAGGCCGTTGACCGCCCCGGCATGAGCGGCAGTCTCCACGTAGCCGTAGAAGATGCTACCGGGGGCAACATCTACGAAGGTCTGGCTGCCAGTTGGGGTGAAGGCGGGCAAGCCAAAGCCGAGGGCGGCGATTTTGGCGAACTGGCCTCGCGCCGTGTTGTTGTTTGGCAGGAAGCTGTTGCCGCCGGGCGGGTTCGGGTTGGGGTACCCGCTGAGGACACCACGACAGGCGAGGTACTGGATTTCGTTGTAGAAAATATAGCCACTAGGCACGTCGGTGAAGCTGACGGTACAGGGGGTAGCTGTCGCGCCGCCAGGGGTAGCTGTCGCACTGCCAGCGGCGGCGGTGGCCGTGGGGGTAGCAGCAGCAGTAGTAGCAGTTGGACTACTAGCGGCCCTGGTGTTGGTTGGGCCAGGGGTTGGCGTGGGCGTGGGTGGGTCGATCACCACTACGGTGCCAGCCATGCCAGCATGGAAGTCACATTGGTATTGATAGGTGCCAGCAGTAGCAAAGGCGTGGGTGTAAACATTACCTGCCGCCAGTGTGCCAGAGTTGAGGATACCAGGCGGGGTGGTGGAGGTGACGGTGTGAGAGCGGGCGTTGCTGGTCGGGTTTGTCCACGAGACCACGGTACCAGCGGTAATCGTGACCACATTGGGGCTGAAGAAGTTGTTGCCTATTGCTACTGGCACCACCTGCGGCAGCACATCTACAATGCCAGCCATGTCAGGGGCGTGTGGGTCGCACCAGTAGTAGTAGCGACCAGGGCGGTAGAAGGTGTGCTGCACGCTATGCGGCTGCCCAACATTCGACTCCGGGGCGGCAAAGTCGGTCAGGAAGTCCTGCGGCTGGGTGTAACCAAGCGGCCCGGTGCTGCTATCTGCGCGCACATTGTGGAAGAAGTTACCGCCATTGTGCCAAACCACAGTGTCGCCAGCGGTGATCGTTACTACGGTGGGGGCGAAGAAGTTGTCGCCCATCTCCACCGTGATCACGCTGCTGGGGCCAATGTGGCTGGCATCGAGGAAGCTGGCTGGGGGTTGCGCGCCTGCGTGGTGCTGGTGGCCGCTGCTCTGCCCAGCGAGGGCTGATCCTGCAACGAACAGGCTGCCCAGCAGCAGCAACAAACCGAAGCTGATCGCCACCAACGTTCCCAAACGGGGCTTGCTCTCTACTGTTTCCATTTCTCTCAACCCTTTCTCTGCACGATACCCCGTCGCGGTTCTGCGGCGGCTACGAAGCACTGCCATATTATACTACAAATCTTACATCTGGCGCAGGGAGGGGGATGGGGTGGTTGGGCTGTATGGCGCACAGCCAGACCCAAATGTGGTAGGCGAATCACTTCGTCGTTGGAGCGTGGAAAGCCATCGTGCTGGCGCGGCTAGGGCCAACCGTCATCGGCTTGCCATCGGTCTGGTAGACGCTGATCAGGTTGCGGGCGGGGTCGCGCACCCAGGCGTGTCGCCAGCCCCAGGGCATCAGCGCGGGTAGGCGCACAATCTCCACATCTTCAGAGTGCAGCACGCTGATCAATTGATCCAGGTTCTCCACCTCGATGTTCAGTTCGATGCTGTTGCCTTTGTTGTGGAAGGGGTGGTCGGTATTGTGCTTGACGATCCGCATGATCGCCCCCTCGCCAATAGTAGGCTTGATAATCGCGTAGTTCTCGATCAGGTCGGAGACAACCACCTGGAAGCCAAACAGTCGATCGAAGAAGTCTAGCTCCTTGAATACATCTGGCACGTAGATCGTAAGAAACTGCATCCCGCTGAACTGCTGCGCCATTGCTTACCCTCCTCGTTGAGTTCTGGCTGATCCTAACATCTTTGTGGCAATGTGGTCAAGTCCACGCGTGCATTGGCAGCACACTCGCGAGCTAGCCAAGCTGCTGAGGTGGGCGTGCCTCGCCCTGGCTGGGGAACATCGTTGTCAGGCGTGCCGCTGCGCCCAGCCAGTGGCGGGTCTGGTAGAGGGTGAAGGCAGCGACGGAGAGCAGGAATGCAGCAACCCCTGCTGCTGCCACCCAGCCGAAGTCCAGGCCCAGCATGGCACGCAGCAGCAAGCCGACGAACACGCCGAGGATCACGCTGTCGATCACCGCGACCATGCTAGCGGTCGTCATCCAAGTTCCCCACCAACCAGTCGTGCCGCTTGCCCCCCACGCTGTTCATCGCCCCGGCGTTGTCATCGTGGGTAGAAAGGACGAAGTAGGGGGCGACTTCGGGGGCTACTTCAGTGTAGTAGTGGCGGATGCGGTTGATGCCAAGCAGGTAGAGGATGTTGGCGACGGCGGTCTCCAAAGCGCGCACGAAAGTGACCAGGCCGACGAAGCTGAGGGCCAGCAATGTGCCGCTAACCGTGCTGAGAAAGAGGCTGGCGCGCCCGTTGCTCTCGCTGATCGTGGCTGCACTAGCCCCCTGCAAGTTGTAATGCTCTGTTGTCATCATCGTCAGGATTTCGCCACTGCTAGCCCGGTTGCGCCCGGCAACGGTAAGCTCCTGCTGCTCGGCCTCTCCCTGTTCGCTCTCTACCGCCATCGCGCTGCACCCCCTGCTACCAACTGGGGGACGCAACACACTCTTGCTGCGTCCCTGCCAAAAACTGCCGCTTCAACCAGAGCAAGCCGCAAATTGAGCCAGCCTGCCGCCGCACGCCTGCTGCCTCATCTATCCTCTTTGGACAGCGGTAGGTGCCGCCGCTCAAAGTAGGTGGAGAGAATTACGTTGGTTCGCGTGCGGAACACGCCAGGTATGGTGTTGATCCGCTTGAGCAAGGCTTCCAGGTCGCGGGCGGTGCGGGTGCGGACGCGCAGGATGTAGTCGTCGTCACCCGCCACCCCAAAGCAGTCCTCGATCTCGCTGAACCCAGCCAGCCGCTCCTCGATGCTGGGCGACTTGTCGAAGCCCCCGGTCAGGCTCAGTTGCACCATTGCCATCACCCCAAATCCGAGAGCTTCTGCGTCAAGGATCGGCTGGTAGCCACGGATTACGCCGCGCGCTTCTAGCTTACGCACCCGTTCATGCACCGAACTGGTCGCCATGCCTAGCCGCTTCGCCACCTCAACCAGCGGCGTGCGCGCATTCTCCTGCAATTGTGCCAATATGCGGGTATCTACCTCGTCAACCATCCGCTTACCCCCGTAAATGTTACGGCTATCATAGCGCAAAGCGGCCTCAGCTGCAAGGCTGCAACTGCTCGGACTTCGGGCCATTCTGCTGGAGGATTGGCACAAGGGTAATCGTTGAAAGTTGACACCACCGCACAGTTCATCAGTTTCCAGGCCATCGCTTAGCTAGCTACTGCCACCAAATAGCTTGCCGAAGAAGCTCTTGTTGTCCTGTTGGCTAACCTCGCGCCCAAAGCTGCGGCCCAGTTCCTCAAACAGCCGCCGCTGCTCGTCGTTCAGGTTGCCCGGTATCTGCACCTTGAGGCGCACCAGCATATCGCCGCGTCCGCTCTGTCGCAGGTAGGGTACGCCGCGGTCGCGCAGAGTGATCACCTTGTCGCCCTGGGTGCCAGCCGCCACCTTGATCGGCACATCCTGACCGTCAACGGTCGGCACCTCGATCTCGTCGCCGAGAGCAGCCTGGGCCACATTGATCGGCCAGTCTAGCAGGATATCGTTGCCTGCCCGCTTGAACAGCTTGTGCGGCTTGACCCCGATTGCGATGTAGAGATCGCCTGCTGGCGCGCTACGCACGCCCATGTCGCCTTCGCCAGTCAGCCTGATCTGGGTACCATCGTCCACCCCCGCCGGTACCTTGACTGCCAGCCGATCACTCTGGCGCACGCGGCCTTCGCCCTTGCAAGTCTTGCAGGGGGTAGTGATCAAACGGCCCTCGCCCCGACACTTGTCGCAGGCGACTACGCCGACCAGCGAACCGAAGACCGATTGCTGTACGCGGCGCAGTTCGCCCGTCCCCTTGCACTTGTCGCAGGTTTCGGGGGTAGTGCCTGGCTCGGCTCCGTTGCCGTTGCAAGTTTGGCAGGCGATGAAGCGGGTTACCTCGACCTCGCGCTCGCTGCCGAAGACGGCGTTCTCGAAATCAAGCTGGATGCGGGTGCCAATGTTCGCGCCACGCTGTGGGCCAGCGGCGCGGGTGCCACCCATTGCGCCATTGAACATCTCAAAGATATCGTTGATGTTCATGCCCGCGCCACCCATGCCGCCATAAGGGTCGTAGGTGCCACCGCCCATATTCGCGCCAGCATGACCAATACGGTCGTAGAGCGAACGCTTGTCGGGGTCGTTCAAGACCTGATAAGCCTCGTTGATCTCCTTAAACTTCGCCTCGGCAGCGGGGTCTTTGTTGGTATCAGGGTGGTACTGCTTCGCCATCCGTCGGTAAGCCTTCTTTAGCTCCTCCTCGGTTGCTCCCTTCGCCAGCCCCAGTACCTCGTAATAGTCACGCTTCGGTGTGGTCATCGTTCGCCTCATGTTGTTGATGGTCTCTACGTCGCTAGCTGCGGGCAGGTTTGCTGCTACCCGCTGGGCCGCCCCGCAAGGCAGGCTTGGGCCAAGAAGATAGCCCCTTGCGCCAGATTGTTCTCCTATTATACCAACTTAGCGTTAGAATAGGATTAGCCCGCCTCCGGTGGGGAGGCGGGCCGGGTTATATGTTGGTTAGCTGTTCACTTCGCGGTACTCACCCTCGACGGTGCCTTCGGGCGCGCCGTCGCCGCTACCGTCGCTGCTACCGTTGCCGTTGCTGTGACCAGCCGAGCCGTCGGCACCGGGCTGCGCTGCGCCTGCTGCCCCGTACATCGCCTGCCCAACCTTCTGCAATGCTGGTTGCAGAGCATCACTGGCAGCACGGATGGCGGCTGCATCTTCGCCAGCGAGAGTGCCGCGCAGGGTAGCTACCCGATCCTCAACTTCGCGCTTGACCTCAGCCGGGATTTGTTCGCCATACTCGCGCAGGGTCTTCTCCGCACTGAAGGCGAGCGTGTCACCCTGGTTGCGGGCCTCGATCAGGTCACGCTGCTTGCGATCCTCGTCGGCATGGGTGGCGGCCTCCTTGACCATCTTATCCACTTCGTCCTTGCTCAGGCCCGAACTGGCGGTGATCACCACCTTCTGCTCGCGGTTGGTCGCCTTGTCCTTAGCGATCACGTTGAGGATACCGTTTGCGTCGATGTCGAACGTAACCTCCACCTGCGGCACCCCACGCGGCGCGGGTGGGATACCGTCCAGGATGAAGCGGGCAAGGGTCTTGTTCTCGCTAGAGAGGGGGCGTTCGCCCTGGGTGACATGAATCTCCACGCTGGTCTGGCTGTCACTAGCGGTGCTGAAGACCTGGCTCTTGCTCACTGGGATGGTAGTATTGCGCTCGATCAGCGGGGTGGCAATGCCGCCCATCGTCTCGATAGCCAGCGTCAGCGGGGTGACATCCAGCAGCAGTACGTCCTTCACTTCGCCACCCAGCACGCCAGCCTGCACCGCTGCGCCGAGGGCCACCACTTCATCGGGGTTGATCCCACGGTTGGGGTCCTTGCCGAAGAAGCTCTTAACCTTGTCCTGCACGGCGGGCATACGGGTCTGGCCGCCAACGAGCAACACCTGGTCGATCTTGCTAGTGTCAATGCCAGCGTCCTTGAGGGCAGCCTTCATCGGCGGGATCGTCCCCTGCACAAGGTCATCCACCATCTGCTCTAGCTTACTGCGGCTGAGATTGTAGTTGAGGTGCTTCGGGCCTTCAGCGGTAGCGGTGATGAAGGGCAGGTTGATCTCGGCCTGCTGGGTGCTGGAAAGCTCGATCTTGGCCCGCTCTGCCGCTTCCTTCAGGCGTTGCAAAGCCATGCGGTCGCTGCGGAGGTCAATCCCCTCATCACGCTTGAAGCTGTCAGCCAGCCAGTCAATGATGCGCTGGTCGAAGTCGTCGCCGCCGAGGTGGGTGTCACCGTTGGTAGCCTGCACGTCGAACACGCCCTCACCGAGGGTCAGCACGCTGATGTCGTAGGTGCCGCCGCCGAGGTCGTAGACGGCAAGCGTCTCCTCACGGCCTTCCTTGTCCACGCCATAAGCTAGGGCCGAGGCGGTCGGCTCGTTGATGATGCGGAGGACTTCTAGCCCAGCGATGCGGCCCGCGTCCTTAGTTGCCTGCCGCTGGCTGTCGTTGAAGTAAGCGGGAACGGTGATCACGGCCTGGGTGACGGTTTCGCCGAGGTAGGCTTCTGCGTCAGCCTTCAGCTTTTGTAGGATCATCGCGGAGACTTCGGGTGGCGAGTAAGTGCGGCCACCGAGCATCACCTGCGCGTCGCCGTTCGCCGCTTCCGTCACCTTGTAGGGGACTAGCTTGATGTCGCGCTGCACAATGGGGTCGTTGAACTTGCGGCCCATAAACCGCTTGATCGAGAAGATGGTGTTCTCTGGGTTGGTGATCGATTGCCGCTTGGCGACCTGGCCGACCAGCCGTTCGCCGCTCTTGCTGATCGCTACAACCGATGGGGTGGTGCGTGCGCCCTCTACGTTGGGGATGACGGTCGCCTCGCCGCCTTCGATCACGGCTACAACCGAGTTGGTGGTGCCGAGGTCAATACCGATAATCTTAGCCATTGTCTGCCTTTACCTCCGTAATGTAAGAACCTGTAGTGTAGAAACCCCGCTTGCTATGCTTGAGCAACAGGAGTAGTGCTATTTTTGGTTGCCAGTGGCATCAGTGCGCTTGACCATCACCATGCTAGGGCGCAGTACCTTGCCCTTGTAGGTGTAGCCGCGGCGGTACTCACTGGCTACGACCTCCTGACCGCCCTCACCATCCTCCATGCCGACCGCTTCGTGACGGCTGGGGTCGAAGGGCTGGCCGACCGCTTCGATAGGGGCTAGACCTTCGTTCTCCATCACCTGGCGCAGCTTACGCTCAATCGCCAGCACTCCTTCCAGCCACTTGCGCTCCTTCTCATCGAAGCGTTCGACGGCGGGCTTGTAGCGCAGGGCTAGTTCGAGGTCGTCTAGCACGACCAGCAGCTTGCTGATCACTTCGGACTTTGCCATGCCAAACAACTCTATGCGCTCGGCTTCTACCCGCCGCTTGTAGTTGATGAAAGCGGCCCGCTCACGCTGCAAGGCATCCAGGTACTCGGCGGCCCTAGCGTCGGTCGGTTGGGTGTTGATTTCGTTCAGCACGTCACTGAGGGTGGGGCCGTTCTCCTGCGCCTCACTCTGTTCGTTGCTGCTTTGTTCGTCTTTGCTCACCAGAGATTAACTCCTTCCTTATGCCCCGCTCTGCCTTCCTGTGGGGAAGCAGGCAGGGGAGGTTCATTTGCCGTACACATCGCGCATCATTTCACTGAGCAGGCGGGAGACGTAGCGCACACCACTGATCGTGCGGCCATACTCCATGCGGGTCGGGCCGATGATACCCAGCACCCCTGCCTTCTCATCCACCCCATAGCGGGTGAGGATGATACTACACTGGCGCAGGTCATTCAGCTTGTTCTCGTCGCCAATGATCACCTGCACCCCCTCCTGGTTGAGTACGTCGGGCAGGATGGTAAGCAGCACCCCTCCATTCTCCAACAGTTCGATCACCTGCTTAACCCGCTCGGTCGCTTTGAACTCTGGTTGGTTGAGCATCTTGACCAGCCCATCATAGGTGATATCGCGGCTGCTGAAGTCTTCTACCGAACGGAGCAGGCCGATCATCTGGCTCTCCACCGCCCGCTCAAACTCGTTCAGGTCACCATCGGCTAGCGGTATCTCTAGCAGACTCTTGCCGCGCAGCAAGGCGGTCAGCTTGTTGCCGACGGTCGCCAACTCATCTTCGCTGCGCTGCTGGTCGAGGGTGATCACCGCCTGGCGTACAGTACCATCGTTGGTGACCAGGATCAGCAGGGCGGTGCGGTCTTGCAGGCTGAGTAGCTGACACTGCTTGAACAAGACGCTCGGCCCCTTCGGTTCAGTGATGATCGCCGCGTTCTGCAAGGCACGGGAGAGGACGGCGGTGCTGAGGCGCATCCACTCGTCAAGGTCGCGCTGCACCTGGTAGAACTGGTGCTGGATGGTGCGCTGCTCATCGTTGGAGAGGTTGCCACTGTTGTCCAGCAGGTTCTCCACAAAGTAGCGATAGCCCTTGTCGGAGGGAATGCGACCAGCGGAGGTGTGAGGATGGGTGATATAGCCAGCAGCCTCCAGTTCTGCCATCTCGTTCCGCACCGTGGCCTGTTTCACGCCCAGGCCAGAGCGAGCCGCGATATTCTCGCTGGCGACAGGGTGGACAGTGCTGATGTATTCTTCGACGATCACCTGGAGGATACGCCGCTGGCGTTCACTGAGTTCCACGGCTGCAAACCCCTGACTTGATAGTGCTACGCTCAAGTTGTTGACTGATTGGCACTCCAAGATGCGAGTGCTATCTGTTGCCTAATGATACAACTTGAGCCTGATCATGTCAAGGGTAGAACCAGTGGGCGCGGCTGGTCTAATGTAGGTCTAATAGGCAGCTTGGTAGAAAGATCGGGCAGAAGTGGTATTTACAGAGTCAGCCCAGTGGGGCATAATGAGGCAGCATGAACGGGAGGGTCAGCATGGCGCAACTGAAAGAGGGGGCAGCAGTAGGAGAGGAGGCGAAGGGAGCGGCAGCAAAACGAGCATCGCTCTGGCGCAACCGCGACTTCATCCTGCTCTGGAGCGGGCAGGTGGTCTCGCAACTGGGCAGTAGTATGTCGGGTTTTGCCCTCACCCTGCTGATCCTGGCCCTGACCAACTCGCCACAGGCGGCAGGGGTTGCCGGGGGATTGGTCTGGGTACCCTACATCCTCCTCAGCCTGCCCGCTGGCGCGTTGGTAGACCGCTGGGATCGCAAGCGGGTGCTGATCGTCTGCGATATGATCCGGGCTGCGAACATGGCAAGCATCCCCCTCGCCCTGGCCCTCGGTGGGCTGAGCGTCTGGCTGATCTATGCCAACGCGCTGATAGATGGTTGCTGCTTCGTCTTCTTCGTCGCGGCAGAGACGGCAGCCATCCCTCGCGTGGTGACTAAGGAGCAGTTGGCCGCAGCCAACAGCCAGTTCTACGCGGCTGGCAGTGTAGTCGAACTGCTGGGCGCGCCGCTCGGTGGCTTCCTGTTCAAGAGCGTGGGCCGCACCTTCCCCTTCGTCTTCGATGCGATCTCATACGCTGCCTCGGTCGTCTCCCTTACCTTCATCAAGACCGACTTCCAGGGCGAACGGGCCAAGAGCGACCACCACCTCTGGACAGAGATCAAGGAAGGCATGGCCTGGATTTGGCAGCGGCCTTTCGTCAAGATGATGGCCCTGCTCAACCTGGGGGTGAACGGCATCATCGGCTGCATTGCGCTGCTGCTGGTCGTGCGGGCGCGCGAGCTTGGGGCGGACGAGCCGACTACGGGGCTACTGCTAAGTATGTGGGCAGTAGGAGGGCTACTCGTGTCGCTGCTCAACGAGCGGCTACGGCTGCGGATCAGTTATGGGCGGATCATGATTGGTAGCTTGTGGGCGGAGGTGGCGTGTATGGTACTCTACGCCCTGGCTCCCAACCTCTGGCTACTGGGCCTGGTGGCCCTAAGCTGGGCTAGCACCACCACATTCTACGACCTCAACCAGTATCCCTACCGGCTGGCCCTGATCCCCGACCAGTTGCAGGGGCGGGTGAACAGCGCGTTCCGCCTGGTGGCCTGGGGCATTCGGCCTATCGCGGCAGTGGCGGCAGGCTGGTTGCTGGAACACATCGGCGCACAAGGGACATTCGCGGTGCTGGCGGTCTGGATCACCATCTTTGCCGGGCTGGCAACGGTCAGCCACCTGATCCGCGAGGCGGTGCCGCTGGAGCAACTAGAGGCTACAGCCTGATCTTCTTCAGTAACTAGCCGGGCTGCGGCAGCCAATGCCCACTGTGGGCTGCCAGTTGCACGCCCGTTGCCAACCTCCTCCCGCTACGGTGTAGCAGCGGCTGTAGCATAGCAGGATCAGTAACAAGTTGGCCCAGTATGTGGTTATAGCTTGCAACAAAGCAGAGGAGAGTGCCAGTGGCAAGCCAGCCAGCCAGCGCAAGCAGCCGTCGCAGCGTGATCACAGTCGAACACCTGAGCAAACGCTTCGGCGCGCAAGTGTCGGTCAACGACGTTAGCTTCGAGGTGTATGAGGGAGAGATATTCGGCTTCATCGGCCCCTCTGGGTCGGGCAAGACCACCACCATGCGGCTGATCACCGGCATCTACGAACCCAGCGGTGGGCGGGTGCGGATGCTCGGTCAGAACCCCCATCACTCGGCCAGCACGTTGCACGAACGCTACGGCTATATGCCCCAGTTGTTCGTCCTCTACCCCAGCCTCAGCGTGATGGAGAACATGAACTTCGTTGCCTCCATCTACGGTATGCCCTGGTGGAAGCGCAAGGCGCAGGTGCGCGAGGCACTCGATTTCGTCGAACTGTGGGAGCATCGCGGCAAGTTGGCAGGCAACATCTCTGGTGGGATGCAGCGGCGGCTAGAACTGGCCGCTACCCTCGTCCACCGCCCCACCGTCATCTTCGTGGACGAGCCGACAGCTGGTATCGACCCGATCCTGCGCGTCAAGTTCTGGGAGGAGTTCCGCAAGCTGCGCGATGCTGGGCGCACCCTGTTCGTCACCACCCAGTACATTGGCGAGAGCGAATACTGCGACCGGGTGGGGGTGATCAACAAGGGGCGGCTGATCGCCATTGGCACCCCGGTGGAGTTGCGTCGCCGCGCCCTCGGTGGCAGCGAGGCGGTTGACCTGACGGTAGACAGCCGCCACACCTGCCCGATGCTAGAGCAGATACTCAAGCCACTACCAACCTATCGGGGCATTGAAGATTTGGCCCACGGCACCATCCGCGTCTACGTAGCCGACGCAGGCGAGGCCACGCCCGACATCGCGGCGGCACTGCTAGCGGCGGGTGTAGAGGTCAAGAGCCTCAGCGAGTACAAGCCCAACTTTGATGAGGTGTTTTTCCAACTGATGGAGCAGGACGCTGCCGACCACCCCGATGAGACGCAGGACAGCGATGGGGTGACGCTTGAGCGGCTGGAGCGTCGCAGCGACCGCCAGGCCGCCAACCAGGGGAGGACATAGCGATGCCGCTAGTCAAGATGCTGGTGCGCCTCAGCGCGTTTTTGGGCAAGGAGGTAGCCGAGGTGCGGCGGCAGTTGCGCCTAGTCTTTACCCTGGTACTTGGCCCCTTCCTCATCCTCTTTATCTTCGGTATCGGCTATGTCAGCAAGCAGCAGAGCCTGACTACGATCATCGTGGGGCCGCCAGGGACGCAGTCTCGCAGCGCGGAGATCAAGAAGCAGTTTGCCGTTGAGCAACTGGACGTGCGTGAAGTGACGGAAGACCTGGGCCGGGCGATGAGTGAACTACATGACCGCCGCGTAGATGCGGTGGCGGTGATCCCTACCGACCCCTACAGCGACATCCTGGGCGGCAAGCAAGCCGAATTGCGGCTCAACGTCAATGAGATTGACCCGGTGAAGATCAACATCGTCTACTTCCTTACCTATGCCTATTCTAATGAACTGAACAAGCGCATCCTCGAAGCAGGCTTTAAGCAGGGGCAGGCGGGCCTCACCGACTTGCAGGGGCAGGTGGGCCAGTTGCGCCAGGCGGTCAACCGCTTGCAGGTGGGCTTGCAGGCCAACGACGTGCAGGCGGTGACGAAGGAGAGTGGCGACCTGCTGACCAGCAGCAACTCCGTCCTGGTAGTTCTCGCCGTCGCAGGCGGTGCCGTGAACAACGACCAGCTAGCAACACTACCGATCAGCCCAGCAGGGCAGCAGAAGGTAGACAGCATCAACAAGGCGCAGACTGCCATCCGCCGCCTGAACGACAACGTGCAAGCGATCCGCAGCGATGCCCTGCGCGGCCAGGCGAGTCGGGAGCAGCAGGTGCAACGCCTCAAGCAGGTAGATGAAGACCTCGCTACCCTGGAAGCGACGACTGGGCAGATCACCAACATCGCCCCTGGTGTCCTCGTCTCCCCCTTCCGCGCCATCGTCAAGAATGAGGCCAGCAAGGAGGACAACCCCAACGGCGTTGAGATTAACTTCATCAACTACTACACCCCTGCCGTCCTCGCCTTGCTGCTCCAACACATCGCTGTCACCTTCGCGGCCCTCTCGCTAGTGCGTGAGCGGACAATTGGCACGCTCGAACTGTTCCGCGTCGCCCCGATCCGCGCCACCGAAATCCTGGTCAGCAAGTACGTTGCCTACATCCTGTTCGTGGCGGTGGTCGCTGCTGCCCTGGTCGCTGCGCTAGTTAGCCCGCTGCTGGGCGTGCCGTTCAAGGGCGACCCCCTCTGGTTCAGCCTGACTGCCCTCGCGCTGGTCTTCGCCAGCCTGGGCCTGGGCTTCTTCATCAGCCTGATCTCGCAGACCGAGTCGCAGGCGGTGCAGTTGTCGATGCTGGTGCTGCTCACCTCTGTCTTCTTCAGCGGCTTCTTCCTCTCGCTCAGCAGCTTCAACCAGTACGTGCAGTATGGAGCGCAGGGGCTGCCGATCACTCACGGCATCCAGGGCTTCCAGCAGGTCATGCTGCGCGGCCAGCTACCGACCGACTACGTGATCGGCGCACTGACAACGATGGGGCTGATCTTCTTCGTGATCAACTGGCTGCTGTTCCGCCGCGAGTTGGCTAAGGGCTAACTCGCCTAGCAGGTTGAAGACTGCCTGGGCCGCCTGCGCCCGCGTCAGAGTGCCGCGCGGCGAGAAGGTGGTCGCGCTCGTCCCTTGCATCAGGCCGTGCAGTCGGGCGGCCTCTACCCAGCCGTAGAAGATATTGCTGGGCGACACGTCGCTGAAGCTGGGGTTGGCTGGCTGTTGGGGGCCGAAGCCAGCCGCAGCGGCTAGCATCTTCGCCATCTGCTCCCGCGTTACGCTGGCGTAGGGCTGGAAGTTGCCGTCGCTGTAGCCGCTGATCACCCCATGAGCGTAGGCAGTCTCCACGTAGCGGTAGAGAAAGTTGCCGGCTGACACATCGCGGAAGGTGGCGGTAGCAGGGTTGAGCAACGGCCAGCCCTGCGCCTGGGTCAGCATCTTGGCTAGCTCAGCCCGCCGCACCTGGGCGTTGGGTGCAAACAGGTTCGGCCCAGTTCCCTGCACTACCCCACGCGCATTGAGCCAACTGATCGCAGTCCAGGCCCAGTAACTATTTGGCACATCAATGTAGGTGTAGGTAGCTGCCTTCTGGCGGATCAGTTCGCGCTGCACCGCCCGCAGGTTGACTGCCCGTGGCTGGATGTTGGCTGCCGCCGCTTGCGCCGCCGCGACCCCCGCCGCCTGACCCATTGCCGCCCGCACTGGCTCCATCCGCAACGCGCCAAAGCCGAGGTGGGTGGCCGAGGCCGCCAGCGGCACCAACAGACCATCCAACCTGAGCGGTACGATTGCGCGGTATGGCACCTGGTAGGGCTGGCTGTTGCCCAACCACATATTGCCATCTGCGAACTGCCCGCCGCTGCCGTCAGCGATCAAGCGCACAGTATGCGAGTCCAAGGCGTACTGGCCGGTGGCGATGCTGTCGGTAAAGTAGCGACTGACCGTGCTGCACCCCTGGCTGAAGCAGGCGTAATCGCGCTCGCTGAGGGTGTATTCACCGATCATTCGATTACCCTCGCGGATGTAGAGCAAGGGTGGCAGGCCGTCTGCTGTGCCGTACTCGTTGGTAGGCAGCCAGCCCTGGGCGGCAGGCACCCGCTGGCGCGCCCAGTAGACAAAGCTGAGGGCGTAGAGGCGGTGCTGCTGCTCGATAGACGAGCGGCTGGCGGGGTTGGTCAGGTAGTTGTCCTCGCGCTCGACCGAGAGGTAGTTGCCGCCAGGGATGTCGGCATAGTTCAGTTCGATCTTGTTGTTCGGCAGCAACCGCCGCCAGTTGAACCAGATGTCGTTGAAGTAGCCGATGCTGTTTGCGCCATTGGTCGTGCTAAACTGCTGCACATAGGCCTGATAGAGGCTGTTCTGGTCGCCAGTGCGCCCCTGTGGATCGGCAATACTGGCAAAGGGGTGCGGCATACTGCGGCTCGGCTGGTAGACGAGGGTCATCAGGTAGCTGTAGGCTTGCAGCCCGTAGTCACCGTCACCGACCGACTCGCCAACCTGGGGCGGCACGAAGGTCTTGCCCGCGTCCAGTTCGTCAAAGGTGCGTGGACGCAAAGGGAGCGGGGCGGTATTATCGGTGCTGCTACGTTCGCGGCCAAAGGCATAGTCCTGCCAGCGGGTGCCAGCGTCGGCCAGCACGTCACCGCGGCTGGTCGCATCGATCACCACTTTGCCGTAGAGCGCACTGCTCTGCCCCTCGCTGAGGACGTAGACCCCACGCACGCTGTTACCCACAGTGATCACCCCGCTGTAAGCTGTGTTGAGCATCAGAGTGACGGTCAGCCCTTGCAGCAGTTGCCTCATCTGGTTCTGGGCCACCAGTGGCTCGTAGGTGAAGCCGTCAGTGGGGTAGTCATTCGCAAGATTGCAGACCAGGTTGTAGACTTGCAGGTAGGCGGCGTGCGTCGGCGGGGTAGTAGCGGTGTTGGTGTACCAGGTGTAGAGCGAGTGGCCGCTGTAATAGCTGCCGCCGCCCGCTTTAGCCTGCATCGCCCCAGCCACCGTTGGCTGCTCGAAGTTGGTATCCACGAGCAGCGGCGGCGGGCTGTAGCATTGCAGTTGGCCGCTGTTGCGCTGGCTGCGGTAGTAGGCACGCACTGCCAGGCGAAACTGCTCGAACAGGCCGCTGATCGCCGTCGGGTTGCCGTCGGTTGCGCCGAGGCCGCCCGCACTGACCATGCCGCCCAGCCAGCCGCTCTCCTCGACCAGGGCAACCCGCGCCCCCAGCCGGGCTGCGGCGACCGCAGCCGCCACGCCCGCCGAGGTACCGCCCACTACCACCACGTCATACTGGTTGGCGGCGGGCGTAGCCGTTGGCGGCGGGGCAGTTGTCGCAGTCGCGGTGGCAGTCACAGTTGCGGTGGTGGTGGCAGTGGCAATCACAGCCGCAGTCGCAGTTGCAGTCAGGGTAGCAGTAGCGGTCGGGGTGGGAGTGACGGTCAGGGACGTGGCTGGGCTGGGGGTTGCGCTGGGAGGGTCAGCGGTGGCCGTCGCGGTGGAGGTGCCGCCGCTGGGGGCTGGCTGGCTCTGCGCCTGTGCGAGGGTCGGGAGCAGCAGGCTGACGACGAGGACGAGCAGGAACAAGCGATGCTTCAATTACTTACTTCTCCGTTTAGTAGTGCGGGCTGAACAGGTCGGGGATCGCCAGCAGCGTCGCCACGATGATGCCGAGCGCGAAGATGAGGCCGAGGGCAAGGAACAGCCATTCCGTCCACCTGCGCTGGCGTGCGCTAGCCTGCTTCGGCGGGTAGTATTGGGCCGAGAGGTCTTCGTTGGCGTACTCTGGCAGGTGGTCAGCTTCTGCCCTTTGCTGCCAGGGATCAGCCTGGGGTCGGGGCTGCCGCTGGCGGCGGGGGGTGGCAGCGTAGGTGGCGGCTGCCTCCTCCTCAGCGGCTAGCAGGTAGTCGGGCAGGGCAGCAGTGTCGCTGGTTGGCTGCTTCTCTTTGTCCATGTCCATATTCATCCGTTCAGTTGCGCTTAATCCAGCCCTATCGACCAGATCGCTTCCATGTCCTTGCGCGAGTAGCACTGGAAGGCCACCATCGTGCGCGTACTAGTGACCGCGCTGATCGCGGCAAAGCGGCTGGTCACCACGTCGGCCAACGCCTCGTACTCCTTCACCCGCACGATAGCAACCAGATCGTACTCGCCAGTGACAGAGTAGACCTCCTTCACCTCCGGGATCGCCAGTAGAGCCTCGGCGGTGGCCGGGATGCGCTGCCGCTCGGCTCCAATCATCACGATTGCGGTAATCATACCGTTTCCTCCCTCTCGTTCGCAACCTTGAGCAACTCGTTAACCCGGCTGCCACCCTCCTCCGCACTGTGCGCCTCTTGCAAGGTGATCGGCCCCTCGGCACTGAGAACGCGGTCGCCGATCATGCGGGGTGTGTCCCACTCCACTTGCGGATGGGTTTCCTCCTCCTCCTCGTCCAGCGGCAAGACCTCTGGCGGGCTGAACTGACCTGGCTCTGGCTGCTCGCTGATCAGCGGCAAAGTGATAGTAAAGGTGCTACCCTCCCCTTCGCCCTTGCTGAAGACCGCCACGGTGCCGCCCATCAGGGTCGCCAGGCGGCGCGTGATTGCCAGACCGAGGCCAGTGCCGCCATACTGCCGCGTAGTAGAGCCGTCGGCTTGACGGAACTCCTCGAAGATCAGGGCGTACTTGTCCTGGGGGATGCCGATGCCAGTGTCGGTCACGGTTAGGGCATAGAGTTCGTTGCTCACCCGCCGCGCCCGCACCGTCACGCTGCCAGTGTTGGTGAACTTGACTGCGTTAGAGGCGAGATTAAGCAGGATTTGTTGCAGGCGGTCAGAGTCGCCGACCAGGGTGGGCGGCAGTTGGGGGTCAATATAGTGGCGCAGAGCCAACTTCTTCTGCTGGGCCAGCGGCCCGACCGTGTTGAGGACGGTGAGGATCAGTTCGCGCACCGAGAAGGGAGCAGTGAACAACTCAAAGCGGCCCGCCTCAATTTTGGAGAGGTCCAGCACGTCCGTGATCAGGTTGAGCAAGGTGCCTGCGTTGCGCTGCACCCGACCCAGGCTGGTCTGCTGGCCCTCGTTCAACTCGCCGAACAGACCATCAAGCAGCATATCAACGTAGCCAATGATCGAGTTGAGCGGAGTGCGCAGTTCGTGGCTGATGGTAGAGAGGAACTCGGTCTTGAGGCGGCTGATCGAGAGCAACTGCTCGTTCGCGCTCCGCAAGTCGGTGTAGATGCGGGCTGTCTCCAACACGGCGGCGGCCTGGTTGGTAAACAACACCAACATCTGCTCATCATCGTCGCTGAACACCCGCCGATCGCTGTCGTCCAACACATCCAGCACGCCAATTAGCTTACCGCGCTTGTTAAGCAGTGGGCTGGCGATCACTGCGGTGAATGGGGAGTCGGCATAGCGGGCTGCCTTCCCCTCCCAGGTGCGGTAGTTGTTGACCCTGAGCGGCTGGCGGCTGGCAGCCACCTGCCCGGCCAGCCCCTCACCAACCGCCAGGTAGGTACCACAGTAATCGCGGTCTAGATTGTAGGAGGTGACGCACTCCAGCCGATGCTGACTGCTGTCATAGAGGTAGATCGCTGCCCCACGGGCCGAGAGCAGGCTAACCGAGTGTAGGGTGACAGTATCGAGCAGATTTTGCAGTTCGCGCTGGCGGGTGATCTCCAACGAGGTGCGATAGATCAACTCCAACTGCTGCGCCCTTTTCTCCGCGTCGCTCAGTTGCGCGAGGCTGTAGAGTGCGCCGACCAGTTGGCCGCCGATGATGGCAAACACATCGAGGTCATCAGCATCCGCCTGTGCCAACAAGGTCGAGCCGACGATCAGCAAGCCAGCGAGCCTGCCGCCGCCGAGCAACGGGGTGATGATTGCGCTGCCGAGGTGTAGTTGCTTGAGCAGGGGCAAGTAGAGGCCGTTTTGCTCGCTGCTACAAGCTACTGGGCGGCCCTCGTCGGTCAAGGCCGCCCACAAAGGTTGGGCAGGGTCAAAGGGGAGAGCAAGACTGGGGGTGATGCGCCGTTCGGCCAGCAACCCAGAGCGGGCGACCAACTGCGCTCCCTCCACCAGCATGATCAGGCCGAACTCGTAGCCGAACTCGCCAGTGACGACCGCCACTATGTGATCGAGCAGAGCCTGGCGGTCGAGGGTGCCGCTGATCTCGGTGCCAACCCGGTGCATGGCAAAGAGGCCCCCCAGCCGCCTCCCCAAGCGGTCGCGGGAGTGGCTAACCTCGGCCTCGGTTGCGCTCACCTGCTCCAAATGGCTCTCCGCCTCCTGCAACTGCGCCTCAAGGTGCTGGTACTGGTCGCGCAGATGGGTATAGCGGCGGGTGTAGTTGAGGGCAGCGGCGATCAGGCGGGCCGCAGGCTTAACCTTCTGCAACTCCTCCTGCCCCAGGGTGCCGGGCTTGCGACTCTCCAGGTTGAGGACACCGATCACCTCACCGTCCACCACCAGGGGCAGAGCCAGTTCACCCATCGAAGTGGGTGGGCCAATCTTGCCGTACACAGCATCCAGGTTGAAGTATTCGGGGTCGCGACCGGGGTGGGTGATGATCGCTGCCCGCCCGCTCTGGGCTACCCGCTGCACGATCCCGCGACCAGGCGGCAAGCTGAGGCCAACTGGATTGTAGCTGATCGGGCGAGCTGACCAGTAGGCGACAAACATCAGGTCGTCGCTCTCTGGCTGGCGCAGCAGCACGGAGGCCTGATCGAACTGCACGATCTCGGCCAGGCTGGATAGCATGGTGGTCAGGTCGCGTTCGACCGATAGTTCGCGGTCGCTACTTGCGGGTTGGACGGTGGCTGCGCTGGTCATGGCTGGCTACTCTAGTTGCTGGGTACGCTGGGCTGGGGCGGCAGGGTCGCGGACGAAGAATGGTACTCGGCCAACTGCTGCTCAACCATACTGACGAGGGCGTTGATCGTGATCGGCTTGGTCAGGTAGGCACTACACCCGGCTTGCAGAGCCAGGTCACGGTCGTCGCTGAGAACGTTGGCAGTGAGAGCGACGATGGGGCGGCTGACGAACTCTGGCAAGGCACGGATCATTCGCACCGCTTGCCAGCCGTCAAGGATGGGCAGCGAGAGGTCCATCAAGATTAGGTCGGGTTGGGGGCCGTCTTTGCCAGCGGCCATGCAGATGTTGACTGCTTCGCGCCCGTTGACCGCTTCGATCACCCGATAACCACGCAGGGTAAGTAGTATCTTCACCATGTCGCGGCTATCGAAATTGTCTTCTACCACCAGGATCAACTCACCGGCCATTAGCTGCCCCCTTGCCGCACCAGATAACGGCCCGCCTATATTTTGGTTCGCAAGGCTATTATAACACAGTAGCAAGGTAGATAGGAGAAACAAACTAGCAGCCGCTCGTCATTCCCCCTCCTCGTAGGGGCAGTTGCGGCAGCCGTTGCCGCAGCAGTAACCGCGCTCAAGCAGGAACTCGCGGCAGAGTGCGCCGTCAGCATCGAAGGGGTAGCTAGCAGGTAGCTCCTGCTCCGCTGCTGGTGGGGGGTTGGTGGGCTGGTTGCTCGGCTCAGGCGACGGCTTTGGCATAGTCATCTTCCTTGAGCGTGGTCAACCGCGTGTAGTAGAAGCGACGCTGGAAGCGGTAGAGTATCTTTAGCGTTGCCCCACCGAGGGTCAGCACCAGCAACAGGTTGAGGGCGGATCGCCAGAGATCGTAGGCGAACGAGGTGGCGAAGTAGAAGATGATGAAGCGGCTGAGCAGTTCGCCAACCCGCTCCAGGCCGCTGCTGCTGAGGTTAGTTGCGTCGGCAGAGGCGGGCCAGAACCAGAGGTTGAGCAAGGCACCGTAGAGCAAGCCCCAACCCAGCCCCAGCAGGCCAAGCGCAGCCAGGTTGAGGGCCATGCTAGACTGCCAACGGCGCAGCAACCGACCAAGTAGCCCCGCACTCGCTCCCAGCCAGGCGGCAGCCAGCATCTGGTAGGGCAGCCAGGGACCAAAGCCGCCAGTCACTATCGCCGAAACGAAGATGGTTAGTGCGCCAAAAAGGAAGCCGAAACCCGCTCCAAACACGTAGCCTCCGACCAGCAGCAGGAAGAAGATCGGGGAGGCTCCGCCAAAGGTAGGCAGCAGCCGCAATGCGCCGTTCAGGGCCGCCAGCACTGCCAGTAGAGCAACACCCTTCGCGTCCAACTCTTGCCCCTGCACGGCACCGAGGCCAACCACCAGCACCAGCACTCCGAGCAGCAGGGTGGCAGCCAGGGGCGGGACTGCACTGGCGAAGAAGGGCCAGAGTAGCATCGCCAGCCCCAACAGCGTGCTGAGAAGCAGGGCCAGGTTAGCGATCAGGCGGCCTTGCATGGACTCATCCCGCATCTTGCACCCCCACATCTTGCCCCGCCATCGTCTCGGCCACCGTCAGGAACCGTCCGTTGGTCAGCTTGCCGATCTGTGAGGAGAAGATCAGCGACTCGCTGAGGACGGCGCGAGTCGGGCCGTCCACCGCGATCTCGCCCGCCGCCAGTAGAGCCACCCGGTCAGCGACTTCGGCGACCAACTCTACGTCGTGGGTGACAAGCACTACCGCCCGGCCCGCTGTCCGCAACCAGCGCAGGTAAGCGACCAATGCCGCCTTGCTCTCGTAATCCAGCCCGCGAGTTGGCTCATCCAACAGTACCAGGGCAGGGTCAGCGACGAGCAGGGCAGCAATCGCCACCCGCTGTTGCTGGCCGATGCTAAGGTCACGCGGGTAGCGGTCGGCCAACCCGCTGAGGCCAAGGGCAATCAGCAAGTCGGTGATCCGAGCCTCATCTACCGCCAGCTTGTGGCCGCGCAAGGTGAAGCGCAACTCGTCGGCTACCGTGTCGGCAAAGAGCAGGCTAGCCGGATTCTGCGGCACGTAGCCAACGTGCTGCGCGATCTGGCTGGGGTCAAGCCCAGCCACATTGCGCCCCAGCACGCGAACATCACCCCGCTGCGGACGCAGCAGCCCGATCAGCAGCTTGAGCAGCGTAGTCTTGCCGCCGCCATTGCGCCCGATGATCGCCAGCACCGCGCCCCCCTGAATGTCGAGGTTGACCCCGCGCAACACCTCCCGCCTACCATAACCAAACCACACCTCACGCAAGCCCGTGCTGCCTTCTTTTGCGGCGGGCAGAGTGGGGCTAAACAGGGCAGCACCTTCCCCGCTTGCAGGGGCTGGCAGGGTGGAGATGAGTGAACGGGCAAACGGCCTCGCCTCACGCACAGTAAGCGGCAGCGGTTGCCAGCCCAACCGCTTCGCCAGAGTCAGCAATGGCGGGGTGAGCGGTACCTGGGCCAGAGCCTCGCGGGGTGGCCCGTCGGCAACGATGCGCCCAGCCGCCATGTAGAGCAGGCGGTCAGCATACTGCACCACCCGCTCCAGCCGATGTTCAGAGAGGATGATCGTCATACCCAGGTCGCTGTTCAGCTTTTGCAGCAGGGTCAGCACCTCCTCCGCGCTTTGCGGATCGAGTTGCGAAGTCGGCTCGTCCAGCACCAGGATGGCAGGCTGCATTGCCAGGGCCGCCGCAATCGCCAGCCGCTGCCGCTCACCCCCGCTCAGGCTGCTGATCGCACGGGTGCGTAGCTGGTCGAGGTCGAGTTGATGCATCAACTCCTCTAGCCGCCGCCGTATCAGGGCGGGGTCGAGGCCGAGGTTCTCCATGCCGAAAGCGATTTCGCCTTCTACCTCCTCTGTCACCGCCTGCGCCTCTGGGTCCTGGAAGACGAAGCCGACCCTGCCGCCCAACTGTTGAGGCTGCACAGTGAGGGTGTCCACGCCGTCTACTAGCACCCGCCCGCCAAACTCGCCACCGTAGAAGTGAGGCACCAGCCCAGCGATAGCCCGTAGCAGGGTAGACTTGCCCGCCCCGCTGCCGCCAACCAGCAGCACGAACGCCCCCTCTGGCACGCTGAGGTCAACCTCGCGCAGAGCAAACTCGCTGGCGGTAGGATAGCGGTAACTGAGCTTTTCGAGCTTGATCATCTCACTCCACGATGGCGAAGGCGCGCACTGGGAAACTCGTACCCCCTTCGATGGCGGGCGGCACGGCGAAGAAGCGGCTACCTTCAGCCGGTAGTTGCTCAAGGTTACAGAGATGTTCGATGATCGGGATGCCCGCACCAAGCAAGATGGTGTGAGCAGGGCGCGATTTGTCTGCCATGTCATCTATATTGGCGCAATCTATGCCGACCAGGAGCGCACCCGCCGCCACCAACCCTTCGCAGGCAGCAACAGTCAGGTAGGGGCCGGAGCGGAAGTAGTCGCCACCCCAGCGTTGCGCCCAGCCACTATGCAGCAGCACCGCCTTGCCACGCACTTCCAGCCCCGTGAAAGTCGCCAGCTCGATGGCCCCTTCTGGCGCAATCACAACCACGATGGCAGGCAGGTTCGCCAGCCTGTCCAGGGGCAGCTTCGCCAAATCCGCAAGGCCAGGATGACGATGGAAGGGAGCATCCACATACGTGCCAGTGTTGCCAGCGATCTCGTAGGTGGCGATCTGGAAGGTCGTGCCAGGGGCGTAGTTGCCGCGTGCTGCGCTCTGCTCATGCGTAAAGAGGGTGTGGAACTGTGGTTCTGGCACGCCAGGGTAGGAGGGCATGGCAGGGCCGAGCGGGTGACTGAGGCCGATCAGGGTCATGGCTCACTCCTTTGCAGCACGCTGGCTGCCGTCTGGTCGGGCTGACGGGCGTGACTTAGACTGACCAGAGCAGGGGGCAGCAGCAGCGCGATGGTCAGCAAGGCAGGTAGGAGGTCGAAGGGCGGCCACTGCAACTGGGGGTATGGGTAGTAGTCCAGTGGCAGGCTGCTGAACAGGCGGAGCAGAGCGAAGCTGGTGGCTACCGCCAGCCCAACCGCCAGCAGCAGTCGGTCACGTGGCCGCCAAACAAGGTGGCGGTAGGCAGTGCGCCCCTTGAAGCCGGGTGGCCCATAGCCCCACGCCCGCGTCGCCAAGGCCTCGGCCAACTGGCTAGCCTGCTCCAGGCTGAGGAGCAGGAGAGGGGCGAATAGCGGTAGGAGATTGCGCGCCCGCACTCGATAGCCGCGCAACTGTTGAGCCTGCTGCACATTCTGCGCCGCCGCCACCGTCTGTGGCACAAACAGCACCGCAATGCTGGCGACTAGCCCCAGCCGCCGCATGGGGCCAGGGATCAGGCTCAACACCTCTCGGTGGCTAACCACCCGATTGAAGGTGGCAAAGACAGCCAGCAAGGTGAGGATGGTCAACCCCTTGCTGGCACCCCAGGCCAGCCCCTCGGCGGTAAGGATGCCGCCAATCGCGGGCCACTCTCGCGGGAGGGTGAGCAAAACAGTACGCCCAGCGTGCGCGGTCAAGAAGTTGAACAGGGCAATGAAGGCGAAGCTGACCACGCCCAGGCGCAGCAGCACGCTGCCCTGCTGCCCCCCTGGCGACGCGGCGCAGCCCCGATAGACGATCAGGCTAGTTAGCAGCAGCATAGCCAGGTAGTAGGGGTTGCTGCCCACTGCCAGCACCGCCGCTAGCAGCCACCCCAACCACGCCCTGCTGTTCAACGGCTCCCCTGTCGCACCACGCCCGACCAGCAGCAGCAACACGAGTAGCAAGATCATGGCGACTGCCAGCCCCTCTGCACCACGGTACGCGCCGGGCGGTTGGCTCGTAGCCATTGGCAACACGTCTGCCACCCCCGGTGTGGTCGTTGCCACGACAACCAAGCTGGCGGTGAGCATCGCTGCTGGGGTGTCGCTCGGTTGTGGCGTACTGCTTGGTTGTGGTGAAGGCGTGGCGGTAGCTGCCTGCGCCGTTGTTGTGACTAGCCCAACCTGCCCAACAATCGGGCTGGGGCGGGGCATGGCGGTGGCTAGTGCTGGCGTTGGCGTAGTAGTAGCCGGTTGGGCCGTGCGCGTCGGCGTACTGCTGGGGCGAGACGGGCGGGTGGAAGCGCGGGTAGCAGTCGGTGGTGGGGGCTGGTAGAGGTCGGTGAAGCTGTAGAGCGGCGGTTGCTCCTTGCCACCCCAGGCCCAGCCCTCTACCGCCCCGTCGCGCACTCGGTAGTCGCCCGCACCAGAGTTGGCTAGTCGCCACTGGGCAGGCGGGCCGGGGTCGAGGTGGAAGTACCGCCAAAACTTGCACTCTGCGCCCTGGCATTGGCAGAAGGCCGACTGGCCGGGGGGGTGGCAGCCCTCACCTTGGAGCGCGGCTACCGCTCCACCCAGGCCGAGGTAGTCTATCTCTGCCTCCAGACTGGCCCGCTCAAGCAGTTCCAGCCCGCTGATGCTCTCTGTGCTGAAAGCCACCACCCTGGTCACTACTCGTCCGTCTCCATGCCGCACCACCAGGGCCGCGTGATGCAGCGGCGTACCAACAACCTGTTGCGCGGCAGCAGCGTTGCCCGCAAAGAGGATCAGGGCTAGCAGGCAGGGCAGCCCCCCCCATGCACACTTGGGCGACAGGCGAGAGGGGCGGAATGAGGACACCCCCACCCTGCCCTCCCCAGCAAGCAGGGTGGGTTCAGTGGCGGGAGCGGGCCTGATTGTGCCAGGGAGATGCAAGCGGGTGCTTTCTAGCTGCGCCTGCGCCGAGGGCGGAGCAGCAGGCCGCCCACCAGCCCACTGAGCGCGAGGGCGAACAAGGTCAGCGGCCAGCCATAGTCGCTGCTACCGGTACGCGGTAGGCGAGGGGTGCTAGGTGGAGTAGCGACCATGCTACTATCGTTAACGACCACTGGGGTGCCACTCACCGCTGCGCTGCCTGCCGCGTCGGGGATCGCAATTGGCAAGCTGGCATAGCGTAGGGCGGGGATCGCCTGCAAGGTTGCCAGCACGTTGTCCTCGCCGCTTGCGCCTTGGAAGCGGAAGGCACCGTCGGGGTTCTGCAACTTGAGCAGGGCAGCCAGCGGGTCATTGCCAGCCGCACTCTTGAAGCCAGCGGGGTCAAGGCCAGCAGCCAGCAAACCCTGGATTACGTAGGCGGTCGAGTTCGCGTCGGTGTCGGTGCCGTACTGACTGGGCTTCTGGTAGGGGAAGCCGCCGTCGTCGTTCTGCTGCGTCTTGAGGTAAGCAACCGCCTGGGTGATCGCCGCATCGTTGGCAGCCACGCCGTTGGCGGCCAGGCTCTGCATTACCAGCGCAGTGGTGTTGCTGTCCCCCTCACCGGCTGCGCCCAGCCCTGCGAAGGCAAAGCTGCCATCGGCAAGCTGGAGCTTCTTCAGCGCATCAATCTCCTCCTGGGGTGCGCCAGTGCGACTTTGTAGCAGGCAGTAGGCCTGGTCGAGAGTGGTCTTGCCGAAGGTGGCAGTCGTCTTGTCGTAAGCCTTGCTGATCGCGTCGAAGACCGTCTTCGGCAGGTAACCACGCCCAACCAGAGCTACCTTGCAGGCAGCGGCGGGCGAACTGGCGGTGGCCCCGTTCGCCACCAGGTAAGCGAGCAGCGACTTGCCGCCCTTCACCACGTCAGTCAACTCTGCCCCACTGGCGGCGAAGGCAAAGGCGGCATCGGTGGATTGGCCGAGGGTGGAAGGCCCCTTGAGCGCAGGGCCAAAGCCGCCGTCGGCTTGTTGTGCGCCGCGCAGCCAGCTAGCCGCCGTTTGCGCGGCGGTGGTTGCGGCGGCAGGGGCAGCAGGGGCGGCGGCAGCGGACGCGCCGAAACCGATCAACAGGGTCAGCACCAGCAGCAGGCTACTCAACTTCTTGGCGTAGGACATGGACTCTCCTTTTCTTCCCGTAGGGCCAACAAAAGACCCCCGCCCGAAAAGGGCGAGGGTAGCGTGGCTCTGCGGCGCGGAGGGTAGAGTCGCCCCAGCAGGTAGCTCACACATACCCTCTCTCGCGAAGGGTGGTCGTGTCTGCGTGGAATGGGCGATCTGGCTCACCGCAAATAGCGGTTACAGTAGCGGGACTGCGCCGGGTTTGCACCGGACTTCCCCCAGGTTCAACGCTTATTAACATCTTTCGCAGTATAACAGGTGACAGCGGGCTTGTCAAACAGGGGTGGCTAGCGGCGGTTGAGCCAGCGGCGGAGGGTGCTGGCAATGCGCTCGAAGGGAGTTTCGGGCTGCTCGAACTGAATCGGCTGGCCGCGCCATCGCTTCTCGCCGGGGGGTGGCGATGTGCGCCCACTCTGGCTGAAGTAGTAGATCACTGCACCAATCAGGGCCAGCACCGCGAGCGGCCTGAGCAGCAAGGTGATGCGGCTGGGGTCAATCGGGGAGAGTATGATCACTAGCAGGGTAAAGATCGCCACAGCGGCGAGGATGCTACCAGGGGTCCAGCGCACCGAGCGGCGGTTCGCTTTCGGCTTTGTGGGGTTGGAGCGGTTGGGTGGCAAGGGGCGGGCTGTCTCCTGCGGGCGCGGAGCGGCACCGTTTACCTTGCCCCATCCTGCTTCCTCGGCCTTCCGCAGAATATCCTCGATCTCTTTTTCGTAACGCTGCTGTGGCATAGCGTGATCCCCCTGTCCCTTGAGCGACATTGCTCCCCGCTAATACGATCCTTGCCTAATTTTACGCCATCCTTAGCAGTTTGGCAAGCTATTAGCCTTGATATTCGCCAACAAAGTTACTCCTCTAAGCCTACGTTAATTATCTTCCTCGTCTGCATCCTCATCTTCGTAGGCAGCAATCTCATCCCTCTGGTCGGCCTCGTCCTTATCTTCGTACTCGTCGCCCTTGTACTCCTTGCCCGCTACATCTGCGCTGGCCTTGAGTGCCTTGACCAGCCAGAGAACCGTCCGCTTGCTCACCTGCTCGTAAGCAGGACGCAGGGCGGCGGCGAAGTCGCCCGACCAAAAGGGTGGTTCACCGAGGCGCGTCAGGCTAGGCGACTCGCCTTTGAGCGGGACAAGCTGCGTGCTGAAGCCCAGCAATGCTGGCCCTGGCTGCCAGAGTTGCTCATTGCTAGCAGCGGGCAGAGTGGGTGAGGCTACCTTTAGGGTAGCGGCAGGCTCTAGCCCAACAGACGACTGGGGGCCAGGCAAGCCAACGGCGGCCAGCACCTCATCGCGGTCGCGGCCATAGAGGGCAAACAGCTTGAACGGGTCGCTGCTGACTTGCTGGCCGAAGCTGTACCAGAGGGCGATCAGGTGCTTGCAGGGAGCATCACCGTACCAGTCCTCGCAGTCGCAGGATAGTAGCTCAAGGTCAAGTTCGGGTACCAGTTCGATACTGGCCGCCGCAAACAGGTCTTCAGCTTCGGGCGGCCACTGGCCTGCCAGCAAGCGGCTGAGGCGGAGCGGCTGGTTGCGGATCGCCTGCAATACCGTCTCCCACTGGTTGTCGTCAGGCAGCGGCACGCGGATAGAGACTTTATATGGAGCGGCCTCGCTACCCTCCACCCGCCCCTTCAGCTTGCCAGGGGCAATAGTCTGGCTGAGAATGCTGCCGTTGTTGGCGTAGCGGCGGCCCCGCGTGAAGCGGCCTTCGTCGGTCTCGCCCTCCAACACGTCAAGCCACCGTTGCCAGAACCAGTTGCCTGCATCCCCCTTCTTCGTCACCATTAGTTAGTCCCCCACCGCGTCGGCACTGAGACGCACCAGGTCGCGCAGGTCGGCGGTGCTGAGTTCGGTCAGCCAGCCCTCGCTGTCGCCACCAATCACGCTTTCGGCCAGGGTACGCTTGCTCTCGATCAACAGGTCGATGCGCTCCTCCAACGTGCCAATGCAGATAAACTTGTGTACCTGTACGCTCTTGGTCTGGCCGATGCGAAAGGCACGGTCGGTCGCCTGGTTCTCCACCGCCGGGTTCCACCAACGGTCAAAGTGGAAGACGTGGTTGGCAGCGGTCAGGTTGAGGCCCACGCCACCTGCCTTGAGGGAGAGGATAAAGAGAGGCGGCCCATCTGCGCTCTGAAAGCGTTGCACCATCTCCTCACGCTTGCGCCGCTCGGTGCTGCCGCTGAGGTAAAGAGCTTCCACCCCCAGCCGCTCTTGCAGGTAGGACTGCAACATCCCGCCCATCTCGGCGAATTGGCTGAAGATCAACACCTTGTCGCCTGCGCTGAGTGCTTCTTCCAGCATCTCCTCCAGGCGCGCTAGCTTGCCGCTGCGCCCAGCCAGGGCCGAACTGTCACCCAGGAATTGGGCCGGGTGGTTGCACAGTTGCTTGAGGCGCAGCAGCATCTTGAGGACGAGACCGCGCCGCTGGATGCCCTCGCTCTCCTCGATCTGGCGCAAGATGTCGTTGACGAACGCCTGGTAGAGGCTGGCCTGCTCAACGGAGAGATTGCAGTAGACCTTCATTTCGTTCTTGGGTGGCAAGTCCTGGATGATGCGCGAGTCGGTCTTGAGTCGCCGCAAGATAAAGGGCTGGGTCAGCTTGCGGAGCTTCTGGGTGGCGGCGGGGTCGGCCTCCTTCTCGATTGGGGTGGCGAAGTGCTTGCGGAAGCTCTCTGCACTGCCCAGGTAGCCAGGGTTGAGAAAGTCCATGATGCTCCACAGTTCGATCAACCTGTTCTCCACCGGTGTGCCAGTCAGGGCAATGCGCTGCATGGCAGGCAGGTTCTTAATCGCCCGCGTCTGCCGGGTGGAGGGGTTCTTGATGTTCTGGGCCTCGTCCAAGACCAGGCTGCGCCAGGGTACGCTGCCGAAAAGCTCCTCGTCGCGGGCGGCCAGCCCGTAGCTGCTAATCACCAGGTCGTGGCTGTGCGCGTCGGCGGCGAAGTGTTCATTGTCGCGCTGGCGGGTCGCCCCGTGATGCACCATCACGCGCAGGTCGGGGGTGAAGCGGTCGGCCTCGCGCTGCCAGTTGCCGACCACGCTAGTGGGGCAGAGCAGTAGGCTGGGGCCAGCCCGCCCGGCTTCCTTCTCGCGCAGCAGCAGGGTCAGTAGCTGGATCGTCTTGCCCAGGCCCATGTCGTCGGCCAGGCACGCGCCGAGGCCGTAGCGACGGAGGAAGGCCAGCCAGGAGTAGCCGCGCACCTGGTAAGCACGCAAGGTGGCGTGCAGGTTGATGGGCGGCGGCAACTCCTCCAGGCGGCCCTCCTCCAGTTCACCCATCAGTACCTTGAGCCAGCCCTGGGTTTCGACTTCGCCGATCTCCAGCCCGGCGGCCTGCTCGCCCGTGCCGCCCAGGGCCAGGCGCACTGCATCACCCAGGGCCATCGTGCCATGTGGATTGCGCTTGAGGAACTGCAAGGCAGCCTCGCGCTGCTCTGGGCGCAACTCTAGCCACTGGCCGCGCACCTGCACTAGCGGCTGCTTGAGGTCAGCGACCTGAGCGAACTCGTCGGGCGAAAACGTCTCGTCGCCAAGTGATAGCTGCCAGTCGTACTCAACCAGGCCCTCGACGTTAAAGAGACCGCTGCCAGTCTTCTTCTCGTCCGCCCCCTTCAGCCGGGCCTTCGCCTTCAGTTTGGCCCGCTGCTGCCACCAGTTAGGCACGATCACCCCCAGCCCACTCTCCTCCAAAGCTGGGGCGGCCTCGCTGAGAAACTGGTAGGCTTCCTCCAACGTCAGGTAGGCCACGGTCGGGCGGGCGGTGGTCAGGGCGCGCTCTACGGGAGGAAAGAGGCGAGCGACGTGGCCGAGGGCGATCAGCAGCCGCTCATGAGGGCGGTCGAAGCGGCGGCTCAGGTAGTCCAGACTGCTGCTGTCTGCCTGCCAAACGTCCTCGGCGGGGACGAGCAGACTAGGGTCGTCGTTAGCCTGCAAGAGGAAGCGCAGCCGCCACTTGTCGGGCTGCTCTGGCGCAAACAACTCCTCGTCCAGCAGGCCGTCAGCGGGTTGCTGGCTGGGCGGTTGCTCGAGACGCAAGGCCACGCGGTAGTTGCTGCCACTCTCTAGCGGTGCAGCAACCCCAGTCAACTGCCCGCGCCAGGCGGTATAGCTGTCGAACAGCGGTTGCAACCTGTCGCGCTGGGCCTTGGTGCGGAGCGTCTCCAAATCATCCACCAGGTAGCTGTGGCGACCAAATAGCGACTGCACCCAGAGGTTGGCATACTTATCCTTGCTCTGTGGGGCAAGGTCGCGTTTGAGGAAGGAGGAAAGCGTTTCGCTGACTACGCTGTTGAGGAAGCCAGCCAGGATGGGTGCGGGCTGCTGCTGCTCGCCGTCGATCATCTTCGCCAGGCCGCGCTCACCATAAGCGTAGAGGAGGGTAGCGGGGGGCATTGCCTCTACCAGGATGTCAAAGCGGGGGCCAACAGTGGGGTGGTCGAGGTCGGCTTCCCAGCGTGCCTGCCACTGCTTGCCACGCAGGTAGAGCGTGGGCAGGTAGTAGCCGCCCACCACGATCTCCAACGCGAAGCGCAGGGCAGCAGCCCAGTACGCGAGGTCAGCCCCAGCAGCAAACTCTTGGCCCAGCAGGTCATCGTGCGAGCCGAGCAGGATGTCGATCATCTCATAGTTGCTGGCCTGGATCGTCGGCAGACAGAAGCCTTCTTGCTGATTGCTGCCCGGTCGGGGCAGGTAGGCCCAGGTCGGTAGGGCATAGTAACCATAGAGGCCCAGCCACTGGTCGAAGTACTTGCTCAAGGTAGCGGCGGTGGCGGCCAGCGGGTACTTCGGGTAGCGGCTGTCGAAGATGGGCGAACTACCAGCCCGCGCCTTGTCCAACTCCACCCAGAAGTAGAAGCCTCCATCGTCGCTGCCGTTCACCCAGCTAGCGTGTAGGGTTCTCTTTGCTTGGTCTGTCATAGCATAGTAAGGAACTTGGCTGGTGTAGCCGTGATAAAGCCTGGAGCCTTGATCCGCTTGTCGGCAGTAACAATAATCTTTACCCCCACTGCGTTGGCCGAGGCGCACTGCATCGCGTCTCCCAGGTCGTCAATAGTCAGCCACACTGCTTGCTCAACCAGGTTGCTGGCGGAGTTAGCCCAGCTAGCAGCACTGTCGATCAGCTTGTGCATGAGGCTGCGCTGCTCGTCGGTGGGCAAGCGCAGGGCTGCGGCTTCGATCTGCTCACATCTGCGACTGGCTGGCTGGGTGCTGGCGATAGCGGGTACTCCTTTGCTGGCTGAAGTTAGCATTTTTGGTTGCTGCTGCTTGCCTTTCCTCATATTATACCGTACCAAAGCGGGCTTGACAAAGCCGCCCGTATTGGTCAAAATGTTGGTTAGTGAGCAGTGCCACATGAGCAGCAATCAGGGCCGAATGAGGGGTAACTATGACAACTACTTTGCCACGAACGACCATCAATGGCGCAACTGACAGCGCGAGCAACAGCCACCTTGACCTGGCGGTAGAGCAGCGCAATCCGGGGATGCCGCTAGACCTGGGTCTGGTCAATGCCGCCCACGTCAACCGCAGCGCGGTAGAGCGCAGGGCCACCTCGTTGCCAGCCCGCCGCACCGTCAAGAAGGAGTGGCAGGCCGCCTGGCTCTTGCGGGCGATCACCTGCATGGACCTGACCACGCTGGCGGGTGACGATACGCCGAGCAACGTGCGCCGCCTCTGCGCGAAGGCCCGCCAGCCCGTGCGCGCCGAAATCCTGGCAGCAACGGGCGTGCAACAGCTTGGCCTGACTGTGGGCGCGGTCTGCGTCTACAACAACCTGGTGCCGATTGCGGTCGCTGCCTTGCGAGGGACAGCGATCCCGGTCGCTGCGGTCAGCACCGGCTTCCCAGCGGGGCAGGTGAGCCACCATGTCAAGCTGGCAGAGATCGCCGACTCGGTGGCGGCGGGGGCGCAGGAGATCGATATTGTGATCTCCCGCGCCCACGTGCTGACCGAGAACTGGCAGGCACTCTACGACGAAGTGCGCGACTTTCGGGCTGCCTGTGCAGACGCACACATGAAGGCGATCATTGCGGTGGGCGAACTCGCTACCCTGAGCAACGTTGCCCGCGCCAGCCTCGTTTGCATGATGGCAGGCTCCGACTTCATCAAGACCAGCACTGGCAAGGAGACGACCAACGCGAACCTAGCGAACAGCCTGGTGATGGTGCGCCAAATCCGCGAGTATCACGAGTTGAGCGGGATGCGGGTTGGCTTCAAGCCAGCAGGTGGCATCCGTACCGCCAAGCAAGCCCTGGACTTTTTGATTTTGATCAAGGAAGAACTGGGCGACGGGTGGTTGCGCCCTAACCTGTTCCGCATCGGCGCGTCGTCCCTGCTGACCGACATCGAACGCCAGCTAGAACACTTCGTCACCGGCCACTACGCTGCCAGCTACCGCCAACCAATGGTCTAGCCTGCAAGGTGTGGTCAACAAAGGAGCGCAAACTTGAACGAGGAAACAACCGGCTGGGCCGAACAGTTGAGTGCAGTCGAAGCGAAGCTGGGTGAGGCGTACGAGCAGCTAGCCGCCCTGCGCGATGAGATGAAGTCGGCGGGCAACAAGAAGGAGTCCACCGCATTCAACGAGCCGATGGAAAGGCTGGCCCGCTACGCCCGGCTCTTTGCCGAAATCCGGGCCAGTTGGAGCGGCGACGACGCACTGTAGGCACGCCCTCCCTCAACCCCCGTACAATGATGGTGGAGCCGCCCATCAAGAAGGATATGTGACATGACTAGCGTGGCAGAAATCTTTGAGACGATGGCATATGGCCCAGCCCCAGAGGCGGCTAACCCGGCTATGGAATGGCTGAAGGAGCATGGCGGCCAGTTCGAGTTGTTCTACGGTGGCGAGTGGGTACAGCCGCAGAGTGGCAAGTACCTGGAGACAACCAACCCCGCGAACGGCAAGCCACTGGCGAAGATCGCGGCGGCCAACCCTGCCGACGTGGATGCAGCGGTCGCTGCTGCCGCTGCTGCCTTCAAGGATTGGAGCAGTTTGCCGGGCCACGCCCGCGCCCGCTGGATGTACGCCCTGGCTCGCCAGATACAGAAGCACTCGCGCCTGCTAGCCGTGCTAGAGTCGCTGGACAACGGCAAGACGATCCGCGAAACGCGAGACATTGATGTGCCGCTGGTTGCCCGCCACTTCTATTACTATGCGGGCTGGGCGCAATTGATGGAGAGCGAACTGCGCGACTACGCCCCGCTCGGCGTGGTTGGGCAGATCATCCCCTGGAACTTCCCGCTGATGATGATGGCCTGGAAGATCGCGCCCGCCCTGGCGATGGGCAATACTGTTGTGCTGAAGCCCGCCCGCTACACCCCACTGACCGCCCTGGCCTTCGCCGAGATTTGCCGCGAGGTGGGCCTGCCTGCTGGCGTGGTCAACATCATTACTGGCGATGCTGGTTCAGCGGGCGCAGCTATCGTCGCACACCCCGACGTTGCCAAGATCGCCTTCACTGGCTCGACCGAGGTGGGCCGTACCCTACGGCAGCAGACGGCTGGCACTGGCAAGCGGCTGTCGCTCGAACTGGGCGGTAAGTCGCCCTTCGTCGTCTTCGCCGATGCCGACCTGGACAGTGTGGTGGAGGGGGTGGTGGACGCGATCTGGTTCAACCAGGGGCAGGTCTGCTGCGCGGGGTCGCGGCTGCTGGTGCAGGAGAGCGTTGAGCAGAAGCTGCTGGCGAAGCTGCGCGCCCGCATGGAGAAGCTGCGGGTCGGTCAGCCGCTCGACAAGGCAATGGATATTGGCGCGATAGTCTCACCCAGCCAGCTTGAGCAGATCGATGCGCTGGTGCAGCAGGGTGTGGCTGCGGGCGCGACCTTGTGGCAGCCCTCCTGGTCGTGTCCCACTGAAGGCAGCTTCTACCCGCCGACGCTACTAACCGACGTGTCGCCCGCCTCGATGATAGCGCAGACCGAGATTTTCGGCCCGGTGCTGGTCAGCATGAGCTTCCGCACCCCAGCCGAGGCGGTCGCCCTGGCGAACAACACCAGCTACGGCCTGGCCGCCAGCGTCTGGAGCGACAACCTCAACCTCGCGCTGGACATCGCCCGCCAGATCAAGGCTGGCACCGTCTGGGTCAATTGCACCAACCAGTTTGACGCAGCCAGCGGCTTTGGCGGCTACCGTGAGAGTGGCTACGGGCGTGAAGGCGGCAAGGAGGGGCTGTGGGAGTACCTCAAGCTGCGGGACAATGGCGCAGAGCCAGCAGCCCTTGCCGAGTCTCCCGCTTCTCCCGCTGACCTCGTGGGGGGGAGCAGGGTAGCAGAGCGTGGCCGTTCAGCCTTGCCGGTGATCGACCGCACCCCGAAGATGTACATCGGTGGTAAGCAGGCCCGACCCGATAGCGGCTACTCAATGCCGATCTATGGGGCGGGGAGGCGCGAGATTGGGCTGGTGGGCGAAGGCAACCGCAAGGACATCCGCAATGCGGTTGAGGCGGCCCACGCAGCTGAGGGCTGGGCAATGGCCTACGGCCACAACAAGGCGCAGGTACTCTACTACATCGCTGAGAACCTAGCCGTCCGCGCTGCCGAGTTTGCTGCCCGCCTCGCCCAGCAGACTGGCGGCGACGGCGTAGCAGAGGTGGAGGCAGCAATCTCGCGCCTGTTCACCTACGCAGCCTGGGCCGACAAGTACGACGGCCTCGTACACTCCACCCCCTCGCGCAATGTCACCCTGGCGATGAATGAGCCAGTCGGGGTGCTGGGTATCCTTTGTCCCGACGACGCGCCGCTACTGGGCTTCGTTTCCCTGGTCGCCCCCGCAATTGCGATGGGCAACACGGTGGTGGTCGTTCCTTCGCCGCTGCACCCGCTCTCTGCCACCGACCTCTACCAGGTGTTCGACACCTCCGACCTGCCCGCTGGGGTGGTCAACATTGTGACTGGCCCACGCGAGCCGCTGGCGAAGGTGCTGGCCGAGCATGACGATGTGGATGGCGTTTGGTACTTTGGCACCGCTGCGGGCAGCAAGCAGGTGGAGCTAGCCAGCGTTGGTAACATGAAGCGTACCTGGACAAGCCTGGGCCGGGCCACCGACTGGCTATCTAGCCACGCTGAAGGCCAGGAGTTCCTGCGCGAAGCGACCCAGGTGAAGAACATTTGGGTACCTTACGGCGAGTAGTAAGTGGCTGAAGCTGGCGGGCTGGCCCTCCACTGCGAGCGGTGGCTCCTCCTGCATGGGCAGCTTGCCGCGTGAGAGGCTGATGCTAGCCGAGAGCAGCAGCAAGCCAGTCAGCATATAGTAGACAATTTGCAGCCCTGCAATCTGCGCGGCAGTATCCTCTGGGCGCAGAGCGTGGCTACTGGCGTAGACAGCCCGCTGGCTGTACCAGACTGCTGCCCCTACCGCTATGCCTAGCACGAGGCCGAAGTTACGCATGAAGGGGATCATGCTGCTGGCGATGCCACGTTCGGCAACTGGCGCAGCGTTGAGGGCCGAGGCATTGTTGGGCGACTGGAACAGGCCGAAGCCGACGCTCAAGAGAACCAGCCGCCAGACTACATCCTGCCAGACCCAGCTTGCTTGTAGGCCAGCGAGCAGGAAGTAGCCGATGGCGACCAGGATCGACCCACCACTGGCGACCCAGCGTGCGCCGAAGCGGTCGGCCAGCCGTCCACCGAGCGGCGATACTACCAAGAGGGCGAGTGGCCCGGCTAGCAGGATGAAGCCTGCCTGCTCTGGTGGGTAGCCGAGGATGGTTTGCAGGTAGAACGGCAGCACGAACAGGTTGGCGGCACTGGCGGTGAAGCTGAGGCCCACTGCTGCCAGAGCCGCCGTGTAAGGCCAGATGCGGAACAGACTGAGGTTCAGCATCGGCTCGCGCACCCGCCCCTCCCAGGCAAAGAAGCTGCCGAGCAGCACCGCCGCACCAACAAACAGACCGATCACCAGGCTGCTGCCCCAGCCCCGCTGCGAACCGAAGTCGAGGGCCAGCAGCAGGCAGATCACCCCCAGCGCAAACAAGACCGCCCCTGTCGCGTCGAAGCGGCGGCTACGGTGCGTCCCCCCCTCCGGGATGATCTTCCAGGCCCTCCAGACCGCGAAGATGCCCACCGGCACGTTGACGAAGAAGATAGCGGGCCAACCGAAGCTACCAAGCAGGAGACCGCCGATCACCGGCCCAGCCGAGCTACCCGCCGCCACCACTGTCCCCACCCAGCCGAGGGCTTGACCCCGCTCTCGTGGCGTGAAGGTGTCGGCGATGATGGCCGGGCCAATTGCGAAGATCATCGCGCTGCCCAGCCCTTGCAGCAGACGGAAGGCGACCAGCGACCACAAGTCCCAGGCGAAGCCGCAGAGTAGCGAGGCGACCGTAAAGAGGGCGAACCCACCAACGTATACCCGCCGCCGTCCCAGCAGGTCGGACAGCCTACCCATGATCAGCAAGGTGCTGGTGATCGTCAGCAAGTAGACTTGTACCACCCATTGCACCGAGTCGCCCGCATTCAGTTGGTGGCGGATAGTCGGCAGCGCGATGTTGACGATGCTGCTGTCCAGCGTCCCCATGAAGGTACCGAGGGCAACCGTTGCTAGAATGATCCATTTGCGCTGGTGGTCGTTGCTTTGCCCTTCTTCGCCCACCGTTACCGCTGTCGTCTTGGCCTGCATCTACCCTGTCTCCTTGAGGTTTAGTTGCCGCTTGCCCCGCTGGCTGCTGGGGTTGGCTGTGCGGCGTAGAGCAGGCGGCGCAGGCTGCTGGCGAAGGGGCTGGTGGTGAACAAGCCCGTTAGCTCGTAGTCCTCCAACAAGTGTAGCAGGCTGGGTCAAGGCGGGGCTGGCAGCAACCAGGCGCACGTGTCGCTCCTCGGCGGGATAGCTCTCCACCCCATCCCTGCTGGCTGTCACTGTCAGGTAGTAGTCAGCAGGCCCAGGTGGGCGTAGGGTATAGCTGCCCAGCCCAGTTACGTCCACCGTTGCAGTGTAGACCCCACTCTGCACCCCGTACTTGAGCGTATAATTGGTTGCATCGGTGACCACCTGGTGCCAACTGAGGCTGATCGTCTGCTTTACTGGGTTGGCGGTGGCGAAGTTGGCAGGCGTATCGCCGATGGTAATCGCCGGGTTGTCGCTGCGTGGAGTGAAGTGAGTCAGGTCGGGGCCATCAGTGATGCCGATCATGCCATAGTTGCCGCCCAACTCTGGGATGCCATTGTAGTACATGGTGTAACCACCCGCCTCGTTGCGGCGAATAAACATCCCGTAAACCTGCGCCGCATCTTACTGCTTACTGGTGCCATTGGCAAGGATCGGGCTGCCCGGCTGGGGGCTGAAGTTCAAGCCGTCCTTGCTCAGGGCCAGGCGGATGCTGGTCCCTTCACGATAGTACAGGTAGACGGTGCAGCGTGTACACCATCACACCACTGCTGTGGCGGCTCGCTCAACTGCTGGGCTGGTGGTGGATCGCCCAGGGGGGCAGCCACGCCAGGTAGCACAACCAGCAGGACAGCCAACAAACTTACGATCAGGCCAACAAATCTCCTCTGTGCAACCATCCCTTTTACGCGCTCCTGTCTATAACTCACCTGCTTCGTACCCACTCCTTTACATCTGCCTTGTAGAACTGTGAGCGGCCATCGGCACAAATAGCAATAGCGTTTCCGCCAATATCGCAAGATTTGCACTGTCACCGTTTACATTGCGTTAAAGAAAGGTTGATATAATCGTTAGGGTTTGCCACCTGCAAGCCTTATAGAGTGATTTACCTCGGCAGCAAGAAAGTAGTATTAGAGAAAGGGAACAGATTTGATCAGCAGCAACAAGCGGCGTAGCCCCATGTGGATTGGTCTTAGCCTCGTGATCGTCCTCACCATCACGCTCAGCAGCATTAGCGCACTGGCAGCCACTGGCAGCACCCTCACTGCCCAGCAGCCTGCAAAGGCGATCAGCCAGCCAGCAGTCAGCACCAGCGTCACGATCAGCCAGGTGTATGGCGGCGGCGGCAACACTGGCGCAGCCTATCAGAACGACTACGTTGAACTGCTCAACCTCAGTGCAGCAACGATCAACCTCAGTGCGTACTCGCTCCAGTATGCCAGTGCCGCTAGTGCCTTCACTACCACCAACGTCAACACGCTGACGGGCAGCATCGCCCCAGGCCAATACTACCTGATCAAGCTAAACAGTAACGCTGCTATTGGCGCACTACTGCCAACCCCAGATTACACTGGCACGCTCGCCCTGAGCAACAATAACGGCAAAGTCGCCCTGGTCGGCGGGACTACCACCCTTGCCTGTGGCAGCGTGGCTAACGACTGCTTCCCCAGTGGCACTGCTCTGCTGACGATCATCGACTTCGTGGGCTATGGCGCGGCCAACAACTTCGAGGGGGTGGCTGCAGCTGCTGCGCCCAGTAACACCACTGCCGACCTGCGGGCAGGCAATGGCTGCACCGACAGCGACCGGAACTCAATTGACTTCTCGGTGAGCCAGCCCGCGCCGCGCAACAGCAGCAGCCCGCTCAACCCCTGCGGCACTCCGCCGACGGCCACCAACACCAACACCCCTGGTGGCCCGACCAACACTGCCAGCGCGACGGCCACCATCGGCAGCCCGACGGCCACCGCCAGCGCGACGATCACCCCCACTGTGACCAGCACCCCCCCTGGCCCTGCGACCCGCATCCATGACATCCAGGGTGCCAGCCACCTCTCGCCCTACAGCGGCACGGTCGTCAGCAACATCCCCGGCATTGTCACCGCCAAGAAGACCAACGGCTTCTATGTGCAGGACCCGACTGCGGACCTGAACGACGCAACCTCAGAGGCAATCTTCATCTTCACCAGCAGTGCGCCGACCGTTCTAGTGGGCGATAGCATCGTCTTCAGCGGCACGGTCAAGGAGTTCCGCGCTAGCGCGGTCAGTTACCCCGACAACCTGACGACCACCCAGATCGACAACCCAGGGCGGGTGATCACAGTGCTGTCCAGCGGCAACCCCCTACCCACCCCGATCACCATCGGTACTGGCGGGCGCATTCCCCCCACCAATGTGATCGAGAACGACACGAACGGTGACGTGGAGAATGGTAGCAACACCTTCGATCCCACCCAAGACGGTATTGACTTCTACGAGAGCATGGAAGGTATGCTCGTGCGGGTCAACAACACGGTTGCAGTTGGCCCCACCAACGACTTCAACACCAACAGCGAAATCCCTGTGCTGACCGACAACGGCAGCTACGCCACTGGCACCCGCACCGTGCGCGGCGGCATCGAAATTACCGCTACCGCTAGCTACGTAACCAGCACTAACCCCACCGACGACTTCAACCCAGAGCGGATCATCCTCAACGACCTGGTACTTAGTGCCAGTGGTGGTGGCCGCCTGCCAAACGTCAACGTCAGTGCGACCTTCAGCGGCGTGATCACTGGCGTGCTGGACTACAACTTCGTCAACTTCAAGCTGCAAGTGACTAGCCAGCCAGTGGTTGCCAGCAACCCGCTGACCCGTGAAGTGACCGCTCTCGTCTCCGACCAGCCGAGCAACAAGCTGACGGCGGCTACCTTCAACCTGGAGAACCTCAACCCCGGCGACACGATCACTAAGGTGCTGGGTCTCTCCAACCTGATCGTCAACAACCTGAAGGCTCCCGACATCATCGCGGTTGAAGAAATCCAGGACAACAACGGGGCGATCAACAACGGTGTGGTTGATGCTAGCCAGACCTACGCCTTGCTGATTAACAGCATCAGCAGCATCAGCGCAACGGTCAACTACACCTACACCCAGATCGACCCGGTAGATGGGCAGGACGGCGGTCAGCCGGGCGGCAACATCCGCCAGGGCATCCTCTATCGCACGGATCGCGGCCTCAGCTTCAACTCGCGGCCCGGCGGCGGCTCGACGATCAGCAACACGGTCGTTAACGGCGCGGGTGGCCCGCAGTTGCAGTTCAGCCCTGGGCGCATCGACCCGCTCAACGTGGCCTGGACTAGCAGCCGCAAGCCGTTGACTGCTGAGTTCAGCTACAACGGCCAGCGTTTGTTCTTTATCGTCAACCACTTCAACTCGAAGGGTGGCGACAACGGCGTGTTTGGCCGCTTCCAGCCACCGGTGCGCATCTCTGAAGTGCAACGCCAGCAGCAGGCTACCATCGTCAACGGCTTCGTGCGCCAAATCCTCAACTTCGACGCGAACGCCAGGGTCGTCGTCCTCGGCGACATCAACGACTTTGAGTTCTCCAACACGGTCAACGTCCTCAAGCTCGGTGGCGACAGCACGCCCGAACTGGTCAACCTGTTCGACCTGCTGGCCCAGAACGAACGCTATAGCTACGAGTTCCAGGGTAACGCGCAGGTACTCGACCAGATTCTGGTTAGCCCCAGCCTCTACACCAACGGTCAGCCCCAGTTGGATGTTGTCCATGCCAACTCGGAGTTCTTCGACCAGGCCAGCGACCATGAGCCGCAGGTAGCCCGCCTTGCCATTCAGGCCGTACTAACCCCAACAGTGACCCCGACTGGCACGATCACCGCCACCGCTACCGTCACTGGCACGCCAACCGCCACGATCACCGCCACTGCCACCGTTACTGGCACGCCAACTGCTACTGCCACCCCCTGCTCGACCACCAACTTCGCGGCTACCCTCAATGGCGCGCAGGAAACCCCACCGAATACCTCGCTGGCAATCGGCAGTGGCACCGTCCTGCTCAACCCGGCAACTGGCGCATTCACAGCCAACCTCAGCTACATTGGCATTACCACCACTGTCCTCTTTGCCCACATCCACCAGGGCGCGGCTGGCACTGCTGGTCCGGTCATCTTCCCGCTCAATGCGGTTAGTGGCACCAACGCCTTCACTGGCACCGGCACCATGACCCCGACCCAGATTGCTGCCCTGCAAACCGGCGGGCTGTACTTCAATATCCACAGCAGCAACTACCCTGGCGGCGAGATTCGCGGTCAGATAGCGGCGGCCTGCGCCACCCCGACAGTAACTGCCACCAGCACCACAACCGCGACTGTGACGGCCACGCCCTGCTCGATCACCTTCAGCGACGTGCCGACCACCAACATCTTCTACGGCGACATCCAGTTCCTGGCTTGCCGCAACATCGTTAACGGCGCGAACGGCCTGTTCCGCCCCA
>JAYUUN010000039.1:0-4953 GCA_043754535.1 Chloroflexota bacterium | reverse complement strand
ACGCCGAAACCGTCAGAGGCTAGCTTGCTGCGAACTGTCATTGCTGCTTGTCTCCTGTTGATGGGCGCACGGCTTACCGGCGAGGCTGGCGCGTACTTACGCCGCGAGGTCGAGCAGATAGGCGGTCGGCACGTCGTCAATGCCAGCCTCAAGCGCAGCGGTGATGCGATCATTCAGCAGGGCTTCTGCCTCAAAGTCGCGGCTGATTGTGGGGGCGGAAATGTCCAAAATGTCCGAGTTAGGCACAAGCTATGTCCGATCTTGCTACAACGCTGTAGCAATCCAGTGCGGTATTCAAGCGGGGTTGATGCCTGCGCGGTTGGCATAGACGGCGCGACTGTGAGCAGTGAAAATGTCGGCTGGGTGGGCGGTTAGATAATGCCAACTTTGCCAACGGTTGCAGCAGGCTGCGAACATGAGGCCGCAATCGCCGCCGGTTAGGATCGTGTGGGCAGGGTTGTTGCTGGCCGGGACAGGACGGCGGTCATCATCGGCGGCGAAGCTGGCAATGATGCTGCTGCACTTCAAGCAGAGGATAGGCGCGGCTGCGGGGCGGTTGTGCAGCACTTGTGTGCAGCTAGCTGGTTGATCGGACGGTTAGCGAGGCGGGCTGATATGCTGGCCCGCCTGGTGAGGGCGCACGAGGCGCACGGCTATGGGGTGAGCGTCTCGGCTTTGAGGTGGGGGCGGGTTGCGGGGTTGGCTCGACCATACCAGAGATCAGCGGCGTTATGACTGCCAGCAGCACCACGTTGGGCGGGATCGGGGAGATGGATGCTGTATCACACACGTTGCATATATATATTAGTGCAGCGTGCTTGATACACCTTTCATCTCCGCCCTTCCGCTTGGCCCATGCCTGCACGGTGTTCGGAGATACCCCGGCGGCACGCGCCAGCGGTCGCACGCCACGCGCCCCGGCGTTGTAGGCAGCTTCAATCTTTGCCGCCGCTTCCTGTTTTTTCTGCTCTGCGGTCGCTTTGATGTTCGCCCGCTTCTTCTCAATAGCCCATGTGTCTAGCAAGCCCGCTTCTTCCAGCAGTTCGTCTACCGTCGCCAGCCGATCAACCTTCAGACCGGCGACGGGCGTTGCGGTCAACAGGTAGACTATCACCGGCGATAGTGGGTTGCGGGTAGCAGCGCGGGCGCGGCCAATGGCTTGCCACAAGGTGGCTTGCTCACTGTGCAACGCGATCTTAGAGGACAACGGGTCGGCGGCGACCTTTGTCCACCAGCCCGCCCCCATGCCGGTAGCAGGGTCGGCGTAGGTGTAGGGGCGCAGCACTTGTACCGACTCGGCTTTGGTCGGGGCAGCTTCCCCGCGCACATGGCGGATCATCGCGGCCATCATCATTGCTTCATCAGGTGGTAGCTGGAAATGGCCCACGACAATCAGCGCGTGAACATCCTCCCAGCGGTTGTGTGCGCGATCATCGTTGCCATACCAACCAGCATCTACGCCGTCGGCTTCGAGGTTGACCGTGATCGCCCCGCCCGCCCCCATGAACCGCTTGTGTCCGATAACGCCGGTGCTGAGGTTGGGCGTAGCCAGCACATTAGCCAGCTTGCCCAGCTTGGTCGCCGCTGCACTGTCGCGGGCGGCCAGGCCGTTGCTGGTGTACAGCGCGTCGGTAGTTTGCACAGCATGGGTGTGTTGTGGCACTGCGAAGTTCTTGATCTTGGTATGGGGTAGCAGATTGGTCAGCAGTGGGCCGGGCGTGGCATCGAGGATGATCGCATCGCACTTGCGTCCGCTCCCGTCGGGGGTCAGCCTGCTGATCAGCTTACGGCGTGGCCTCTGGTAGATGATAGCCCCGGCCTGCACCGCCTTACCATCCAGCACGGCGGGTCGCGTCTTCAGCCAAAGCAGATGATCGCCGCCTGCCAGTTCGTCACTCAGCACCTTCACCAGTTCGCTCCAGTACCGAGGCGGGATCAGCTTGCGCCGCGTGCCAACTTCCTCCACATAACAAACGGCTTCGAGTAGCAGGCAGCCCTCGCCGCCGCCTTGAAGTTTCACCGGCTGCTCTGCCGCGCACGCTTCCAGCAGCCGCACTATGTTGGGGATGTTCACCTTCAGATGTTCGAGCAGCGGGGCAGCTTCCATCGGCGCACCAGCGACCGCCACTGTCAGCGCGCCGTGCAACGCTCTTTGTGGACAGCCAACCGGGTAGTGATCGCTGTGCCGATCCATTGCGATTAGCCAGTCACGCAGCGCGTCATTGTCCAGCCGAATCGGGTCGTGCATCTGCCCTTCCAGACCCTCATCACAAATCAGGAGGTCGAAGTTAGCCAGCCGGTCGCGGCCTTTGAACAGGGCGGCTTTGGTCGCAATGACTATCGGCGCGGCGGCTGGATCGTCGCTCAATAGGCTGCTGACCGTCTGCTGATGTTCACAGTTGTGGGGTTCGCCCTTCGGCCCGCAAACAAGCCCAGCACTATGCCCACGCTTTGCAAGCTGCTCGGCCTCTTTAGCCAACTCGCAAACTGCGCCCGGCCAAGTCGCTGCAAGTTCGGTATCAGTCGGCGCGACCCGCCCGATCAACGGCACGGCAGGTACTCCGTGCGCGGCGAGGCGGGCGATCCACTCGGCTACCTGTTCGCGCTGCTCTACCGCCACAATCACACGCAGCAGGGCGCGTGCTGTATACTCCTCGCCGGTGGCTTGCCGTCGCCGCGTGCGCGTGACCTCCGGCCAACCTGCTTGCCAGCGGTCGGCCAGCGCGGTGATGGCCGCCGTCGTCTTGCCTGTGCCGGTAGTCGAGGACAGCACCACGACCCGCCCGCGCTGGCTTGTATCTTCTTCAGCGTAGCTATCCAAGAGGGCGCGGATGGTGGTGTAGTTGGCCGCCCGTGCTTCTTCCAGTGTGTACATCCGCTCTGGCTCTACGGCGACCAACACGCGGGCGATGGTGTCAGTTTCAATCGCCGCCAGCCCTTTCCTGCCCTTGTGCCGGTAGCGGCGGGTGGTGATCTTCAATCCTTGTAGCAGTGCGTCGTCAATGCCCTTTGCCGTCGTGCCGTTCCACTCGGCGACAAACAGCGGGAAGTCGAGCGCAGCCAGGTCGCACGCCATTTGCTCTGTGAAGCCCTTGCGTCGCTCCGACCCGCGCCCCGCCTCGTCAATGTCATAAGCCAGCACTACCGGCGGGCGGTCGCTGCCACAGTGGTCGAGCAGGGCGTGGATCGCCGCCTTGCGGTCAGACCCGCCGCAGCTTGCGATCATCACTGCGTCAAGTCGTGGGCTGGCTATGTCAGCCTTGCGCGGCCCTTCAGTCAGCCATATCCGGGGGTCGCTAGCAAACTCGCCTGGTGGGTTAACGATGTGCGCCGCGCCTGGCGTGCCAGCACCAGCAGCTATGTACAGGTACTTTGCTGCTCCTACTTCTACCACGTCGGGGTTGACCTGCAAGCGGGCTATCCTACCGGCGGCGTTGCGAACCGGGATCAGCCGTCCTTGCTTGCCACCCGCCCCGGCGACGTTCCAATAGCCGTACCGCTTGAAGAAGCCCGGCACTTTGGCGACCGCCGCCTCACCAACGCGGGCAATCACACGGGCGACCGCCTGCCCCCTTGCATCCTCTTTGCCCATGCCTGCCGGTAGAGTGGCGTAGCCAAGGGCGATCATCTGCGCTGCTGTTTGGCCGCGCCTTGCCTCAAACTGCTGGTGGCACTCTGCCAGCCCTAGTTCTTCCAGCAACACCCGGTACACCAGGTCGGCGTTGTCAACATCATAGGGGCGGGGGTTGCTGGACAGGTCAACCGTCGGCGAGGCGGGCTGCCAGTCGCGGCGACGATCAGGGCGGCCAAGTTGCCGGTTGATCCACTGCCACGCATCATCTACGCTGCCACCGCGATAGCCTGCTACCATCTGCGCCGGGCTGATCGTCTCACCGCACTTGATGCAGTGTGTGCCTCCACCGGGCATTATCACCACGTCGCCCCGCTTTGGATGTGCATGGCTTGTCAGCGGGCAGCGGGCGAGGTAGTATTTGCCGTTGCGCCCCGCTTCCACGCGGCCAGCCCCGGCCTGTTCCGCCAGCATTGCTACGTCGCGTGCCTCTATTCGTTCGTGTCTGTTGTTAGGTGTGTGTGTTTGCAATTTGCTCGCCCTCTCGTCAGGCAAGCAGCAGGGGGATTTATGGCAGGCTAGGCACAAGATATGGTACAATAGAGGTGTTCAGCGTCTATATATGGCCTCCACATCTTCGCCGCCCTGCCCGCACGCTCCTGCTGCGGGCCTTCTCTTTGCCTTAAAACTAAAATCCCCTTACCCTCGGCTGTGGCGGCAGCGTCAGGTTTGGGGATTAGGAGGCTTGTGATCAGGAGGCGGGTGGCCTCGCTGTTGCCTCTTTCAATGGTCGCAACATCCCCCGCCAGGGTGAAGCTGCGCTGGGGAGCGACCATTTGGGCAAGATTGAGGGGCTTGTGGGATGAGGAGCGTTGAAACTATAAACGCTTTCTTCTCGCAATGCATATAAACGTTGCGTTCGCACACGTTTTATGCTATAATTGCTCCGTAAGCCCATTTTGAGACTTGCCTGCGGTCACTCCGACTGCCTGTTGGTCTTGAATGCTCAGCCCCTCTCGTAAAGGGTTCTGGCTTGCTACTATCTCTAGGAGAACCGATTGTAATTCTGTAATACCCCGGCTAAACTTTGAACCTTGCCGCTCCGCTCTGCTAAAGTGGGGCGGCGTTTCTTTGTCTGTTGAGGGGCTGTTCTAATTCTACCCGATCTGGCAGGGCTGCTTCAACTTGCTGCATTTCTTTGCAAGATGCTTGCACCCCTTTAGTAAGTATGACGACCCAAAACAGATATGTCAAATGGGTGTTTGGCACACCCGTGCTAACCTTACCCCCACCCCCTTTCAAGAAGATGGTCATGTGGCGGTCGCACAGATCGCTGAGGTCGGCCACCCGCTTGCTGCAATCAGGTGCAGCGCAGCGCGGCG
>JAYUUN010000038.1:0-15094 GCA_043754535.1 Chloroflexota bacterium | reverse complement strand
GGGGCTTACGGCCTGGCTGCTACTCGCTGTTCAGCGGCCCCGTCTTGCGACCACCACGCCTGGGGGCTGGCTTCGGTTGCTCACCACTAGCGGCGATCAGGGCTGCTACCGCTTCGTCCACCGCCTCGACCGCATGGCTGCCGTTGCTGGCTGCTGGAGTGGGCGGCGGAGCAGGGATACTGATCGTCTGGGTGATCGCAGTGGCTCGTGGCTGGCGGTCGGGGGCTGCTGGCACCCGTGCGGCTGGCGCGGAGTCGTCACCGCCCATCACGGCCCGAATCTCCTCGTCGCTAAAGTCGGGCATCCCCTCGATGTTGTCCATGTCAATCGCGGTTGGCGTGACTGGGATGGCGGCGATCTTCACCTCCTGCCAGACTGAGCCGCTGCTATTGACCAGCTTCTGGCGAGCCTGCGCCCCCCAACTGGCAGCACTGCCCAACTTGCCAACCTCGTCCATAATCCCCGCCACCTGCTTGATCGCAGCCACAAAGTCGCTGCGGCTGAGGGGAACACTGGCGGCACTGCGGCGCAGCAGGGGTTGTGGCCCAATGCCGATACCGATGGCGGGCAGGGCTAGCTTCTCTACCAGTGGCGAGATCGGCCCGCTGATCGGAGCGACTGGGATGGCGGTGGCCGCTTCGCCGTAAGCCTCCGCTGTGACCTTCGTTACCAGGGCAGTAAAGGGGTGGCTCAAGTCGGTGGTGGCTGGGCGCAGGGCGACACCACGTGGGCGCACGGTAATGTCAGCGAAGTTGCCGCTGCTGAGGTGTTCGCGTAGGGCAGCCAGGATTGCGCTGGGAGTCTGGTCTGGTACCAGGCCGAACTCGATGCGCGCCTGCGCCCGACAGGGGATACCACTACCCTCCACTTCTAGGGTGGTCACGCTGATTGAGGGCGAATAGTAGTCGGTCAGGCGCAGTTGGAAGCCGCTGAGGCCGAGCAGGTAGCTGCTGATCCCCAGCTTCTTGAGCGTGGCCTCGTCGCTAGCCTGCACTGCCGCGGCGTTCTGCTTGATCCACTGGCGTAGCACCTTGTTCTGCTCACTGCTGGGTGGGTTCATGTCGTCGTAGAAGCCGTCGATCAGTATCTCCTCCGAGTCGTTCTTGATCGAGTTCAAGGCCCAGATCAGTCGCCAGGCTGGGTTCGGCACGCTGGTGGCGAGTGCAGCAGGCGCATCCTGGTTGGCCCCCTCTGCCGCCAATTCTACTGCCAGGCGGCCCTTCACTCCACAATAGACAACAGGTTCACCCGCGTAGGTGCGGCCACCCAGCAGCCCTAGCTTGCCCACATCCCACAGGCAAGCATCCGCAGCTAGCCCATCAGCATAGCGTTCGACGAAGGAGACCAGGGCCGGTTCACCGGGCGCGTCGGCACTCTCGGCCACGCCACTTGCGTCTACCAGCAGCTTGATCTGCACTGGCAGACCGCCACGCACGTTGGTGATCGCATCGATTGCAGCGAGGCGAGCAGCGAGGCTAGCGCGGTCGGCGAAGGCGGCAGCCACCAGTCCCTCATCCAGCTTTGGCGGCGCGGGCGACTCCAGGTCGCATTCATGGTAGAGGAGCAGGGTTGGCTTCTCCCCCACCACTGCCAGGGCGCGCTCAAAGCCGAGCGACTCCAGGGTAGTGCCGTTCAGCCTACCGTTGATCTGGGTGGGGGCGACTGACTCTGCTGGTGGCGAGATCGCAGCGTAGAGCAGGGGCAGTCCCTTGCCCGCCGGGTAGAGGGTCGTATGCATCCCGCAGCGGATTGCCTCCTCGATGATCGGGGCCAGCAGGGCGAGGCCGCCACTTGGCACCGGCGGCACCAGGCAGAGCCGCTCTAGTAGGGCCACATAGCGGTCAATGTTTTCTTCTATGTAGCTGTAAATATCTTCGCTGCTCATACCACTTCCCCTCGTCTATGCGACCAACTAAATGTTATGTCCAGATTAGCACAATTTGCCAGATTTGGCAACAGCCCTACTAGTAGCACAAGGCTTTGCTGCTCTGCTAGCTGCCCCAGTACGCCCGCTAGCCCAGCCGCCCCAGATCGAAGTCGGCAAGGCTGCTCAGGATGCGATCTGCCTGGCTAAAGTCCTGTTGCCGGGTGAAGTAGCCGGGTACCGCGATGGCGTACATCCCCGCCGCCTTCGCTGCCGTCAGCCCATAGTTGGTGTCCTCGAACACCAGGCAGCGGCTGGCTAGCACCGCCAGCCGCTCGGCAGCCAACAGGAAGATGGCAGGGTCGGGCTTGCTGCGAACCACATCTTCGCCAGAGACAACCACCGCGAACACGCCGCTCAGACCTAGCGTCGTCAGCACCAGATTGATGTCGCTGCGCACCGATGAGGAAGCGAGGGCTAGCTTCAGACCCGCTGCCCGACAATGCTCGATTGCATATTGCAGCCCTGGCATGGCAGGAACGAGGGGGATGCGTTGGCGGTATTCTGCGTTCTTGCGCTCCAGCAGTTCGGCTACATCGGGCAAGGTAGGGTGAGTGGCCTTCAGTGCAGCGAAGCTGTCGCTGGCCCGCCGCCCCACCCACTGCACCCACGTAGCCTCATCCAACGCCAGACCATAGGGCGCGAGGGTGGCATTGACCGCCTGCCATTGCAGTGGCTCACTGTCGATCATCAGCCCATCCATGTCGAAGATCGCCGCCTCGATCTGCATGATCGCTCCCTTCACAGGCGCACTGCCAGACAGGTAGAGTACATCTCGCTGGGGCTGAGACCGCCGTGCATCCCCACGAAGTTAGTTTTGCGTTGCTCGTCGTTATAGTCGAAGCGCAACTCCCAATTATCGTGCATCAGCACCACCACATCACCAACGCGCTCGATGTGGGCGGGGCTGGGCGTGCCGCCAAGGAGGCCGCTGGCGATGAACTGTTCGCGGCTGAGGATCGTACTAAATGCGCCGTAATGCTGGTGTAGTTCGCTAATCAGTTCGTCGCGGCAGCCTTTCTTCGCGTGCAGGTAGAGGGTGCGGCGGTCGCCCGCTGGCTGGGTGTGCAGCAGGTCAAGCCAGGCAGCCCCGTTGATCTTGATCGTGTGTTCCTTGCTCAAGTCGATCTGTCCATGATCTGCGGTGAGGATCAGCAGGGTGTCGGGCCGCCGCACGACAGCCAGCAGTTCGCGGCCAAGCTGGAAGTCGAAGGCGGCGATCTCGGCGGCGGCTTGTGCGCTGCGGCTGCCATAGCCGTGCGAAACGGTGTCGAAGGCAGGCCAATAGCTGGTGATCATCGTCGGCCCCTGAGCCTGTTCTACCGCCCGCCGCAGGTTCACGCAGAGATCAGAGGCGTAGGCGTAGGTGATGTAGTGGTCTTCTACCCCGGCGTAGAGTACACCGCTGAAGCCTGTACCCTGGAAGATGTAGTTGTTGACCATGCTGACGCTGACCCCCACTGCCCGCAACCGCTCGTACACGGTTGGCACTGCGGTAAAGAGGGTAGGTAGGATCGGTAGCTCCGTCTTGCTGCGGTCTGCTGGGGCATACTTGAGCATATCGAAGACTTGATCGCCTTCTGGCAGGTAGAGGTTCCAGCCAAGCATACCGTGCTGGGCGGGGGTTGCGCCGGTGTGCAAGGTGGTAAGGGCGCAGGCAGTCATCGAAGGAGCGGTGGTGGTGATCGCCGCGAGGTTGCCCCGCTCCACCGCCGCCGCCAACTGCGGCACGTTGCCTGCCGCCATCTGTTCGCGTAGTTGCAGGTAGCCGAGACCGTCCACGATCAGCAGGATGATCGTCTGCACCCCTTCAAGCAGGGCGGGCGGTAGCAGGTCAGGGCGCAAGCCCGGCTCGTCCTGGTTGGCTGCCCCAAAGTGGCGCATGATGCTTTGGGTCAGATTGTTGGTGCCGCCACCAAAGTAGTCGGGCATCACAGCACCAGGGGGTAGCACTATGCCGCTGGTGATCGGCTGTTCCATCTCTACAATCAACTACGTTGCTCCTTACTTATCTAGCACTGATACGGTAGATCGCGTACTTTTTCGAGGGTGGCGAAACCAGCTTGCCCGCTGCCTCTACCTGCGCCCGCGTGTCCGCGCGCAGGCGGCCCTCACCAACATCGTGGAGGACGACGATTTGGCTGTCGCCCAGGCGGGCCAGGTAGTCACGTTGGGGTTGGTCGCGCCACATGATTGGGTAGGGGTCGCTAGTGCGCGGGTCGTGCAGCACACCCGCCAGCAGGTCGCTCAGGCTGCGCCCAGCGAGATCGAGGCCTAGATAGATCATGTGGCCGTAGCTGTCCACCAGGTAGCCGCTCTCTGGCCGATAGCTGGGCGGGCGGGCGGCCATGAAGTTGAACTGAACATCTAGAGTGAGGGCGGCAGTACCCGGCGGCACCGCGTTGTCCACATAGCGGCCCACCACCTCGAACACTGCGTCTGGCCGCGCCTGCGTCATCGTTCGCCATTGGGCAAGCAGCAGGGGGGTTGCAAATAGCACAATCGCAACAACTATGCCACCCGCTACAAATGATACACGGCTACCTGCTGCCCGCCAGCTTGTCCACAGGCGGTCAAAGCCGTCGAACCAGAGTAGGCTAGCTCCCGCCAAGAGGCAGAGTGGTGCGGCGATCTGGATGTAGTAATGAGTATAGAACGAGCGGCTGTAGGTGAACAGGGCGAAGTTGCAGACGTTCCAGAGCAAAACCACCGCCCAGCCGCCTAGCCGCCCGCCGCGCAACACGTGCCGCGCCAAAGCCAGCACCCCCAGCGTCGCCAGGATCAGGGTCAGTGGGTTCTGGTTGAGCAAGGGGCTGAGGGTGCCATCGGGCAGTTGGCCGCCAGTGATCAGGGTCATGCGCTGGCCTACCGCGTCGGTGCCGTCGCCAGGCCGCAGCAGTTGAAAGAAGAACACCTCGCGCACGATCTGGCCTGGCGCAAGCAGCAGGAACGGCCCAACGATCAGCACTAGCATGGTTGTGAACCCCGCTGTCAGCCACCCCATTCGGCTCCCGCTCCCCATGTGGGGGGGGGCGGGGGGAGGATTGCGGTTGCCGATCCAGGTGATCGCTGCGTGGCTGAACAGCGCAAGAGCCGCCGCCAGCCCTGCAATCTTGGTCAGGGCGGCCATGCCCACCACCACCCCGGCCAGGAAGAACAGCAGGCGCGGACGGCGCACACTCTGCATTGCCAGCAGGTAGAGCAGCAACGCCCCAGCAGAGAGTAGCACCATCGGCTGATCGAGCATGATCTTGCGGTTGATCTCGGTGATCTGGCCGTCTAGCATCCAAACCGCCGCCGCCCCTGCCCCCACCCACCAGCGACCACTGACCTGTGCGGCCAGGGCCAGCAGGATGAGGCCGGTGATCAGGCTGTAGATCACGCTCAGGTAGCGGCCCAGCACGAAGCTGGTGGGGCTGCCCCAGGCGGTGAAGTGGTAGGCGAAGGCGGGGGCGTAGACGAAGGCGGCCAGGGGTGGGTGGGCAAAGAAGTAGTCCCGGTAGGGGATGATCCCTTGCAGCGACAACTGGGAAGCCTCGGCGTAAACCCCCTCGTCGTCGTAGGGGTACTCGATCAGCCCAGCACTCTGCGGCAACAACACGTTCAGCCGCGTATACGCGCCCAGCCCGACGATCAGCAAGATGACAACCAGCGTCACGATCCACCGCTTGCGGGCGGGGCTGCTGACAGCGGCGGTTGCCAAGCTGCCCCCCTCAGCTACTAGCTGATCACCCCTACCAGCCCCTCCTACTGCACCGTCCAGGCTCCAGAAAGCGAGCAACAGGGCTAGCCAGGGCAGCCAGGGGCGGGCATCGTAGTGAAACTCGAAGGGAGCGAACAAGGGTAGGTTGGCGTGGGGGCTGGCGGGGTTGCCACCAAGCCAGAGTGCGCCTGCCTTTAGCAGCAGGGGCAGCAGGCGCAACTCTACCATTGCACCAACGCTGCCGTAGACCAGCAGGCCCAGCCCCAGCCACCATCTGCTTCTGTTTGGCAAACACGCCTCCTGCGCTAACCTTTCTAGCGCAGTATTATAGCACATCTTGCGCTGCTTGCTCGTTGTCGAACAAGGCGGTGAGGCTGGCGGCGCGCTTGCGGTGGGGGGGCATATCGTCGGCTGCTGCACGGATGTAGTGCGCCCAGTAGCCCTGGTAGTCGCCGTAGCGTCGCGCCAACCAGGCCACCTGATCGCGATCCAGGGTGCCACCGTTGGGGGCGTAGCGGTGGGCTGCCGCTTCGATGAAACGGTTCTCGACGACGGGGGTGCGTTCCATACGGCCCAGGCCACGTAGCAGGATGAAGGAGGCCGACCAGTCGCCGATGCCCTTGATCGCCCGCAGCCAGCCCTCTACCTCGTCGTAGTCGCCCCCGCGCAACCACTGCTCGTTCACGTCCTTGAAGGCGAGGGCAGCCGCAGAGATGTACTCGGCCTTCTGCGCGTGGGCAATCAGGGCAGCCAGGTCGCCGACGTTGACCGCCGCCAGCCGCCCCGCCTCTGGGAAGGTGACGAAGCTGCGCCCATGAAACTCGATCTTGCCACCCAGTTCGGCCATGATTTGCTGCTTCTTCTTGTTGGCGACGGGGGCATGGCTGCGTTGGGTGAGGATCGCCCAGGCCGCGTTCTCGAAGGGAGTGAGGAACTTGACCTGGTGGTAGCCGTATAGCTTCTGGATCAGCGGCGCAAACGGTGCGTCCTGCTCGCCGATCTTGTAGAAAGGGTTGAGGTCGTCGTCCAGGCTGAGGAAGAAGCGGATGCGATCTACAGCCGCCGCCACCATTGCCGCGCCCAGCGGCTCGTCGGTGAATAGTTCGTAGCCAATCGCTGGCTGCCAGATGCTGCCCGCGTCGGTCAGGCGGAAAAGGACAGGCTGCCCTGCGACCATCACTGCCTTGACCAGCTTGGTGCTGGTGATCACCTGCTCCTCGCGCATTGGGCTGAAGCGGCTGAGGAACTCCATAGACTGCGCAAAGTCGTAGGGTGCAAGGGGGTTAAGGCTGCCCTGTTCGCTGTACATAGTGTCCTCTTTCAGGTCTATCAAGCACAACGACTGCTCAAATCCTGCCAAACGCCTTGAGGGTGAGCAAGTTCTGTGTAGTTGTCCAGGGTCGCCAGGCCTGGTTATAGGGGCTAGGCCAGCCACCGTCCTCTGCCTGCTCTGCTACTAGCTGATCCAGGTGTTCGCCAATTACGCTAGCTGGCATCATCCTTGCGGCATAGTGTTCGGGCGTATTCATGTAGGCAAAGAAGTGTTCGCCATCGAGCTTGCCAGCCAGGTGCTGGCGCAGCAGCCACCAGTACACTCCAGCCCGGTAGAAGTCGCGCTGGGGGTGTTGCCAGTCGGTGATGAAGTAGTAGGCGTAGGGGCGGGCCAGATAGAAGTCTTCGCCTGCCAGATCGAGTGGGTTGGCTAGTTGCTGGAATAGAGCTTCCACCTTCGCGTGCAAGGCTTCTGAGCCGAGGCCCAGTTGCCTGAGCAGCCCCGCAGTGGTGCAGCTGGGGTTGAGATTGGGGAACTGCCAGTGCGCAAACCAGGGGGCAAGTTCGTGTTGGTAGACCGCTGGCGCGAACTGCCAGCCGCCGTCTGCCTGCTGGTTTGCTTCCAGGTAGCTGACGGTGCGTTGCAATAGCTCGTGGTCACGGGGCAGCTTGGCTTGCAAGCAGATGCTGAGAGCCAGTTCGGTGGCAAAGGGGTTGCTGGCTGGGGTCTCGATATCCACTTCCAGCCCATGCCAACCACCATCTTCGTTTTGATAGGGGGCTAGTGCGCTGGCTAGCTGCTCAAGGCTACCTGCCGCAAAGTGGTAGGCGAAGCGAGCGCGGTCGATAGCGCGCCCGTGCCGCTCAAGAAACTGCTCTGCCCGCTGGCTGATCTCATTCATCTCCATTCCTTTCAGCGATCAAACTTGTAGAGTTCCAGACTGTGGCCGTCGGGGTCGCGGGCATCAAAGCCCCGCCCAAAGGAGAGATCGGCTGGCTGGCTGGTCAGGTTCACGCCTGCCACCTGCCACGCCTGCCACACTGCGTCTACATCCTCAACTTCCAGGCCAAGCTCGACGCTGCCAGGGGTGCCAACTAGCTCGTCCTCGCTCAGGCTGTCGGGCAGGCGACCGGGGATGCTGCGGTTGGGGGCCGCCTGCTGCTGCAAGCCGATCAGGCAGCGGTCGGCGGTTGCCAGGGTGATGAAGTCGTCGGTACTTGCTTGCTCAACCACCTGGAAACCCAGTTTGGTGACGTAGAACTCTCTGGCGGCAGCCAAATCGCGGACGAACAGCGTGACAATGCCCACACGATAATTCACAGGTTAGCTCCTTGCGATGGGTTGGTTAACTCGACCCCCTTATTCTAACCCACGCGTGTGACAACCCTATGTCAGTAGCGGATTGCCAACTTCGTAACTCTGCAAAACTCGCCTTGCTTCCTCTGACAGCAGCTTTTGCAGCGACGGCGGCTCCAGCACGCGCACACTTGTACCCCAGCCGAGCAGCCAGCGCAGCACCTCGTCCTCGTGCCGCACCCGCATGGTGACGAGCAGACCCGCCCCACTCATCTCGCTGGCGGTCACGTAGAAGTAACGCTCCTCCAACACCCAGCGAGCCACCTGTGGTGTAAAGAGGACACGCACGGTTACGCCACGCTGCTGGCGATCCTCGCGGTAGGCTGGTCGCTCAGGGGGAGGGTTGAACCGCTTGTTGAGCAGCCGTAGCTCCTCGATCCGTTCCAGGCGAAAGTGGCGGATGCCGAGGCGCAAGTGGCAGTAGGCGATCAGGTACCACGCCCCTGCCATGTGGATCAGGGTGTAGGGGTCGGCCTCGCGCTCACTCTCCTCGCCACCGCTCAAGCGGGTGAAGTAGCGAAAGCGCACGCGGCGGCGTTCCAGCACGGCCTGGCGCAGCCTGGGCAGCAGGCTGCTGGTGCTACCGCTACCGTCGTTGACCACAAACTGGATGCTCTTGCGCAGTTGCTCTACCTCGGTGCGCAAGGCTGGCGGCAGCACGCCCGCTATCTTGCGCCCGGCAGCCTCGGCCACGCGGCGGTATTCGTCGTCGAAGCTCTGGGCCATCACCTGGCTGCCCAGCAGCAGCATGATCGCCTCCTGGCTGTCGAAGCTGAGAGGCGGCAGGAAGTAGCCATCCACCAGGTTGTAGCCTCGCCCTGGCGTGCTGACCACTGGCACGCCCGCCTCGCAGAGGGCCAGCACGTCGCGGTAGATAGTGCGCCTGCTCACCTCAAAGGTACTGGCAAGGTCTTCGGCACGTTGCTGCTGCTTGCCCTGCAACTCAAGCACTATCGCCAGCAGACGGTCGGTGCGGTTCATCTCCACCCTCCTGGCGCGATCATATGCCTTGCGTAGGTGGCTTGTCAAGGGGGCCAGCTAACAAAAAAGCAGCCCCCACCCTGAGGGGGGAGGCTGCTGGCTGGTTGCTGCTGGCTTAGCGACGGCGCATATTGCCCGCGATGGCCCAAACGATCAGGCCGAGGATGACTAGGCCGATCAGCCCACGCCCGAAGATCAGGTGGCTGAAGAAGTGGAACAGGCCCGCGCCCAGGCCGAAGGCGAGAGGGACGAAAATCAGCAGGGCGATCACCATCAGGATGTTGCCGAGCATATTGCTGCCAGCGTGGGGCATGGTCGCGCTGTTCATCTGGTTGCCGCCGCCATTATTGTAGCCGCCACCGTTGCCAGGGGTGCCGTTCGGCATGGGGTTGGGGGTATTGGCGGGGCCGCTGCTGCCGCCCATGCTGGTCAGGTTGGGGTTGCCCTGGTAGCCCGGCTGCATATAGGGGGCGGGAGCGGGGGGCAGGTTGTTCTGCCCACCCTGGCCCATATTGGTTAGTTGCGGATTGCCAGTATAGTTACTCTGCGGGGCGCGGTAGCCAGCCTGTTGTACGGGCGGCTGCTGGGGCTGTTGCGGTGGATGGTTCTGGTTGCCCTGGCCGCGCAGTGAGTTGGCAATGTCGCTGAAGGCTTCGCTCAGGCGGCGACCAACTTCGCTGAAGACGCTGCCCATCTGCTGGCCCATCTCAGGCTGCTGCTGGTAAGGCTGCTGGGGCTGCTGCTGGTAAGGCTGCTGGGGCTGCTGCTGGTAAGGCTGCTGGGGCTGTTGGGAGGGGCCGCTGGTGTAACCCTGCGGCATCATCACAGCCAGCACCAGGTAGATGAGGAACACTGGCACAACTGCGGTCATCAGGCCGAGCAGCACAAAGCCGATCCGCACCAGGGTGGGATCGATGTTCAAGTAGTCGGCGAGACCGGCAGCGACCCCGGCGACAGCCCGGTTGTTCATACTGCGGTAAAGGCGTTTCTGCTGCACGTCTGTAATCCTTTCAATGCTGGGCCGCTTTAGGCGACCATAACTCTGTTTGCGCTTCTGCCTCTTGTGACAGTGGACTGGCGGTCAATGTTTCAGCTTTTTCGCCACCAACTTCAAGCCCCACTCACCCGTTCTGCGCGCTAGCCGTTGGCCTGGATGTTGCGAGATAGCTGCTCGGCCCCTGTGCTATAATAGGATTGTACCACCGTTCAGCAGCCGAGACAAGAACCCCCGCAGCCGAAGGAGTAGTCGCTTTGACCGCACCGATGACCGCCAGCAACGAGGCTGGCCCCCAGACCGAACTCCAGTGGAGCTACCTGCCCACTGCCCATACTGTCCCGCTACTTGATGTTACCCGCGGCGAACTAGTGGAGAGCGTCCACCTCGGCAGCCTGGCCGTAGTCGGCACCGATGGTCGCTTGCTCTACGCGCTGGGCGACCCGATGCTCGTCACCTACCTGCGCTCGGCGGCCAAGCCGTTCCAGGCCTTGCCGCTGGTGGAGAGTGGCGCGTTTGAGCGGTACGGCTTTACTAGCCAGGAGTTGGCCGTGATTTGTGCTTCGCACAGCGGGGAGGACATCCATGTGGCGGCGGTGCAGAGCATCCTGGACAAGATCGGCCTCAGTGCGGACTACCTCAAGTGTGGCATCCACCAGCCCTTCAGCAAAGAGGTCGTGCGCCGTCTACGCGAACAAGGGCAGCAGCCAACTGTGCTGCACTGCAACTGCTCTGGCAAGCACGCGGGGATGCTGGCCCTTGCCTTGCACCACGGCTGGTCACCAGAGGGTTACTATCGCCCTAGCCATCCTGTGCAGCAAATGATGCAGCAGGTGGTAGCTGAAGTCTGTGGCCTGCGACCAGAGCAGCTTGTGGTGGGGGTGGACGGCTGCACCGCTGCCACCTTCGCCTTGCCTCTCTACCACATGGCCTGGGGTTTCGCCCGTCTGGCCCAGCCCCAACGCGCTGACTTTAGCCCTGGCCGTCAGCAGGCGGTCAGCACGGTAGTGGCGGCGATGCGGGCGCATAGCGAGATGGTTGGCGGCCTCAGCCGACCCTACCGCCTGGACACCGACCTGATGAAGGTTGGTCAGCCTGGCAAGGAGGGTTCGCGGGCGATGGTCAGCAAGATTGGGGCGGAGGGTCTCCACTGCCTCGGCCTGCTGCCGGTCGCTGCGGAGGCGGGGCTACTGCCTGGCGGCGGTGTGGGTCTGGCGGTTAAGGTGGCCGACGGCGACAAAGTGACCGATAGCGAAGGCAACTACCGCGCCCGTGACCAGATCACCATCGAACTGCTGCGCCAGCTACGAACCCTCGACGAGCCGACCTGGGTGGAGTTGCGCGAGAAGTATGCGGTGCTGATCAAGAACAATCGCGGCGAAGTGGTGGGCGGTGTGCGCCCTAGCTTCCGCCTGAGTGCGGCTCTATGAACGAACCTGCACCCCAACGCTGTCCGCGCCCCACTGCGACGATGCACAGCAGTCCCGCTTGACCAACCCCGTAGGTGTGATTTGGTATAATCACTACACAGGCTTTAGCAACTATTTGGCAAACCGAGTGAGTAAAGGAGAACAGCAATGGCGAGTGTAAACGTCGGCGACCCCGCTCCCGACTTCAGCCTCCCAACCAGCGGCGGCAAGCAGGTGCGGCTGAGCGACTACCAGGGCAAGATTGTAGTCCTCTACTTCTACCCGAAGGACAACTCTGCCGTCTGCACCGCTGAGGCTTGCAGCTTCCGCGACAGCTACGAGGTGTTTCAGCAGGCAGGGGCTGAGGTGATCGGGGTTAGCTCCGATAGCGAGCAGTCGCATGAGGGCTTCGCAGCCAAGAACCGCCTGCCCTTCACCCTGCTCACCGACAAGGGCGGCGCATTGCGTAAGCAGTACGGGGTACCGAAGGCTCTCGGTCTGCTACCTGGGCGCGTTACCTACGTGATCGACCCACAGGGGGTTGTGCGCCACATCTTCAACTCGATGAGCAACGCTGGGTTGCACGTCAGCGAGGCTCTGCGCGTGGTCAAGCAGATGCAGGAGACGCTAGCGGTGTAGATTAAGTTGACCACAGCAAGGACAGGGCGGCTTGGCTACAATTTAGGTTTAACGACCTGCTACGAGGACGAGCTATACGCCTGTCCCCTTTCTGCTTGACACTTGCCCCTCAACCTTACTATAATGAACGAAACGGGTGGCAATGCCGCCATCACCAGATAAGTCGCGCTGCTGCACGTCTACAATGGGGTAGAACGTAAGCCAGGATCGCGGACGAGTGTCCGCTCTTGTGGGTTAGCCTCTCCTTTCTCATGCTCTACTCCCCACCCCTTCTGCTTGATCTGCTTGAGTAGAACCCCTGTGGCTGCGCGAACACGCAGAAAAGGAGTCCTGCTTTGAAGTTTGCTACCCGCCTGAGCAACCTGCCCCCCTACCTCTTTGTCGAAGTCAACAAGCGTCTCGCCGCCAAGCGTGCCGAGGGCATGGATGTGCTGGACTTTGGCATGGGCGACCCCGATGTACCCACTCCCGCCAACCTGCTCGATACTATGTGCGAGGCGATCCACCACCACGACCAGATGCGTTACCCCAACTACTTCGGGATGCCGAAGATGCGCCAGGCGATCAGCGACTGGTACCGCCGTCGCTTCGGGGTGACTCTCGACCGTGACCGCGAGGTGTTGCCGCTGATCGGCTCGAAGGAGGGGATCGCCCACATGGCCGTTGCTATGCTCGACCCCGGCGAGATCGCGCTCGTTCCCGACCCCGGCTATCCGGCCTACCAGTTTGGTACCCTGCTAGCCGACGGCGTACCCTATATGATGCCGCTGCTAGAGAAGAATGGCTTCCTGCCCGACCTCGACGCGATCCCGGCCCACATCGCAGAGAAGGCGGTGATCATGTGGCTCAACTACCCCAACAACCCCACCGGGGCAACTTGCGACATGAACTATCTTGAGCAGGTGGTTGCCTTCGCCCGCAAGCACGATATTGGCCTCTGCTTCGACAACGCCTACTCTGAAATCTACTACGACGACTACTGCCCACCGAGCATCTTGCAGATACCGGGGGCGAAAGAAGTGGCGGTTGAGTTCAATTCGTTGAGCAAGGCGTACAGCCTGGCTGGGGCGCGCATCGGTATGGTGGTGGGCAACGAGCGGATGATTGAGGCTCTGGGCCGGGTTAAGAGCAATATTGACAGCGGTATCTTTAATGCGGTGCAGACCACGGCCATCGCCGCCCTGGAGGGGGATCAGAGTTGGATGCCCGCCCGCAACGCGATCTACCAGCGGCGGCGCGATCTGCTCGTTCCCGCCCTCTGCAAGCTAGGGCTGGAGGTGCAGTCGCCGAAAGCCAGCCTCTACCTCTGGGGCAAGGTGCCAAAGGGCTACAACTCGTGGGATTTCAGCTTTGGGCTGCTGGATCGCACTGGCGTGTTCTTCACCCCTGGTAGTGGCTTTGGGCCGAGCGGGGAGGGCTACTTCCGCCTCTCGCTCACCGTGCCAGACGCGCTAGTGGAGCAGGCTCTGCTGCGCCTGGAGAAGGTACGCTTCTAGCCGCCAACGCCGTGCAACTTACTGTTGCCCCAGATCGTCTATAATAGCGCAAAGGAGGGACGAATAATGCCAGAACTGAGCGCGCCCATTGTGGCCGTTACCGTCTACACCGACCGGGCGCAGATTACCCGCCGCGGTCAGCTTGAGCTAACCGAAACCGGGGCGCAGGATTTGACCGTTGGCGGCCTGCCTGCCAACCTGCTGACCGACTCGCTGCGGGTCAGCGGAGTTGGCACCGCCCAGGTGCTGATCCTGGGGATGGACAGTAAGACCCTGTATTTCACCGACTCGCCAAGCGGCGACCTCAACGCCCTGCAACAGCAGCTACTGCAATTTGACGACCACATCGCGGCTGTCAAAGGGCAGGCTGGCACCCTGACGCAGCGGCTAACCATGTTGCAGAAGATGGCAGAGGAAGCCGCCAGCCGCTACGTCCGCGCCCTGGCGACCGGCAAGGCTAGCATCGAACAGGCCCAGGCTTTGCTCGACTTCATCTCCGCGCAGACCCAGGCGGCAAAGGATGAGCAGACGAAGCTCGATCTGCAACTGCGCGAGGTTGGTCGCCTGCGCGAGGTAGTACAGGCTCAGATCAACCAGCGGCAACACCCGCGTTCGCGCCAAAACACACTTGTCACTGTGCCACTCGAAGTGGGCAAGGTTGGCGACCTGACGGTGGAGCTTACCTACGTGGTGCTAGGCGCAAGCTGGCAGCCGCTCTACGACTTGCGGATCGCTTCGCCCCAGCAGGGCAGTGCGCCAGCCAACGCCCAGCCGCAGTTGGATGGCACCCTCACCCTCAACTATCTGGCTAGCCTCAGCCAGAACACGGGCGAGGATTGGCAGGCGGTGACGCTGACCCTCTCCACTGCCCGACCCAGCCTCGGTACCCTGCCACCAAAGTTGGAGCCGACCTACCTCGACATTTACAGCCCACCCGTAGCCCGTGCCATGATGATGCCGATGGCTGCGCCTGCGCCGATGACAAAACGCTCACGTTCGATGGAGCGTGCGGACGACGCAGCTATGGGCGGGCTGGCCGATGAAGAGGAGCAGATGGTGATGCAGGCAGAGATGAGCGTGGCCGAGGTGAACAGCAGTGGCGCGAGTGTCACCTTCAAGCTGCCTCGCCCCCTGGACGTGCCAGCCGACGGCCAGCCTCATCGCACGATGATTACCGGCCACGACTTCCCCTGCAAGCTGGATTACAGCAGCGTGCCGAGGCTGGCGAGCCTGGCTTACCTGCGGGCGACGATGACCAACGATAGCCCGCTAACCCTGCTGGCTGGCCCGGCCAATATCTTCCGCGACGGCGAGTTTGT
>JAYUUN010000037.1:0-49448 GCA_043754535.1 Chloroflexota bacterium | reverse complement strand
CCCGCCCGAAGTAGAAGGCGGCCTGCCACTGCTGCGCCCGCCGCTCCGCATCTTCGCCAGCCTTGTACGCCTCGTCGAAGGCCAGCACCAGCTTGTTGACCTCGGCGAACTTGCTGTCGGCCAGCAGGTAGTGCTTACCAAGCAGGGGGCGTAGGCTATCGGCGGCCCGGTGCCATTGCTGCTGGCGGATAGCGGCCTCGGCGGTGTGATAGTGTGCAACATCGCTGCGGCTCTGCGCCTCGGAATAGAGGTCGAAGGCGACGGCGACCAGGACAACGAGCAGCAGCAGGCGTGCCTCCAGCGGCCAACGGCGTGGGTCGAAGCGGGCGCGCCAATCGCCAGTCGGTGGGGGCAGGGCGGCTGGGCTGGTAGTTAGTGCGTCCGCCTGCCCACTGATCGCCCGCTCAAAGGGGGTGGCATTACCGACATTGAGGCTCTCGCCACATTCCAGGCAGAAGCTGGCATCGCTGCGGTTGCGGCTGCCGCAATGGGGACAGTTCAAGGTTAGCCAGTCTTTCTAGTTAGAAATCTACTCATAGCACCTCAGCTGCCCTATCACGCTCTATTCTACCACACCCTCTAGCTGGAGGGTAGGCCACCAGCAGCAGTGTCGCCTATGCCCGTACTGCATCCACCGCCCCAGCCAGGCCCATTGCCTCTCGCGCATCGGCGACCACGAACAGCGAGCCGGTGCAGCAGATCAGGTCGTCTGCCCCCGCTTGCCGCTCGGCGAGGGCAAGCGACTGGGCCACGCTGCCCCCGATCAGTCGGCTAGCCTGCGGCTGACCGTAGGCTTCGGCAGCAGCTAGCAGGCGGGCAGGGTCGCTGGCGCGGGGATGGTTGGCGCGAGCGATGATCACCACGTCGGCGGCGGGCGCAAGGGCAGCAATGATCTCGTCCGCTGGGTGTGGCTCAACTGTGCCGACAACCAGCAGTAGCTTTCGGTGGGGGTAGAGCTGTTGGTCGCTGATCGTCTCCGCCAGGCGACGGGCCGAGTCGCCATTGTGTGCGCCGTCGCAGATCAGCAGTGGCGCACCCGGCTCGTCGCGCAGTACTTCCAGGCGACCAGGCCAGTCGAGGGCAGCCAGGCCAGCCTGCACATCCTTGAAGTAGAGGCGCACGCCAGCCCGCGTCAGGAGCATCGCTGCACCGACAGCGGTAGCCACGTTCTCGCGCTGGTGCGCCCCCAGTAGCGGGATCGTCACTGCCAGCGGTTGAAGCTCGGCGTGCTGGCGGGGGAAGTTATGACGGAACTCTAGCCTGAACTGCTGGCCGACAGGCACTCGCCTGCCCTCAACCCGTTGCAAGGCCACACTACCCTCCTCGATCTGTAGCTGCCGCCCAACCAGGGCTAGCGGCGCACGCTCTGCTTTCGCCTTCGCCTGGATCACCGCTGCCGCCTCTGCCACCTGCGGACTACTGATCACTGGCACGCCTCGCTTGATGATCCCCGCCTTCTCAGCCGCGATCAGCGGGATCGTGTCGCCTAGCAGCTTTACGTGGTCTATGCTGATGCTGGTGATCACCGCGAGGGCAGGCTGGATTACATTGGTGGTGTCCAACCTGCCACCCACCCCGACCTCGATCACCGCCCAGTCTACCTGCTGACGGGTAAAGTAGAGGAAGGCGAGAGCAGTCGCCAACTCAAAGGTGCTGGGTGGGCCAAGTGTGCTGTAGCTGCGCTCGAAGTCGGCGACCAGGGCTGGGAACTCGCTGACGATAGCGGCCAGATCGTCCGCGGCGATCAGCTTGTCGTTGATGCGAATGCGCTCGCGGAAGCTGTGCAGGTGCGGAGAACTATAGAGGCCGACGCGGTAGCCTGCCGCTGCCAGTATCTGCTGGGTGGCGCGGGCTGTGCTGCCCTTGCCCTTCGTTCCCGCCACGTGGATGCTGGCAAAGCCGCGCTCTGGGTGGCCCAGCAGGCTCATTAGCCCACGCGCCTTGTCTAGACTGAAGCTAGTGGCTGTGTAGGTGGAGGGCATCACCCGCTCGTAGTTGGCGAAGCTGTAGAGGTAGCGTAGGGCATCGTCGTAGTTCATGACCCAATTATAGCAGACGGGCTGGTGGCTGGCAACGCGGTTTTACTCCTCGCTCAGGCCTGCTACAAGTGGAGGTTTGGACAAACGCAGTTCCAGCTCGCTGCTTTCGTCCAGCTAAGTCAGGTGTGCTTGTTGCCTAAACCGACTCAGTTTTGCAGAAAAGCCTGCTGATCTCGGCTAATCCCCTTCCCTCTTTCTACTAAGTCTGGTATCATAGAGGGCAATGCAGAACGTGATGCCCACTGAACTGGCTACAATCAGGCGCAAGGCTGCCCCGCCGCTGCGCCACTACGTCGTGATTGGCGGTGGCTGCTATGGCCTCGTGCATACACAGGCTTTGCTGCGCGGACGACGCAAGGGCTACATAGACTTCGAGCGGATCACCGTTGTGGATCGGCATGGAGCGGATTGCCGTGTGCGCCACGAACTGCCCGACGAAGCGGCGATCCAGTACGTGGCCGCCGACTGGTTCGAGTATATGAAGGGCGCACTAGATGGCATGGACGAGCGCGACGAGATCGTACCTGCCCCCATCGCCCCGCACCTTGCCTTCGAGTGGCTAAACTGGAGTTTGGCGCGGGGGGGATTGCGCGTAGTCAGCGAGCCGTTCGACTACAAGATTGGACTGCCTTACGAGTTCCCTGGCAAGGAGGGGACGGGCTTCATCAGTTGGGCCGACTTCATCTGTGTGCCAAACTGCCGCGCTCCCGCTGTCTGCCCTGCGCTGCTCAAGCCCCGCTTCTGGGAGATGCGCGAGACGGTGCAGCAGTTCGCAGCGGCGCAGGCGCGGGCGGGCGACCCCTTCGGCGCAGTGGAAATCTTCCAGTGTCACTTCTGCGCCCCTGGGGTCGAGGCGATCCCTGTGCTAGACTACCTGGCCGCCCGCGACCGCATCGCCGCTGCCGCCCACTGCGGGCAAAGCCGTCACCTGATCGCCACCGTCTCCGCCTGCCACGGGGCGGTTAATCTGGTCAGGGTAACAAGTGAAGGGGCTAGCCCTGGGGGCTGAGGTGCTGAGCAGGTGGCTTTGGGCGCAAGCCACGCCCTAACAAGATCAACTAACGTGCTAACCAGGTACCATAAATGGCGAATGAAGTAGAAGAAAAGCTAATTGGGCGGTACAAGGTGTTCAGTCAGGCTGGCCGTGATTACGCCAGCGCGTCGTTCCTTGCCCACGACACGACGACGCAGGAGGTGGTACGGATCAAGATTTACCGGCCCAGCTATCGCCACGACACCACTTTCGCCAACCACTTCCGCAAAGACATCCCTCGCGCCCGCAAGCCGGGCAACGATAGCTATATGGCTGTCCCCACCGCCTGGGGCTACGGCATGAAGATTTATCCCTATGTCGTGTTTAATCACCTGGGCGGTAAGACCTTTAGCGACGTGGTGGCAGTGCGCGATCTGAGTATGGGCGACATGGTGGAACTGGGCCTGCAAGCCACCCGTGCGCTCGCCGCCGTGCATAGTGCCGCCCTGGTGGTGGGCGAACTGACCCCCCAGAAGCTGGTGATCACCCGCAAGAACGGGATGGATGAGGTGAAGGTGGTGGAGCAGGGTATTGGTCGCCCCCGCATCCTCGACCCCAACATCGTCAGTCAAGAGGTGGACAGTGTGGGGGTTGGCACAGGCAGGCCGTCGGAGTATGCTGCCCCCGAAGTAAACGACCCCAACCACGAACCGAACGAGCGGAGCGATGTCTACTCGTTGGGCGCGATCCTTTGGGAGTTGTTCACTGGGATGCGCTTTCGTGATGCGTGGGTGGCTACGCCCGTCGGCGGCAAGAACGGCAAGGAAAACAGAGCGGCTAGCCCCGGCCTACCGACCCTAAAGTTGCCTTCCAAGCTGCCACCCAGCCTGGCGACCTTCCTCCAACACGCGCTGCAACCCGACCCTGCCCGCCGCTTCGCCAACGCGAACGTTATGTATGAGGAGTTGTCGAGTGTGCAGAGCCGTGAACGTGGCCTGCGCGCCCGCAGCAGCCCGCTCGCAATTGGCGACCGCCTCAACCCCCCATCGCTGCCGCGCAAGCCGCCCAACCCTGCCGGGCGGGGGGGCTTTGCTGCTGTCGTCAGCCTGCTGCTGATCGCCCTGTTGGGGGGAGCCTTCGTCTACGCTGGGGGAGTCGGCTACGTCGCCAACCTGTTCCCTGCCCGCCCAGCCGAAGTAGCATCCTCACCTGCCGCCAGCGCACAGGTGGTGATCAGCGATGTGCCAACGTTCACTGCCACCAACACGCTACTGCCACCCGCCACCGCTGTTGCTGCCCTCAGCGCGACAGTTGCGCTGACTGCGACCGCCAACCAACCAGCAGCCAGCCCAACTGCGCTCAGCGTCGCCTTCTCACCCACCATAGCCTCGTCACCGACGGTGGTCAGTACGCCCTTCGCCATTAGCTACACTCTCCCCTACAGCCCCAGTGGTGCGCCTGCCCAGTACGCAGTTGACCTTACCCTCGACCTCGGCCAGCCTACGATCCCGGTGCAGCAGGTGTTGACCTACACCAACCAGCAGACCGTGCCGCTGACCGCCCTCGTCTTCCGCGTTCTCCCCCACCGCCTGTCGTCGGCGTTCAACCTCGCCAGCCTCAGCCTGGATGGGCAGCCGAGCCGCTATAGCTGGCTAAATGAGGTTAATCTTGCTCTGCCAGTCAACCTGCCGCCTGGTGGCCGCGTGGTGGTCAGGTTGAGCTACATCCTCACCCCACCAGCGGCGGGCAACTACTTCGCCTTCGACCGGGTCAACCGCATCATCAGCCTGGGCGACTGGCTGCCAACTGTCGTTCCCTACACCCAGGATCGGCCTACAGTGCTGCCCTTCAATAAGGTGGGCGACAACGGTATCGGTAGCCCCGGCGACTATGTGGTGCGGGTACGGACGCTTGAACCGCTGCTGATCGCGGGCAGCGGCCAGAGCGTGCAGCACAGCGACAACCTCTGGACTTTCATTGCCCTGGCTAGCCGCGACTTCGCTCTGACTGCCTCGGACCAGTTCGCCGACCCAGAGCGGGACGACGCGCTGCGGCGCAAGACTGCCGACGGCACTACGATCTACGGCTACTTCCTGCCGCAGCACCGAACCAAAGGCACAGCGATCCTCGCTCTCGCCGCTGCTAGCTACGACTGGTACAGTGCGCGGATTGCCAAACGCGGAGCCACACGCTTCAGCATCGCAGAGATGGCGGACAGCCTGGTACTGACCGCCACCGACGTAGCCACCAACACGACCTACCTGGCGGACGACAAGGAGTTCCCCGACCTCTACTTCTTGCGGGCCGGGGCGATCACGGCGGGCAACCTGAGCGAAGCCAGCTACCTCTGGTGGTTTGCCCTGCACGGCCCTGCCTACCAGTGGTTCTACGCTGACCTCGCCACCAATCAGTACAGCGACCCGTGGTTGGATGAGGTACCCGCCAGCTATGCCACCCTGACCTACATTGCCAATAGCTTCAGCGACGCAACTTTCCAGAAGGTTTGGCTAACCTGGGGCGACTACAGTGCGCCGCTAGCGACTGACCCTAACCTGCGCAATCCCCCTTCGGCTGACAACTATAAGCCGGTTGGCGCGGCGGTCAACGCCTTCGCTGGCCGCGACGACTACTTTACCTACGTCTACAAACAGGGCGCAACCTTCTGTCGGCAGGTACGGATCACCATGACTTTCGATGCCTACTGGCAGGCGATCACCGCCTACCACGAGCGCAATCGGGGCAAGGTAGTCAGCGGCGCGACCTTGCTAGCAACCTGGCGCGAGTTCAGCAAAACTGACCTCAACGGGCTGTTTCAGCAGTTTATCGGCTACCAGTAGCAGCACCGCAAGTTCGCTCTTGCCCCTGCGCTAGCCGCCACCTCCAGCCCTACGGCGGCACTTGCTGCACTTGACAAACCCGCCTGGCCTATAGTATCATTTGCTCAACCTTTAAGAGCGGCCCCGTGAGACCGACAAGGGAGAGCCAGTGAACAGACCTCGCGGTGCGCCACCGTTCAATTACATAGCTATTATTAGCCCTGCCTCGCCGACCCACCCTTATTTGGGTTCGGCAGGCGGGGCTTTCCCATGTCAGCCTCAGCGTGACTAAAGAAGGAGCAAGCATGACCAGTGACAAGCCCGGTGGTGTAACAATCATGGTGGCGGAAGACATCCGCCGCGCTCTAATTCGCATCGCTCACGAAATTACCGAACGCAATGGCGGTCTGGCGGACGTGGTGCTGGTGGGGGTACGCAGCCGCGGTGTTCCTCTCGCCCACCGCCTGGCCGACCTGCTAGCTCAGTTTGAGGGGCAGCGGCCACCTATTGGCGTGCTGGACATTACCTTCTACCGCGACGACCTCAGCCTGCGCCACAACCAGCCGTTGGTACAGAGTACGGAGTTGCCGGGCGACATCAGCGGCAAGCGGATCGTCCTGGTAGACGATGTACTCTACACTGGGCGCACCTGCCGCGCCGCCATTGATGCACTACTTGATTATGGCCGCCCGCATCTGATCCAACTGGCGGTGCTGGTGGATCGCGGCCACCGCGAACTGCCGATCCGGGCTGACTTTGTGGGCAAGAACGTGCCGACCAGCAGTGAGGAGCGCATCCACGTTCACCTGCAAGAGCTTGACGGGCGCGACGACGTAGAGATCGCCCGCACCGCAGCGGGGGGCAAGTAGATGAGCCTACCCCTGGATGGTCTGCCGCTCAAAGGAGAGGGGATGGCGACAGGTAGCTTGACGGCAGCCCACCGCAAGCACATCCTCGACCTGGACGACTTCAGTCGGGCAGAGATCGAACTAGTGCTGGCGACCGCCCAGGCGATGAAGGAAATCCTCGGTCGCCCGATCAAGAAGGTGCCAACCCTCCGTGGCAAGACAGTGGTCAACGCCTTCTACGAGAACAGCACTCGCACCCGCATTTCGTTTGAACTGGCGGCCAAGAACCTCGGTGCCGACGTGGTGAACTTCAGTGCCAGCAGCAGCAGCGTGAGCAAGGGCGAGTCGTTGATCGACACGATCAAGACCCTTGAAGCCCTCGGTGCCGATATTATTGTGATGCGCCACAGCGAGTCGGGTGCGCCCTACCTGGCGGCCCAGCACTTCAGCGGCAGCATCCTCAACGGTGGTGATGGTACCCACGCCCACCCAACCCAGGCTCTACTCGATGCCTTCACCATGCAAGAGCGGCTGGGCAGCCTGGTAGGGCGCAAGGTGGTGATCCTCGGCGACATATTGCATAGTCGGGTGGCGCGCAGCAATGTGTGGGGGTTGACCTGCCTCGGCGCAGAGGTAGTTCTCTGCGGCCCGCCTACCCTTCTACCCTATCCCCAGGGCGAGATGCTGTGGGGGGCGAACCCCAAGCACACAGTAGCGGTGCAGGTTGAGTACAATATTGAGCGTGCCTTGCGCGGGGCTGACGCAGTAATGGCCCTGCGGATGCAGAAGGAGCGGCAGCAGAGCGGCCTGCTGCCTAGCCTGCGCGAGTACATCACCTACTACGGCCTGACACGGGAGCGCATGGCTTTGGCTGCCCCCCACGCCCTGGTGATGCACCCCGGCCCCATGAACGAGGGGGTAGAGATCATGAGCGACGTAGCCACCTCTGCCCAGTCGGTAATCGAGGCACAGGTGACGAACGGAGTGGCGGTGCGGATGGCCTTGCTCTACCTGCTGGCGGCTGGAAAGTAGCCAGCTAGCAAGGCTTGCCCTCCCCCTTCACAGCGCGAGGGTGAGCAGTGTGGGCGGCTCGGCATGGCTGATCGCCAACTGGGTTGCGCCGTTCAGGTGCATGAAGCGGTGTAGTGCTGCGGCCAACGCAGAGCGAAAAGCGGGGTCGCTGGCGAGGTGGGCGTGCGCTGGTTCGAGGTGCAGGCTGTGGATCAGCAGCCGCTTCGCTTTGCGCTCGGCCTTTGGGTCAAGGCGGCCCACCAGTTGGTTGCCATAGAGGATTGGCAGGACATAGTAGCCCCACCTACGCTTCACCGCTGGCACATAGACCTCCCAGATGTAGTCGAACTCAAACAGGTCGGCGATGCGCCCACGCTCCCACATCAGGTTGTCCAACGGGGCGATGAATTGGAGATTGAGAGCGGCCTGAGGATCGTCCGCGAGCGGCGTGCTGGCTAGCTGCTCCAGCAGCGGCACATCCTCCGCCAACAGGTAGTAGGGCGACTTCACCCCCACGATCTGCACCGGGGCGAAGGTGCCGTCGGCGGTCAGGTCGGCCCACAGTTGCTTGCGCTCGGCAGTGCTGAGGTCGGTTTGCGCGTAGAAGAACTTGAAGCGGCTCTGCCACTGCGCACTGCTCGCCAGGGCCAGGATACGCAGGCTGGTCACCGCCATCCACCGCTTGGCCTCGGCAGACGCGACTGGCGTGCTATCTACCCAACTAGGCAGCACGCGCTCGGCCAGATCGAAGTAGCGCACGTTGCTGCGCCGATAGGCGGTGAAGATGCGGTCACCTCTCCACAGGTGGCTGATCGCCTGGCTAACATCCTTAACCTGATTGAAGCCACCAGGGATCATCGGGCGGCCCTCAAAGTCGCGCGAACTGAGCGGCCCACGCCGAACAATCTCGTTGAGGACTAGTTCCAATACTGCTTCGCGCTCACTGCGTGTCACGCTGCTGTCCTCGTCGCTGCGCTCTCCACCCCACTGCCACCAGGCGGGCTGTTCGCTCTGCGGCTGGCGGATGTAACGGTAGTCGGCCAGCGGCCAGACGTACAGTGGGTAGAGGGTTTCAACGAAGCGGCGATCTGGGCCGTAGAGGACTTGATCGAGATGCTGCGCCTGGTAGTCACTTATGCGGCTGTGCAGAGCCAAATCCTGGTTACGGGCAACCACGCTGATGGTGTCGATCTGCAAGACACCGAGGTGGTTGATCACTGCGCACACTGCTGCCAGCGGGTCGCCTGCCTCGCCCAGTAGCGGCTGGTCGAGCAACAGCTTGTGCAGGATGAAGCGGCGGGCGGTCTGTTTGTCGATCTCCATGCGTCGATTATAGCAGAACAGATGCCCTAACACAAGTGGAGCGCAACCTTTCGAGCGGCAAGCAGGTCGTGGTCTCCACCAGCCGCAGCGGCGGTGAGTTAGGGTTAGGGGGCGTGGTTGGCAGGAACTGCCTTGAGCGATACAGCGACCTTTATCAACTCCTCGGCTGGGTATACGCTGCTGCTAAGTTCGATGATGCATCCGTCACGGAACAGGTGTAGGACCACAATAGGTGTCTTCGCTTTACCATAGTAGCTTTGCAGCACCCACCCTTGCGTACCTCCGATGTCTACCTTCCCACCCTTCTGCACTGGTGTCGCCAAGCGGTAGTCGGTGATTTTACCTACCTTGTCCTCGTCAATCCTGATACCCACTGCTCGTGCATCAGTCGTCTTGGCGGCCTCGCTCTGCGGCACATAGTCCAGCGTCAGGTAGCCAGAGAGCATCACTGATGCTCTCGGCTGGCGTGGCACCAGGCCAGCAGGCAGGTAAGTAGGAATGGAGACAGGGTATGCAGCATGGCTAGCAACCTGTGCGATCTGCGTCTGGAACTGCTCGGCGGTGGCTGGATGTGGGCGGTAGTCTTCTACTATGGCTCCCATTGGTGGTTGATAGGTAAAGGTGGCGGCTTCGATGGGCGTGTTGAACTGCACGCTGGTTGCGGTGATGGTCTTGTCGAAGTCTTGATTGACCTGATCGTAGTGCCAAACTTGTTTGAGGATATAGTATGTCTGCTGGTCAAACCAGAGCGTAACCCTACCACAGCCTTGCCGCTTATCGCTTTGGCACTTGCCCACCCCCGAATCGACAACGTAGCTAGGCCGCCCAGCAACCGTGTCAAGTCCCTTGAGCGTGGGTGTGTAGTATTGACCAAGGTTCATCACGATATCGTACTTATGCTCCTCAACGTGGCGCAAGCCCTGCTGCTTGTCGCTGTTCTCCCTTAGCTGGATGTTGACATGGCCTGGCATCTTGCCTACTGAGAAGTAGTACCATACGCTGCCGTCGTTGCTCACCTCCACAGTCGGGTCGCTGTCATCCTGGCCGCTGCCAGACTCGGTGCGCCACTTGTCTGGTGCCTGGTACCAGAGCTTGTGCTGATCAGTATAACTGCTCTGCTGTACTTGCTGCTTGGGGTCGTCCAGCCTGACAACACCTGGTCCTTGACCCGCGCTAACTTCTGTGATCACGATGTTCTTGAGCGTATCGCTGGTGAAGACCTGCTGCGCCCGCTGCACAATCTCCTGCACGCTGGGTTGTGGCTGCATTGTCCCCGGCTGATTAGTACTCTGCTGTGCGCTACCGCCGTCACACGCTGTCAAGATCATAGCCGCAATAACAAGGCTGCAAGCCATCGCTCTCGATTTAATGTCCATGCTATACCCTCCTATGTCGATCCAGTATAACATACGAAGCTGGCTACCATCAGGTAACAGACTCACATTGGAGGGCTTGCGTACCCAGCAGCCTACCCCAACAGCCTGTCTGACTTCAGTGAATCGCCGAAATCTAGCCTGGTGGTCGGCGCAAACAGTGCCAATCGCCTGGTTCGTAGCAATCCCTCTGATGTGGTAAAATGGGCCTGTGCAAAGGTCTACGCGCAACAAACCAGGTTGCCTCACTGTCATCGGCATGGTTGCCATCTTCATCTTCTCCGTCCCTTTCTGCTTCTTCCTGGCAGTCTACGTGTTGGCGCGGCGCAGTGATAAGCTGCCACAACACTTGCGAGGCTGGCGTGACCGCTACGTAATGGCTTCCTGAACTCTGCTGTCCCCAGAACATCATTGACAACCACCCCAGCACTGTGTTATAGTTAGAGCGTAAGAATTGCCTGAAACGCGCCTTTTGCCGAAGGATTGACGGCTTGAGGCGGTAATAGCCGTAAACGTTACGCCAGCGTCGTCGTAACGCCCGATGCAGCAGACTGACTTTTGCAGAGTGACAGGCAGGGCAAGACGTGCGCTTGCTTGCTCTGTCACTTTTTTGTTAACTTGGTTGGAGGAAGTCCAGGTATGGCGAAGCTAAACCGTGAACCGATAGTGCTGGTCAACGAGAACTGGTGCAAACGCTGTGGTCTCTGCACCAGTGTCTGCCCCTTCCACGTCTTTGAGCCAAACGAGGAGGGGTTGCCGATCACCGTCAACCTTGCCAAATGCACTGAGTGCCAGTTGTGTGAACTGATCTGCCCTGACTTTGCGCTTGAGATCGGCCCGCGCAAGCACCCCCACCTCGACGAGCCAGGCGAGATTACCTTCATCACCGAAATGATCGCCCAGTTTCCCGAAGCCAGCCCAGAGTCCAACGCTGCTGATCGGAGGCACGTGTGAGCAAGCAAGTACGCAAGCTGCTCTCTGGCAACGAGGCGACCGCCGAGGGCGGGATCGCCGCTGGGGTGCGCTTCTTCGCGGGCTACCCAATTTCGCCCAGCACCGAGATCGCCGAGGTGATGGCCCGCCGCCTACCTGAAGTGGGTGGCAAGTTCATCCAGATGGAGGACGAGATCGCCAGTATCACCGCCTGCATTGGCGCGAGTCTGACAGGCGCGAAGACGATGGATGCGACCAGCGGCCCCGGCTTCAGTCTCAAGGCAGAGAACCTCGGCCTGGCGATCATGCTTGAAGCCCCACTCGTCCTGGTTGACGTGCAGCGGGTCGGCCCTAGCACTGGTATTGCTACCCTCCCCTCGCAGGGTGATGTGATGATGGCCCGCTGGGGAACACATGGCGACCACCCAATTATCGCCCTCGCGCCCTGGTCGGTCGAGGAGTGCTTCCGCATGGCGGTGCAGGCCGTCAACCTCAGCGAACAGTTCCGCATCCCTGTGCTGATCATGTCCGACGCGATCATCGGCTACATGAAGGAAGCGGTGACGCTGCCCTCGGCTGACGAGATCGAGATCGTCAACCGCCCGCGCCCTACTGTCGGCCCAAAGGAGAAGACTTACCTCCCCTACGGTGCTGACAGCACGCTCGTGCCGCCGATGGCGAATTATGGCGACGGCTACCACTGGTACGCGAACAGCAGCGTCCACGATCAGCACGGCTTTGAGGCGACAGCCAAGAACGATGAGGCAGAGTACCTGCTCTGGAGATTGCACGCCAAGCTAGCCCAGCACCGCCCCGAAGTGGTCTTCAGCGAAAACTATATGCTGGATGATGCAGAGATCGTTCTCTTTGCCTATGGCTCGGTCGCTCGCTCTGCGCTGGCTGCCGCCCACACTGCGCGAGAGCAGGGGATCAAGGTGGGGCTGCTGCGCCCCAAGACGCTCTGGCCCTTCGTTGACCAGGAGGTGAAGGCGATAGCGCGGATGCCACAGGTCAAGGCGATCCTCGTCCCCGAACTGAACATGGGCCAGATGGTCATCCCTGTGCGTGAGGCGGCTAGCCGCTACACCCAGGTGATCAGCTTGCCCCACTTTGATGGTACCCTGATCAAGCCGACCAAGATACTGAAGGCGATCAACGACGTGCTGACGGGCCGCCTGACCGACGACGACGAGTACACCCCACCGCTTGCCCTTAGCCGCCACCCGGAGCTAGTGCGCTAATCCACCCCAGCTTGCTCCCGGTGCGGGGCATAAGAGGAGAAACACGATGCCAGCAGTAGAGATGATGCAGACCAGTGAGATGAAGGAACGCTACCTGCGGACAGAGGGGCTGAACTCGCTCTGGTGTCCGGGTTGCGGGATCGGCACGATCAGCGGCGCGATTGTGCGGGCGGTCGAGAACCTCAACCTGCCCCATGACGACGTGGTGATCGTCACTGGGATCGGGTGCAGCGGGCTGATCTACAACTACCTCAACTTCGACGGCTTCCACGGCACGCATGGTCGCGCCCTGCCCGCAGCAACCGGCATGAAGATCGCCAACCCGCGCCTCAAGGTGATCGTGCCGATGGGCGACGGTGACTGCGCGGCTATCGGCGGCAACCACTTCATCCAGGCGGCCCGCCGCAACATCGACCTGACCGCCATCGTGATCAACAACGAGACCTACGGCATGACTGGCGGCCAATATTCGCCACTTTCGCCCAGGGGTAGCAAGCATACCACCGCCACCCTCGGCCACATCGAGAACCCCTTCGACATCTGCAAGCTGGCGGCTGGCGCAGGCGCAACCTACGTCGCCCGCAGCACGGCCTTCCACGTGCAGCAGATGGTCGACCTGATTGGCAAGGCTATCATGCACCCTGGCTTCAGCGTGGTGGAGATCATGTCACAGTGCCATGTGCATTATGGCAAGCGCAACTATAGCGAGATCGCCAGTGAGATGCTGTTCTGGTACAAAGACCACGCTCTCAACGTCAACCGCGCCGCCAAGATGAGCGACGAGGAGATCGGTGACCGCTTTATCACCGGTGAGCTACGCAACATGATCGTCCCAGAGTGGACAGCAGAGTACGACAAGGTGATCGCTAAAGCGCAGGCCCGCTCTGCCGAGGAACACGCCAAGCTGATCGCCCACCTGCGCGAGCGCGAGTTCGACAAGCAGACCGAGCCAGAGCATCAAGGAGACGAAGGTTGATCATCACTAACGACGTTCCCGGCCTGCTACCCCGCCGCACCGAAGTAGAGTTGGCTGGGGTCGGCGGGCAAGGGCTGGCAATGGCCGGGGTGATCCTGGCTGAAGCCGCCGGGCTGTACGGCCCCAACCAGGTGATGCAGATCGAGATTCATGGCATCAGCACGCGGGGTGGCTTCAGCCGTGCCGACGTGGTACTTAGCCCAGTGGCGATTGACTACCCTGGCGTACTCAATCCCGACGTGCTGCTGGCGATGAACCGCGACGAACTGGCCCTGTTCATGCCGCGCCTCAAGTCGGGCAGCGTGGTGGTAGCCGAGGCGACTACGGTTCATCGTCAGCCAGAGGGCTTCCCAGAGGGAGTCGGCTTCCACCGCCTACCCCTGACCCAGATCGCTCGCGAACATACGGGTGGCATCATCGCTACCGCCGTGGTCGCTCTTGGCGCAATCGGCGGCATTACTGGTATCGTATCGCACGCCGCTCTGACCCAGGCAGTCAGTGGGCGCATCCCGGCGAAGGCCTTGGCAGCGAACCTGGCGGCGATGGATGCAGGCTGGGCGGCGGGGGTGGCCGCGAAGGAAGCGGTAGCTGCCAATCCCGAATTGGCGGCGGTATAATCGTTGTAACCCGCTTAGGAGGGCAGTAACATGACAATCGCGGTCAAGAGCATCAAGCTGACCAACTTCCTCTCCTTCGGCCCCGACGCGCAGGAGATCGAGTTGCGCGACCTCAACCTGCTGATTGGCGCGAACGGCTCTGGTAAGTCGAACCTGTTGGAGGCGTTTGGCCTGCTACGTTCGCTCGCTCCCTTTAACGATAAGGAAGGTGAGCCGAACTATGTTGGTCTGCAAACATTGCTTGGACGAGGTAGCGGTGTTCACGAATGGTTGTGGCAGAGCAAACCGGGTGCTGTTGGCCCTACAGCAACTATAGAGGTACTAGTACCTAATCCTTCAGGTCGTTTTGATCGCCGTAGCGATCAGTTGCGGCACGTATTTAGTTTTACCTCTGCGGCCCAGTCTGCAAGAGTTGTAGATGAGAAGATTGAAAACCATGAGATAGTGCCACCTAAGAACGACAAGTTCTTCTATTTCCGCTACGACAGAGGTCGTCCCATCATCAACACACGCAAGATCGGTGAGGATGGCTGGACTGAGCGTAAGCTAGAGGTAGATGCAATTGACCAACAACGCTCTGTTCTGTCTCAACGTACAGACAGTGAGCTTTACCCTGAACTCAGCTTCCTCGCCAATACTTATTCATTGTTCCGAAGCTACCGACGCTGGACTTTCGGCTACGACAATCCGGCTAGACATCCGCAACCTGCCAACCTGTCGTCCAGAACACTCAACGAAGATGGTAGTAACTTGTCACACGTTCTAGATCGCCTTCAGCAAACACCGGCACTACCACTAATTGAAAGCTACCTACGTAGTTTCTACTGGGATTATCGACGTGTGGGTGGTAAGTCGGCTAATGGTACACAACAGCTTTACTTGCTAGAGAGTAACTTCCGTCCCGTTCTTGGCGATCACTTGTCTGACGGCACGCTACGTTGGTTGTGGCTGCTAGCCATGCTGCTCAACCCCACGCCACCACCGCTGATCTGCCTTGAGGAACCAGAGCTTGGCCTGCATCCAGACATGATACCTGTGTTGGCCCGCTTGCTGCGCGATGCTTCCACTCGTACACAACTAATTGTCACTACGCACTCCGACGACCTGATCAGCCAATTCAATGACACGCCCGAAAGTGTCCTTGTCTTTGAGAAGGATGAAGGGGCAACGAAGGTACGACAGTTTAGGAACGATCAGTTGGCTGACTTGCAAGAGTGGTTGAAGGACTACTCGCTTGGTCAGTTGCGGGCTAAGGGCTTTCTTGGCGGCAACCCATTCTAGTTCTGAGGTGAAACCTTGAGAGTGCAGCTTATCATTGAGGGGGGTGGCGATCCTGCCAGTAGCAAGCTGCTAAGGCAAGCCTTTGGCGCATTCATCACCCGTGCAGTGCCTAACTGTCGCTACCCACCGAGTATAATTGCCGGTGACACCCATGACGAGTCGCTGAAGTTCTTCGCTCAACAACTCAGGCGCAAAGATGTGATCAGCATCCTGCTGGTAGACAGCGAAGCTCCTGTACCAGACGGCGTGGGCAGAATCGAGTTTGTCAACAACAAGGACAAGCTCTACAGCAATCAAGGAGAACACAGGCTGCCAAGCGAGGCCGCCAGTCAGGTTTACCTGATGGTGCAGATGATGGAAGCTTGGCTGCTGGCTGATCCAGAGGCTTTGGCAAACTACTATGGGCAGGATTTTCACGCTGCCAGTCTGCCACGTAATCCCAACGTTGAGCAAGTTAGCAAGTCCGACATCGAGGGTGGCCTCCGCGCCGCAGTCAAAGACACACGAGAGAAGTACTACCACAAGGTTAAGCATGGCTTTGACTTGATTGGTGAGGCCGACAAGCAGCGACCACCTACTGATTTCAGCAAACGGCGCAGTATTGACCCGCAGCGGGTTAGGGCCGCCTCGCGGCACTGCGACGAGTTCATCAACAAGCTGGCCGCGCTTTGCCAGCGCACTTAACAGAAAGGGAACTTCAGTGGATTTTGAACTTAGCAGCGAACACCGTAGCGTGCGCGACATGGTTTACAACTTCGCCCAGAAGGAGATCGCCCCGGTCGCCCAGCAGAACGATGCGAACCACTTCTTCGACCGCAATATACTCAAGCAGATGGGTGAGCTCGGCTTCCTCGGCATCTGCGTGCCAGAGCAGTACGGTGGCACCGGCCTGGACTACGTGAGCATGGGTATCCTCTGCGAGGAGATTGAGAGGGCGGAGACTGCCTTCCGCGTCCTCCTCAGCGTCCACCTCGGCCTCAACAGCATGACCCTGCTGCAATGGGGCAGTGAGGAGCAGAAGCAGCAGTTCCTTGTCCCCCAGGCTCGTGGTGAGAAAATCGCCGCCTTCGGCCTGACCGAACCCTCTGCTGGCAGCGATGCCGCCCACATGAAGGCGACTGCCCGCCGGGACGGTAACGACTACATCCTCAACGGCAACAAGGTGTGGATTAGTGCGGCAGAGATCGCCGACAACTTCCTTGTCTTCGCCAACATTGACCCTGGTAGCGGCGCAAAGGGTGTAACCGCCTTCCTGCTCGAACGCGGCATGGAGGGTCTCAGCACCGGCTCGATCAAGGGCAAGCTGGGGGTACACGCGGGCAACACTGGCGAGATCGTGATGCAAGATGTGCGCGTCCCTGCGGCCAACCGCCTCGGCAACGAGGGTGAGGGCTTCAAGATCGCCATGTCCGCCCTCGACTGGGGCCGCTATACGGTTGGTACTGGCGCGGTCGGACTGGCCCAGGCCAGCCTCGATGCTAGTGTCAAGTACGCTCGCGAGCGCGAAGCCTTCGGCAGTGCGATTGGCAAGTTCGAACTGGTGCAGCAGATGATCGCCCGCATGGTCGCTGGTACCGAGGCCGCCCGCCTGCTTTGCTATCGCGCTGGCTGGATGAAGAACTATGGGATGCGAACCACCCGTGAGACCAGCCTGGCGAAGTGGTATGCCTGCGATGTGGCTCTCAAGTCAGCAGACGACGCGATTGAGATTCATGGTGCCTACGGCTACTCCAACGAATACCCGGTCGAACGCTACTTCCGCAACGCCCGCGGCGCAGTGCTGTACGAAGGCACGCGCGAAATCCACACGATCATGCAGGGCGAGTACGCTCTCGGCTACCGTGAGGACAAGCCGCTGCGCTGCCCTTCGCCGCCCGCTAGCGGCTATGAGCGGCGCGAGCTGCCCACCAGCTTCCCAGCAATGGGCCGCTAGTTTCCCTGACCTTACCCGACGGGTACCTGGCAGACCGGGTACCCTATCTTGTGCATTCGGCATACCCTGTCTTTCTACTGTGAGGAGTGTAGTTGATGGTCGTTCGGGAACAGCCTGCCAGCCCCCCAGGGTTGCCGCTGCTGGGCAAAGCCGTCGCGCTTCGGCGCAATCCGCTTGCCTTCCTTGTCGGCACGCGCTACGTTGACGATCCCGATGCCTCCCAGCCAGAACGCTCGGCAGGCGACCTGGCGAAGCGGCTGCCACGCTGCGCCTGTATGCCCTTCAACACCGGGCCACGTATCTGCGTTGGCAACCAGTTTGTGACGATGGAGGGTACCTTGCTGCTTGCCGAAATTACCCAGCACTACAACCTCAAGCCAGCCACCAACCATCAGGTAATGGTCGAGCCTTCCTTTACGATCCGACCAAAGAACGGCGTGCTGGTCACTTTGGAAGCACGCTAACCAGTATGGGGATCATCCTCGGCCTGACTGCCGCCCTCTGCTGGGGCATGGCGGACTTCCTCGCCCGCTATGCCACCCGCCTGGTCGGCAGCTACCGCACCCTGCTGTTCATGCAAGGGATCGGGCTGCTGATCCTCAGTTATTATGTAGTTGCCAGCGGCGAGTTGCAGCGGTCGCTAGGCAGTGGCTGGCAGCCCTGGGCCTGGCTGGTAGTAGCCAACCTGCTAGAGATCGCCAGCGCGTTGGCCCTCTACCGTGCTTTCGAGGTGGGGGTGATCAGCGTCGTCTCGCCGGTTGCCGCCAGCTATGCGGCGGTCACTGTTGTTCTCTCCTTCGCTAGCGGTGAGCGGCTTGAGCCTTTGCGCTGGGCAGGAATAGCTGCTGCCCTGGTAGGGGTGGTGCTGGCCTCGGCGGGGCCGCCACCGCCAGCAGCAGCGCGGGTGAAGGCACAGGTGAGGGGTCATAGCTTCTTCCACTCTGGGATTGCTCTCGCCCTGTTCGCCGCCGTCGCCTTTGGTGTTACCTTCTGGATGTACGGCTTCCTGATCATCCCCTACGTTGGCGGGGTGATTCCCGTCTGGCTGGTGCGGGTAATGACCCCGACCATCTTGCTCCTGGTTGCCAGACCCAGCGGCCAGAGTGTCAGGCTGCCACGCGGCTCCATCTGGTGGCTGATCATCGGTGTAGGTCTACTGGACACCGTGGCCTTCGTCGCCAACAGCGTCGGCCTCGGCACCGATCAGGTGTCGGTGGTCAGCGTCATTGGTTCGCTGTTCAGTGCGGTGACGGTGCTGCTGGCCGCTGTTTTCCTGCACGACCGCCTGCGTTGGTCGCAGTGGCTAGGGGTGGCGATCACCCTGGTCGGTGTGGCATTGGTTAGTGCGCGCTAACTATTGGTGGCTTGAAGCAAGGGCGGGAGCAGCCAACTGACGCGCTCCCGCCCCTCCTTGCCACCCTCAAACCAGTCTAACTTTGGTGGCGCAACTGGCTTGAGAAACTGGCCCGAACACCAACCGCTGGCTTCGCTAGGCTGACCCGGCAGGTTCGTCACCTTCCACCAGGCAATCCCACCCGCCTGCTTCGGCCCATCTACGATCTTGACCGTCACGCCTGCTCCCAGGGTGGCAAGTTTAGCCCCCTTCGTACTCGCCTCGGCCCGCACGTTAAGGCTGCCAGTGGTCTGGGCGTAGACCCCGACTGCCAATGCGGTAGGCGGCAGTGGTGATGGGGTGGCCGTCGCTGGCTGGGCTAGGCTGGTCGGCAGCACCGCCACGGTTGGTAGTGGAGTATTGATCAGGAAGATGGTGGCAGTAGCGGTTGGCAGCAGGACGGCGGTTGGCTTGGGGCTGAAGATCGAGCCGACTATCGGCAGGCTGCTGAAGCCGCCGTTGCGAGCCAGCGTCACCCCACCTGCGCCGCCCACGATCAGCAGGATCGCTAGCAGTAGCAACCAGGGGCGGGCGTAGAGGAAGATTTGCACGCGGCGGCCAAAGGTTAGCGGCGGCGGTGCAGGAATCTGGCCCATTGCTGGCATGGGAACGAGCGGTGCCTTCTTGCGGGTAAACCGCTGGCGCAGACGGCTGCGGCTATCGTCGTTCGGCGAGGGTAGTGGGTTGCCAACCGAGCGTAGCACTGTGGGGGTCGGGGCAGTGACGACTCGATTGGGATTACGGATCGGCTTCTCTACTATCGTCGGTGGGATGGTGTTGGTTGGCAGAGGGGCAGGCTCCGTCCTCTGGCTCTCCATCGTCGCCTGGGTGGTTGGCAAGCTAGACGTTGAGTCCGCCTCCTCCTGGGCCTCGCCAATCTCGCGGTCAACCTCAAGCGATACTGCTCGCGCCTGCTCCTTCTCGCGGCGGGTCAAGGCGGTGCGACCATCACGCAGGATCAGTGGCTCCCAGTAGTCTATTGAGCCAAAGCCCCGTGAACAGGCAAGCGTATCCTCCTCAACGAGGTGGTTGGTATGGCGGTCGTAGAGCAGCGGGTTGCGGCACCAGCCACGCCGCCGCAGGGGAGACGGCTCGTAGTGGCGGCAGGTAGCGCACTTCTTGTCCCGCACTTCTGGGTTATTAACTTTGCTGTTTACATTGCTGACCATGTGCTTTAACCTTCGCCTACTATACCACGCTGACCACGAAACAGTCAACAACGGGAACGGCTGGGCCGCCTGTCTGTTGCGTGGTTAGCGGGCCGCTGCCAGGATCGCCCGGGCCTGGGCGCAGTCGCGGCCCATCTGAGCAATCAGCTCGTCGAGCGAGGCGAACTTCTCCTCCCCACGCAGCCGCTCTACAAAGTGGACGCGCAACTGCTGGCCGTAGATGTCTGCATCGAAGTCCAGGATGTAGGTTTCCACATTGCGGCTACCGTCGGCAAACATTGGGCGTAGGCCAACATTGGTGGCGGCAGGTAGCAGCTTACCATCCTCCAATTCGGCGAAGGTGGCGTAGATGCCATTGTTGGGCAGCACCAGGTAGGGCGGCGGCAACTGATTGGCAGTAGGGTAGCCGAAGGTACGGCCCCGTTGCGCCCCGTGTACTACTTCGCTCTGGATGCTATGGTAGCGGCCCAGCATAGTCGCGGCGGCGCGCAGGTCGCCCTCAATGATCGCATTACGAATGGCAGTGCTGCGTACCTCCCGCCCTGCCAGCCGATAGTGGTCGATCTGGTGCAGAGCAAAGCCTAGCCGCTCCCCCACTAGCGCGATCTGCTCTACGCCTACCATGTCGCTGCCCATCGTGAAGTCCGGTCCTTCCCACAATTCCTTGACCTCAAGTCGCGCCTGGATGCTGGCGGCGAATTCGTAGGTGGTCAGGCGGGCAAGGTCTGGGGTGAAGGGCAGGGTGATCAGCGTATCCACCCCCTGCCGTGCGATCAGGGCTGCTTTGTCTGCCGGGGTGCAGAGTAGGACGAGTGGTTGCTCTGGACGCAGAATAGCGCGGGGGTGTGGCTCGAAGGTCAGCACTGCGCTACGCCAGCCATGCCTTACCGCCCGCTCCTTCACGCTCTGCATCAACTGTTGGTGGCCGCGATGTACGCCGTCGAAGGTACCAATCGTGAGGGCTACTGACTGCCGCTGCAACTGGCTGAGGTCGCTGAATCTGTCCAAAGTTGCTCCTTACCTTGCTTGTCTGCCTGAAGTATAGCAACAAATGCGCCGCTCTGCAAAGGTAATCGCCGCTCTGTCCTTTCATCACAATCTGAAACATTTCACGGAATTAAACTGTTTCACTATTGACTAAAACGTACAAACTGTGCTATGCTAAAGAGGTGGCAATGCTGGCTACCGCACGTTGAGGAGTGAGCAACCATCATGAGGAGAAGCATTTGAACGAAGCAGACAAACTTGACGAGCAGAGCCGCCCCAACCTGGTAGATGTAAGCAATCCCGATGTAGAGCAGTTCATCAACAGCATGGGGCTGTACTATGAGGCAGCGGGTGGTACCAACATCAGCGGGCGCATCCTTGCGCTGCTCCTGATTAGCCCTGGCTCATTGACGGCAGAGCAGATCGCTGGCACACTGAAGATCAGCCGCGCCAGCGTTAGTACCAACATCCGTATGTTGCAGCCCCCTGGCCTGGTTGAGCGCACCCTGGTGCCAGGCGACCGCCGCGACTACTACCGCGTGCCTAGAGGCAGCATGACTACCTTGCTGGAGCTACGCTCTCGCGTGACAGCGGGCTTGCTCAAGATCGCCGAGCTTGGCCTCAAGATCGTACCCCGCGAAAGCCAAGCGCATGAGAACGTTGAGGAGTTCGTCGATCTACTACGTTTCACCCGTGACTATGTGGCAAATCTGATGCCCGCCTGGTACGAGTTCAAGGCCAGAAAAGACGCGCAAGCGAAGGAGCAACAATGATGCAAGTGCAAGACGAAGTGGTAAGCAAGCATGAACCGCAGACCAACAAGGGGCTGGCGATCAAAATCGAAGGGTTGAGCAAGTTCTACGGCAATGCACGCGGGGTGATCGACCTCGACCTCACCGTAGCGGAAGGCGAAGTATTCGGCTTCCTCGGCCCGAACGGGGCGGGCAAGACGACCACGATCCGCTTGATCACCGACCTGATCCGCCCGTCGAAGGGACAGGCCAGCATCTTCGGCCTTGACTGCCAGCGTGACAGTGTAGAGATCAAGCGGCTGATCGGCTACCTCCCTGGCGAACTTGCACTCTGGGGTAACCTGACTGGGGCAGAGACGCTGCAATACCTGGGCAACCTGCGCGGCGGGGTGGATGTCAAGTTCGTGGAGAGCCTGGCCCAGCGGCTCGACCTCGACTTGCGTAAGAAGTTCCGCAGCTACTCGAAGGGGAACAAGCAGAAAGTAGGCATCATTCAGGCAGTCATGCACCGCCCACGCCTGCTGATCCTCGACGAGCCGACTAGTGGCCTCGACCCACTCAACCAGCAGGAGTTCTACGCGATCATGCGTGAAGCTCAGGCAGGCGGGGCCAGCGTGTTCCTCTCCTCCCATATCTTTGAGGAAGTAGAACGCACCTGTCAGCGGGTGGCGATCATCCGTGAGGGAAGAATGGTACGGGTCGCCAGCATCCACGAGATCATCAGTGAGAAGGCGCACCGCCTGGAGTTCAGCTTTAGCCAGCCAGTTCCAGCCAGTGAGTTCGCCAATCTCCCTGGTGTCACCTCGGCGGAGGCGCACGGCAACAACCTGACCGTGCTGGTGCAAGGCAGCGTCGCGCCAGTGGTGAAGACCGCCGCCCGCTACCCAATTGTCAACCTCGTCACCCACGAGCCGAACCTGGAAGAAGCCTTCCTCCAATACTACCATAGCACTGGTGAGGAGGCGAAGTAGTCATGCTACAGAACATCTTGCTCAAGACGATCCGCGACAACTGGAAGGCGATAATGGGCTGGGGCGTGGGCATGGGGCTGATCCTTGGCCTGAACCTGGTTGCCTACATAGTGCAGTACCCGACCGCCGCTGATCGGCTGAAGGGGGCGCAGGCACTCGCCCCGCTGCTGCAATCATTCCGCTTCCTGCTGGGCGAGCCGGTGGATATCTCCACCCCCGGCGGCTTTCTAACCTGGCGCGTAGTTGGCTTCGTGCCAGTGCTACTCTCGATTTGGGCGGCCTTGAGTACGACGGGCAGCACACGGGGTGAGGAGGAGAGCGGCATCGCTGACCTGGTACTGACCACCCCACACAGCCGCAGCAACGTGCTGCTGCAAAAGTGGCTGGGCTATAGTCTGTCGCTGCTCGGCATCTTGCTGGTAGCCTGGCTGGTTACCTACGGCAGCAGTCTGGCGGCCAACGGTGGGGTCAGCCCACTAGAGAGCCTGCTAACGCTGCTCAACCTCGGCCTGTTGGTCTGGTTCTGGGGCAGCCTCGCCCTGCTCATTGCTCAGTTCGTCCGTTCGCGGGGTGCAGCGGCGGGCATCACTATCGGCCTGATGCTCCTCACCTACCTGCTCAACACCATTGCCGGTGCGCTCGACAGCACCCGCTGGCTGACCTACCTCTCGCCCTTCCGTTATACCAACCTCAACAAACCACTGGTGCCGGGTAGTAGCTTCGACCCCCTTGCCTTCAGCATCGCACCGCTCCTCGCGGTTGCCAGCTTCGCCCTGGCACGCTACTTTTATCCTCGGCGCGACTCTGGGGCGGCCTTGCAGTGGCGCAAGAGCCAGCCAGCCGCCCGCCTTACTACAGTCAACTGGCATGAGCGGCTGTTGAACAACATCTTCGTCAAGTCGCTGCGCGATCTACGGCTGGGAGCGTTGTACTGGTCGCTTGCGCTGGCCCTCTACTGCGGCTACGTGGCAGGGCTGGGCAGCCAACTCCTGCCGATGATCAAGAACGCAATGGGCGGCAGCAACAGTCCCCTTAGCCGCCTCGCCGGGCAGATGACTACGGCCAACGACCTGGTGGCCCTCAGCCTGTTTAACTTCCTGCCACTGCTGCTGTCTGGCTACGCCCTGATGCAGGTGGCTGGCTGGGCTGGGGAGGAGGAGAGTGGGCGGCTGGAAGTGACGCTGACCACCCCGCAGTCTCGCCCGCAGGTGATCCTCTCTCGCTTTATTGCCATCGCCCTAACCAGCACGCTGATCGCGCTAGCGACGGGGGCAGCGATCCTCGTTGGCGCGGCGGCGGGTGGCACTGATGTGGATGCTGGTAAGATGATGGCAGGTATAATCAGCCTGCTACCGCTCACCCTCACGGTGGCGGCGGCTGGCTTTGCCCTGGCAGCCTGGCTGCGGCGGCCCAGCGGCGCGGTTGCTGTTGTCGGCGTGCTGGTGATCGCCTCCTACTTCCTGCAACTGCTAGCCCCAGCCCTCAGTTGGCCTACCTTCGTGCAGGGGTTGAGTATCTTCCACCAGTACGGCAACCCGGCGCGAACTGGCTTCGATGGCGGGGGCTTCAGCTTCCTGACGGTGGCAGCAGCAGTGTTGCTAGCCAGCGCGGTCATCGGCTTCCAGCGGCGCGACATCACTAAGTTAGAGGCGTAATGAAAGGGGGAGCCACACCTCGGCTTTCCCCTCTTGTTGCAGGCGGACTACTGCGCTCCGCCGTAAGCGTGGATCGCGTTGCCGTGGATCAAGTAGAGCATCCCGTCGGCGATGATCGGGCGGCTGGCTCTTTCGTCGTAATCAGGCTGAATCAGGTCAGCAGATCGCCAGAGTTCTTTGCCTGTCTGCTGCTCATAGGCGATCAAGTATTTGTGGCTTATGCAGCACCCGTCCTCGTAGCTCTCCGCTATCAGGTACAAAGTCTTATCACTTGCCACAATCTGACGTGGCAGTTCCTGCATATACGTTGTCCAGAGTACCTGTTTCTGCCTGATGCTTATCAGTCGGCCCCGACTAGCCTCTGTGTTTGTAGTAGTGGCTACAAGCAGATTGCCACCAGATATTACCGTTTCTGTGTATCGATCGTAGGTGATGCTATCCTTGAAGCTGAAGTCTGGCTCGTCGCTACCGTCGTCGGCCCTAAAAACCTGTACACCGTGACCTTGAGTAAGGTAGATGTGCTGACCATCTATTATCAACTTGTGACCAGCAGCCAGTTTCATCCAGCGCACTGTGCCGTTGTTGCCATTGAGTGCGACCAACTTACCATCATCCAGGTATAGGTAGACGTTCGCTCTGTCAGCTGCTATCTTCGGTTTCGTAGCCATGCTGGATAGCGTCCGGCTACGCCAGATGACCTCGCCTGTAAGCGCATTGAGAGCGACAACTGGCCCGGTTCCGCTCGCCATCTCATAGCTTACTATCAACTCATTAGCGATGGGGTGTTGGACGAACACTGTGTTGTAGCCTGTCTGGTAATGCCAGGCTATCTTGCCTTCATGAAGATTATAAGCTACTATGTCTCGATGCTTATCGCTGCGCCCATCTTGTAGCTCGTTGGTAATGTAGTAGACAAAATTGCCATCTCGGCTGAGCGATGTGAGATTGCGGTCATCATAAGCTATAAGATGTGCCAGTGGCACCGTCATCAAGAACTTACCTGTCTTAGCGTCGTAAAGTCGGGTGTCCTCCAAAGTGCTGACCAGTAGCCTACCGGCTGCTTCTGTTATAAGCTCATTTTGCTCTACGCCAAAGGAGAAGAGTTTAGGATCGCGCCAGGCCTCATGAAGGGGTGGGTGCAGGTCATCAGGGCTGGCATTGCGGTTGCTGGCATCGTGCATAACGCCAACCCACGAGTCTCGACTAGTGGTGGCTGGCAGTGCGGGCATGGTCGGGACTGGGATGGTCGGTTGCGCTGTAGGTGCTACCTCTCCAGCTTCTGCTGTAGGTCTGTATTCCCCTACTCGTTGTTGGTTGCTGAAGAGGTTTTGTACATCATGTAGCCAGACCAAACCAACGATGAACAGCACTATCAACATAGGCCCAACCACGCTCAACACCAACTGTGGTCCTGGCCGCTGTGTACTGTCAGCTTTCGCCCGCTCACCACCCCAATCTTGCTTACTCATCTGCTCCACCTTTGCCCATTAGCAGGTACTCAAGAGGAAGCCTGTTTGACCTCCACCAGTAACAACGAACCAGCAGCGCAAAGGTTGCACCTCACAGGCCAGCTAACGCTGTATGCCATCCCCCGTTAGCGACCGCCCCCACAGGTAGTAGCTCTCATTGGTCTGATGGAAGCCGAAGCGGGTGTAGAGCTTCTGCGATTGGTAGTTGGCGGCCTGAGTGCTGAGGGTAATACGGCTGATACGCCGTTTCTTCATCTCCTCGATACAGCGGGCTAGCTGGGCTGCGCCGAGACCGATACCCTGCGCCCTGGGGTCAACCGCGATTCGATCCAGGTGGCCCCAACGGTCGAAGGCGGTAAAGCTGAAGTAGCCGAGCGGCTGGCCCTGGTAGCGGGCCAGGAAGATTCGCACGTCGGGCAGCAGGCTGTAGTTGTCCATCTCCTCGCGGCTGTTCCACCACAGCCAGGGGAAGGCGGCGTGGTCAATGGCAATGACAGTTGCCATCTCCCCAGCTTGCAGCTGCGCAATCTCGATCTCGCTGGCGAAGGCTGGCGGCGGCTGGTAGCTGTAGGCCATAGTTGGTTTCTCGAAGTAGACGATCTTCTCTACCGCCTGCCAGCCCTCGGCCTCGTAGAACTTGCGGTAGCTCTCCCAGCCCTCGTAATTGAGGACGGCAGCTCGGTAGTCCTCGACGCGGAAGATCGCCAACAGGCGTTCTAGCAGGGCGGCGCGGTTCGCTCCCTGTGCGCCAAGCTCGACCACGCAGCCGATATCCGTCCGCTTGCGCCAGGGTTCGCCGAGGATGTAGTCGCCAGTGCGCGGCACCCACCAGGCCATCTGTGGCTGCCGCTCGATCTGGCGGGCTAGAGAGACACTGTTGAAGCTGCTGTTCCAGCCCAGCCGCACCCGCCCAACGTCGGCTGGGCGCAACGGCTCAACCGACGGTTGGCTCTGCTCTGGGGTTCGGTTGTTGGGGAAGAAGCGGTTCCACATAGGCTTGTAGCTTGTAGCTTGTAGCTTATCATAGGCTTAGTAAATAGTGACTTGCTCTCCTGTCTGGCTATGCCTGGAGAGAGTTGGCCGATAAGGGGTTCTTTAGCTGCAAGCGACGCAGTTCCAGCCCATAGGGGCCGAGCGGCAGCCCCTCCACTCGCTCGCTGACCAGCAGGGTTTGCGCCTGCCAGACCAGTGGCACCAGTGGCAGGTCGTTGGCGGTCGCTTCTAGCTGGCGCAAGGCTGCTGCCCGCTTGCCCACATCCGTTTCCTCGTCCAGGGTAGCTAGCTGGCGGTCAACCTCGGCGTTGCTGTAGCCAGTATAGTTGGCCTCCCCCTTTGTGGCAAGCAGTGGCTCAAACAGCGCAAGGCCACCAGGGTAGGCGGGCTGGTAGTCGTCCACGAACGCCTGGTAGCTGCTACGTTGGCGGATGAAGTCGCTGTACTCCACCGCTTGCACGCTAACCTTCAGCCCCAGGCTGTCTCTCAAAATCGCTGCTACGCTGGCTGCAAGGGGACTACCGGTGCTGTGGATCGTAATTGGCGGCAGGTTGGCCGCTCCCTTGTAGCTACTTTCAGCCAGCAAGCGGAGGGCTGCTCCCCGGTCGAAGCGGCTGGTGGTCGTCCTCAATATCGGCGGTAGCAGGCTGGTGGCGGGTTGCCCTGCGCCTGCCAGTGCGTCCTGGTCGAGGCCGAGAGTAAGGGCGTGGCGCACCAAGGGGTCGTCGAACGGCTTGAGCCGTGTGTTCAAGCCAAGATAACTGAGGCGTAGGTTGGCTGCTGTGCGTAGCTGTCCCACATTTGGGCTGGCAACTCCAGCAAGCACGAGGGCAAGATCGGCAGTACCATCTGCGAACGCTGCCTGCCCATCCCCGTCGCTAACCGTGATGTGGTCGAGGGCGACGGTGGGGCCATCGTAGGCAGCGAAGCGACCTAGTTCTACCCCCTGTTGGTCGCTCTTTAGCACGAGGTAGGGGCCGCTGCCAACTGGGTTGAGCGTCCAGGTTGGGTTGCCCTCTACGAGGCTGCGGTCGAGCAGCGCGTTGCTGGGGGCAGCCAGCTTGCTGAGGAAGGTGGCATCACTACGGTTCAGGCTGATGTTCAAATGACTGGCATCCAGCACCACGATCCCCTCGGCCTGGTTGCTCTTGCCCGCAAGCAGGTCGGCCACGCCGCGCACGTTCGCTAGCAGGCGGGCGCAGGGCAGCGACGCAGCGGGGGCGGGGGCAGCGGTCGCGGGGCTGCAACTGCGTTCTATACTGTACTTGACATCCGCGGCGGTAATCGTCCGCCCGTTGTGGAAACTAAGGTTGTCGCGCAAGGTAAAGGCGTAGGTGCGGCCATCGTCGCTGATGCTAGGCAGGCTGCTGGCGAGGTCGGGTAGCGGGTTGAGCTTCGCGTCGTAGGTGAGGAGGCCGCTGTAGATTGCTTGCACCAGCAGCAGGCTGGCGGGGTCGTCGGCGCGGGCGGGGTCAAGAGTGCGGGCGGCCCAACCGACCAGGCGCAGACCACCACTGCCAGCGGGTGCTGTGGCTGGTGGCTCGGCCAGCGGCCAGCAGGCAGTTAGCAGCAAACTGGCAAGCATCAGCCCCACCAGCAGTGGCAGGCGGGCGGCAGTCAGGTAGCGGGCGGGTGCATTCACGCTGCCCATTGTACCAGAGCGGGCGGCTGGGGTGCAACTTGGCTCAGGTTAGGCAACTTCATGGTTGCAATGGCGGCTTTGGTGTCAGCCGATGAACTCGCGGATGTACTGGTTGACCAATGCTGGCTCGTCGTGCATCACCCAGTGGCTTGCCCCAGGGATGCGTCGCACCTGCAAGTCGGGAACGTACTGCTCCAGACCGTCCAGGTTGCCAGTCAGCAGGGCAGTGTCGCCCTCTGCCCAAATCACCAGAGTGGGGACGTGGACGGTGATCGCCGCTGCCTGCTCTGGGCTGAGGGAAGCGTTGCCGAGGGCGCGATAGTAGTTGAGGCCGCCGGTCAGTGCGCCAGGCTGCGACCAGGCAATCTGGTAGGCGGCCTTGTCCTCGTCGCTGAACGCCCCCGCTTTGGCGGAGTCGAACGTCACCTTCGCCAGAGCCGCGTGGTTGAAGGCACTGAGTGTGGCCTCGGCGGCAGGGTGGCGAAAAGCAGCCATGTAGCTGCTTGCCTTCTGCTGGGCCGGGTTGTGGGCCAGTTCGCGGGCGAAGATCGCGCCATGTGGGGCGTTGAGGATCACCAGCTTCGCCAGGTACTCTGGGTGAGCGGCGGCAAAGGCCCAGGCGATAATGCCACCCCAATCGTGGCCGACGAGGGTTACCTGCTCGCCTGCGGCCAGGCTGTCGAGCAGGCCACGCACGTTCTCCACGATCTGCTCAATGCGGTAGGCTTCCACTGCCTGCGGCTTGTCCGACAGGTTGTAGCCGGGCAGGTCTGCTGCGATTACGCGATGGTCACGGCTTAGATCGGCTAGCTGGTGCTTCCAGGCATAGAAGAACTCTGGGAAGCCGTGCAGAAAGAGGATCGTCTTACCCTCACCCTCGCTGACATAGTGCATCCGCAGGCCGTTCGCCTCGGCATAACCGTGCTGGAACATAGCTCACTCCTCTACTTGCTGCTCGCACCAGCCCCAGCGGGAACTGGCACTCTGCTATCCACGTCGGCCCGCTCACCATCGCTGCTGTCGCCGTCGAAGCGGCTGGTGGTCGCCATTGCGTCAACGGTTTCGGCTAGCAGGCTGGCAACCGCCTCCTGCCTGTTCTGCTCTGTGTTGGCAGCATTCCCCGCTCCTTCTAGCTTGAAGATGCGGCTGAGGATCGCCACCGAGCAGGCGTAGGTGGAGTCCATACCCATGTAGGCCATACTGTTCGCGCCCAGGTTCTTACCTCGTGTGTAGGGAGTATCGGAGGCGTAGTGGAGTACACCGAGGTCGAAGGGTAGGCGGTTGAGGTTGATGTGTTCGCTCATGGGGTAACGATTAGAGTAGATATGTTCGTAGAGGGCGTTGAGGTAGGGGCCAGCCTCCATCTCTACTACGGTGTAGCTCTCGCGATAGTACTCGTCGAGGTAGCCCCGATTTTGCAGGTATGGCCCCTTGACCGTGACCGCCTTCTGGTTGTCGAGCAGTGCGCCGTAGACCAGGTAGGGGGTGATGTCAGAGGCGGTGAAGCAGTTGTCGAGCCAGTAGGTGTTCAGCGAGTGTTCGTCGTAGACCGAGTTGCTGATCATCACGTCACCAATGCTGCCGTTGAGGGTGGCGGCCTTGCCCAGGACGTAGACCCCGTGCAGGTCGGAGACGCTCTGCAACAGTTGCACCAGCGCGTAGTAGGCAGCCAGGCCTAGGGGGTAGTCAATATTGATTAGCACGGCATTGCTCTGGCTCAGTGCGCCCAGGTTGGGCAGCTTCAGGCGAGGGTCGAGGTCTCCAGGGCGCAGCTTCGCCAATTCGATGATCTGCGCGTCCACCGCCATGCCGTCGCGGGTGTGGATGTAGTGGATGCCGCGCTCGCTCTCCTCCTGCTCACGATGTTGGAGGGTGGCCCTGTTCTTTGAATAGTAACGGCGGGAGATGAAGTAGAGGAAGTTGTCGAGGTTGCTCTTGCTCTCGCCCGCCATGATGTTCTCGTACTCCTCAATTACCTCTGGGTCGCGGCTGCCCCGCACGAACTTGTCCAGTTCACCACGGCTACGCTGCACTCCCCCGCCGAGCATATTGGTCAGGCTGTGGGTGTTGCTGGAGACGAAGTAGACAGGGCGATCTTGCAGCCCCAGTTCGCTGAGGCGATGGCCGATGGGCTGCCACCATCTGTCGGCGGCCTTGCCGTAGCCGATATAAGTGCCGCCCAGCATCTGTACGCTGATGCTCTTGTCGTGGGCAGACATTAGCAGCAGGTTGTCCCAGAAGTCCTTGCCCCAGATCGCCCGCAACCGTTCCCAATCCTCTACACTCATCATCAAGCGGCTGGTAATCACCTTGACTATTTCGCTGTAGATCGGCGAGTCCTCGTCCAAACCAGCGCGGATGATCTCAATTGTGTTGGGGTCAGCATTGAGCAGGGTATAGAGCTTGTTCCACTCGATCTGGAAGCCAACCAGGACGGGGATGATGTCGTCTACGTCGGAGGTGCTGGCGATATAGACAGCCAGGGTGTTGCGCCCATCGTAGTACCAGCGGCGGCGGCGGCCTGCTGCGCTAACCGACTGCCACTTGGACACATCGTACCCGTTGGCGCGAAAGATTTGCTCCGACTGACCGAGCAGCACGCGGGTGACGCGCATCATCTCCACTGGTAGGCGTTGGCTGCTGTAGCCAAACGCGCCCAAATCTGGCTCTGGGGCATCAGCCTTGACGTGTAGGCTGCTGTCACTACTGACGTGAGCCTGCACCAGTGCCTTAATCTTGATGTCCGAGCTAGAGCGCAGCATGGTGGTGTAGGTGCGGACGTAGAGTTCTACATCCTGCTTGCCTGCGGGGTATACTTCCTGGCGATTCCTGTTGCCGTCCTCGGTAGCCCTGTTCTGTACATTGTTCACTGTTTTCTCCTTCGGCAGCACCCTTTGTACCGCCCTGTTGTTCTTTTGTCTCACCATCCATTGTACCATATCGGGCGGCCAAAGAGAAACCCCGCTCTGTTGGCGGGGTCTGATCAAGGGCAGTAGGGACTCGTTGCTCAGTCTGCCTGTGCTGCCTCAGGCGTTTTCAGGTCAGCGGGCAGTGGCTGGGCCACGATTGCACCGCGACGCACGCCCGCGACCGACTCGCGGATGTAGCGATCCAGTTCCTCTTGGGTGAAGCGCAGGTTGCCACCGGGCGTGACCATCGCTGGGCTAATGATCCCTCGCTTGACGGCGCGATGGAGGGTGACGCTGCTGATCGTCAGATAGGCAGCCGCCTTCGGTGTAGAAATCAATTCCTGTTGGCGCATAACGCTACTCTTTCCTTTCCTCTCAGATGAGCCAACAAACCCTGCCTCGAATGGTGGGCCGCTTCATCTGTAACTATTATAGCACCTCAACCTTACCAAACACCTTACCGTAGCACACGAGTTTTAGCGGAGTTTACCTGACACCCCCGCCAGGGTGCTGCGCTTGGCTTCAACATAGGAGCGGTTCACATAGCGCATAATACGCAAGTTGTAGAATGCTACCAGGTAGACTATCCCCGCCTCATGCTGCCAGGGTAACAGACACCTGATGCTCCCGGCCATCGTCGTGCAGGGGGATGCGACCATCGCTGATTGTCACACCGTCGAGGCTGACGGCTGGGCCGCCCGCATTCCTCTGCACTGCTACATGGTAGGTTGTACTGTGGTAGCGGTAGTGCAGTTGGTAGCCGGGCCAGTCTGGGGGGATCGTCGGCTTGACCGTGAAGTGGTCACCGTGCAGGGTGAAACCGAGGATCGCTTCTAGCCCCACGCGGTAGAGCCACGAGCCACTGCCAGTGTACCACGTCCAGCCGCCCCGCCCCAGATGTTGCGGGTGGCTGTAGACATCAGCAGCGACGACGTAAGGTTCTACCTTGTAGTGGTCAGCAGCGGCGGCATCGTGGCTGTGGCTGATCGGGTTGACCATGCTCCACAACTCGTGCGCGCGTTTGCCATTACCGAGCAAAGCGAAGGCCAGGATCGTCCAGGTGGCAGCATGGGTGTATTGACCGCCGTTCTCGCGCACACCGGGCAGGTAGCCCTTGATGTAGCCAGGGTCGAGCGCACCCTTGTCGAAGGCTGGGGTGAGCAGCAGGAGCAGTTGCTCATCATCCCACACCAGGCGGCGGTCTACAGCGGCCATCGCCTGCCGCGCCCGCGCCGGGTCGCCAGTGCCAGCGATCACGCTCCAGGATTGGGCGATAGCGTCGATCTGGCATTCGTCGTTCTGGGCCGAGCCGAGTGGCGTGCCGTCGTCAAAGTAAGCGCGGCGATACCAACCGCCGTCCCAGGCTTGCGTCTCAAGCGCGCTGGTCAAGCGCACCCGTTCTGCCCGACACCAGGCCGCCAACTCAGCGTCGTCGTGGTTGACAGCCAGGCCCGCAAAGCGTTCTAGCACGACGACCAGGAACCAGGCTAGCCAGACGCTCTCGCCCTCGCCTTCGATGCCAATGTGGTTCATGCCGTCGTTCCAGTCGCCCGCCCCCATTAGGGGCAGACCGTGCCGCCCGCTAGTTGCGCCCCGCTTGAGCGCACGCACACAGTGATCGTAGAGCGTGCCGCTCTCCTCGCTGGTCGCTGGCTGCAAGTACGCATCCTCTTGCCCGGGCTGCAACACGTCTGCTTGCAGGTAGGGTGCGGCTTCGGCCAGGATTGCCTGGTCGCCAGTCGCCTCGATGTAGAAGGCGGTGACGAATGGTAGCCAGAGCAAGTCGTCGCTGAAGCGAGTCCGTACCCCACGTCCGGTTGGTGGGTGCCACCAGTGCTGGACATCACCTTCTTTAAACTGGTGTTGGATTGCCCGCACTAGCTGCTCGCGGGCCAGGTCGGGGCGGCTGTAGACGAAGGCCATCACGTCCTGCAACTGGTCGCGGAAGCCATAGGCCCCTCCGCCCTGGTAGAAGGCAGAACGCGCCCAGTAGCGGCAGGCAACCGCCTGGTAGAGCAGCCAGCCGTTGAGCATCAAGTCCATCGCGGGGTCGGGGGTTTCTACCTGCACCGCACTGGTGATTTCCTGCCAATGGGCTATGGTCTGCTGCCAGGCTTGGGCGGCCACCGCTGGCTGGCGGTAGCGAGCAGCCAGGGCCAGAGCCGCAGCCCGATCCTCAGCCTCGCCCACAACAAAGAGGATTGTCACTTCGCCACCTGCTGGCAGGTCAATGCCGCTTTGGATCGCGCTGCATGGGTCAAGGTCGGCCCCCACTCTGTTGCTCAGGCCACTGCTATGCAGAGCGGCTGGGTCGGCCAGCCCGCCATTGCGCCCCAGAAACTCAGCCCGATCCGCAGTGTAGCTGCTGCTGGTCTGGCTGCTGGTGACGAACGCGACTGCACCCGCAAACTCGTTGTTGTAAGGGTTGCGGGCCAGCATCGTACCCTGCTCATCCCATTCGCTGATCACATAGCGGCTCGACCCTTCGCGGCTAACCCCCAGCACCCAGTCCAGGTAGTGGGTGGCGGTCAGGTGGCGGGCTGGGCCGAGGTTCTTCAGTTGCAGCCGCCAGATTTTGAGTGGGGCATCGGGTGGCACAAACAGGGTTAGCTCCTGCTCGATCTCGTGGCTGGTATGCTGATAGCTGCTGTAGCCCCAGCCGTGCCGCACCGTGTAGGCCAGTGGCTGGCGGATTGGCAGGGGGGTGGCAGACCAGAGCGCGCCACTCGCATCGTCGCGCAGGTAGATCGCCTCGGAGGGTGGGTCGCTAACCGGATCGTTGCGCCAGGGGGTGAGGCGGTTCTCGCGGCTATTCTGCGCCCAGGTTGTCCCCGCCCCGCTCTCGGTTGTCAGGCAGCCGAAGTCGGCATTAGCCAGCACGTTGCTCCAGGGGGTAGGGGTATCCAGGCCCGGTTCCAGGTTGATGACGTACTCGCGGCCATCTGCGCTGAAGCCACCAATGCCATTGTCATAGATTTTGGCTGGAGCTTCAGCAGGCCGCTTGCTATCTTCGCTGCTGATCGTCGGCAGCGGGTTGGTGTCTTCGCGGCGGGGGCGACTGCTCATCTCCGCTGCGAGTGGGTCGCTTGGCTGGAAGGCAGGCAGCGGTTTGGCCGTGGGTAGTACGTTGTCAAGCTGCTCGGCCAGCGAACCGAGGCCACCAGTTAGCACCATCTGGGCGACAGTGCGGAACAGGATCAGGTCTGCGGCGGGCATATTGTCAGCCCTCAAGAGGTGGACACCCCCACGCTGGCCCAGCATCTCTGCCTCTGGGCTGGACATGATCTGCTGCCAGAGCAGATCGTTGAGCGGCTGCTGATAACCAAGATCGTATTCGTTGACCACTACCAGGTCGTGAACAAGCCCGTGCGCGGTGATATACTCGTGGGCGCGCAGCAGTTCTTGCAGCAGCCCAGCTTCGCGGATATCCTGCACCAGCAGCAGTACTATCGGCGCGTCGCCAGAGATGCCGTAGGCCCACAAGCCCGGTTGCCCCTTTGTGTTGGTGGCTAGCACCTTGCTGGCTGGGCGCAGAGCGGGGGTAGTAAACAGAATGCGCGAAGCCAATTGTTGGTAGAGCATAGCCTCACTTATGCTGAGGTCGTGGCGGCGGCGGCGCAGTTCGCTGTGCTGGGCAGCAAGCTGAAGGGCGCGCTCACCGGCAGCGGGGTTGGCGTAGCGGTTAGCCAGGGCCACGACCTCGGCGCGCTCCAGGCCAACTGCGGTGGTGAAGTAGAGGATGGCCTGCTGCCCAGGGGCAAGGCGCACCCGACGGCGCAAGCTAACAATGGGATCAAGCACGGCCCCCACGGTCTTGCTGAGGGGAGTACGGCCTTCCAGCGCAACTGGCAGGGTAGAGGACTGGCCGCGACCAATGAAGCGGGCGCGGTCGGTTTCGTACTCCAACTCACCGCGCACATCGCCCTGGGTGGCAACCACGTGGGTTAGCCAGTAACGCGGGTCTTTGTGCGAACGAGGGCGGCGCGAGGCCAACAATGCGCCCGGCCCTTCCAGAAACTCCGTTTCGATAAACAGCTTGCTGAAGGCTGGGTGGGCTGCGTCTGCCTCTGGCTTGCTGAGGACGACTTCGGCATAACTGGTGACCTCAATCTCGCGCGGTCGGTTGCCATAGTTGCTGAGGGTAACCACTCTTAGTTCGGCGGCTTCGTCGGGGCTGACCACTACTCTGGTGAGCGTCTCGATCCCGCTATCGCGTCGCCAGTAGCTAACTTGCTCAAGCCCGAAGGTTGCGCCGTACCCTTCTGGCTCTGTAGCCGTTGGCTGCCAGCCCGCCGACCAGTACTGGCCGCTACGGGTATCACGCAGGTAGATGAACTGGCCGTAGTGGTCTAGGGTTGCATCCTTGCGCCAGCGCGTCACCGCCAGGTCTTTCCAAAGGGCGTAGCCGCTACCGCTGTTAGTCAGCATCAGGTGGTACTCCCCATTGGAGAGCAACTGTGCCTCCGGCTGGGGCGTGGCAGCCGTCTCGAAGTGGCGCACGTTCGCGTTGGGGGTAGCAGCCCCAGGTAGCCGCCGAGCAGGGCGGGTGCCTTCGACTTCGGGGATGTGCGGTTGTACGATAGGGGCTTGCAGGGGGATACGCTCTTGCAGCAGCAGTTCGACCGCCTGCACTGCTGGTTCGTTGTGGAAGCGAGCGATCATCGGTGCGCCGTGCAGCACGCCATCCAGGGCTAGCAGCGACATCCCCTGGTGGTGAACCATGTAGTTGAGGACGATTGCGTGGTCGGTGTTCTCTGGCAGGCGGCCAGGGGTGTAATCGACTGCGTCGTAGAAGCCATAGCGACCGAGGGCTAGCTGCAAGCGGCGCAGGTTGGCGACCGCAGCCGGGGGATTGACCAGCAAGGCTAGCATTGTGGCGTAGGGGGCAACGACCAAATCGTTAGCCAGCCCGCGCTTGAGGCCGAGGCCTGGCACCCCGAAAGCGCGATATTGATAGACCCCAGCCTGGTCGCGTAGGTTGTAAGCCGACTCGCTGATACCCCAGGGTACGTTGCGTTCGCGCCCATACTGTTGCTGCCGACCGACAGCGGCGCGGCTCGATTGCTCGATCAGGGTGTTGGGGTAGCTGCGTAGCACCAGGTTGGGCATCAGGTACTCGAACATGGTGCCAGTCCAGGATAGGAGGGCGTGGCTGCCAGCGGCGTGGGTGCGGGCGCGGCCTAGCTTGAACCAGTGCGCGATTGGCACCTCGCCACGAGCGATAGCCAGGAAGCTAGCCAGCCGCGCCTCACTAGCCAGCAAATCATAGTACGAACCATCACGTCGTTGCTCGGCCACGTTGTAGCCGATAGCGAACAGGTCGCGTCCCTCGTCGTAGAGGAAGTCGAAGCGCATCATCTCGATCATCGCCTGACAGCGACGGGCTATTTCACGTAGCTGATAAATCAGGCTCTCGCTGGCTGACCAGGCCGCCGCGACTGCCGCGTTGAACTGCTCAAGCCAGGGCAGCCGGGCCGCTGCCTCTGCTGCTGGCAAGCCGCCACGCACGATAGCCGTTCGCAACTGGCGCAGGCGGGGGAGAGTGTCCACGTACCAGGCCAGGCCACGACTGAGCGACAGCCCATACTCTGGCAGAGCGACCGCCTGCCACAGCCTAGCGATTTCGGGGTAGTGGTCGCTATCCGGAGCGGGGGGTAGGGTTGCCAGCAGGCCTGCCCAGGGTAGGAGGGTGTGGGTCTGGTCAGCGGCACTCTGCGCCGTCGCCCCCAACTGGGTAGCCCAGTAGCGTAGCTCGTCACCGTCTGCTCCAGCCCCAATCCTGCCCACAGTCGCCACCATGCCGCCAGCCAGGGCTGCCACCTCGTCCAGCAGGACAGACCACTGCGCATGGTCGCTGGTTTCGCGCTCAAGCAAGCGGTCAAGCTGGGCTAGCTGCTCGTAAAGCGCATCGGTGGTGGCGGTCAGGCGGCCAGTGTGCTGCTGGTAGGCGGTCAGGGCTGCGGCCAGCAGGCGGGTAACATCTTGCAAGCCTTCAACGGTGCCGGGTGCCACCAGTGGCTCGTCGATCGACAGCAAGCAACCCTGCTTGAGCGCAACCAGGTGGCCCGCCAGGTTGCCACTGTCCACCGTCGAGATGTAGGTGGGCAGCAAGGGCTGCATGGTTTGGGTGTCATACCAGTTGTAGAAGTGGCCGCGATGCCGTTCTAGCCGCTCCATACTAGCCAGGCTATGACCTAGCCGCTCAACCAGGCTGGTGGTGGTGATAAAGCCGAAGTCGCGGGCGGCCAGGGTAGAGAGCAGGGCCAGGCTCATGTTGGTTGGCGAGGTGCGGTGGGCGATGAGGTTCTTGTCCTCCTGGTAGTTGTCAGGAGCGAGCCAGTTGTCGGCAGGGCCAACCAGGGTGTCGAAGTACCGCCAGGTTTGGCGGGCCACCCCGCGCAGGTAGTGGCTCTGCTCGGTGCTAAGGTCGGTGCGGAGTGGAGGGGTCGGTTGGCTAACCCGCCAGGCGACCAGTGGGGCAGCAGCCCAGGCCGCCAGGAACGGAGCCGCCACTGGCAGGGCGCGTGGGCGGAAGCGTAGCAGCAAGCCCCCCACGCTAGTGGCAACCAGCGGTGACTGCCACAACCACTTGAGGTAGGCGGGCAGGTCGTTCTTCAACTTGCGCTGGCTGTCGGCGGCGGTCTGCCATTCCAGCAAGTTGCGATGGCTGACCGCTACTCGCCAAAGCGTGCGCCCCACCGCATCCAGCATTAGCCCCGCCTGATCTACCAGCATCGTCGTGTTGATACCGAGGTGCAAGAGGTTGAGGCCAGTCTCGTGCAGCACATAGTTGAGGTGCCAGGGCCAGGCGGTGGCTGGCGGCTTGCGGGGGATGGTGGCGACCAGGTTGGCGACGGTCGGGAAGGCTCGCACGAAGGCCGCCAGCCCTGTCCACAGTGCAGGGCTGCCGGGTAGCACCGTCCAGCCTGCCAGCAGCATCGCCAGCAGCCCCGGCGACTCCAGGCTGCGGCGCAGATTGTCGAAAATCTTCCAGCGACCAATTGGGGTGATTACGTTAGCGGCGGTCTGGCCTTGTGGGGCAGGCACGCGGTTGAACAACCAGGGCGCAATCTGCCAGTCACCGCGCACCCAACGGTGGGAGCGGCGGGCGGCAACCAGGTAGCTACCGGGCTGGTCGTCGTAGAGGGTAACGTCGGTGGCTAGCCCAGCCCGCGAGTATAGCCCCTCGATAAGGTCGTGACTGAGCAGCTTGTTTTGAGCAAAGCGGTCGCGCAACGCACCCTCGAAGGCGCGCACATCGTAGATACCCTTGCCCATGAAGATGCCTTCTTTGAACAAGTCCTGGTAGACATCGGAGACGGCAGTGGTGTAGGGGTCAACGCCGGTATGCCCAGAGGTGAGGCGGGCGAATGGCGTGGAATTGCCACTGAGCAGCGTGGTGGTTACCCTCGGCTGCAATACGCCGTAGCCGCGCTCGACCAGCCCGCGCTCGTGGTTGAGCAGTGGTTGGTTGAGCGGGTGTGCGATGGTACCGACCAGTCGGTGCGGTGCTGCGGGTGGCAGTTCGGTATCCGCATCCAGGGTGATGACGTAGCGCACGTGGGGTAGCACTGCCATGTCACCAATCTTGACTGTAAAGCTGTCGTAGGGGTCGCCTAGCAAACGGCGGTTAAGGTCCATCAGCTTGCCACGCTTGCGCTCCCAGCCCATCCACTTGCCCTGAGCCTGGTTCCAGGCCCGGTCGCGGTGGAATAGATAGAAGCGGTTCTGGCCGGGATAGCGGGCATTGAGGTCGTTGGTGCCACTGACCAGGCGATCCAGAATGGGGGAGTCGCTGGGCAGGTACTGCTGATCCGCGTCGGCGAAGTCGCTGAGGATGGCGAAGTGGAGGCTGGGGTCGGGGTTTGCCAGGGCCAGCACTTCGATGTGGCTGAGCAACTCGCGCACGCCCGCTTCGCTGCTAATCAGCACGGGGATGACCACGAAGGTGCGTAGCTCTGCTGGGATGCCGCGCTCAAAGTCTAGCCTGGGCAGAGGGCGGGGCGGTAGGATGGTGGTAATCAGGTAGTTGACCAGGCTGGTTGCCAGGCTGCTGGCGGGCAAGGCGGCCACTGCTGCTACGCCGAGTGTGCCGAGCCGGGTTGCTCCTTGCCGTCGGGCGTAGGCCAATGCGCCGCCGACCAATGCGCCGCTAACCGCCGCCAGGGTGCCGAGGTAGAGGCGGGTGGGGTAGTGTTCGACCACCCGCGCCACCCGATCTAGTGGCGTAGGGCGGTAGCCAATGCGCTGCTCAAGTTGCATCCGCCCGTCATCTATGATGTAGTAACCAACATGGGCCTTGAGTGATTGGCGGTCGTCAACAACAAATGGGGGCAGTGACTCAGGCGGGCTGTAGCTCTCCAGAGCGGCCAGTGGTGGCTCTCCAGGGCTGGCGGCAAACGCCAGCCCTTTACCCGCCGCCTGTGCTTTGGCTGCAAACTCGACGGCGAGGGTGGCTACTTCTAGTTCGCTGACCTGACTTTGGCGGGCTAGCCGCTCGATTTCGTGGCGGTAGCGGTCGCGGGTGGTGAAGTCCATCTCGGCGTACACCCTGGCTGGGTCACCACGCAGGGTTGCCTCAACCACGCTGAGGTCTTCGACAAAGCTGGCCCAGTCCAGCGCGGAGATGGTCTTCATGCTGGTAATCACGTTGCCGACCGACTCTTGGATGCCACCCAGCAGCCGTATCTCCAGCTGCACCATCTCGGTCAGGCTGGTTCCCTGTTCGTACAGGCGTTCGCTTAGCCAATCCAGCACGGGCATGAAGGTTTCGCCCTGTTCGCGCAGCCGGTGCAGGCGGGTAGCGAAGATGGGGCTGAGCGGCCCCTTGCGTTCGCGCAAGCCAGCGGGGACAGCGACCGGCTCACCCAGGCGTTGCTCGGCGGCCTCCAACAACTGGCGGGCCTGCTCGTCGGCGGCCAACCACTCGTCGTGGACAGCTAGCATCTGCGCAGCCAGCCTGCCCAGGCGTTCGACCAGGCAGAGGCGCAGCATGATTGCCACCGACCAGAGTTCGCCCATCGTCAGCGGCGCGCCCGCAGCCTGGTACGCCCGCGTGAAGGTAACGACCCGCTCTAGATTTAGCTGGCCGTCGCTGGCAACAATCAAGGCGCGGGCCAGGGCGTAGATGCGCGGGTAGCCAGCCGTGGGGCCGTCTACCAGCTTCGGCAACTGGTTGTAGTAGCGGGCAGGCAGGTCAACCCGAACCTCGGCTATTTGCTCCTGAACGATGTAGTAGTTATCCAGGAGCCACTCTGCCGCTGGCACAGTTAGCTGGGTTTGTGGCTGCTCGTCAATCAGTCGTTTGTAGACAGTCGCCAGGTAGTTGCTGCTGCGTTCCAGGCGGAGCAGCAGGGATGAGCGACGGTGTTGGGGGATGCCAACCTGGTGGCTGTGGGCAAGCTGCTGAGCATCGGCTGCCAGCCGTTCGATAGATAGCAGGAGGGGTCTGGTTGGATTGAAACGGGCGGCGGTAGATCGCCTGGGGTTGCCTGCTTGTGGCTTGCGGCGCGAACGTAGGGCTTGCTTGAGGAAGTTGAGCATGGGGGGTTGTTCTACCTTCTGTTGGCCTGGTGGCTTGCTTAACAAGATTGGGGCAAGAACAATGCCAGAAGTAGGCCTGGCGGTTGTGATCAGCAACCAGGCAGCACCGCGCACGCGGCTGCTTGCTCTATTATAACACTGAACGCGGCTGGCTGGGGTGGCACGACAAAGCCGCCAGCCACGAACTGTGGCGGCAGTGGGTAATCAGCCAGCCGCGCCACTGCTTGATAGCGGACTGCCTCTGAAGGCACGAGCAGGGCCAGTATGATCAGCGACGTGCCTGTTGCTAGGCTAGTGGCAGCAGGCGCATGGACAACCATCGTCCAGATCAGGGCCACGTTGCGAGCGGCAGCAGCGTGGTGGCTGCGTTTGCTATCATGATAGGCCTGGGCCAGTTCCTGCTGGAAATAGGGGCTGGAGATGTGATGACGTTGCTGACGTAGAAAGATGCACAACTTGGTGCGTTTGATGAGCTTAAGGATAGCTTGTTCTTGGGGCGAGGGGTCAACTGGGGGCTGCCAGAGTTGAGGGCGCATGGGTGAGCTGCCTCTCTTGTGAGATGCAAAGCAAACCACATGGCGGCCAAGCTGTCAATCCCTTGCTCATTACTTTACCGACGTTCTAGCTGCTGAGGCTGTCACCGCGTCGGATGGTGCCGCTGCTGACAACCTCGGCTCGCAGACCGCCGCGATGCACCAGCGGCGCAATCAACGGCTTACCGGCCAACCCCGCCAGATGGTCGCATGGCTCACAGAGTTCGATCCCCCGCAGGGTGACGCTGCCCACCTGGAACTCACGGCCCACCAGTTCGTTGAGGGCTACCCCACTGGTGATGATGTTACGGCGGCACTCGGCGTAGTTGAGCGGCAGGCCGCCCTGGTTGACGGCGGCCAGTGCCTCCGCCTCGATCAAGGTAACACCTCTCGGTTTGGGGATGTGTGAGAAGGTACCAACCCCCTTGTGGTAGCGATCCCCCGCCAGTCCATGCCCACCGACTGCCTCCACTTCAGCCACCTCCTCCATTGGTGCCGCCGCCTCCGCCGCGATCTGGATCGCCTCAACCTTGCCTGCTATCATATTCCTTGCTCCTCCAAATAGTGTAGGAGGCTGTCGTGCAGCCCCGCTATGTTCTACAACACCCCGACCAATGGTGAGGTTACGGCGCGGCAGTAACCTTTGGCTCTACCCCCGCAATCAATTTCTTCATAGTACCTCCCTTAGCAAACAACCTAATCCACGTTAAACACCTTTTCTGGTCGCCACTGGCCCCCCTCCTGGCGCAAGATTGCCACAAACTGGCTGCCAGCATAGGCGCGGGCTAGCTGGCCTGCGGGGTAGTCACCGCTGGCGGGCAGGGCCGACCCAGTCTTTACCTTGCGCTCCCCCTCCGCGTCAAGGTCGAGGCGGGGTAGGTCTTGCAAGGCGTAGTCGGTGGGCAAAAGTGCTTCAGCGAAGCGGCCATTCTTCGCCAGTTCGCTCAAGTCTTGCAGAGTATACGAATCTTCCAGTCGAAAGGTTGCGCTGCGGGTACGTAGCAGATGTGCTAGGACAGCGGGCGTGCCTAGCTGCGCCCCGATATCCACTGCCAGACTGCGGATGTAGGTTCCCTTGCTGCACTCCACCTCTACAACTATGGATTGTAGAAGGTAGCTGCCAGCGTGCGGCTGACCTTCGGCTTCGGCGCGAACGACCACCGACCATTCCCGTTCGCTCATGTCCAGCAAGTCCAGGCGGTAGATGGTGATTGGGCGGGGGGCGCGCTCGATCTCCTTGCCAGCACGGGCGAGGTCGTAGAGGCGTTGCCCCCCCACCTGCACTGCCGAGTACATGGGGGGCAACTGCTCTTGCGGGCCGAGGAAGCCAGCTAGTACTGCCCCCACCTCTGCCCGACTGATGGAGCGTAGGCGGGCGCGAGTCGCTTCATCGGCAACGGCATCGGGGGGGGTCTCCAGATCGTAGCTGGCGGTGGCGAGGCCGAGGGCAATAGTAGCTCTGTAGGTCTTGCCAGCGTCGCTCAGGTACTCTACCACCCGCGTGGCCTTGCCCAGGCAGAGCGGTAGCACCCCCTCGGCAGCGGGGTCGAGCGTACCCGCGTGGCCGACCCGCCGCGTGCCAGCCAGCCGCCGAACCACCGACACCGCATCGTGCGAGGTCATCCCCATCGGCTTGTTCAGGTTGAGAATACCCGCAACCCCGCTATCCTGTCCCTTTGCCATGCCAAACGCCCCCTTTTAGTCGAATATGTGCGAAAAGTATTGCCTATGGGCCGCCGATGTGCTATAATTAGCAACGTCGTAGGTATCTCCAGGTTGGCGCGCAGGTTGCGCGAGGGTCTCTGTCCGCTCCCGGCTGCTTCGGCGTTGTGGAAACGGTGACTAGAACTTGATTGAAGCCCGACCAGATCGAACCAGCAACCGTTTTCCATTCAAGTACACAGGAGTTAGGTATACAGATGACTTACCAGGATCGAGCGATCACCTGCCGCGATTGCGGCAACGAGTTTACCTTTAGTGCTGGCGAGCAGCAGTTTTATGCTGACCGCGGGCTGACCAACGAGCCGGGCCGCTGCCAGGATTGCCGTTCTGCGGCCAAGTCCAATCGCGGCGGCGGTGGTGGCGGCGGTCGCAGCGGTGGCGGTGGCTACAGCGGCGGCGGTGGCGGCGGTGGCGGTGGCGGTGGCTATAGCAGCGGCGGTGGCGGCGGTGGCGGCGGCTACAACAGCGCACCCCGTGAGATGTTCACCGTCAACTGTGCCGATTGTGGCCGTGAGACTCAGGTTCCCTTCCGCCCAACCGGGGCGCGCCCAGTCTACTGCCGCAACTGCTTCCAGAACCACCGCTAACCAACAGCGGTCATTATACCAGAAAACAGCCTGTCCCATCACGGGGCAGGCTGTTCTGTTTATTGCCAATGTGCTAATCTTCGGCGATCTGGCCGCCCTTGCCCTGACCTTCTTCGGCCCAGGCTGTTGCGTCCTTCCTCGCTTCCTCCACTGATAGCTCGTTGAGTAGCAGGCTGATGCGTTGGGCTGTCGCCCCACTCACGTCACCCTTGAAGGCCAGGTCGGGGACGGCGCGTAGGTCTAGCCGCCCACCCAATTCGTGGCGCAACCAGCCCCGCGCCTTCTCCAGAGCCACCATCGTTGCTTGCCGCTCCTCGTCTGTGCCGAGGACGCTGACGAAGATGCGCGCCAGCTTCAAGTCGGGGCTGACATCTACGCTAGTGATCGTAACGAAGCCCATGCGCGGGTCTTTCATCTCGCGCAGGATGATCTCGCTGATCTCGCGCTGGATCGCCTCACCAACCTGGGCGGGGCGGCGACCGTTCCCCTTGTTACCATAAGCCATAACTTTTACCTCCAGAATTGCAGCGGGGAGGTAGCCGTGGGCAGTGATTGCCACTAACCCATGCCGCCTCCCCTGCTGCCAACTGCTGACTACCGCTCTTAGGCCGTGGTGGGCTTCACCATCTCGCGGTGGTGGAACTCCAACTGGTCACCCTCATGGAAGTCGTTGAAGTTGTCGAGGCCGAGGCCGCATTCGTAACCAGAGGTCACTTCGCGCACGTCGTCCTTAAAGCGGCGCAGGCTGCTCACCGTGCCGTCGTGAACCACAGTGCCACCCCGCAGCACGCGAACCTGCACGTTGCGGGTCAGCTTGCCGTCGTTGACGATAATACCAGCCACCTGCTCGTTCTTGGGCAGCTTGAAGACCGCCCTCACCACGCCGTCGCCGTCGATCACATCCTGGAAGGTGGGGTCGAGCAGACCAACCATGGCTGCCTTGATGTCATCAATCAAGTTGTAGATGATGTTGTAGAAGCGGATGTCCACATGGTTCGCCTCAGCCGAGCGGCGAGCCGCTGGGTCGGGGCGCACGTTGAAGCCGATGATGATCGCGCCAGAGGCAGTCGCCAGGTTCACGTCCGACTCGCCGATGGCTCCCGTACCCTGGAAGATCATGCGGATGCTCACCTTCTCGGTGGTCAGCTTGGTCAGTGAACTAACCAGAGCCTCAACCGAGCCTTGCACGTCGGCCTTGATGATCAGGCGCAGTTCCTTGACCTTACCAGCCTGAATCTGGGTGAAGATGTCGTCCAGACTGACAGCCTTGAGCGGCTGGATCGACTCGGCGCGGCGAACGAGGGCGCGGCGGCTGGCGATATCGCGGGCGATGCTGTCGTCTGCCATTACCTGCAACACGTCACCAGCCTGCGGCACCTCGCTGAGGCCGAGGATTTCGGCGGGGGTGCCAGGTTCAACCTTACGCATCCGCCGTTCTTTGTCGTCGCGCAGAGCCTTGACCCGGCCACTGACGGTGCCAACGACGATGGCATCGTTGAGGTTGAGCGTGCCGTTCTGCACTAGCACGGTAGCGACGGGGCCACGCTGCTTGTCCATGCGCGCTTCCACAATCGTGCCGATGGCAGCGCGGTTGGGGTTAGCCTTCAACTCGGCAATGTCGGCCACGATCAGCAGCACGTCGAGCAGGTCGGGGATACCAGTGCCGTCCTTCGCGGAGACGTGGACGAAGGGGGTCTCACCGCCCCATTCTTCGGGGGTGAGGCCGATCTGCGACAATTGCTGCTTGACCCGCTCTGGGTTCGCGCCCTCGCGATCCATCTTGTTGACCGCCACTACGATTGGCACCTTCGCGGCCTGGGCGTGGGCTGCCGCCTCAAGCGTCTGTGGCATCACGCCGTCATCGGCAGCGACGACCAGTACTGCTATGTCCGTTACCTGCGCCCCACGTGCGCGCATGGCGGTGAAGGCTTCGTGGCCGGGGGTGTCGAGGAACGTGACCTTACGGCCCTGCACCTCTACTTGATAGGCACCGATGTGCTGGGTGATACCACCGGCTTCGCCACCCGCGACGTTGGCCGAGCGGATCGCGTCCAGCAGCTTGGTCTTACCGTGGTCAACGTGGCCCATGATCACCACCACCGGCGGGCGGGGGCGGGCATCGGGGTCGTTCTTGATCATCTCAGTAATCTGCTCTGGGCTGGGCGCGACGAAGTTCGCATCGATCTCGATCTTCTGCTCGCGGGTCTCAAAGCCGAGTTCGCCCGCGATGATCGCAGCGGTCTCGTAGTCGATCTCCTGATTGATCGTTGCCATCATGCCGTTCTTCATCAGCTCGCTGATTACGGCTGCCGCTCCCAAGTTCAACTCATCGGCCAAATCCTTGACCGACATCAGGGCTGGCAGTTCAACGATGGTGCGCGGACGCTCACTGAGGGCGACTGGGCCACCGGGACGACGGTTGCCTTGCATACTGCGGGTTGCAGCCGCAACCGAGCCACGTGCGCCCGCCTGGTCGTTGTCGCGGGGGGCGTATTGGTCACGCCGCTTGTCACGGCTAGGGTCAGTCGTGCGGCGAGTTGGCTGACCGCGATCTACGCCGGTTGGCGGAGCCGTCGGTGCGCCAGGGCCACTACGCCCACCACCAGGCCCTCCCCGGAAGCCGCCGCTACTACCCCCAGCGGGGCCACCACGGAAGCCACCGCCCCCGCCAGGGCCGGGAGGCCGACCGCCACCGCCACCGCCAGCGGGGCCACGATAGCCACCACCACCGCCGCCGAAGCCACCTTCACGCGGAGGGCCGCCCGGTGCGCCACCCTCACGTGGGGGGCCGCTGTAGCCGCCTTCACGGGGCGCGCCACCAGCATAGTTGCTGGGGCCGTTGCTGCGGAAGCCGCCCCCAGTGGGGCCACCCTGACCTTGGTTAGAACCATCGGGTGCGCCACCCTCACGTGGAGGCCCACTGGGTCCACGATAGCCCCCCTGCCCTCCGGTAGGGCCGCCTGGTGCGCCACCAGGGCCACTGGGTCCACGATAGCCCCCCTGCCCTCCCCCACTATAGCCACCACTGGAGCCGCCTTGACCACCGTTGTTGGGGCCACGATAGCCGCCCTGCCCACCACTGGGGCCACCTTGACCGCTATTGCTGGGGCCACGATAGCCACCCTGTCCGCCAGGGCCGCCCTGCCCGCCGCTGCTGGGGCCGCGATAGCCACCCCCCTGCCCACCACCAGGGCCACCCTGACTCTGGCCGCGATAGCCACCCTGACCGCCGTTGTTGTCACGGTAGCCGCCGGAACCGCCGGAACCGCCGGGGCCACTGGGGCGTGGCGGTGGCGCACCAGTCGGACGCGACAACTCGCGCACGTTCTTCGGCAGTGCGGTAATGTCTTCGCCACCATTGGCGTTATACTCGTTGTAGCCATCGTTGCGCCGCGGTTGCTCCGGGCGTGGCTGACTCTCGGGGGCGTTAGCTGCACCCTCTGGTCTTGGTTCTCTTTCGTCACTCATTATGATTCATTCTCCTATGCTAAAAGCTGTTTTACGTTTATTCGACTGACCCACAAAATAAGGGATCAGGTTCGGGCTACGGACAGGGTAGCTGTTGAACTTGACCCGCAGGAAAGCAGGGCGCATAAACGCCGCTGACCAATAGTTGGCTGGCTACGCTAATTACGCATAGGCGACCACCACTGTTCGGGTCCAGTCTTCAATTGTCCACGCCTGGGTAGGGCTATGCGGGCGCACCTTCGCTACCCTCCTCATCATCACTAAGCGGCAGGCTGGCAGCGTAGGCCGCTAGCATGGCGCGATCTTCCTGGTTGATTTGCAGCTTGAGGCCACGTTCTAGTGCGCCTCGCTTGAGGGCAATGGCCCAGCAACTTTGTGTGCGGCAGAGGTATGCCCCCCGCCCGTTCATCTTGCCGCGCTCGTCAATCACCACTCGGCCTTCGGGGGTACGCACAATGCGCACCAACCCACGCTTGGCCTCCGTGCGTTTGCAGGCTACACAAGTGCGTTGTGGCACGTGCCTGGGGCGCAGCGGCTGCTTCGGCTTGCTATTTGGCTGGCTGGCGGTCTGGTTGCTCATCTTCTTGCTACCTGGCAGTTACGCTACATGGTTGCCGTTTCGATTGTTGGGCGCACACTTTGTACGCCCAGCAAAATTAGAAGGAACGCTGTCCTACTCCTCCGCACTATCCCCTTCGCTCAGGGCAGGCAGCAACGGGAAGTTGCCGAGGATGCGGCTGGCGGTGCGAACACGCAGGTTGCCCTCACGCTCCGCGAGGTAGACTTGCTCGCCAACCAGTTCATCCTCAAAGGGGCCATAGCTATTGCCCTGGTAGCTGATCGTGTTGTCGGGGCGGACAGTGCGTCGCTGATCAGCAACCGGGGCGTTCTCCAGCGTAAAGTCAGGTGGCATCATCCCCTCCAGGCTGAAGTTGGTCGCGCCGCCTTCGCCGCTGAGGGCAGCACGAGCAACGCGGGCGAGTTCGTCCTCTTGCTCGCGCAGCCCCGCCGATGCACTCTTGATGTCGATGCGCCAGCCAGTCAGCTTGGCAGCAAGGCGAGCGTTCTGGCCTTCCTTGCCAATAGCTAGCGACAACTGCCGCTCTGGGACGACGACGGTAGCTGTCCTCACATCCGGGTCTTCGTTCAGGCCCACGCTGACGACTTGGGCGGGGGAGAGTGCGTTGGCGATGTACACGCCCGCGTCCGAACTCCACTCCACTACGTCGATCTTCTCGCCGTATAGCTCGTTAACGATGTTCTGGATGCGGATACCGCGCATACCAACGCAACTGCCCACTGGGTCTACCCCATCCTGGCGGGCAGCAACAGCTACCTTGCTGCGGACACCTGGTTCGCGGGCAATGGACTTGATCTCAACTGTGAAGTTTTTGATCTCTGGCACCTCAAGCTCGAACAGCCGCTTGAGCAGGTCACGGTGGGTGCGGCTGACGGTCATGGCGGGGCCACGATGCGTCTTGTCGATCTTGACCAGGTAGACCTTGAGTGGCTGGCCGATGCGGTAGCGTTCGCTCTTGACTTGCTCACTCTCTGGCAGCAGAGCTTCGGCTTTGCCCATCTCCAGGATCAAGGCGTGCTGTTCCTGGCGCACGATGTTGCCAGTAACGATCTCGCCAACCCGGTCGAAGTAGTCAGAGTAGATCGTGTCGCGCTCCGCCTCACGGATGCGCTGCAAGACTACTTGCTTGGCAGTCTGAGCGGCAATACGGCCAAAGTCGCGTGGCGTACTGTCCACTTGCACACTATCGCCCACGTTCGTGTCAGGGTGTTCCTTGCGCGCCTTATCGAGGGTGATCTCGTCGGGGCCAGCAGTTGGCCCTTCAACCACCATCTTCTGCACATACACGCGGATGTCGCCAGTATTCTGGTCAATGTCAATATTCGCTTCAGCCTCGCTGTTTGTAGAACGCTTGTAGGCGGCTTGCAAGGCAGTCTTGAGGCTGTCCAGGATGATCTGGCGGTCGATACCGCGCTCGGCGGCGATTTGGGCGATGGCAGAATAGAGTTCACTTTTCATTGTTTGGTCTCCTACCCTCCTCAAGCAGCAAGGGGGCAGGTAATCCTTACCCCTCCATACAACAAGAAAAGTGGGGTGCGCCCACTTCCAGAAAGCTGCGAGGTTGTTGTGCCTTGATTATACCATAATCTGCCAATTCTACGCAAGACCATGCGCGTTAGCTAAATGTTTGCACCGCTGAGGAGCAGTTTGTCGGCTTTGCGACCACCGCCCCGCCCGTGCAAGTCGTGAGCAGCGGCTGCCCCGCATCCTG
>JAYUUN010000036.1:0-49487 GCA_043754535.1 Chloroflexota bacterium | reverse complement strand
AAACTTCGTTACCAAGACATTTATGTGGAGAGGCAGCCTGTTACTGCCGATTTGCGTAGTATAAGCCTTCTCTCCGATGATGAAGGCTGGGCAGTTGGTAGGGCAGGCACGATCCTGCACTACCAGAACGGCGTGTGGAGCGTCTACAACTTCTAGCCGCTGCCTAAGGCGAAACCGCATCTGCTGCAAGCTGACTGATCTCGTTCAGGGTCAGGTAGCCGAGGAACTGGAACTTGCCGCCGCCAAGTGGGCGGAAAACCGCGCTTTCAGCATAGCCGATCAGCTTGATGTTGGCGGCCTGAGCAAGAGCGGCGTGGTGATTGACGATGATCGTGTTTTTGCCCGCAGCGGGTGGGGTGGAGAGTAGCTGCTGGATGGTCGGCACAACCCGTGGGTTGAAGCGGTCAAGCTCTGGCAGCACCGTATCCTTGCCGAAGCCGAGCATCGCCGAGTCCTTGTTGCGGCAAAACTCGCCACTGTACACCTCGCCGACTGGGATAGCGAGTGTCTGGTAGGCTGTTCCCACCTGCTTCGCCTGCTCGATACCCAGCGGGGTGAGGATGTTCTGCGTCTTGCAATCCTTCATGTCGGGCAGGTTCGGCTCGTCAAAGGCATTGCGTTCGCCATGACGGATGTAGATCGTCAGGCCACCCTTCTTCATCTCCCCAACCAGGGTAGCGGTGAAGATGGTCGGCTGGTTGAGCGGCGGCACAGTCACAGCAGCTCCAGCAGTGGCGACCGCTGTAGCAGCGGCAGCCTCGGCAGCAGTGGCCTGAGCCAGGCGGGTGTTCTCTGCCAGGGGCGTAGCCGGGTTGAGCGGCTGGCTAGTGGCTAGTCCACTGGCGGTAGCAACAGTATCGAGTGCGAGGCGGGTCGCCAGCGGCTGGCTAGCAGCCGTTGCCTTTGCTGGTGGAGGAGTGCTGGCAGGTGTACCGTTATCGCAGGCCGCAAGGATGAGCAACGCGAGGATCAGGCTACCGATTGTTCTCTTTAGCATCATTTCACTCCCCTGTCATAGTTTTCTGCATTGTATACGCCGGTGGCAAGCAAAAAGGACGCAATCTCTGCGCCCCCGCTGCTGTTTGCTGCTTCCAGCCGCCCACTAGCTCTCCAGCGTACTGAGATCGCCCTCTGGCTCGCCGAGCGCACGCGCGCGGATTACGCGTCGCATGATCTTGCCGCTGCGGGTCTTGGGTAGTCCCTCGACGAACTCGATCTCCTTCGGCACTGCGATGGGGCCGATCTCCTTCCGCACGTGCAGCTTCAGTTCGGCGGCCAGTTCGTCGCTAGCGGTGTGGCCTCGCTTGAGGATTACCAGCACGCGCACCTTCTCGCCCGTCAGATCGTCGGGCAAGCCGATGGCGGCGGACTCGGCGACGGCAGGGTGGCTGACCAGGCTGCTCTCGATCTCGCTGCTACCGAGGCGGTGGCCGCTAACCTTGATCACGTCGTCCACCCGCCCCTGCATCCAGTAGTAGCCGTCCTCATCGCAGTAGGCTGCGTCGCCCGCGAAGTACACGTTGGGGATCACGGTCCAGTACGACTGGTAGCGTTCAGTTGCCTTGTAGATCGTCCGCATCATGCTCGGCCAGGGCTTGCGGATGATCAGGAAGCCGCCTGCTCCCTTGCCCACCCTGTCACCGTTGACGTTCACCACATCCGCGTCAATGCCAGGCAGTGGCGTGGTGGCCGACCCCGGCTTAAGCGGGGTGAGGATCGTCGGGCTGATCATGATCGCGCCGGTCTCGGTCTGCCACCAGGTATCCATGATCGGTAGGCGATTGCCTGTCACCTTGCGGTACCAAAGCCACGCTTCGGGGTTGATCGGCTCGCCGACGCTGCCGAGCAAGCGCAGACTGCTAAGGTCATACTTGGCAGGGAAGCTCTCGCCATACTTCATCAAAGCACGGATTGCGGTTGGCGCGGTGTAGAAGATCGTCACCTTGTACTGCTCGATCAGCTTCCACCACTGCCCAGGGTCGGGGTAGTCCATCGCTCCCTCAAAGAGAACTGAGGTTGCCCCAGTCATCAATGGCCCGTAGATGATGTAGCTGTGACCGGTTACCCAGCCAGGATCGGCAGAACACCAGTATACATCGTCGGGCTTGATGTCGAAGACGAAGCGGGTAGTGGCGTGGCAGCCAACGGCGTAGCCACCATGCACGTGCAGCACCCCCTTCGGCTTGCCAGTGCTACCCGAAGTGTAGAGGATATAGAGAGGGTCTTCGCTATCCATTTGCTCGACGGGTGCTTCTACGCCTGCTGGCTGCACACCAACCGTCTCGTGCCACCATACGTCACGGCCCGTCTGCATACTCACTTCGCTATCGTTGCGCTTGACTACCAGCACTTTCTCGATACTTGGCGTGCGGGCCACAGCTTCATCCACGATGGCCTTGAGGCGCACTTCCTTACCTTTGTAAGTATAGGAGTCGCAGGTAATTACCATCTTGCACTCAGCATCATCAATGCGGTCTACCAGGGCAGAAGCAGCGAAGCCAGCGAAGACGACGCTGTGGACAGCCCCGATACGGGCCACCGCTAGCATAGCAACCACTATCTCAGGGATGCGCGGCAGGTAGATAGTCACGCGGTCGCCCCTCTGGATGCCAAGCTGCTTGAGGGCAGCAGCGCAGCGGTTGACCTCGGCGTAAAGGTCGGCGTAGGTGATCGCCTTGTACTGGTCGCCCGCCTCGTTCAGCCAGTGGTAGGCCACCTTCTCCCAGGTGGGAGTACCTTTGTGCCGATCCAGGCAGTTGTAGGCGATATTGCAGGTCGCACCGCTGAACCACTTGAAGGCGGGCCGCTCTGTCCACTCGAATACGCTCTGCCAGGGGGTGAACCAGTGCAGATCGTGTGCCATATCGCTCCAATATTCCTCGGCATTGGCAACCGACCAGGCGTGGAAGGCTTCGTAATCGTCAAAGCCCTTGCTCCTCATGTAGGCAGTGAGGTTGGCGTTGGAGACTTCGGCCTCGCTCGGCACGAAGTGACGATCCTCGTGCAGCACGCGATCCGTGTGGTCGAACTCTGGTCGCTTGTAAACAGGTCTGCTGATCGCATCCGTCACGCTGTTTTCTCCTTGCTATGTGCCTGGTTTTCCGCTGTCCCCCATTATAGCACACCATTGTTGGGGCGCAAACCCCTGGCTGCCACTCCGCTAGGGCCGTATCTGCTAGTGGATGGGTGCTGGTCGGCGAGTAGCTGTGGCAACTCAACAAGCTAGCTGCTCTTTGATCCGCTCGCCCACTATACCTGTCCGCTAGCTGCTTTTAGCCGCCAAAGATGGTTGACAAATCGCAAGTTTATGCTATAATTGAGGACAGAGAACAATTGTTCAGCAGATTATGTCATGATGGGGGAACGTGCCGGTGGCTAGCAAGAACGAGCAGAACAAAGAGGTAAGTAGCCCTCAGCGGGCCAGCAGTCGCGCCGTGCCAGCCACGCCGCCAGCCGTTAGCCGCCACCCGGCCCCGCCCGCCGCACCACCCAACCGCCCGGTCAGCACTGCCGCTGCCGCTCGTCGGGTAACAGCCAGCACGCAGGGTAGCAAGGGGAGCGGCAATGCTAGCCACCCGCCTCCCGCGCCACGCCCCAGCCCACCGCCGCGCACTACCAGCACGCCCACCCGCAATAGCGGCAGCCGTAGCCCAGCAGTCAGCCGCCGCAAGCCCGCCAGCGGTGGGATGCAGGTTGACCAGAAGCAGCAGCTTGAGATCGCCGCAATTGTGCTAGTCGTGATCGCTGTGCTAATCGGCGTAGCCCTGCAGGCGAAGGATGGTGCGGTGATAGGTGGCGTAGGTCAGTCGTTGCAGGCAGCATTCGGCACTGGCGCGTGGCTGCTGCCGTTGGTGATCGGTGCGTTGGCGGTGGCGATGGTCGTGCAAGGTGGCCTCAAGCGGCGGCTAGGTAGCGAAACTTGGGCGGGCCTGTTGCTACTCGTCCTCGCTGCTGAGGGGCTGCTTAATGTCGCCTTTAGCACAGAGGGTGGCGGTGCCGTCGGCGCGTTCATCGGCGGCCACTTCAAGGAGTGGTTTAGCGCAGCGGGTGCTTTCTTCCTGCTACTGGCTATCGTGCTGATCGGGGTGATCCTCACCTTCCAGGTGTCGCTCGGCGACATGGTGCGGAGCCTCGGTCGGGTCAGCAAGGCAGCTATCAGGCCGTCGCCGACGCAACCGCCAGCTGCTAGCACCGAGCCACCTTTGCAGGACAGTAAGAGTAAGGAGCGCGAAGACTCGCTGCGCCGCCGCTTGCTGGCGAACCCCACCACCGACATAACCCTCGCTGCACCCAAGCGCGGCAGCCGCAGTGCCGGTGGACGGGTTAGTGCCAGCGACTTTGAGCGCGACCTGAATACCAGCGACCTACCTGGTTCGCCCGCTCCCGCTAGCCGCAGCCGCGCCCTCGCCCCCACCGAGCGCATCGATCACGTGCCAGAGCCACCCACTCCCCTCCGCAGGCCAAGCATCAACCTCGCTAGTAGCACAGAGCTTGCGGCCAGCAACCCGCTTGCCACTGCAAAGCCAGCGATCCGCCTGCTTGCCAGCCAGCCCGCTCCATCCGACGGGCAGTCGGGAGCGCAACTGCCGCTCAACATCCCGGCCAGTAAAAGCCACAACCTCTGGCTCAGGCCCAGCACCGATATGCTCGAACGCACTAGTGGTGGGCTGGTGGACAACGTGACCAACCAACGCCGCTTGCAGACGATCATTGACACCCTTGCCAGCTTTGGCGTGCCAGTCACCGCCCCAGACGACCGCACTGGCTATAACACCGGCCCTGCCGTCACCCAGTTCTTGATTGCCCCAGGTGACCGCAATGTGGGCGGCGCACGCGACCCTCGGCTGGAGCGGGTGCGGGTCGCCAAGATCGTCGGCCTCGCCAACGACCTCGCGCTTGCCCTGGCTGCGCCCAGCGTGCGGATCGAAGCCCCTGTGCCGAACCTGCCCTATGTAGGAGTGGAGGTGCCGAATCCCAGTAGCTCAGTGGTCGGTCTGCGCGAGACATTGGAGAGCGAAGCCTTCCAACGGGCCGCCGTCAAGGGCAAGCTGCTGATCCCGCTCGGCAAAGACACCCAGGGCCGCTCCGTGGTTGCCGACCTCACCAAGATGCCCCACTTGCTGGTGGGCGGCAGCACCGGCTCTGGTAAGTCGGTCTGCCTCAACTCGATCATCGCCAGCTTCATCTTTCAGCACACCCCGGAGACGCTACGGATGTTGATGATCGACCCCAAGCGGGTGGAGTTGACCAACTTCAACGGTATCCCCCACCTGCTACGCCCCGTGGTCACCGAACTGAAGCGCGACAAGGATGAGGAGGGGCCACTGAACCGCCAGTTGACGGCGGTTGAGGTGCTGAAGTGGGCCTTGTGGGAGATGGAACGCCGCTACAAGCTGTTTGCAAAGGGCTACAAGCGGGCGGATGGCAGCCAGGTGGTTAGCTTTCGCAACATAGAGCAGTACCACAACGAGGCGAAAGAGAGTGCGGGCCTTGAGAGCCTGCCCTATATTGTGATCATCATTGATGAACTAGCCGACCTGATGCTCACTGCCCCAGAGGAGGTAGAGACCAGCCTTTGCCGCCTCGCCCAGCTAGCCCGCGCTACCGGATTGCACCTGATCATAGCCACCCAGTCGCCCCGTGTGGATGTGGTCACCGGCCTGATCAAGGCCAACTTCCCGGCTCGGATTGCCTTCGCTGTCACTTCGATGGTAGACAGTCGGGTAATCCTGGACACCCCTGGTGCTGAGAAGCTGTTGGGGCGCGGTGATATGCTCTACAGCGCGTCGGACGATAGCAAGATGCTGCGGATTCAGGGTACCTACGTCTCCGACAAGGAGGTGGACGAGATCGTGATCTACTGGCGGCAGATGGCAGGCCAGATTGAGGAGGAGACTGGGGTCAACCCAACGGCGGTTGAGGTGCCGAAGTGGATGCGCGAGATCGAGAGTGGGGCGAACCCGAACGCGATGGATGAGGCGCAGACCGATGAGGCGATGCTGAAGCAGGCGATCCAGCTTGCCCGCAAGCACAACTTCGTCTCCACCTCGCTGCTGCAACGCAAGCTGCGGGTCGGCTTCAACCAGGCCAGTAAGCTGATTGACCTATTGGAGCAGCGTGGTATCGTCGGCCCCTCTGAGGGTGGCCGCCCGCGCTCTGTGCTGCTAACCGAGGATGACGGCAGCGTAGCCGAGATCGTCCCGCCTGTGGTCGCCAGCAAAGCCGAAGTGAACCGACAGGCCGAGGAAGCACCTGACGAGGATGACGAGGAGGGTAGCGCAGACTTTGCGCCGCCGCGGGTTCGACAGCAGTAGGTGAAGGAGCGAAGACGAAAGCAGCCCCCTGCGGATAGCAAAGGGCTGCTTTTGCTGTTGGGTTGTTGCTATGCTACTCTGCGTCGCCCTGGTCTACTTCGTCCTTGTCTGCCTCGTCCTCTCCTGATTCATCCTGGTCTTCACTGTCCAAATCAGGTGCAAGAGTAGCGAGTTCGCTGAGGCTGGTCAGGCGACTGCCCTGCTTGCTCGTCTTCTTGCTGCTCCTGGTAGTCTGCTCTGGCGCGTCCTGGCCGCTATCATCGTCACCACCCTGCTCGTGGCCCATGGGGGTGAGACTACCGCGCAGGGGGTTAGCCGCTGCTTCGCCAGCCAACCCCCGCTCAACCAGCTTCTCGCGCAGCTCGTCCAACGCCTTCTGGCCGAAGTTCCGCAGGCCGAGCAACTCGTTGTCGGTCATGGTTAGCACCTGGCCCACCGTGTCTATGTAAGCCCGCTTGAGGGCGTTGAAGGTGCGGCTGGTAAGGTTAAGTTGCTCAATCGGGATGTTGATGCTAGGCGAAGTGACCGGCACCTCCTCCACCTCCTCTACCTCGTCCTCGACAATCGTGCCGCTGAAGCTGGCGACGATCTGCCCATGGCGGGTGAGGATTTGGGCAGCCTGACGCAGAGCCTCGACCGGTTCAATCGAACCATCAGTCCAGATATCCAGTAGTAGGCGGTCGTAGTCGGTGCGCTGGCCGAGGCGGGTGTGTTCGACGACGTAGTTGAGGCGGGGGATTGGCGAGTAGAGCGCATCAATCGGGGTCATATCGAAGGGCGTGTATTCGGCGTGCTGCTCTGCTGGGCTGTAGCCAAAGCCCTGCTGTACCAGCATCTCGATCTCCAACCCCCCCTTGCTGCCAGTGCTATGCACTAGTTCGCTGTCGGGGTTCATCACCTCGACCCCCTCTGGCAGTTGCAGGTTGGCGGCGGTCAGCGACCCCTTCTTGCCGTCCACCTTCAGGTGAACACGCACGGGCTGGTCGCCACGGTAGCGCAGACGTAGCTGCTTGGTGTTGAGGATCACGTCAATGATATCTTCTTCGATCTGCGGTAGCCGCCCATCTGCGCCCGGTTCGGCGGAGAGCTTGACGGCGGTCACGGCTGCACCCGGCAGTGAGTTGGTCAGGATGCGGCGCAGGGCATTGCCCAGCGTGTAACCCCAACCTGGCTCCAGCGGCTCGATCTTGAAGCGAGCATGATCCACATCGGTGACGATCTGTTCGATTTCGGGCAGGATAATATCCAGCAAAACGATCCACCCCCCACTGGTAAGTTATGCAAACACAAATACGCCTCGCCAAAGTCGGGCGCAAACGTTATTATACCACATAACTATCACCCTGTCCAGTCAGCAACCGCTACGTAGCTAATCCAGGCCATAGGAGGCAGATAGCGCACTGCTAAGAGCGATAGGTTGAGGGCTAGCTCAAAGTTCTTCCTCACCCACCTGCTCGTCGTTGCCGCCAAAAAGTGCGTTATTGGTCTGCATAGCCGCCCACGGCCAATCCTCTCGCCTAATTTAGAGGTGCGGAGCGTGCCACTTCCTGATTCGCTCGACCCCAGGTGGCTCCTGCTTGGGGCTGCGGAACTTGAACCAGCCAACTTCAGCCCGCACTGCCTGCTCCTTCAACTCCGTTGCACCCCAAAACACCGAGCCACCGAAGATGCCGAGCAGGGCCGACCAGCCAGCGTCAGCGACGAATAGTGAGCCGCCGAGCAGCAGCACCCCAACCGCCAGCACATAGGGCCACCAGAGGTAGCCGAGGTAGTATTCCATGCGGATCACCCAGAAGAAGCCGAGGCCGATGATGCCCAGTGAAAAGAAGCCCATAGCTATCGCAGCCCAGTTCATGCCTGCACCTCCGTTGTGCGCCAGCCCCGCACGGCATTCCAATCTTGACGTAGCACAGCAGCCCGCCGCTGGCTGAGGATGCAGCTCGCGTCGTGGCAGATCGGGCAGCTTGCAGCAAAGGTCGGCACCACTGGCGCAGCGGCCTGGGGCGCAGGTGGCTCGTAGCGGCTGCCCTGCGGTTCGCGCTTGAGCAGGTCAACCAGTGTCCCCTTGCCAGCGGCCAAGTAGGCGGCGTGGCGGGGATTGGCTGGGTTCGCAGGGGCGTGGCTGTGCAGCACCCTCCACATCTGGCGGTATACCTCCAGGCTATCCCACAGCAAGGTGAAGCCGACGACGCTGCACAAGCCGCCTGGCAGCACGTCGCGGCTGCCGAACAGGGCGTAGAGGTTCAGGCCCGTGCCTGCCAGGAACAGCAGCAATGCAGGGGGCCACACGCGCACGCTGTGTGCCTCCAACCAACGTACCCCCACATGGCCGCCCCAGATCGCCAGGAACATCGCCCCGCCGATCACCAACCCACTGAATTGCATCTTGTACCCTCCTACTTGCCTGCGTCCTACGTCGGTGGCGCATCCCACCACCTCGTTGCTTGATCATACCATAACCGGGTAGAAAGGGGGATAAACGTTTCATAAATCTTCCACTTGCCCCCTGCTGAGACCACAGCAATCGCCTTATTCTGATAGGCGGCACAAAAAAGCCAGCTAGCGAAAGTTATCGCTGGCTGGCTATCTACTCCATCATGGAGCGGGAGACGGGGCTCGAACCCGCGACCTTCTCCTTGGCAAGGAGATGCTCTACCACTGAGCCACTCCCGCAGGCAATTTGCTTTCGCAACTTCCTCACGGCACGGCCTATTATAATATATTAGCAGGGTCAATGTCAAGCCTTTTGCAGCCCAAACCGCCCACTTTTTGCCTGGACGCTGTCGATCTGCCTATGCTACCTTCTGGTCAGGCTGCTTGAGCGGACGGGGCAGTGGCTTCTTGCTGGTGGGCGCAGCCACGTATTTGGGCAGGGCCAGGCCCTGGATGCTGGCAAAGTAGTCGAAGTACTCCTTCATGATGCTGATCGTGTAGCCAGTGAAAAAATCCTTGCTACACAGTTCACGGCGGCTAATCTTGCGTCCTACATACTGGTGCCAGTTCTCGTACATGACTTGAAACGACCGCTTCCGCAGCTTGATATCTACTACCTTCACCACGTCGCGGTGCGGATCGTAGCTAGCCTCAAACTCGCGGTCAAAGTAGCTATTGCAGATGCTCCAATGGCGGATTTGCTTTTTCTTCTTTAGCCAGGCACCGAGACCCAGCCAGAAAGTATCGAAGTTGGGTAGCTCCTCCTGCGTCAGTGAAGGAGGGATCGGTTCGGCGGCAACCTGTTCTCTCATGTTGCGCTCCTCTAGCGGGGTGGCTTCGGCTAGCAAGGTGGCCCATGCGCTGGCGCGGCGCGTGGCTCATACATACAACGTAGTAGGCACTGGTTTTATTACTTTACACTACCAAATGCCGTCTGGATCGCCTGTTGCACCCCTTCTGCGTTCGTTTCCGTGTACTTGCTAGCTCCGGTGGCGTGCATCCCCACGGCACGTAGCCCATCACCCTGGTAGCGGGGGACTATGTGCAGATGCAGGTGGAAGACGGTCTGCCCAGCCATCGAGCCGTTAGCGTTGAGCAGGTTGACGGCAGGGGCATTCATTGCCTGGCGCACGACGGCAGCCACCTTCTTGGTCGAGACAGCTAGCGCACCCAGGGTCGCATCCTCCGTGTCAAAGATGTCGGTGGAGTGCGCCTTTGGCACTACGAGGGTGTGACCCCGACTGAGGGGATTGATGTCAAGGAAAGCGAGTGTGTGGTCGTCCTCGTAGACGACCTTTGCAGGCAGCTTGCCTGCTATGATCTGGCAGAAGATGCAATCGGGTGCGGCCACCTGGGTATCCTCCTATTGTTAATGTTAGCTTTCCACCCTTATTAGACTATATGCAAGTCCTTGATGTCAAGCTCCACATTGCGGCTGCCGTTCCACTCGTTGAGGTGAACGGCGTAAACTACATCTACCATCGGCTGCTGGCGCATCTGAGCCAGGAGGTCGCCTGACCGCCAGTAGATCGCCCGAATGCTCTGGTGCCGTTCGCGGTCATAGAGGTTGAGCTTGAGGTGCTTGCCGTTGCCGACCGGCCAAACCTCCTTCACCCGTAGGCTGCGACTGACGAAGATTGGGGCAGGGTTGCCGGTACCCCAAGGGGCGAGTAGCTCAAGCTGTTCGCAGAGGCCGAGATGCAGCTTGTTGATCGTCAACTCGGCATCAACCTCCAGGCGGGGTAGCAGGTCGGCGGCGGTTAGCAGGCTGGCGGCGTGTTCGTGCAGCCGCCGCTTAAACTCTGGCAGGTTGGCGGTCGGCACGCTGAACCCTGCCGCCATGCTATGGCCGCCATAGCGAGAGAGTAGGTCACTCACTGCGGTTAGCGCGTCGGTGACATTGAAGCCCTTGATGCTTCGCGCGCTGCCCTTGCTCATCCCCTCGCCTTCTTCGATCACGATCACCGGGCGGTTGAACATCTCCTTCAGGCGACCGGCGGCCAGCCCCACGATCCCAGCGTTCCAGCCCACACCATGCACGACGATGATCGGCGCGTCGTCGTCGAGAACGAGTGCGCTGGCGGTGGCCTGCTCTACGATCTCGCTGGTTAGTGCTTGGCGTGCCTGGTTCTTCGCCTCAAGCTGGCTGGCAAGCATCCCCGCCTGGATCGCATCCTCGCTCATCAACAGGTTGTAAGCATCCCAGGCCGAGTCGAGCCGACCGGCGGCGTTGATGCGTGGGGCAATGGCGAAGCCGATGCTCTCGGTGGTGAGGCTCTCTGTCTTGAGCCGGGCCGCTGCATAGATCGCCCGTAGCCCCTCGCTGCGGGTGCCACGCATTGCCCGCAGCCCGTTGCTGACCAGGATGCGATTGTCCCCATCCAACGGGGCTACGTCGGCTACCGTGCCGATGGCGACCAGTTCGAGCAGGTCGCGGGGCTTGACACTCTCGTGCAGCGTTACACCACGCTGGATCAGGGCGCGCACAAGCTGGTAGGCCACGCCCACACCAGTCAGTTCCTTGTAGGGGTACTGGTTGTCGGGGCGGCGGGCAGAGATGAGGGCGTTGGCCTGCGGCAGGTTGCGGGGGGCGCGGTGATGGTCGGTGACGATTACATCCATCTGATGGTCACGGATCGCTGCTGCCACCTCATCTATATTGCTGATGCCGCAGTCTACAGTGATCACCAGCCGCACGCCTTCTTCCTGCAACTTCGCTAGCGCGCCCAGGTTCATGCCATAGCCCTCGCTGGTGCGATGAGGGATGTAGGGGATCACGTCGGCCCCCATGCCGCGCAAGGCTTTGACCAGCAGGGCGGTGGCAGTCACGCCGTCCGCGTCATAGTCGCCGTAGATGGCGATCTTCTCGTCCGCACCGAGCGCAACGGTGATGCGGTCAACGGCCACATCCATTTGCTCAAAGCGGTAGGGGTCATTGAGGCTGGCGTTGCCTGCCTTGAGGAAGGCAATAGCGTCGGCGGTGCCACTCACCCCGCGATTGTAGAGCAGTTGGAGGGAGAGGTCGTTGAGCGGCAGGTCACACTCGCGGGCAGCCAAAGCCAGTGCGTCGCGCACGTCAGCAGGGAGCGGCTGATGCACAGCCCATTGTTTGCTCAGGGTTCTCATTCTTCGTTGCCCAGATAGTGGGCGTTCGGCTCAATGTCCATCGCCCAGTCGGAGGAGTCGGCCTTGTCGCGGTCGGGAGCCTGCGGATGATAGTAGCGGTAGAAGGCCGCTGCACCGATCATCGCTGCATTGTCGGTGCAGAGAGCTGGGGGCGGATAGAGCAATGGGCTGCTGAGGCGGTCGGCCAGCATGGTACGCAGCAGCTTGCTGGCTGCCACGCCGCCACCAAGGATCACGCACTTTGCACCATATTGTTCGGCAGCGGCGGCAGTCTTCTCGACCAGCACCTCGATCACTGCCAACTGGAAGGCAGCGGCGATCTCCGCCAGCGGAAAGTCCTCTGGGTCAAGCGGCGGCTTGTCCTTAGCCAGCCTGCTGCTGACCAGCGGGCGGCCTGCGTTCTCCTCTGCGCCGAGGCTGCGGTGCGGGCGGGGGCGGTTGTCATCCTCTGGCTCGTCGTCGGCAGCCGAGCCGAGGGCGTGGCGGGTTGGCTCCTCCAACTCCGCGTCCTCATCTTGCACATCGGCGGCGCGGTTGCCTTTCGGCACCGCCGAGATTGGGCGGTCGGCCAGCGGCTTCGGTGGGGGGGGGGCAGGGCGCACGGGTTGGTTGCTGGGCCGCACAGGCTGGTTGCTGCTGCTGGTCGAACGCTGGGGTGGCTGGCTGCCGCTAGCGGGACGTTGTGGCTGCGAGGGGGTATTTGGGCGGTTGCCAGCAGTGGGTGGCTGATTGCCACGTGTGGGCTGGGCTGGTGGCTGCTGTTGCGGACGGCTGGGCTGTGGTGGTTCGCTCATGCCGCTGTGTTGGGGTGGGCGGCTAGTGGTCGGGTTGTTGCCCGTGCCACTGGTGCTACTGCGTCGGATCAATCCAGCGGACTGCTCCTCAGCCCCACTTCTCTGGGGGCTGACTGGTTGGCTGCTGTTGCGCTGCGCGCTGCTGTCGCCTGGTAGGGGCGCAGATGGGTTGGCAGGTGTAGTTGGTTGGCTGCTCTGCATTCCTGGCAAGGGGCGGCGTTGCAGGCCGGGGCCAGCGGGGACTGTGGAACGGGCAGGATTGGTGAAGGGCGGGAGGCCGTCCTCATCTTCATCTTCATCGCCGTCGTCCTCGTCGTCAGTCGGTGCGAGGGGGCGCAAGGGTAGGGGGCGGCGTTGTAGCCCCGCGGCACCGCTCAACGGTTGTGGGCTGGCGGGTCGGGTTAGCTGCTGCCCTTGCTCATCGTCCTCATCCTCATCGTCCTCATCGTCCTCATCGCCAGACTGCTGCACCAGTGGCAGGCGTGGTCGCAAGAGAGCGGGGCCACTGGCGGCTATCCGCTTGCTTCGTGGCGTAGTCGGCTGCTCCTCTCCATCATCCTCATCTTCGTCTGGTACAGAACCAGCAGGGCGGGCTGCCCGTACGGGGGCTTCATCACCCAGCAGTTGGGCGCGCAGGCCAGCCGCGATGTCGGGGCGACGCGGGCGCACGCTGCTGCCCGCATTGGCGGTGCGCAGTGGACGCAGAGCGGCTGGGCGCAACTGCTCCGCTGGCCGCATGGCTGTCTGATCGGGCGCAGCGGGTGTAGGCTCTTGTGTACTGCTGTCTTCTTGCGCTGGTACTGCGGCCTGGAGCGTGGCTGGCGGGTTGGTTGGGGCGGCGGTCGAGTCAGCTTGTACTTCCTTCGCCTTGCCCGCGACGATGATCGGCGGGCGGGCAGCCTCGGCTTCACGAGCCAGGCGGTCACGCTGCTGCTGCTCGGCCTCTACCTCGGCGAAGGGGCGAATCTTAGGACGGATAGGCAGGCCGCCATACTCCTCGACCTTGCGTAGCACAGCAGTCTTGAGGCCGCTGAAGCTGAAGTCGAAGCTGCCACGCAACCAGGCCCGTGGGAGATCAATGGCGCGTGGGTCGGCGTGGGTCTCCTCTACCAACTGCTGGATCGCAGGGCCGCCAGGATAGCCAAGACCCAGGAGGCGCGCTACCTTGTCGAAGGCTTCGCCCGCTGCATCGTCAATCGTCTTGCCGAGTAGTTCGTAGCGGCCATGCCCGCGCATCAGCACCAACTCGGTATGCCCGCCAGAGACGACCAGGCAGACGAGGGGGAACTTTGGCTCCCCAGGCTCCTTTGTTTCCTTCTCCTTCTTTGCCTCAACAATTGGCGGCTGCACCCGCAGTTCAGGCACGGCAATCGGTGTACCCTGCCGCTCGAAGGGGGGCAGTTCAGTGGCACCAAGGACGCGACGGCGGCTGCCAGTATCCAGCAGGCTGGCGGTTGGGGCGGGAGCAGGTTGCGGCTCTGGCGCAGCAACGACGAGCGGCTGGGGGGCAGCGTTGGCGGTGGGGATCAGCCAGTTGGCATAGATGTGACCCGCCAGATGGTTAACAGGCAGCAGCGGCTTGCCGAGGGCGAAGGCCAGCCCCTTAGCCACGTTCACCCCAACTAGCAGCGCGCCCGCCAGCCCCGGCCCGTTGGTGACAGCGATAGCGTCAACCTCGGCCCAGGTTAGCCCTGCCTGGCGCAGAGTCTCCTCCAGGGTGGGTATCACGTAGAGGATGTGCTGGCGGCTGGCAAGTTCTGGCACCACCCCACCCCAGAGGGTGTGTAGGTCGATCTGCGAAGCGACTACATTGCTGAGGATGCGCCGCCCGTCGCGGATGATCGCCGCAGAAGTTTCGTCGCAGGATGTCTCGAAAGCAAGGATGTTCATGTTTTTATTCCAGAATGCCCATTGCAACCAGGGCTTTTCGCAAATCAGCTTCAAAGCGTTGGAACGATGGTACTTGGCGCAACTTCTTGATTGGCACCTCACGGCCTAGCTCGGCTAGAAAGCTAGCAGCGGTGGCACCTTCCCGATAGATCCACGTACACCGCTAAAGGCAGCGGCAACCGAGTTCTCAGCAGCCAAGCGAGAGAGCAGTCTGATTGCGTCAAACAGATTCGATTTGCCGGAAGCGTTTTGGCCCAGGATGACTGTAAACGAGCCGAAGTCCATGCTGAAGTCCTGGAAGCTCTTGAAGCCATCTATCTCGATGCGCGTCAGCATTGCTACTCTCCTTACTCCGCCATCTCCGCCTCGGTCAGCGGGGCTGGCTGGGGCATTACTGAGGGCGTACCCTTCTCGCGGCTCTTGTTCGCCACCCGGTCACGCAGCTCGGCCTTCAGTTGCAGATAGCGATCCTGGAACTCCTTACTCCGCAGCGGCTCCGACCACATGATGTAGGCATCCTCGCCGTTGTCGGTGTAGTAGCGGCGGCGGCGGCCCGCCTCCTTCAGCCCGTACTTGCGGTAGAGGTTCTGGGCGGTCACGTTGCTGACCCTTACCTCAAGCGTCAGCCAGGTGGCGTTCATCTCCAACGCCTGCTCGATCATCGCCTGAAAGAGCAGTTCGCCCACCCCACGCCCCTGGTGGGCTGGGGCCGCCGCAATCGTCGTCACGTGCGCCTCGTCCACCATTAGCCACAAGCCAGCGTAGCCGACGATGGGGTAGGGGCTGGCTGGGCGCAGGCCGTCGCTCTCCTTTGCCAGGAAAGGGAAGATGCGGGTTAGCAGGTTGCGCTCTGGCACAGGGTTGAGCCGCTGGCGGTTGGCCTGCTGCTCGGCAGCCTTTCCCCCCATCCTGCTCTCCGCCACCCAGCGGGCGACGACGTAGCGGTTGGTGTTGGGGGTGCGTAGCTCGCGGCGGTAGGCACTGACCGGCCAGGGCAGTGGGAAACACTGCCGTTCGATGGCGACAACTGCCGGAATGTCGTCGAAATCCATCGCTTCGATGATGTAGGGCAACGCGGATCACCTCTGGGTGGCTGAAGTAATGATTGGCTTCATTATAACATATCGGGTTGCCTAGTGGCTAAAGCCCAGCCGTCGGTCGCGCAGGCTGATGTAGTTCTGGTCGCCAATGATGATGTGATCCAGCACCTCGATGTCCAGTAGGCGGCCAGCCTCCACCGCCTGAGCTGTCACGCGAATGTCGTCGGACGAAGGAGCGGGGTCGCCACTGGGGTGGTTGTGGACGAGGATGATCGCCACGCTAGTCTCCTTGATCGCGTCCTTGAACAGTTCGCTGACCCGCACGTTGCTTTGGTTGACGGTGCCGCTGTATAGGTCGCGGTGGCCTGTGATCTGGTTGCGGGTATTGAGCAGCAGCACGCGCAGCCGCTCTTGGGGGAAGCCACCCATCTCTAGCATTAGCCAGTTGGCAACGTCCGCGGGCGACTTGATCTGCCGCCGCTCCTCTGGTGCATCCAACAGCAACCGCCGCCCGATCTCCATTACTGCCAGCAACTCGCAGGCTTTCGCCTCGCCCAGGCCGTGCGTCTCGCGCAGGCGGTCGAAGTCAGTCTTGAGTAGGCCAGGCCAGCCGCCAAAATCCTTGAGGATGCGCGCCGCAAGTTGCACCACAGTCTCGCCCTGCCGCCCCGTCCGCAGGATGATCGCCATCAGTTCGGCGTTGCTGAGGGCTGGCGCACCACGGCTGATCAGCTTCTCGCGGGGCCGTTCGTCGGCGGGCAGGTCTTTGATCGTCAGCGGGGTGGGGTTGGTTCGCGGTTGGTACTGCGCCGTGCGCTCACCGCGGGTGGCCGGACGGTAGCGGTTCTCGCGCTCACGATCGGCGATCTCTGCGCCAAGCTCCGCGCCGAGGTCGGGGTAGGCAACGGCGGCGTGGTCGTGAGGGGTAGAGGGTTTAGGCGGTTGCTGGCTCATCAGCGGCGGCTCTCCTGCGCGTGGTTGGTCATAGCATGATTATAGCATAGGTGTGCTATGCCAGGGAAGGTAGAGGGTGCGTTTCAAGTTCTTGCGCCATGCAAGTGGCTAGAAGGTGGTAGGCTCTTAGCTAGAGGTAGCGATTATGACTCGGCTAGCAGCCAACCAAGCGTGGTCGCAATTCAGCCAGCAGCTACAAGCTGAACTACAAGCCTGGCACATAGCCCACCTGTCCACCGTACGCTCAACTACTTCAGGCGCGGTAGTGGTAGGCGGCAGCTAACTGGCTGGTAGGATCAACTGCTAACTCTACTCGTGGCAGGGTCGCTGGTTGTAGCGGTCAGCACAATTTGCCCTGTTGGGCAGAGGTCTAGCAAAGGGCAGCCGGAGCAGCGCGGGCGTGGGCGGCAGGTGCGGTTGCCATGCACATCGAGCAGGGCGTGGTACTCCTTGTACACCGCTACATCGGGTGGTAGGTTGGCGAAAAGTGACTGGATCGCAGGGTAGCTCGCTCGCTCACTGCTTAGGCCGAGGCGATAGAAGATGCGCCGGGTGTAGCTGTCGGCGATGAAGATCGGCTGCTCTGCGGCATAGAGGATAATGTCGTCGGCGGTCTCTGGCCCTATGCCCCAGACGGCTAGCAATACCGCGCGCAACTCCGCTGTGGGCAGGCTGAACAGGCGACCCAGGCTGCCCGCATATTGCTCAAAAAGCATCACAGTGAAGGCTTGTAGCTTGCGCGCTTTGGCGTTATAATACCCTGACGGCTTGATCTGGGTGATCAACTCAGCGGTACTGGCGGTGTGCAAGGCGGCAGGCTCCAGCAACCCAGCCTGGGCGAGATTGAGCAGTGAACGTTCGACATTGCGCCAGCCAGTCCCCTGGGTGAGGATTGCCCCGACTATGATCTCGAAGGGGGTGAGCGGCAGATGCGTGCTGGGCGGCCACCACGCCTGCGGCCCATAGTGAGCGAGCAGGCGGTCATAGATTGCAGTCAGGGTTTGGCGTGCTACCTGCTGAGGCGGGTCAACCTCTCTATTCTCCATCAGGAGTTCCTCCCTTGAAGTCACGGATTAAGCGACGGATCACTAGCATCCTGGGTGGCCTGACCCTCGCTTTGGCAAAGCGGTTGCTGGGTGTGCGGCGGCCTCGGCGCAGCTTGCAGGCAGCAGCCGACGAACCAGCGCAGACCAGCCTGCTGGTGGAAGCCGTGCCAACCTCCTCTGCGCTACCTCCGCCACCAGCCACCGGACTCAGGCCGCTCAAGTGGCTCAAGCCCGCCAAACCTGCCAGGCCGCAAGGCGAACGCTTCAAGATCGCACCGCCACCCGACGACGCTGCCGAACTGCGCGCTGACCTGCTGGAGCCAGAACGCCTGCAAACAATGCCCTTCAAGGCGATAGCCTACCACGAAACCAACCCCTTTACGGTGGAGGATGCCTTCGCGCGCCGCCTGGATAATGTGGTCGTTGCTACCGCGGGCAAAGTGATCAAGACGCTCCGCACTGACACCGAGGGGAGCCGTCATCAGAAGTTCGTGATCCGTCAGGACTCTGGTGCGACGATCCTGATCACCCACAACATCGATGATGCACCCCGTGTGCCAGTGCGGCCTGGTGACCGGGTGAGTCTGCGTGGTCGCTATATCTGGAACGAGCGCGGTGGCGAAATCCACTGGACGCATCACGACCCCAATGGCGTGCTAGCAGGTGGCTGGATCGAACTGGAGCGCACGGGCAAGCGGTACGAGTAGTTGCATTATAAGCGGCAAGGGGAGAAACCACAACCAATGCGGATCGTGATTACTGGCGGTGGCACTGGCGGACACCTCAGCCCTGCTCTGGCCGTGATTGAGGAAATGACAGTCCAGAGTCAGCGCGACGGTTGGCCGCTCGAACTGCTCTACATCGGCTCAAAGCAAGGGGTGGAGCAAGAGGCGATCACCGCCCGCGGTATCACCTACCGCAGCGTGCCAGTTGGCAAGTTGCGCCGCTACTTCTCCTGGCAAACCCCGCTCGACCTGGCCCGCATCCCCCTCGGTATCCTCGCGGCCCGCCGCATCCTCGCCAAGTACAAACCAGATGTGGTGTTCAGCACTGGCGGCTTCGTCTGTGTGCCGACAGTGATCGCCGCTCGTTGGCAAGGCGTGCCAGTCGTTACCCATGAGCAGACTGCCCTGGTTGGGCTGGCGAACCGCATCGCAGCCCGCTACGCCGATGTGGTAGCGATCAGCTACGAGTCGTCGCGCCGCTTCTTCACCAAAGCTCGGCTGGTGGTGCTGACCGGCAATCCTGTGCGCCAGGCGATCCTGCACGGCACAGCTGCGGCTGCCTACACCCACTTTGACCTCGACCCTGCTCTCCCACTGGTTTACATTACTGGAGGGGCGCAGGGGTCGCACGTAGTCAACGAGGCGATTAGCGAGAATCTGACGGATTTGCTAGCAATTGCCAACCTCATTCACCAGTGTGGGGCGGGTCCAGAAGGGAGCGGGGCCGACCAGCAGATGCTCGACCATCAGCGCGAGAGCCTACCGCCAGAGTTGCAACGCCGCTACGTTGTGCTACCCTTCGTGGGCGAGCAGTTGGCCGACATCTATGCTGCTGCTGGGCTGGTGATCGGCAGGGCGGGGGCCGGGACTGTCAATGAACTGGCTGCCCTCGGCAAGCCCGCCATCCTGATCCCACTTGCTAGCAGTGCCGAGGGCGAGCAGCAGCGCAATGCTGAACTGATGCAGCAGGCGGGGGGTGCTGTACTGCTGCTCGAAGCCGAACTGAGAGGGGCGCGCCTGGTCGCTGAGGTGCGGCTGCTGCTGGCTGCTGGCCCCCAGTTGGCGGCGATGGGGGTGGCGGCGACGAAGCTGGCGGTGCCTGCTGCCGCCCGCGAGATCGTCGGCCTGCTGCGCGCATTGGCAGCCTGCTGATTGCTGATTCGCAAGTTCAGGTGGGGATCAGCTTGCATTAGGTGGCCCTAAGTGCTATATTGCTCCAATCATCCCCATCTACCTCATTGTCATGGCCCGCTCTATGCGAGCTGAGGCACTTACCCCTAGATCACCAAGGTTGTAGCAGTGTATTGCTCGCAGTGTCAGACATACAACAAGCTAACCAATCGACTCTGCGCCCGCTGTGCAACACCGCTGGCCCCAGCTCGCGCTATTTTCTACCTGGATCAGGCGGAGTCGTGTCTTGAGCAGAGCCTCGATCTCTGCCGCTTCTATCTGGCGAAGATGGACGGTGAGTTGCTGGCTTTGGCTACCAGCTACCCTGGGCGATCTGCTATTGCTGCCCGCGCCGCCTGGTTGCAGGCACGCATCCACCAGCGCAATGGTCACCACGACGATGCGTTGGCAGAGTTGTTGCTCGCTCATAAGCTGCTTGAAGGGGAGAGTGGGCAGGAGAGATTGCTAGCCGACATCCTCAACCTGCTAGGCACGCTGGCCTACGTGCGCGATGAAGCGGCCACCGCCAGCGAGTACTACCGCCAGTGTGTGGCAGTAGCTCGCTCTGTCAGTGACCATGCCATGACCGCGCGGGCGTTGGGCAACCTGGGCATTATCAGTATGGATGGTGGGGCAGTAGCGGCTGCCGTTGACCTGTTTAACGAGGGTCTACGTGAGGCAGAATTGAGTGGGGACGCGACTAACATCGCCTTCTGTTCGCGGGGACTGGCCCTACTCTACTCCGAACACGGCCCAGCCAGCGAGGCAGTCAGTTGCATTGAGCGGGCGTTGGCTCTACGCGACCAGGTGCAGGACACCACCCGCTTGCTGCTGATTATTGCTGATGCTAGCGACGTGTTCTTCAATATTGGCGACCTGGATCGGGCCGAGCAGTGCAGCCGCGAAGCCTATGCCCTCAGCCAACGGGCGGAGGGCAAGTATATGCAGGACGCAGTGCTGGTCAGTATTGCCGACATCAATCGGCGGCGAGGCAACCTTGATGCGTGCAAGGTGGCCGCCAATCGGGCCTTCCATGCGCCCGCAGGCTCGGCGATCTGGCGGGCGCAGGCGGCGGCGATGTTGGCTCGTGTCGCTATCCTCCAGCGCAACACCGATCAGGCGCGCAAGCAGATCGCCTGGCTGCGCTACCATGATGCTGAGAACGAGACGCGGCTGGCCCTGTTGGAAGCGATGCTGGCCGCCACGGAGGGGCAGTGGCTAGTAGCCAGCCAACATTTTGCCGCCGCTCGCTCTGTCCTTGATCAGCAGGAGCGCAAGCTAGATCTGGCCGACGCGCTTGAGAACTACGCCCACTTGCTGCTGATTGCCGCCGACGGTGAGGTTAGAGCAGAAGCCAGCCGCCTGCTGCACGAGGCTGCCAGCATCTATATTGCGCTAGAGATGCCGCTGCGCCTGGCAGCAGTCGAGACGCTGGTCGGCTGAGGTTGAGGGAACCGCCAACTAGCCTTGGTTTCGGTGCTGGCAGTGCGTCCGTTGCTCAAGTAGAACGCAACCTGTGGGCCGGTGCTGCCGATTATCGTGTCGCCTTCACACATAGCGCAGTAACCCCAGTGCCACTTGATCGGTGCAACAACTGTGGTTGACACCCTCCCCCGCGCAAGGTAAAATAGCCCGCAAGTGACTGCTTATGTCTACATCCTGCGTTGTGCCGACCGCAGCCTCTATACTGGCTGGACGAACGACCTGGCGCACCGCCTGGCCGTCCACAATGCGGGTCGGGGCGCGAAGTACACGAAGGCGCGCCTGCCAGTTGCCCTTGCTTACTACGAGGAGCTAGCCGACAAGGTGGCGGCCCAACGACGCGAGTACGCGATCAAGCAGCTAACCCGCAGCCAGAAGCTAGCCCTCTGCCGCCAGTTTGTCCCCAATCCGACCCCCCCGCGTGAGCAGGGAGTACGTAAGCGCAAGCAAGATAAAGGAGCATCCAAGTTGCTTAGTGAGATGAGTGTCAGCCGTTTCCTCGACGAACTGGCTTCCAATTCGCCCGCGCCGGGTGGGGGGAGCGTGGCCGCCCTCGCAGGGGCAATGGCTGCTGGGCTGGTTAGCATGGTTTGCAACCTCAGCATTGGCAACGAGAAGTTTGCTGCTGCTGACGCAGAGTTGCGGGCCACGCTGACCGCTGCCGAAGCTGGCCGTGCCGACCTCAGCCGCCTGATGGAGGAGGATACCGCTGCCTACAACGCAGTAATCGCAGCCTACAAGCTGGCGAAGGGATCGGACGAGGAGAAGGCCGCCCGCAGCACTGCGATCCAGGCCGCCTTGCAGCAAGCTACCGCAGTGCCTATACTAACCGCCGAGGCCGCCGCCAGGCTGCTGCCGCTGGCTGCCACCGCTCAGGAGAAGGGCAACCCCAACGCTGCTAGCGACGCTTACGTGGCAAGGCTGCTGGCCGAAGCTGCGATCAAGGGCGCACTAGCAAACGCCGAGATCAATCTCCCTTCAGTCAAGGATGCGGCCTTCGTTGCCCAAGCTCAGGCGCGGGTTGCGGCTCTGCATGGCTAGACGCGGCTGGCCTCTCCGCAGTTAAGTTAAGGATTGAGGGTGCGGATGTTTGAACGGCTGGTTGAGGGGAACAGGCGATGGCTTTCACCACTAGCAGGGCTACTGGTGGGCGCACTCTACCTCTCGTTGCTGGCGGGCGGCGGGCGGCTGCTGCTGATCGGGCTGACGGGTCTGCTGGCGGTCAACCTGCTGCTGCTGCTGCGGGCCGACCGCTGGCCTGCCTGGCTCTGGCAGCATCAAGAGTGGGCCACGCTTGCCCTGCTCGTCGGGCTGGGCCTGGCAGTGCGCCTGTTGGGGGTTGGCTTCGGCCTGCCCTACACCGACCAGCCTGACGAGCCGAGCGTGGCCGATAAGTCGCTCAAGATGCTGCAAACTGGCGACCTCAACCCCCACTACTACACTTATCCTCACCTCTACTACTATATGCAGGCCGCTCTCTACAGCCTGCGCTACCTTGCCCTGGTCTCCAATGGTACCGCCACCGACATCACGAAGGTCAATGCCACCGACTTCTACCTCTGGGGGCGACTGCTGACCGTGGTGCTGGGCTGCTGCACTATCGTGGCTACTTACGGGGCTGCCAAGCGGCTGTACGGCGCAGTGGCGGGTCTGGCGGCGGCTGCCTTCATCGCTAGCAGCAGCATCCACATCGTCAACTCACAATTCATCACCACCGATGTGCCAGCTAGCTTCTTTACTGCGTTGGCCTTCGCCCTGATCTGTGGGCTGTTCCCTGCTATAATGGGCGAGTCGCTGCCAGCCCAACCATCCTCTGCGAGCGAAGCGTTGACCGGGGGCGAATTGCGCTCGGCTGGCTACTATCTGCTGCTGGGGGTCAGCATGGGGCTGGCGTTGGGCAGCAAGTATAATAGCGTGCTGATTGTGCTGCCGTTCCTATTGGCCCATGCTTATGCGGGCGGCTGGCAGTGGCGCAGGGTGCTGGGCGGGCGGCTGTGGCTGGGCTTGCTGGCGATGATCGCTAGCTTCTTGCTCACTACCCCTACCTTGCTCGGCAATGTTCCGCAGTTCCTCAACGAGGTAGGGTCGGTGGTCACTCATTATAAGTTCACCGGCCACCCTGGGTTCGAGGGCGACGAGAATTGGAAATACTATCTTACTGCCCTACTCACCAGTGACACGTTGGTAACCTTGCTTGGTCTGGTTGGCGTAGGCATTGCCTTGCTGCGCCATCGGCGGGCGGATTTGCTGCTGCTCAGTTTTCCGCTCATCTACTATCTTACCCTCAGCGGCTACAAGGTCAATTTTCTACGTAACCTCCTGCCAATGCTGCCTTTCGTGGCGATCCTGGCTTCGCTGCCGCTTGCGTACGCCTACGCTCACCTGCGAGCGCACGATTGGCGGCTGCTCGGCAAGCACATATCCCAAAGAGCAACGGTTGGAGGGTTGGTACTGATGACTCTGCTGACGGTAGTGGCCCCGACGATGACAGCGGTGCAGAACGGCTGGAAGAACACGCAGATCGACAACCGCACACTCGCCCGCACCTGGCTCGACCAGCAGGGTAGGGGGGCGAAGTTGTGGCTCGAACCCTTTTCGCTGCTGCTGCCCAGCGACCGCTACCTGGTGCAAGGGGGCGACAGCGTGCTTAGCCACCCGTTGGCCTGGTATGCTAGCAACCGCTTCGACTACCTGATCCTGGCTGACAAGGGCGCACAGGCCGACTTTGCCAGCAACCATGCAGCGTTGCGGGCCGCCGACTTCCCGCGCAGCAAGGAGCATCCTGGCCCAGCGATCAGCATCTACCGCACGGGCTACCAGCCACCCACCGCCGCCAGCTTGAACGCCCGCCGCCCGCTGACTGTAACTCTGAGCGAGGCTGGGGGCGGTAGTGTGACCCTGCTTGGAGCCGACCTACCGGATCGCCAACCACCGGGTAGTCAGCTACCGCTCACCCTCTACTGGCGGTGCGACCTACCGCTGAAGGCCGATTACACCGTCTTCGTCCACCTGCTGGATCGCAATGGTAAAATCGTGGCCCAACGCGACACCCAGCCGCGCAGTGGTAGCCTACCAACCAGCAGTTGGCAGTCAGAGCAGCTTGTGGTGGACGAGCAAGACCTCGACCTCCCTGCCGACTTGCCCGCCGACGGCTACCGCCTGGTGATTGGCTTCTATGTGCAGAGCAGCGGGGCGCGCTTGCAGGGCGGCAGGGGCGGTGAGGTGGAGTTGGGCGCAGTGCGCCTGGCGAAGTGAGGCGGCCCTACTATGCTGCCATGAAGTCTGCAACTGCTAGTAGAGCGGTATTGGGTTCGATAGCTGCTGGGGGAACAGGATGTTGAGCAGCACAGCGGCGGCGGGACTGGCGTAGCAGTCTGGATAGATGTGGTTTACCTCGGCTGCCGTGCGGTGGCCCAGCAGTACATGGAGGAAAGTCAGGTTAGGGAAGCGGGCATCACCGTCTTCAACTTGCGCTGGCGTAAAGGTACCGACCTCGCTCAAGCTACCGGCCTTGAAGACCAGCGTCATCTGCTGCTGGTAGAAGTTCAGCCGCAGGGTGCCACTATGTCCAGCCATTACGCTGGCAGCCAGCCGCTGCTCCAGCACGGGTGCGATGTGGCACATGAATGCTGGTAGGTCAGGCACGCGCACATACCAGGCGTAGAAGGGACGCTGCTGTTCCAGCAGTTCGCCCAGGGCAGTGTAGGCAGGGTGCGACAGGCCCAGGTTGAGCAGGAGGCTGCTTAGCGGCTGGCTGCGGCTCTGGTTCAACTGCTCAAGCTGGGCCTGGAACTCCTGACCGAGAAACAAGGCCACCGCCCGCAGCGAATGGCCTGGCAGCACTGCCATTTCGGTGATGTCGAAGACCCGCAGCATCTCTGGGTCCTGGCTACCCTCACTGACGCGCGCCTCGGCGTAGCCTACTGCTGCGCCTGCTAGCTGCTCCACGATCCAGAAGTGCTTGTAGCTGATCTCGTACTGCCATTCTGCCTCATCGCGCAATCTCGTTAGTAGGCCGCCACTACAATGCACGGCGTAGAGTTCGCTCAAGAGCGGGATGTCCTCGGCGGTGGCGCGGCGCAGGTTATAGGCGGCTGGCTCGTCGGGTTGGCGCGAGGGGATGCGGAAGGGCAGCCAGCGGCGGCTGCCACCCCGCGCCACCGTCATCTCGTAGCCAAATTGGCGGTAGTACCAGGCAATACCGTCAATCACCTGCAACAATTCGCCCCGTGCCGCACTGCGAGCGTGGATGGCGGCAAACTGCGCTCGGATCAGCCCGCGACGGCGATAGGCGGGATCGGTGCTGACTATCTCCGGGCGGCCTACCTTGAACGGCAACCCGTCGTAGGCCCAGGTCTGCGAAATCAGGCAGAGGCTGGATACTACTTTGCCGCCCTCCTGCTCGTCCACCACGATGGTGAAGTCGCCTGCGCGGGTAGTAGGGTGGCTACCATCCATCAGGCTATACGTCCACTCGCGCAGACTCTCCTCTGGCTCGTCGGGGTTGTTGCTCAGGTAGCGAACGTTGTGTGTCGCTATCGTTTCCATGTCCGCCGCCGTAGCCCAGCGCAGGATCAGTCCATTGCCCAGGTCGTGAGGAAGACCAGCGTTCTCGTCAAGATTCTGGCTGCCCACCTTAGCTCTCTCCTTTGCCCCGCTTTGAGGCCGATTAGTGCAGGTCGCTGATCGGGATTGCGTACATATCTCCAGCCTGGGTGCCAATGTAGAGGCTACCATTGACCAGCACCGGCCCATTGGGGCTGACGCGGCCACCGAGGTCGCGCTTGGCGATCTGCTTGCCGCTCTGTGCATCTACGGCGTAGAGGGTGCCGCGCACATTGGTGAAGTAGACCACCCCATTATACACCACTGGTGCGCCCTTGATCACCCCTGTGCCACCGAACTTCCACAACTGCTTGCCGCTCTTTGCGTCCAGCGCGTAGAAGGCTTGCGTAACCGGGCTGCCCATGTAGACTACTCCGCTCTGCACCACTGGCACGCCACACTTATTGTCCTCCACCATAGGGCCGCTGCCCTCGTCGAACGTCCAAGTGAACTTGCCACTGGCGGCGTTGATCGCGTAGCTGCCGTGACCACCGAAGCCACCGTCCTCGCTGAGGCTGGTAACAGAGTTGGTGAACAACATCCCATCCTCATAGGCCGCCGAGCAGTCGTCAATGCCGCCCACCTCGACGTTGCTGGTGTCGCTAGCCCAAACCAACTCGTGGTTCTTCAAGTCGACTGCATAGAAGTAGTTGGGGTCGGCCCCACCGATGTAGGCAATGTCGCCGACGAGGTTGAGCGATGACATACTGAAGTAGGAGGCCATGCTCAGCTTCCAGAGCAGGCTGCCGTCGTTGGCGTTGAGGGCGTAGAAGTTGCGGTCACCATTGGCGAAGTAGAGCGTGCCGTTCTTGTAGATCATCGTCGGCATATTCTCGCCAACCGTGCGGTACTCCCAGATTGCCTTGCCTGTCTTAGCGTCAAGGGCGTACATAGAGTTGTCGCCCTGCCCACGTACCAGCGTCTGCTTCTCTGCGTCGTCGTCTACGTAATCGCGCTTGAAGTTGCGGTCACCGCTACCTGCGAACACCTTGCCGTCAGCCACGATAATGTCGCTCATGATCCAGTTATTGACTGCGGTTGTCCACAGCAGCTTGCCGCTACTAGCGTCGAGGGCCATTATCTTGTTATCCTGGGTGCCGATGTAGACTACCCCATCCACTACGCTGGCGGTGGTGAAGAAAATCGCGCCCACGTGTGTCTTCCAGCGTGCGCCACTTGCCCCATTGCTCGTCCAGACGGCGTTGTTGTTCTGGCTGAGGCGGTACTTAGGCCACTGGCCGGGCCAGGTTGTTTGGGCGGTGCTGGTGGCGGTGCCATTGAACAGCATCACAGTGAGCAGCAACACGGCTGCTAGCACCCACTTGCTCTTGTGCATCTTTATATCCCCCTAGTTGGATGGTGATCGGTCGTTGAAGGACAGATGATACCACCAAGGGGCTGGATGATAAAGCGCAAATGGCCCAGATTGCACAAGATGTTACAAATATTTTACACACTGCCACAGACCTACCAAAAAGAGGTTGCGTTGAGGCGCAACCCCTGGCGGAAAGAAATCTTGTGGTCGCAGTTAGTCGAGGTACTCTTTGAGGCGGCGGTGTTCCTTCGCGGCGCGCAACTTGTCGAGGGCTTCGGCTTCGATCTGGCGCACACGCTCCCTGCTCACACCAAGCTCCTCGCCAAGCTCGGCCAGGGTACGGTTGTAGCCATCCTCCAAGCCATAGCGCAACTGGATCACCTTGCGTTCGCGTAGGGTCAGGCCGCTCAACATACTGGCGATCTCCTCGCGCAGCAGCTGGTGGCTGGCAGCCTCGGCGGGGGCAACACTGTTGCGATCTTCGATAATGTCGCCCAGGGCAGCATCCTCCTCCTCGCCAATCGGCATCTCCAGGCTGATCGTCTGCTGAGCAGCAGAAATGATCTGGCGCACCTTGTCGGGGCTGACCTGCATCCGCTCGGCTATCTCCTCGGCAGAGGGGTCGCGGCCAAGCTCCTGTTGCAGCTTGTGCGAAGCCTGGGTCATCTTGCCCACAGCCTCAACCATGTGGACAGGTAGGCGGATGGTGCGGCTCTGGTCGGCGATGGCGCGGGTGATCGCCTGGCGAATCCACCAGGTGGCATAGGTGCTGAAGCGGTGGCCCTTGTGGTAGTCGAAGCGGTCAACCGCCCGTAGCAGGCCGAAGTTGCCCTCCTGGATCAGGTCTAGCAGGCTAATGCCGCGCCCAGCGTACTTGCGGGCGACGGAGACGACCAGGCGCAGGTTAGCCTCGATCAGGCGGCGGCGATCACGGTTGCCGTTCTGCACATCCTTGTGCAGCAGGTGGCGTTCCTCATAACTGAGCATCTCGCGCTGCAAACGGTAGGTCGCCAGCTTGCCGCGCTGCATACTCATCGCGTAGTTTACCTCGTCGGCAGCAGTCAGCAGCGAAACGCGCCCTATCTCACGCAGATACATCCCCACCGAGTCGTCCGCTGTCTTGTGGTCTTCCTCCTCGTGGCGCACGTTCGGCTCGTTTGGTTCACCACTGCTAAACAGGTTGGCTTCCGCCGTTTCCTTCCGCATGGTCATAGTATGCTCCTCTTGCGGGGCCAGGATGCTCGCGTCTGAGGCCAACCTCAGCGCAGCAGCCACTCTGCCCTTGAGTCCTACAAAATAGCCACGCTCTACTCACTCAGAGCAGCAATCCTTGCTGCCCCAACTCGCTTCTGCATGGCGATCACTTGCCAATGGACGTACCCCCCCTGGCAAGGTGGGCCGCAACCTGCCCCTGGCAGCTAAAATTGCGACGGCCCAGCTTCGGCGGTCATCATTGGCGACTGCTGCTGGGCGTACTCTACTGTTATAACGTCTTTTTGCACACAGGGGTTTCAGTTCTTCCCAGTTCATAGGTTGTTGATCAAGGCTTCTAATCAGACTCTAATTCGCAAACTCTCGCCCCACATGGATTATCAGTGGGCCAGGCGTACTGCTGCTCTGCCCAGCCAAGCTGCGCTGAACTCCCCCTCCTACCCACACTAGCCTTGCGTTGAGCAGCCTTTAACTTGCCCAGCATCACCCATCAGCGCAGTTGTGTGGCATCAGATAAGTGGGAATTGCCAGCTAACACAATTATAACAATTTTTCACAATCCACGTCAAAGCGATCTGGTTAGTCTTGCATTAGACCATGCTCTAAGCAGGCGGTTTGATCGGTGTGCGCCAACTGCTGCTCATCCCCCACTTGTCGCTTGCCTACAGGTCAGAGCAACCACGCTCCGCATCAGCTATGCTATTGACAACTGACGGCTTGTTGCAGTATTATGTAAATGGGCCAATATACCCGCATAGGAGACTATGATGTTTCGTCGTCACCTCTACCCTCTGTTTGCCTTGACTCTTGCTACCCTGCTGATCGCTGGGCTGGGCAGTGGTCTATTGCTGCGCCAGGCTCCTGCCACCACCCAAGCGGTGGAGTTGGGTACGATCTCGCCTGATTTGCAACAGGCAGCCTTCATAATTGATGATAATGGTGGCTTTGCTGGTGGCCTCTACGCCCCACAAGGGAGCGGCCAGGTGGTCTATATTGCTGCTGCGGGCGACACCAGCGAGAGCGTAGCTGCGCGCTTTGGGGTTACAACCGCCAGCCTGCTCACCGTCAACGGCCTTAAGGCCAGCGACAAGCTGGCAGCAGGCGACCAACTGGTAATCCCTGCCTCTACTACCTTGCTAGTCTCGGCCAAACAGCCCCTCGCCGCTCCCGCTGCCGTAGTAAAAGGTATAGCCCCTGCTGTCGCTGAAGTGAAGGCTGCTGTGCCTGCTGCCAAAGCCGCGCCTGCCCAGCCTCTGGATGTTGCCAACGTGGATAGCCGTTATGTGGTGCAGACGGGCGACAACCTGAGCAACCTTGCCGCCCGCTATGGAGTTAGTGTAGAGGCTGTGGCTGCCGCTAATCGCATTACAGACCCCAACCTGATCCAGGTCGGCCAAACTCTCACGCTGCCCGCCCGCAATGGCAACCGGGCCGCGCTGGCCGTTGCGCCCGAACAGGCCGCCCCACTAGCAGCGAAGCCTGCTGTGTCGGTGGAGGCGAAGGCTGCTGAAGCGAAGTCAGTAGCAGCGACGGTTGCTGAAGCGAAGCCCGCCCCAACCTTGGCTACCCACTACACTGTGCAGCCGGGCGACAATCTTAGTCGCATCTCTACTGGTTACGGCCTCAGTGCAGAGGCACTGGCCCGCGCTAACGGCCTTGACGACGAGAATGTGATTTACGTTGGTCAGGTCTTGAACGTCCCCGCTGCTGGGCAAGCCGCCTCTGCTGTGCGCCCACCTGCGCCCCAGCCTGCCGTCAAGCCCAAGAGTGTGCCGAAGAGGGCTGCACCAGATGAGGATCGCCGCCCTGCGCCTGTTACCAACGCGGGCGGCAGGTGGATCGACGTAGACATCAGCAAGCAGCGGCTCACAGCCTATGAGGGTGACACGGCTGTGTTCAGCACCATCGTCAGCACGGGAGTACGCTCCCACCCGACAGTAGTTGGTGACTACGCCATCTACGTCAAGTATGTCTCGACCTCGATGAGCGGCCCCGGCTACAATATTGCCTACGTCCCCTCGACGATGTACTTCTATGGAGGCTACGCGATCCACGGCGCACCTTGGAACAACAACCTCGGCACGCCACAGAGTCACGGCTGCGTCAACCTCTCGGTCGCCGCCGCCAAGTGGATGTTCGACTGGGCTTCGGTCGGCACCCCCGTGCATACGCACTGGTGAGAGCGGCTTGCTAGCCAGCGAGATAGAACAAGGGCGCGCCCAGCCGGACGCGCCCTTCCTTGTGTAGCCAAACCGGGTTACCTATCTAGGTCAGACCTGCGCCTCGTGCTGCCGCCAGTAGACGACTGAGCCGCCCGCGACCAGGGCAAAGCAGGCGGTGAGGATCACCAGACCGTCTACCCCCAGCCACTGGGCGAAGATGCCACCCAGTGCGCCGCCGAGGAACTGACCGAGGCCGAGCAGCACCGAGTACGCCCCCATTACCGTCCCCCGGTCGGTGGCGTTCCGTTCGGCGATCTCGATCAGGATGCTGAGAGCAGCCGGGGTGAAGCCGCTCATGATCAGAAGGCCCACCCCGACCAGGGCGATCAGCGGTAGCAGCACCATCAGTCCTTGCCCACGCACCTGGTGGTTGAGCAAGAACATGAAGGCGCAGACGATCAGTGCGCCGCCGAGGGAGATCAGCATCACATTGCTCTGCTTGAAGCGGTGTAGCACCTGCGACCAGAGGATGATGCCCAGCCCCAGTAGCCCTGCGATTGCGCCCAGGATGTAGCCAGCCGTCCCTGCGCTGTAGCCACCCACCAGCAGTTGCTCAGGGAAGTGGCTGTCGCTCTTACCAAGCTGGTTGGGGAAGTTGTTGAGCCACACTCCCAGGATGCCATTAACCGCAATCCAGGCGGGGGCGAAGCGATAGAGCGTAGGCAGACGCAAGACACCCCAGGGGTTGGGGTGTTCGCCCACCCTGCGTTCTGTCCCTGGCAGGCTCTTTGGCACCAGCAGCAGCAGCCCTGCCGTCGCTGCATAGAGGACGGCAAGGATGCCGAAGCCCCATACTGCCAGACCGTCCCAGAGGAAACCGCCGACCAGCGCACCGAGCGCAGCCCCGCCAACGACAGCCAACTCGAAGTAGCCGACCGCCCGCGCCCTTACCTTCGGGTCTTGGCCGCTAGCCGCTGAGAGGAAGGCCAGCGAGGAGGGTGCGTTGACCGCCGTCCCCAGCCCCCCCAGCAGCCGCACGAGGAACAGGGCTGGCACCACCAGGAACAGCGGGAGCAGCACAGTAGCTCCGGTGAGGATGGAAAAGAGGATGCCGAGGATCGGGCCAGCCACTAGGTATGGCTTCCAGCCGTCGTGATCCACCCGCGTGCCGAAGTACGGCGCGCCCACCAGTTCGCTGATGTAGAAGGCCACACCGATTACCCCGACCAGGGCCGAGTCCAGGCGGAACTTCTGGTCGAGTAGAAACTGGAGCATCAGGCCCGCTGCCGAGCCACCGACGCGCATCATCACCGTGCCAACGATCACTACCCAGATGCCGAGGCTAACCCCTAGGAAGGCGCGCTGCAGGGGACTGGCCGCCCCCGTTACCTGGTCGGTACTAACTAGCTCTACGTTCGCCACCTCGTCGCCAGGGCGTTCTTTGGTCTGCATATTACCTTCTCTTTCGCGCTTTATTGCTTGCTTCGACCTGGATAGCGACCCGTTTGTTTCGCCCGCCAGCGTCGCACTGCTGCTGATTATACCAGATCATGCAGGGCTGCGGCGAACGAAAAGAGAGGTAGGCAACCTGCCTACCTCTCCCACTTACGCTCGTTCATCAGCGACCACGCTAGCGTTCAACCGCCTCGCGCAACTCGTTGAGGCCACTGATCGCCGAGCGCAGCACCAGTTCCTGCAACTCCAGGAAGTCGCTGGCGGCTACCGGCTGGTGGCCGAGGTACTTGTCTATCGCCTTGTAAGCCGCGTCGGCACTGTCCGGGTAGCGGTCATTGTCCAGACGATGGGCTACGCCGTTGCGGATTGCCTGCAAGTCGCGCACCAGTTCGCCGAAGCGTGGCACCTCGCGCAGGTAGTCGCGGTTGATGATCGCCTCGTTGCCGATGTACTTGTAGATCAACTGCACCAGCCGCTCGAAGTCGGCCCAACTCTCCGCCGCCAGATGCATCATCTCCTCGGCTACGCTGCTATCCGAAGCATCTTCCTTGAAGACGTTAGCGCGCCACTGGTTACACTTGCGCCGCAGGCGGATCACCTGCTCGGTGAGCGTCTGCACGTCCTGCAAGCGTTCCACTCGCGAAGGGGCCAGGCTCAGACCACGAGTGTGCTTGTTCTGGAACCAGCCATAGAGCAAAGGGATGCGGATACGGACGAAATGTTCGCTGCTAGAAGACTCCTCCAGCACCTCGCGCTGGCGTAGGAACTCGACTGCCGTCGCCACATCGCGGGGTGGGTAGTGGCTGATGCCCGCGACCAACGCCCCACGATCCACAAAGTTGTTGCTGCCCTCCTGCAACTGCAAGAGGGTAAAGATCACCTCCTGATGAACCTCGCGCATCTCGCCGTTCCAGATATGCGAAAAGAGGTTGTCGGATTGCAGATAGAGCTTGTTGATCTGCTTGACATCCTCTGGAATCACCACCTTGCGCCGCTCGCGGTTCAGCACCTCGCTGATCACGTCGTGGCAAAGCGACTGAACGAAGAAGGGGTGGCCGCCAGTCAACTGGCTGATCAGCCCGCCCGCCTCTGGCACGAAGGTGATGCCCCTCGCTCCACTAGGCTGCTCGATCAGTTCGCGCACCGCGCCAGGGTTGAGGAAGCTAAGCGGCTGGTCGCGCACCGAGTCCAACAGACTCGGCTCGTTGAGGCCGCGTGTAACCTCGCTGAAGTTGCCGCGCCCAGCAAAGATCAGCCCAACCAGGCCGTTCTGGTAGAGGGTGCGGAGCTTGCTGAGGAAGCCGCTGTCCCAATCGCCCATCCGTATCTTGTCGGCCAGGTAGCGGAACTCATCGAACATCAGCAGCAGGCGACGTGGGCGCAGGGTGTCGCTGACTGCCCCCAGGTAGTCGTCAAAGAAGGTGATCAGTGGAGCCTCGCGCAACATCGGCCACAAAGGTTCAATAGCGGGCGCGCTGTAGCCCGCTGCGGTCATCGCCTTACCGATGCGGGCCGCCAGTGCCTTGAGGAAGAAGGGTAGCTTGTACTCGTCGCCCTGGTACTCGTCCATGCTGATACGCACGGGCAGGAAGCTCTGGTGTAGGTCGGGGTGCAAGCGGGGGTTGGTCAGGTTGTTGAGCAGGCTGGACTTGCCCACCTTGCTGATGCCAGTCAGGTAGGGGATCATGCTCTGGTGGCGCGAACCGCCAGTGCCGAGGCCCAGGCTGGCCTTGACACGGGCAATCTCCTCACCGCGCCCCTTGAAGATGTCGTCGCGGTCTTCGGGTATCGACTCGCCCGCTAGGTAGAAGCTGGATACTGGGTCAATACGGGCAGCCTGCAATGCTGGTTGCAGCAGTACGTGGCTGCGGTGGTGGCTGGGCTGCTGGTCGTCACCGCCGCTAACCTGGTAGGCTAGTTCGAACACCAGGTCTAGTGGGCCAGGGCGCAGCGGGGCTAGATTGAACTTGAGGTAGCGGGTGGCACCCGGCCCCAGCATAGGAACGCGCAGGATGGCCCCCTCACCATCTGCGCCCACCTCACTCGCCAGGGTGTAGGTGTCAGGGCGGGGAGGTAGGCGTAGTTCAATATTGCTGACGCTGGCTACCACATCCTGGTTGGTGAGGGCGATCACCAACCCGCTCGGTTTGGCAGCGTCGCTGATCTGCCGCTGCACGGCCTTGACCAGGATCAGGCTCTGGCTGAGGCCGCTCTGCACCCGTCCAGCCAGCACCTCGCCCAGCCGCCGCCACTTGTCGAACAAGGGGGCAACAGCTTGCTGGGTAGCTCCCTCAAGGGCAGCAGTCTGCTGCTCCAACCGAGCCAGGCCCAGGGAGAACTCAAGCTGGCTACGCTGCAACTCCTCCTCCTCACTGGTGCCGTCGGCAAAGGGGACGAGCAGATCGAGCAGCTTGCCATACTGCTCCACGATCCCACCAAGGCGGCTGGGGGGAGCGAAGCTGGCCCGCTGCTCCCCATTTGCTGCTGGGGGCTGCTGGTATTCACCCTGCGGACGCGGCGGATGGTAGCCAGCCGGGGCATTGTAGGGACGGGGGTAGGGTTGCTGGTTGGGGTTGCTGCTGTAGCCAGCCTGAGCATTGTAGGGACGGGGGTAGGGTTGCTGGTTGGGGTTGCTGCTGTAGCCAGCCTGGGCATTGTAGGGGCGGGGGTATGGTTGATTGGGGTTGCTGCTGTAGCCAGCCTGGGCATTGTAGGGACGAGGGTAGGGTTGCTGGTACGGCTGCTGCGCTTGACCGTAGGGCGGCTGGGTTGGCTGCGGCTGAGCGTAAGGCGGTTGCGGCGATTGTGGTTGGCCGTAAGTTGGCTGGGTCGGCTGCGGCTGACCGTAGGGGGGCTGTGACGGTTGTGGTTGGCCGTAAGCAGGTTGCTGCGGCTGTGGCGGCTGACCGTAGGGCTGCTGGGTCTGGTTGGGGAAGGTGTAGGGCGGCTGGCCGTAGGGCGTACGCTGGTAGGGTTGCTCTGGCTGATAGGGCTGCTCGGCGGGGCGGGCGGGCTGGGGGGGGTAGTTGGCACGCAGGCGAGCTAGCTCTGCGCTCAGTTGCGGTGCGAGGTTGGGGTAGTCGGCGGCCAACTTCTGCAACTCCTCGTCTAGATCGGGGACAGAACCGGGTAGTGCCTTCGCCCGCAAGAGTGCCTCCATCGACCCCAGTGCGTTGCCAAGCAGGTAGCAGGCGGCGGCAGAGCAGAGTGGAGCTTTGCGCCCAGCATCTACCACCTCGTTGAGGGTGTCGATCAGCCGCTTGTCTACACCATGATTGCGCCAATAGGCAACCGCCAGATTCCAGCGCAGACCAGGCAGGCGACTGCCCAGGCTGGTCGCCTGCTCCAGCAGTTGCTCGGCCTGTTGGCTCTTGCCCGCCTCGTTCATCGCCAGCAGGGTTGCGGCGCGGTTGTAAAAGAGGACGTGGCGGAAGGTGGCACTGGGGTTCTGCAAGTCGGCCTGGTTGAACTGGCGTAGGGCCGCCTCATAGTCACCCATCTTATAAGCATCAATGCCACCCTGCACAAGCTGAAAGAGTACCTGGGGCATACTGGTGCCACGCTGGGGGTCGTTGGGGGTCATCTTCTGCTCAAGCCAGATGCGGGGGCTGCGGATCGGGCCGAGGTGGGTTGCCAACTCCTCCTCAAACGAGTTGGTCAATTCTTCGTCACCGTCTGGCACCAACTCTGGCTCGGTGGCGGCGGTGGTTGGGCTGGCTGCTGCACTGGCAGTGGTTGGCGCAGCATCCGACTCCACAGCAAGGGGGTTGGCGCGCAACTCGACTTCGCGGGCCTCGGCCAGTTGCTCACGACTCTGGCCTGCCTCCGACTCCACCTTGAAGTTCTGCCAGGCGGCTCGTCGTTCGGGGCTAAGGAGGGTGGGATCAATGTAGGCGCGAGCGGCAGTAAAGGCTTTCTCAAACTCCACCCGCTTGCCCTGGTTGACGAGGGGACGCACACGAGCGCGGAAGAAGTCGAACAGCAGGTTGTTGCGGATCGCATTGCGGTTGCTGGCGGTTTGCAGGATCAGCGTCTGGTATGGGTCTAGAGCTTCGTCCATTTCGTGGGCCACTTCACTGAAGTCGTACTCGGCTTGGGGGGCGCGCAGATCGACCAGCGCACTGAGGTAGACTTGCAAGGCCACGCGTACCAGGGTCAGGCTTGTAGCATTAAGCGGCATCAGGGCGTTGCGCGAACGGAAGCAAGAGAGGGCAGATAGGGCATAGTCGATCCGTTCCAACGAGGTGATCTCGGAGGGAGCTTCGGCCATGCTGGTGCAGAAGTTGCCCAGCGCAGTCAGGCACTTGACCTCAATATCATTGGTCGACTCATCAGGGAAGCGTTCGAGCAGTTCCAACAGATGGCGGGCATAGACGAGGTTGAGGCGAGTCTTCTCGCGCCCCACCGAATTGAAGATGCGGTTCCATATCTGCTGAGTGTAGTAAAGTAGGTCGTGGTAATCAGTATAAGCAACTTCGATTGGACACTGGATTAGGTCACGGCGCACGATCTCGCGCACCAGGTTCCTCACTTCAGCCATAGCGGTTGACCTTTCAACGGCTAAGGCGCACAACAAGCAGTCGCTTTCGCGGGCGAGCAATACCTATTCTGTTAAGGCTAGAGAGGGCTACTTACGGGCCACCCCACTGGGCTAATCGGCAGAAGCAGCACACACACAGCCTGTGTGCGCTCCTGCGCTCATACGGACAGCGGCTACCCAGATCATTTGCGACGATTTCTCCAAACAGAATTGGCAACAACTACTCTAAGGCTAACTTGTAGGCACCCATGCCAAAAACCCAAAGTAACAACAGTACGTAAGTAAAAGACTACTCCACATTCCCAGCAGAGGCGGCGTTGTTTTGTTGCTGCACATATTCAGCAAGCTGTTGCCGCAATGCCACTAGCTGAGGAGCGTCCTCGGCCCAGCCCTGCTCACCAACAAGCGGGACAAAGGCACAGGGGATCATCCTTTGTGCGATCAGTTCTCCTCCTTCCTTCCTGAACAAGACGAGAGTTTGCAGCTTTGCTTCGCCGACTGGGATCAGTAGCCTTCCACCAACGCGCAACTGGTCAGCCAGAGCTTCTGGTAGGGCGGGCGCAGCCGCCGTGACGATTATCGCATCGTAGGGCGCAGCAGACGGCCAGCCGAGGCTGCCATCACCGACCGACAAGTGGATTTGAGTGCTTACATTGTACCCCAGTTCTGCCAACAAATGCAATACCCTGGCCGACAAATTGGCATAGCGTTCTATGCTGAAGACGGTTGCGCCCATTTCGGCCAGCACCGCCGCCTGATAGCCGCTGCCAGTGCCGATCTCCAACACCCGCTCGCCCGCCTGCACCGCCAATAGTTGCGTCATGTAGGCGACGATGTAGGGTTGGGAGATCGTCTGTCCCTGGCCGATTGGTACGGCCCGGTCGTCGTAGGCGAACTGGCGCACCTCGGCTGGCATGAAGCGGTGGCGCGGCAGGCGGCCCATTGCAACCAATACTTGCTCGTCCACTATCCCCCGTGGGTGTAGCTGGTCGCGCAGCATGGCGGCGCGCAGGCGGGCGTATTGCAACTCCTGATCCACTGCGCTGTGGGGCATCGGCGGGCCGTCGCCCATAGTGTCGTCGAACATCTCACAACCTCCGCTAGCGGTCAGTATAGCGGTTTCGGCTGTCTTTGGCAACTTTTTGTGTTTGACAAGGGTAGAAGCGATCATGTATAATACGCCAGCAAGTAAGCGCAGGCCCATTCCTCGATAGCTCAACGGCAGAGCAGGCGGCTGTTAACCGCAAGGTTGTAGGTTCGAATCCTACTCGAGGAGCCAGCAAAAAGTGACCGCACCTGGTCTGGGTGCGGTTTTGTCTTGGTTGGCTTGAGCCTGGAGCTTACTCGTCCTTAGCGGTGAAGCGGTCGCCCAAGACCTGGCGATTTGCTAGTGCGAGGGTGGGGTAGGCGTGCAAGGCAAGGGCGAACAGGCCAGGGTTGATGCCCGCACTCATGGCGGTGGCGAACTCGTGGATTAGCTCGCCCGCTGCTGGGCCGAGGATGTGTGCGCCGAGAATACGCACCGCCACTGGGCTGCCTAGCACCCCCTTCGTGGTGATCAGTTTGATCATCCCTTCCTCATCCCCCTCAATGCGGGCGCGGTCGATCTCGCTGAACTTCAGCTTTGTGACCACCACATTGTCACCGTGGGCCGCCCTCGCGTCGGCTTCGGTCTGGCCCAGGTGCGCCAGTTCGGGGCTGGTGAACGTCACCCAGGGCAGGGCAGCGTAGTTGCGCTTCTGTTTGCCGCCCAGGATGTTACGAGCAATAAAGCGGCCCTCCTGCTCGGCCACGTGGGTGAAGTAGTAAGGGCCAACGCAATCCCCACCCGCCCAGATGTGGGCCACGCTAGTCTGCAAGTGGTCGTTCACCTGGATGCCCTGCACCTTGCCCTGCTCGTCTTGGGCTACGGCCACGCCCGCCGCCTCAAGGTGCAGAGCGGCGAGGTCGGCTTCGCGGCCCACCGCAGAGAGGACAGCCTCCACCTTGAGTTGCTCCTCAGCCCCATCATGGCGAATGGTCAGCGTCTTCAACTTGCCGCGTTTGCTGGCACCCTGCACGTCTGCGCCGAGGATGATGCGGATGCCTTCCGCTTCAAGGTAGCCACGCAACATTGCCGCTACTTCTTCATCTTCCTTGCTCAGGAGGCTGTCGCCGTGATCCACAATCGTCACCTGGCAGCCGAAGCGCGCGAACATCTGGCCGAACTCGCAGCCAATCGGCCCGCCACCGAGGATCAGCATGGACTCAGGCAGGGTGCTTAGCTGCAATACTGTCTCATTGGTCAGGATTTCGCCCCGCTCCAGCCCGCCAATCTCTGGCACAATCGGCTGGGAGCCGGTGCCGATCACGAACGAGGCGGCGGTCATTCGTCGTTCGCCAACCTGGATCGTATGTGGGTCAACGAACCCAGCGTCGCCCCAAACCAACTCTACGCCGAGATCGCGGTAGAAGGCGGGAGCATCGCTAACTTCGCCAATGCGGTTGACGGTGGCATGGGCGTGCTGCATGGCGGCGGCGAAGTCGAGTCTGACACTCTCAGCCTGGATGCCACGGGTTGCGGCCTTCGTTTGCAGGTCGTGGTAGAGTTTGGCAGTCGCCAGCAGCGTCTTGGTCGGCACACAGCCGTAGAACAGGCAGTCACCACCCACCTTCTCTGCTTCACGCTCAATCATCGCCAGGCGCAACTTGCCACCGCCTTCTTTCGCCAGCGTCTTGATCGCTGTCAGGCTGGTAGTGCCTGCGCCGATAGCAATCACGTCGAAATCATACTGCTGCCTGTTCTTAGCCACTTTCCCCCCTACTTGAAACCTTGATTTTCGCGGCGGATCAAGAACAGCACCGCCGCTACGCCGCCAACACCAAGCAGGCCGCTGCCGATCAGCAGCCCATTGAGGCCGAGACCAAAGAACTGGATCATCAGGATGCCAAAGAAAGTACCGATGATGTTGCCGAGGCTATTGCCAGTGCTATAGAAGCCCATTACCGTGCCACGGGCGCGTTCGCCACCTACCTGCTCGGCAATATCGGTCAGGTAGCCGAGGGCCGCCGGGGTGAATCCACTCTCCACCATCACCGCTAGCCCGGCTGGGACTAGTAGCAGCCAGGCCAGACCGCCCGCACTGCCCACCCCATTGTAGGCCAGCAGCGACACGCAGACGGTGATCTCGCAGATAGAGGCCAGCAGCATCACGTAGGCATATCGCCAACGGCTGATGATCCGCGACCAGATCGCCAGTCCAGTACCGAAGATGGCGGCGTAGACCAGGAAGACGAGGCCCAGTTCGCCAGCGGTGAAACGGCCCATCAGGAACTGGTCGGCTCTCTGGTTGCTGGCGGTGGGGTTCTTGAGCAACTGCACCCCAGCGTGGGCGTACCACATCCCCAAGATTGCGTTGACTACCAGCCAGACCGGGAGGAAGCTCCACAGTTTGCGGCTGCGAAAGAGCATCTTCCAGTTCGCCAGCGTCTCCTGCCAGCCGCTCGGTTGGGCTTCTTCGGCTGGCCCGCTAGCCAGCCGCCCGCGTCGCGTTTCTGGCACCCGCCACCAGATGATCAGGATGGTCAGGAAGTAGACTGCGGTGGCAACGTAGAAGCTATTGATGGCGATGCGGCTAAACAGTTGCGAGGCCAGTACCAGGCCAATCAGTTGGCCGCCCAGTTCTACCCCTTGATAGAGGGTAGTAGCCCGCCCGCGCCGCTTGGGGTGGCCGCCGCTGGTTTCGTCGGTGACGAGGGTGAGCAGGGCTGCCGTCGAGCCGACATTGGCCGCCCCCGCCAGCAAGCGATTGAGCAGCAAGAGCGGGAAGATGATCGTCAGTGGTGGTATCTGCACCGCCAGCAACCCCCCCCCGATAGTCAGCAGCAGCAGATTGCGGCGACCAATGCGGTCGGCCAGCACGCCCATCAGCGGGGCAGTGAGGGTTTGGCTAGCGTAAATCGCGGCGGTGAGCAAACCATAGTCGAGCGGGCTAAACTGCTTGAAGTTATAGTAGAAGACCATCAGCGGCTCGCTAAAGCCGAAGGCGACCTTGACCAGCAACCCTGCCAACAGGGTGAAGGTGAGGTCGCGGCCCAGCCTGCCGTCGTCAGGTTGCTGCTTTGCCCTGACTATCGCTTCGCTCTTTCCCTGCTCCGTGGTCAGCATACGTCTCCTTGCGGGCTAGTTTAGCACAAGTCGGGCCAGTGGCTGGACATGGTGAGGGAGAAAGCCACCCACGCCAGCGGCCCATTGTGCTTGGTCATGCTTCCACCTGCCAGCGAGCGGACTCGCCTACAGGGATTATAACAAAGCCAGCATAGCGGCTTCAACTTCCCCCATTTGACCAGGCAGGCTATAATCAAGGGGAGCCACTGATTAGCCAGTGGCTCGCCCAATACTCATATACCAAGAGGTTATATAGATGGCAGATACAGTAAAAGCAGAGGCTCAGGCGCGTGGTCCCTGGGTGTTGTTGGCAACGATCCTCGGCTCTAGCATGGCCTTCATTGACGGCTCAGTGGTCAACGTCGCTTTGCCCACGATCCAGCACGATCTGAAGGCGACGGCGATTGACCTGCAATGGGTGGTCGAGTCCTACGCTCTACTACTCGCCGCTCTGATCCTAGTCGGCGGTTCGCTGGGCGACCACTACGGGCGCAAGCGAGTTTTCAGCATTGGCGTGGCGATCTTCGCGGCGACCAGCGTCTGGTGCGGCCTCGCCCCCGACATCAGCCAGTTGATCGAGGCGCGAGCGGCGCAAGGGATTGGCGGCGCACTGCTCGTCCCCGGTAGTTTGGCGATCATCAGTGCCAGCTACCCGGCGGCAGAGCGTGGCAAGGCGATTGGCACCTGGTCGGGTTTCACCTCGGTGACCACAGCCCTCGGCCCAGTGCTGGGCGGCTGGCTGGTCGAACACGTCTCCTGGCGATGGGCTTTCTTCATCAACATCCCGTTGGCGGTGGCGGTGCTGGTGATTACTACCCTGCGCGTGCCAGAGAGCCGTGACGAGCAGGCTCAGGCGTTGGACATCCCTGGCGCAGTGCTGGCAACCGCTGGCCTGGGTGGGGTCGTCTACGGGCTGATCGAGTCGGGCAACCTGGGCCTGGGCCACCCACTGGTACTGGGCATGATCGGCGGTGGCTTGCTGTTGCTGGTCGGCTTTGTTGTGGTCGAGGCACTCAGCCCCCACCCGATGATGCCGCTCACCCTCTTTCGTTCGCGCACCTTCAGCGGGGCTAACCTGCTCACCCTGCTGCTCTACGCTGCTCTGGGGGGCGCGCTCTACTACCTGCCCTTCAACTTGCAACAGGTGCAGGGTTACTCACCGACCGAGGCGGGCTTTGCCTTCCTACCCTTCACCATTTTGCTCTTTACCCTCTCACGCTGGGCGGGTGGGCTGATCAACCGCTACGGCGCAAAGTTGCCGCTGATCATCGGGCCAACCATCGCTGCGGTGGGTTTTGCCCTCTTTGCCATCCCCGGTGTGGGTGGTGGTTACTGGCTATCGGTGCTGCCCGCCACCCTTGTCCTCGGCTTTGGCATGGCGGTCACTGTCGCCCCGCTGACTACCGCCGTGATGGGGGCAGTGAGCAGCACCCGTTCTGGCATCGCCAGTGGCATCAACAACGCAGTCAGCCGCATGGCAGGGCTGCTAGCAATTGCGATCATCGGTATCTTCGTCCTCAGCACCTTTGGCGGCAGCCTGGACACGCGCCTGGCTGGTCTCGGCCTCAGCCCAGAGGTGGTCAGGCAGATTGACGCGCAGAAGGTACGGTTGGCTGCACTAGAGGTGCCAGCGGGCCTGGATGCGACCCAGGCGGCGGCTCTCAAGCAGGCAGTTAAGCAGTCGTTCGTGGATAGCTTCCGGCTGGCGATGCTGATTGGGGCTGGTCTCGCCCTGGCAAGCGCACTCGCCGCCTGGCTGCTGATCGACGGCAAGTCAGCCAAGCGCAAGGCCGAAGAAGGCGAGGGTGTGCAGTTGAAGGAGCAGCCAGCGACCGCCTTAGCCCCCTTGGTCAGGGAGGGGTAGGCGAATCTGGAAGCAGGTAGAGCCAGGCTGCGACTGCACGCTGATGCTACCCTGGTGTCGCTGAGTGATGATTCGGTAGGCGATACTGAGGCCGAGGCCGGTGCCTTCGCCCACCCCTTTGGTGGTGAAGAATGGGTCGAAGATGTTGGCCTGCACCTCCGCCGGGATGCCAGGGCCATTGTCCTCGATCTCTACTACCAGGCACTCGTTCTCGTGGCGGGTGCGGATGGTAATCTGTCCCTTGCCAGCCAGTGCGGCAGCGGCATTGTCCAGCAGGTTAGTCCAGACCTGGTTCAGTTCGCCACCATGGGCGCAGATGCTGGGTAGGCTACGCTCATACTCGCGCACCAACTTGATGCTCTTGAGCTTGTGGCCGAGGATGACCAGTGTGCTTTCCAACCCAGCATTAACATCCACATCCTGCACTGGTGCCTGATCCATGTAGGAGTAACTCTTGACCGCCTGTACCAGTTCGCTGATCCGCCCTGTCGTCTTCTGCACCACGTCCAACAGGCTGCTCACTTCTAGGCTGGCGGCTAGCCAAGCGACGGCGGCAACGAAGGCAGGGCTGCTGACCCCTGCCCGCACCGTCGCTAGCTGGGCGATCTCTAGCCCAGCGTTGACGAAGGTGGGCGCAACATCCCAGGACTCGCCAAAGCCCTCATCGTCCAGCCAGTTCGCCAACTGCTCCTCCTGGTCGCTCTGGCTGATCGTGTCGAGCGGCAGGGCGGTAGCGATGTGGCTGGCAGCGGCAGCCTGCAAGCTGGTAAGCTGTTGCTGCATGGCCTCGCTCAAGTCGCAGCCACTCAGCTTGAAGCTGCTAGCTTGCAGGCTGGCAAGGGCGGCGGCTAGCTGCTCGCTGGCGCGACGACCGGCGGCGGCTGGGTTGTTCAGTTCGTGAGCCAGCCCCGCCGCTATTTTGCCCAGCCCCGCTAGCTTCTCACGTTGCTGCACCGCCATATCTGTCTGTTGGATGCGCTGGGCCAGGGCGGGCAGCATCACGCTGGCGACTGGCGCACAAACAACCAGCATCTCGCGGAAGGCAACCACGTCGAGTTGCAGCAGGTGGGTTGGCTCAGTGGCGGTGCTGGTTGCGACATAGGGTTGATCGAGTAGGATCGGCATCTCGCCGGTGAACACACCCCTGGTGTGGCTGGCAAGCACTACCAGCTCCTCACCCACCTGCTTGGTGATCTCTGCCGCCCCGCTTAGGAAGACGAAGAAGTGGTCGGCGGGTTGTCCCTCGCTGAACATCAAGTCGCCCGCCTTCAGTTCGCACTCCGTGCTGTGGCTAACTATCCAGCCCAGTTGCGCCTCGTCCAGCCCCGCAAAGAGGGGGATGTCTCGGATGTCCTCTATGCCGACCATCTGCTAACCTCCTACCTACAACTTGCTGAGATATTGGTGGATGAATTGCACCGCAATGCTGCCTTCGCCGACTGCCGAAGCGACGCGCTTGATCGAGCCGTGTCGCACGTCGCCCGCCACGAACACGCCGGGGATGCAGGTTTCGAGCAGGAAGGGATCGCGGTCGAGCTTCCAGTCCAGCGGGCGGCTCCCTTGTACGGCCAGGTCGGAGCCAGAGAGGATGAAGCCCTTATCGTCGAGGGCGATGCTGTCGCGCAGCCACTCGGTGCGTGGCTCGGCCCCAATGAAGATGAATAGGGCAGTGGCCGTCAGCTTCTCCCGCTTGCCCCCCTCGCCTTCAAGGATGATACAGTTGAGGTAGTCTTCACCCTGTACCTCTACTACATTGCTATTGAGCCTTACGTGAATCTTCTCCGTCTTGCCGATGTGGTCAACCAGGTATTGCGACATACCCTTCTCCAACGAGTCGCCGCGCACGATCAGGGTGACACTACGAGCGTAGTTGGCGAAGAAGATCGCTGCCTGCCCTGCCGAGTTCGCGCCGCCAACGATGAACACATCGTTGTCCTGACAGGAGATGGCTTCGGTTGTCGCTGCTCCGTAGTACACCCCCGCGCCCGTCAGCCGCTCGATGCCCGGCACATCCAGCTTACGCCACGCGACTCCGCTGGCGATCAGCATGGCGTGGCAGCTAATTTCGCCTCCGTCAGCAAAGGTAAGGACGCGGTACTGATCTTTAATCTTGATCGCCTTCACCTCTTGAGGGGCTAGCACCTCAACCCCGAACTTGCGAGCCTGGGTGAGAGAGCGGCGGGCGAGATCGGCCCCGCTGACCCCACTGGGAAAGCCCAGATAGTTTTCGATCAGCGAACTTGTCCCCGCCTGCCCGCCTGGTGCCTCACGCTCGATCAGCACGGTATGCAGCCCCTCGGACGCTCCATAAACGGCAGCGGCTAGACCCGCAGGCCCAGCCCCGACGATCACGAAGTCGTAGAAAGGTAGACTGGCCTGGGTTTGCAGACCGACCTTCTCTGCCAGCTTACTGAGTTCGGGCTGCTCAAGGTGGCTGCCGTCGGCAAAGACCACTACCGGCAGTTGCGGCTTGTCCAGACCAAGAGTTGCGAGCAGGCGCGCGGCCTGCTGGTCGCTCTCGATGTCTAGCGCACGGTAAGGAACCTGGTTGCGGGCCAGGAAGTCCTTGACCTCGTGGGCGGCTGGCGACCAGCGTTGGCCGATCACCTGGATACCCTCGTAGGGCGGGCGGTAGCCTGCCAACCAGTCGTCCAGCAGGTCGTTGATCGCAGGGTAGAGTTTCTCCTCTGGCGGATCCCAGGGCTTGAGCAGGTAGTAGTTAGTGTGGGCCTGGTTGATCGCCTGCACTGCCGCTTCGCTATCGGCGTAGGCGGTGAGCAGGGCCGAGCGGGTGCCGGGGAACAGTTCCCGTGCCTGGGCAAGGAACTCCACCCCGCTCATCTGTGGCATCCGCTGGTCAGAGAGGATCAGAGCTAGTGGTTCGTTACGCTGCTCAAGCTGCTTAAGTGCCTCCAAAGCCGCCGCCCCACTGTCTGCCCGTAGCACGCGGAAGCGGCTACCGTACTCGCGGCGCAGGTCGCGCTCCAACGCACGCAGCACCTCCGCGTCGTCATCTACTACCATGATAGCTGGTTTCGCCATCTTTCCATCCCCCTTTTGCGGCAAAGCCCCCGCTGGCAAAGGGGCTTGCAATGTCTGTTACCTTGCACATATTATACCACCCTCCGTTGGGCGGGCAGCCGCAGGGTGGGTTTGTCTTGCATATTAGTATAGGGGCTAATCCTAATGATTTCGACAACCAAGATCGGTGATTGTCAGAATCGCTCCAACCACCAGAAGGAGCTAGCTAATGGCCCAACGTCGCACCTTGACGTTGATCTCTACAACTACTACCTAGCGAAGATAGCCAGTTTGGAGATGTGGTGACTGACCAGAACAACAACTATGCTGGTTTCATTAGGGCTGAGGGCAATGGCTACATTCCGGGATTGAACAACAGCAACAATATGTTGAGCTTTGATGCTGCCTTCACTGGCGCGTTCATCGTCACTGGTAGCCAGGATATTACCTTCACCATCTATGCCGATGATGGCTGGCTCTTTGGGGTTGGCGCGAATCAATCAAGCAGGTCAAGCACCTACCCGGTTGATACTGCCCGACAGCGCGTGGACACTAAATGGTGCGCCACCCACGACTACCTTCGGCTACGACAGCCTGGGCTGCCAGAGCCGCAAGAACTGGGCGGACGGGGCAATGTCCACTATGACTACGACGCGCAGGGGCGGCTGACCAGGATTACCCAGCCAGGCGGTGGGCAGAGCGTGGCTTACGCCTACGACGCGATGGGCAAGCGTACGGTGATGACCCTGACCAACGCAGGCAACAACTATCCCACCAGCTACGCCTACAACGCCGACAACCAGCTAGCGGTGGTCACTGGCACCCAGGGAGTGGCTCGCTACAGCTACGACGGGGCAGGTCGCTTGCAGCAGCTAACCCTGCCCAACGCGCTGACCACCAACTACAGCTACGACGGGCTGAGCCGTCTGACCAACCTGCACCAGGACAGCCCGTTTGGGCCGCTAACTGCCTACAGCTACACCCTCGACCTTAATGGCAACAAGACGCAGGCGCAGGAGTGGGTCGGGGGGCAGGCGGGGTACACGCGCTGGCAGTACAATGCGGGGCAGCGACTAGCCCTGGAAGCGCAGCTAGACAGCAGTGCTGTTACCCAGACGACCACCAGCTACCTCTACGCGCCGACTGGCAACCGCCTGAGCGTGACCACGAACGGCAGCACCACGAGCTACGGCTACAACCGGCTGGATCAGTTGACAGTAATCACCAACCCGAACAGTACCTACGTCTACCAGAACTACGACGCACGTGGCAACCTCTACCAGACGGTGGATGGGGGCAACACGACGAGCTACAGCTACGACTACGCCAACCGCATGGTGGGGGCGAGCGTACCAGGCCACAGCGTCAGCTACGGCTACGATGCGGAGGGCCACCGTGTGCAGCAAACGGTGGACGGCAGCACGACCAACTATCTGTGGGACGAGCAGGGCTACGGCGAGGTGGCGTTGGAGCAGAGTGGCGGCAGCACAACCAGCTACCTGCTGGCTGGTGGGCAGCGGCTATCAGTGACGAGCGGCAGCCTAACCAACTACTATCTGCCCGACGGCCTGGGCAACATCCGCACCCTGGCTGGCAGCAGCGGCAACCTGACCAGCGACCGCTACAACTACGATGCATACGGCAGCCTGCGGGCAAGCAGCGTGAGTAGCACCCAGAACGCCTACCGCTACAAGGGCCAGCAGTACGACCAGGCAACGGGACTTTACAATCTGCGGGCGCGGTATTATAATAGCACGCAGGGGCAGTTCCTCAGCCGCGACAAGGCTGGGTACAACTTTGAGAACCCGGTTGAGCTTAATCGGTATGGGTACGTTGCAGGGAACCCTGTCACTAGGTACGATCCAAGTGGTAATTTGTTTGTAGAAGGAGCTTTGCATCTAAGCGAAGTCACAATTAGGAATATTGAAGGCCTTAGCTATGAAGGTCAGCTCGAGCGTAACCTCCTAGCAGGTGACACGTACACTTTCATGGCTTTTGCTCTCAAGGTGCTGGTTCAGCTAAACTTCCCTGAGTTTACGAGCGGAGGATGTACGGAAATGAGAATGGGCATTCCACTAGTGATAGCCTACAGTGCGATAGGGAGCCCTGCTATTGTTCCACATGGCTATAGAGGTGTCGTTCCATTTCATCCCATTGTGGCTGCGAATGGCATTCATTGTCGAGAGTACAAAGAGAAAATACGGTGGTATGTAGAAGCTGCACTTGGAGGTGAGTTCACAGATGGTGATGATTGGTTCTTCGGTGAGGTGCCTCCCAGTTGGGAGTGGTCAATTCACGCTGAAGTTCTTTTGTATCTCAAGTACTTTGGAGCTATACCACAGGAGGCTAACATGGGCCTTGGAACGTTTTGGGGCATAGGTGTTAGTCGTAACTTGTGCGACAATGACAACAGCGCAGGTAGACAAGATTTCCAGTGTTCTATATTCTTTCAGAAAGGAGCCACTTTGATGTATCAACCCAGACCTGGAGTACCAATGGTTATAGCTGAGCCTTACATACCATTAGAGGAGTAAGCAAACCTAACTGATCGCAGTGAGAAGAAGGCTCCTTTGTTCTGCTTACCGACTAAGAGGCTTAGAGGAAATCGTAATCTATCTGTTGATAAAGCCATACAGACGTGACGTTCATTTGGAGAGAACCATGAGCTTGTACTCTGACCTGCACAGCAATAACAGGTACTTTGAAGATTGGTACACTCTTGTGTCCATAGGCATCAGGGTGTTTGATGACTACTATTATCAAAATGCGCTGACGGTAGCCAGAGAAATAGCTAGCCGCTCAGCACACAACATAGAGACGCTTGTACATAGGTTGGAGCAAGTGGGGTACCGATTTGCTGCACTTCCTAGTATAACACGTAGTAGCAGAAAATGGTTGGATAGCAGTGTTATGCTACAAACCCTCCCCATCTCTCTTCTAGCGTTTTACGAGCAAATTGACATGGCCGATTTGCGTGGTACCCACCCTGACTGGCGCGTCACAGGATACGATATCAATTGCGATGATGATGATACAAAGCCACTAGTTCTAACTGAGCCACTTCAGGTGCTTAGTATGCAGGCGCAAGTAGTAGAGCAAGGGTTTGGAGAGGAGGTCCTTAATGTCGCTCATTTCCACATCCACATATCTGACAACATAGGCCAAAGAGCAGGCGATTGTAATATTGATTGTGGTGACTCTATGATAATACCATCTGTAGGATTTGATGCCGAAATAAACCAATCTCCTACGAGCAGTCAGATGGTTCGTTCAGAGTTCTTTGTCCGGTACCTGCGTCGTAGCTTCGCATGGGGCGGCTTCCCTGGCTTCGCCAACGTGCCAGAAGAACTGCGCCCCACCGAGATGCTAGACTACCTGCGCGAAGGCTTGCTGCCGATCTAACCTCATGCCAAACAGCAACCGCCCTCCAATCAAGCTAACCAACGAGCAGGCTTCATCTTGGGCGCAGGCTGTTACTGCGGGCCTACCCTCGCACAACTGCGCGCGCTGTACATAAGCCTGAGCGACAATCCCACTTGGCTTGTTCACACCGTCCACCAACTACTCCCCAGCCCGTCAGCTAACTATCTGGTTTGGCATCCTGCTCGTCAGCTTCCTGTTTGTCCATTGGTTTGTAGCCTTTACCGAAGCGGGTAAACTGACCAACTACGTGGCGGGCCTTGCACCGCACAACAAAGACGTGTTTATGTCGGTACTCGGCCTCATCGTCATAATCCTGATCTTTGTTGGCCTGCCCACCAAGCTAGTCGTAAGTTTGGCAAGAAGGGCGCACAAATAGCTCCCAAAGCGAAGGCGGCTCTACACGAGTTTGTTAGTGTGGAGCATGGTCAGGGCGAGTTACGGTTGGGCGGTGGTCGCGGTAATTAGGCTTAATTTTAGCATCCTCGTGAAACAAGATGTCAAGCGTCTCTGCTCTTATCACACACATCTATTATCATTTCCCACCCTCGTTCCTGCCGCAGCTTGTCAGCAGCGTTTGATAGCGGCAACGCCGAGGCCCATGCGTGGGCTACGCCGAAAGCGTGAGTACGACCAGCCTGATGGCTACCCTCGATGAGTTGGAGCCGCTGCTCCAGCTACAGCGTGACCTGCCCCATCAGCTAAACGTCATTGCCGAACTGGTCAAGACCGAACTGGCCGCCCTCAAAGTGACCCGTCCCTACTCCAATAT
>JAYUUN010000035.1:0-15429 GCA_043754535.1 Chloroflexota bacterium | reverse complement strand
TGGGTATACACCTCGGTTTCTACGTCCTGCATCTAGCAGACGCGCTTCCCCGCTGGCTGGCAAATGGCACGATCAGCGACGAGGGCAGCCTCAAACTGCTGGTTGATCTGAGCGAGGATGCCAAGAGCGCAATGGCAGTTATGGCTCGCGCCAGCTTCAATCATTACGTTGCAAGTCTGACTGATTACGTTCGGGGAGTGCTAGCCTTTAACCAGTTGCAACGCTTGGCCGAGAAACGCCTGAAGATTGTTAACCCAACCGCCGCTCAAATCGTTGAAACTCTGCAAGAGCGTAATGGCGAGATGTTCCACTACTACTTCGATGCTAGAGTAGATGAGTTGCTGGAAAGTACCAAAAGTGATCAAGGTGACATAGATGCTGAGATGCTAGCTGCGAGCAACAGCGAGCTCGACGACTTCGACAAGTTGATAGAGATGATCAGCACTGCCCGCCTTAGCTTCAACCATCGCTACGCAGTGGAACTGGTTAGCACAACTCTGCTCAAGAACACCCCTTATGGCCTGCTCCGCTCCAGCATGGGCAGGTGGGAACACGCCAAGCCGCGCTTCTGCATTGCGCCGCGCCTGCTTGAAACCTTCGTGCTGCTGGCTTTGCTTGAGGGCGGGCCGGGCAGCTATCATACCCGCCCGCTGACGATTGACGAGTTTGTGGATTGGCTGGCCTACCGCTACGGCATCTATATCAGCCCCTTGGAGGCCGGGATTGTTAGCGGCGATGCCTACCCCGCCTACCGCGCCAACATGGATGCGCTGCGGGCGCGGCTGCGTGACATTGGCTTCTACACCGACCTGAGCGATGCCAGCACCGCCCAGACCCTCACCCCCCGCTACCACGTTTAGGAGCCGCCCCGTGCCTGACACCCTTCTGCAGCCGATTGCCGACTCTACGCTCGACCGCTTCCTCGCCTCCCACGCCGAGCAGGTGTTGCGGCGCGTGTTGAGCAGCCTGCCCACTGAGCAGTTGGCTGGGACTTGCCTGCGGGTAGACGAACTGCCGCCAGCGGTCATCAACCTCGTGGCCGCAAGTCTGGCGGGCGACGCACCAGGCGGCTTTGTGGTTGGCGTGTTGAGCGATGCCGAGCAGCTACCCGCCGACGCGCCCAGTTATGTGATTGACATGGGCCGGGCGGTCGAGCTACGCAACGACCTCAGCCGCGCCTTGCTCATCTTTGTGCCGCCCGATCTGCGGGCTGGGGCGATTGACTCCTTGAGCAACAGCACCTTCGCGGTGGTTGCGCCGCTGCTGCGTGACAATTTCTTTGTGGCTTTGGAGCGGGAGTTGGTGGCGGCCACCGACCGGCTCAACTTCGCCGTGCGCCCGGCCACTATTGTCGGCAGCGTGCGCGAGACGGTGGCCGACCGCGATGACATCCTGCGCTACTACCTGACGATTCTGGATAGAGCCAACCGCGACCAGCCGGGCGTGGTTGGCAGCGCACTCTACTGCCTCGGCCTGTTCCCCGACTTCGACCTGACTGCCGACCCGACCCAGTACGATGCCCGGCTCAAGCAGAACAGCGATGCGGTCGCGCTGTTGCAGGATCGCAGCGGTGGGACGCTGTTCGCCCGCGTCCAGCATCTGCGGGGGCGTGAACCTGCCACCCACGCCGCCCTCTACACGCTGCTTACCGCCCAGCCCTGGCGCACCGCCCTCAGCCTGATCGCCAGCGACCCGGCTCACCGTGACCTTGCCCTCGAACGCTGGCTGCCCGACCGCCAGAGCGACAAACCGCCCATTCTCTACATTGAGCCGCTCAAGGGCATGACGCTGCGCCCCGATGGGTTCAAGTCGATCAACATGATAACTGGCAAGAAGAACAAGTTCACGGTTGGCTGGATCAGCGATCCGCCACCCGCCGAGTCACCCGCCGTTGTCTACTATCGGGTTGAGTTGCTCAACAACGAGGGCGTACCGGCGTGGACGAGCCGCAACGTCAGCAAAAAGAGTACGCCGCGCCATAGCAGGCCGGTTGAACTGAACGATCAAGAAGTGGAGGACGACTTCTACTACGTGCGAGTGCGGGCCTTCGACCAGCATGGCAACGTCGTCAACGACGAGAGCAGCGACAAAGCGCGACGCGATCCCGACAACGAGCAGAGCCGCCTGGTCAACGCCAGCGAGTCGTTCTGGCTGGGCCACGAGGCAGGTGAGGCAGAGGAGAGCCAGCCGCTCAACCGCAGCGTGGGTTCGCTGCGCGAAGCGATGTTGCTGGCAAACGAGGGCGGCAAGGAAGCGGGCAAGCCTGAGTTCGAGGTCAAGGAGGGCGGCAGCACGATTGAGGTGCGCTTCGAGGGAGCGGGCCGTCAGCAATTTACCCTGAACCCCAACCCGCTGCTGGCCGAACTGGAACACGCGCTGCTGGCTGCTCCGGAGCAGGCCACCGGCTGGGCCATCCGGCTGGGCAACCCACTGGCAGTGGTGTCGCCCACCGCTGCTGCGCCATTGCCCGCTGATCTTCTGAAGGCCCGCCGCGCCGTGTGCGATGCTGTGCAGCAGGCGGTGGCAAACGGCAGCGGCGGGGGATTGCTGGCTGCAACCGACCTGTTGCCGCTGACCGCGCTGGTCGAAGAATACCTGCAAGCCTACCGCAAGTCGCTGATTGCGGTCGGGCATGGGCAGGCGGGCAGTTTGGCTGTTGTGACCGGGCTGGATGTGGTTGAGGTGCAAGCTGGGGATGGCGCGGTGATCGCGCAGATCGTCGCGCCGCTGCACCCTTTGTTGCTGGGCTGGCAACTACGCCATGCCCGACTGCAAGCCGACTGGCTGCGCGAGGCGCGAGGGTCACAGGCTAGCCACAGCGAGATGGGCAAGCTGCTGCGCGACCTCCTGCCACGCAACCTGCCGCTACTACGCCCGCTATCTAACAACTGGCTACTGCAAACCGACATACTGGGCGGCTGGTCGCTCTACCTGCCACTAGTGGCTGACGCTCGTCGGATGGCTCTGGCCCAGCTAGCAGTGCTGGGTGTTGGCGGTGATTACACCATCGCACAGGTTAAGGAGTTGCTGGCCCGCTACCAGCGGCAACATCCCTATGTCCGCACCCTACGGCTGAACGTGTTTGGTGGTGGGACAATGGAGTGGCTGGCCGAGGCAATGGTGGAGTTGCAAAAGGACGTACTGCGGGCGCAGGCCAAGGGTTTGGGGTCGCCCGAACTCAGCTATGACATCCAGTTGTTCAGCAACGATGCTGCCGGGCAACGCAGTGCTGGTACGTCTCTGACCGCTCTGCTCAACCCAGAGCGTCAGGTGTCCGAGGCGGCGGGCGTGTTCGCCGAGCCGGGCCGCGACCCGCTGCACCCCCGGCTGCGGATCGCCCGCCACCAGCGTGCCGATTTCCTCCGTAACCCCACCTCCTACGCCGCTCATATCAGCCTGCTGCTCGACCCCTTCCCAGTCACTGCCGAACTGGATGCACCCCTGGCTGATGGCCGTTCCAGCTACATTAACGGTCTCGTGCAGCAACCGGTGGTCGCTTACGACAACCCAGCTGGCGGCTACCGCTGGCGGCGACAACTGCGCCCTGGCCCGGAGCAAGACCCCTTCACCCACACGCTGGCGATCCTTGACAGCCTGCACGCCGAACAGGTTACGGGCCGAGCCAGCGACAGCTTGCCTACTTTGCAGCTACGCCTTGAAGCCGACAGCAAGAACTTGCTCTACCAACTGCATGACGTATCGGATTGGGTGCAGACCTTCGACCAGAACATCGGGCTGGAGTACTTTGATGGCTTGGATGACCGCCGCCAAATCTACTTGCTCGCCTTCGACCCACCCTTCCTCGGCAATGCCGACGGCCACCTGCTGCTAACTACGCGAGTGGCGGGTGAGGTCGTCAACGTCCTCTGTCGGGTTATGGAGCGGCTAGGACTGCCGGTTAGCGAAAGCCGGGCGACAGAACTGCTGGTTGTACTGCGCTCCCTCTCCGGTGGGCTGGCTTTGCGGCTGCTCGATAGTGAACGCAATGCCGAGGAACTGGTTGGCCTGTTGCTGACCCGCCTTTACTTTGAGCAGGACGGCCTGCTGCGCCATCATCTGCTGATCCCGATTGACGCGCACCAAAGCCTGTTGAACAGCCGCGACGACGATGCTCCCAACCTACGTGGCGACCTGCTCCTTGTGCAGCTTGACCCGGCCAATCGCCGCCTGACTTTTCACGTGGTTGAAGTCAAGTATCGCAAGCATTTGAGTGGCAGTGTCGCCCGCAATGAACTCGCCGACCACATCGCCGAACAGGTAGTGGCAACCCGCAAGGCGTTGGAGAACCGCTTCGACTCCGATGCAAAGCGGGTGGATCACCAGCTACGTAGCCGCGAATTGATCAGCCTACTTGAGTTCTACCTTGAACGCGCCAGCCGCTACGGACTGATTGACCAGGTCTATGCCGAAGCGGTGCGCCCCTTCCTCTACACGCTGGATTATGGCTATGAGTTGGACTTCAAGCAGAGCGGCCTGATCTTCAGCCCGCAGGCGGCCACTGAAGACAGCAGTACCGACGGTGTGACCATGCTGTGGCTGGGGCAGGAGAGCATCAACCGGGCGTTGGCCCTGCTACCCAGTGACGAAGCCGCTCCTTCGCCGATAGCGGCTGCGGTCGTGGAATACTTCACGACAGGGCGGCTACTGCGCCTCGCAACGCTGACCACGCCCGCAATCAGCCAGCCAGCAGTTGAGCCAGCCTCCCTGCTGCTTGACGTGCAGCAACCAGTCCTGCTTGTCGGCACCGTTGAGTCAGCCAGCGGACCGCGGTCGACATATCGATGCAAACACCCACAGTAAAAAATGAGACTGAGCCGGCAATAGTGTCGCGGATAGCGGCCCAATTGCTGGCCTGCTTTGCCGCGCAACCATCTGCTGATGCAGGCGTGGCCGAGGCTGCTTTGAGCGAGATCGCCCACGCCTTCACCCGTGCCGCAAAGTCGTACCGCATCAACGTGCAGGACTGCGACCCGCAACTAGCGAAGGTTGGCCCTGGCGTAATTCGCTTCTACGTGCGGCTCGCAAAGGGGCAGCCGCTCAACCCACTGCGGAACGCACTGGGAGATATTGGCCGCGAGATGCGCCGCGAACGCCTGCTGGTCACGACCCAGCCGAACAGCGACCTGATCGCCCTTGATGTGCCGCGCAGCGACCGCCAGATCGTCCCCTTCGCCTCTGGCCTGACCCACCTGCCATCGATTGCTGGGCTTGAGCAGTTGCCGATCACCATCGGGGTCACGCCCGAAGGTAAACATATTGTGCGCGACCTGGCAACAATGCCACATATGCTGGTCGGCGGCACGACTGGGGCAGGCAAGACAATCTTCCTCTACAGCCTGCTGGGTAGCCTGCTCTACAGCCACCCGCGTGCTAGCGATCTGCGGCTGTTCATCTCAACCTCCAAATCGGAGGACTTCACCTTCTTTCGCGGGTTGCCACAACTTGAGGGTGGGCAGGTGGTGTCGGACGCGCAGGAAGCGGTGGATCAGATCGAGGAGTTGGTTGAGCAAATCTTCGAGCAGCGGCGTGTCCTGCTGGAAGATGCGGGCGCACGCGACGTAGTGTCCTACAATGCCCGTAGCCAGACCCCGCTTGCACCGTTCGTGGTGGTAGTGGACGAGTTTGCCGACCTCGCCGACCAGTTGGCCGGACAGAAGAAGCGGCGCGATGCCTTCTACAACATCATCCGACGGATCGCCCAACTTGGCCGCAACCGCAGCGTTCACCTTGTCCTCTGCACCCAGCGGCCCTCGGTTGACCTAGTGCCGAGCAACATCCGCACACTGATGAACAGTAGGGTGGCATTGCGAATGAACGACGCTATCGCCTCCAAAATGATCCTCGACGAGCCAGGAGCCGAGCAGTTGCAGAAGCACGGTGACCTCCTGTTTAAGGAAGACAACCAGCTGATGCGGCTACAGGGTTACTACTTTGCGAGCGACGACCTCACCCGCTTCCTGGCTTGGTTCCGCGACCAGTTGGGTGGCTGATCGTTCATCCAGCCGCATCCAGTCAACAAGTCGGTCAGCATAATGAACTATAGCTGCACCGCAACATAGACTTCTATCCAACATCTCCTGCTTCAACGGCTACTGACCATGCCTTGCTCCCTGCTTAACTGGCAAGTAAGGATAGTTACTGCTCGGTTTAGGGTGTACGAGTGGTGACAATCGCCCTTCGCACGACCTTCGACAGTTCTTCCCGCCGGATGTTGTCATTTGATGATGCCATGTGTGCTACCAGTGTCTCAATCTCGGTGTAGCCAAATCTCTAGGGTGGCACGTCGGCGAAGGTCTGGTTCGCAAGCGTGGACGGGGTATATATTTGATTAACCAGTGAGCAGGAAGTCGAGGCGGCCATCGTTGTCGTAGTCGCCCCAAGGCTACGCTGCTGTCCTATAGTCGGGCAGGCCGGGGATGGTCAGCAGGCCGAAGCTGGTGGCTTGCGGGTCGGCGGGTTGCTTGGCTGGCTGGTTGCCAGCGGCTGATGGTCGGGTGCTGGCCTGCACTGGGCTGGCTGCGTTGCCGAGCAAGCCGCCGACCATGGCTACTAGTAGCACGAGGCTGCTGAGGAGACGCAAGAACTTGGACATGACACTCTCCTGTGCTGACGCTGTTACGCTAAGTGGCTGTCAGCAGGATGATAGCACAGCAGGCACGAAAATGGTGAGCAAAGGTAAGGTTTCTTTGTCAAAAGATGAGCGGTTTTTGCTAATCAGGAGTTCTGGCTGACCGGCAGCGGTGCGGTCAGCAGTGGCGCAAGGCTCTGGGCGTACTGCACAGCCTGGGCCTGGCTCATCGCTGCGCCCTCGGCGGTCAGGGTCAGGTAGCGGGTCAGGCCCAGCCTGGCTTGCAGGCTGGCAACGATGCGCTCGTATAGTGACTGCTTTGCTGACGGCAGTTGCAAACCGCTAGCCTCGCGCCGCTGCTCGGCAGCCCCGCTCAAGCGAGCGGCTGCTTCCGGTTGGTTGAGTTCACTTACGGCGTAACTCAGAGACATGAGGGCGAAAGCCACCTGCCGACCCTGCCCAACTGCCTGCAAGATGTCGAGGCTTGCCAACGCCGCTGCTGCTCCCGCTGCGGCCTCCCCTTGCGCGGTGGCAACCAACGCCTGCCTGGTCAACAAATTGCCAATGCTTGGCTGTGATCCCAGTTGGCGGACTATTGCCAGCCCCTCGGCAGTATGTGCGGCAGCAGCGACCAGATCACTTTGGTCATAGGCGGCATCGGCCAGGTTGGTGAGCAGGTTGACAAGGGCGGGCCGACTGCCCTGCTGACGCACCAAAGCAACCGCTTCATGGTAGAGCGCGACGGCCTCTCCGTCAGCATAGCCGTACTGCTTTATATGCAAGTTTGCCAGCCCTTCCAGAATCGAGGGCCGCTTCTGCACTTCCCCCAGCAGTTAGCTCAGGCTCAAGGCCGTCTGGTAATAGCTGGCGGCCAAGTCGAGTTCACCGCCGTAGAAAGCAGCGTCACCCAGACTGAGGTTGGCAGCCAGGGCAGTTGGATGGTCGCCTTGCTTGCGGGCGAGGGCTAGACTCTCGTTTAGCCAGACTGTTGCTGCGCCATCCCCGTGAGCAAGCGCGAGACCACCCCGTGTGAGCAGAACCGCCGCCCGTTGCGGCGCGTCCGCGCCCGCTGCTTGCAGAGCCGCCTCCAGCCAATAGTGAGCTTCGCTAAACGCACCCTGCCTGATCCACAGCCGCCAAATTGCCAGCCCGATGCGGAGGGCAGTCGCGCCGTTGTCGTGCTGCACCGACCAGCCGAGGGCGGCTCGCAGGTTGCTGTATTCGCTGGTCAAGCGGGCCTGCCAATGTTCAACCAGCGGCCCGGTGAGGTGGGGAGCCGCAGCTTCGGCCAGTTGCAGGTAGAGCGCAGCGTGGCGGGCGGCGAGATCAGCCTGCTCTCCTGCTGCCGCCAGTTCAACCAGCGCAAACTCGCGCAACGGCTCAAGTAGGCGGTGGCGCATCGTCTCGCCGTTGCCGCTGACCTGCACCTCAACCAGCGATTGCGCGACCAGGCGGCGCAGGCTGGGCAACACCGCCGTGCCGCTCAACCCCTCGTCCGTGCAGACTACCTCGGCAGCCTCCAAATCCCAGCCAGCAGCCAGAGCCAAATCACTGCGGGAAGTGCTGAGGATCGTCAGGTTTGGACAGGCATCCAGGAGGTCGGCAACCAACCCACTAACTGCGGCGAGTAGATGTTCGCAGTTGTCCAAGACGAGCAGCAGTTGCTGTTCAGCCAGGTGCTGCTGCAAGGCTGCCAACGGGCTGAGACCGGGCTGCTCACGCAGGCCGAGGCTGCGGACGACCAGTTGCGGGAGGAACTCACCATTCGGCAGCGTCGCAAGCTCAACAAAGCAGCTACCGGCTTGATAGTCGGCGGTCTGGCGGCGGGTCAGTTCGATTGCCAGCCTGGTTTTGCCAACGCCACCCGGCCCAACGATGGTGAGCAAGCGCACTTGGCGGAGCAAGCGCGTGCAAGTGGCAATGGCTGCCGTCCGCCCCACAAAGCTACTGCGGGGTTGGGGCAGGTTGAGTGCCTTAGCAGCGGTAGCGATAGGCAGCTGGGTGAGCAAATCAAGCGGTGGGCTGGCCCAATCTGCCGGGCTAAAGTTGGGGGTTGCCAAGAGTTGCTGCAACTCCTCGGCTTGGTGGCGGCTGTGGATTGCCCCCACTCGGTCAGCGTCCGCACAATGGCGTGGGCATCTTGGGTTGTCAGTTGTCCCTTGCCATGTAGCCGCCTGCTCAACTCCTTGTCGGCGAGGCCGATGGCGGCGGCGAGGTCACGCTGGGTGGGTGGGCGACTATCGTCGTAGGGGCTGGCCTGACGGTAGAGTTCGCGTAGGCGGAGGCGGAAGGCGGGCAAGTCGGCGGTGGGCGGAGTGGCCCCTTCAGCGTGGTCGCTGGCTGCAACCTTGAGTAGCCGGTTGAGTGGCTGCTGCTGCCAGGCATCGTCGCTGAAGGGGGCAACGCCGCCGAGGGTCAGCAACTCTGCCGCCTGCGCGGTGGTTTGCAGCCCACCCCACTCCGCGAGTTGGCGGACGATAGCCTGCACCTGGGGGCTGGTGAAGCTACGTTCGCGTCTGCCGCTGAGCCGCAGGCTGAACTCGTTGGCGGTCAGGCCGAGGCTGGCCGCGAGGTAGCCGAGGCTGGGGCTACCACCCGTCGGCAGCCGGGCAATAGTAGCAGTTCTCGGCTTGGTGCTGATCCTGGCAGGTAGTCAGGCTGGCACTGCCAGTGACGATCACGGCAATGGCGGTGGTCAGGGCAACGGTGGCGACAACCACTCTTGGAGCGTCTTCTACCAGTCCAACACTCAACTGACGCGCTCGCAGTTCGAGGAGTCGCTCTGCACCCCTAGCAGCGAGGTGGTGAGCAATAATCCTACACCCCGGCTGCAACGTTGGGATAACCAGAGCGGCTGGAAGATCAGCCTGAATCGCACAGCTATCCTCTCAGCGACCAACAACTGCCCTAACCAGAGCTACATCAACTCGCAGGTAGATAGCGTTGCCCCCCTCTCGCAGACGCTGTTCAACCGCCTCTACCAGCAAGGTGACTACCGCGTGATGTACCCAGGGCGGCGGGCGGACTGGTATGGACTGGCAATCTCGCCTTCCTTCATCCAGACCGGCACGGTCGGCTCGACTGGTTGGGGCTTCCAGAGTGCCGAGCCGGTCAGCTTCCTGCCAGATGGCACGATAGACCCCACTAGTTACCGCGTGCTTGCGGCCAGTTTTGCCCTCGTAGCATCTGAAGACCCCCCCGCTAGCCAGGTACTCAATGGCGGCCTCCAGGCGCGCCCCCACGTCTTCGTCTACGACTTCGCCAATGGCCTCACCTACGAGGAGTTGTTGACCGATTACCCCGCCGAGTTCTTCACCCACCCCCACAACTACGCTATCGACTGGGTGCAGACTGGCCCGGTCGAGAACACCCAGCGTCCTGCCTTCGACCTCGTGTTCCACATTGACGGCCAGGAAGTAGCGAGATACCGCAACGGCTCTACTCAGCTATCCAAGCTCGCCGTTGCTACCTTCCTCGGCTACGGCCAAACGGGGGCAGACGCGCCAATTAATGCCAAACGCTGGTCCCAGCCCCGCGCCAGTCAAGTTTACGCCTGGGCCAACAATTCTTTATCCTCAACTGGCTTCGTCAACAATGGTGCCACCCCGCCTGTACCGCTGGAACTTAGTCTGCACGGGATGAGCATCAGCCGCAGTCGAGACCGCTAGCTCAGCTTTAGGTAGCTCAAGGTTAAGGGGCCACTAACCAAGCGGCCCCTTGCTGTTGCCGGTCTAGTTGGTACATAGCTACGTCGCGTTAATCCAGGGCGTAGAAATCACCTACATGATACATGGCGACGGTAACGGCGCACATCCGCTGTAGGATGCCACCTAGGTAGGTGGCATCGGAACCAGGATCCAGAGCAGCTAGCTCCTGATCCATTTGTGTTCCCGCCTGCTCGATGAGTGCATAGGCTGCACGCCTCTGCACTTGCTCCTCCCCAACTATGAGAAAGAGGGCGTTAGCTCCACCTTCACCACGTTCCTTCCCAGCGGTCGCTATGTCGTTGGTGAGGCGGCAGACTACCCCGGCCTGGAGGATGGCAGGCACGAACTTAGGCCAGAGCATGAGACCACTGTCAACCGCAACGAGGGCCAGGGCAGTGGTGAGCAGGGCAGCAATGGAGACCGCAGCCACCGCCAGGTAAGCCTCAACCGTGATCCCATGCCACGAGCCGTCCAGCCGCCAGGCAGTTTCCACCCCCATCTCACGCACTTCCTGGCTGAACTGCTCGTGCAACAGGTTTGTTGCTGCGCTATCCAGACCATAGCTGGCATTCAGGGTAGCTAGCAGATCACTCAGGCCAACGAGCAGTGACTTCACCCTCTCGTCTTGCACCAGTGCCTGGTCAGGCTGGTTGAAGGCAGCCTCCACCACGCTGTGGAGAGTATCCACAGCGTCCAGGTCGGTGCAGTTGTCTAGCACTCCATCTATGGCGTAAATCCAGAGCAGGAGCTTGCCGAGCAGTGGGGCGAGAGCAAGCCTCTGCTCTGCTGGTGGCAAGAGCCAGCAGAAGTAGGCTACCCCTGCAACCCGCTTGCGCCCAAAGCCGTACAGATCACCAGTAGCCAACAGTTCCTCGGTTAGCCAGGTGATGCCCACCTGCTGCTCGCTAGCATCGAGGTCAGCTAGCACTCGTTGCCACTTGCACAAAGTTTGCGGCATTTACCCTCTCCTTGCTAAGCGTGATCTACAGGGGTGGATATCTTATCGTGTCACTTCTATCACAAGTCAGCAAGGTGATTTAGCTGCCATTGGTACTGTACAGCCTGGTATAAAAGTCCCACATCAGATGTACCCCCATACTTAGACAACAAAGAAGGCCATAAAGAAGACCTACTTAGCAGCCTTCAAGGTGACGTTGCCCGTGAAGTCCCGCCTGAACAGAAGACCATCAACCAGATCGCTTCCGACCACGGCGTGCATCCCCACCAGATTTACCGCTGGCGTATCCGCTATGCCGATCCAGCTTTTAGCTCAACCGACAAAGTAGTATTCGTCCTACGCCGACGCACTCAGCCTAGCGAAGAGGAGGAATTACAGGCACAGATTGGTCTTGACCAGCCATTGGACAACCAAGTCGAAAGCGTTTAGCGGCAACGTACAATTCTCCTGAGCCAACTTGCTCAGAAGGCCCACGTGATAAACTCAAAAAGGAACGGAAGTGAACAAGCGATACACTCAAAAAGGAACGGAAGTGAACAAGTGATACACTCGTGTTGTGGTAAGCAGCCTGATGAGCAAGCCGCCGAGTGTCGGCCACTGCCAGATGAAGGCAAGGGTACCGGGCGAGTTGGAGGAGAGGGCTACTTAGCCAGCTCCCAAGTGCCAGAGTTGTAGCTGAGGCCGCCGAGTTAGAGCAGACCGCTAGGTGCGGTGAAGCTCTGGTCGAACTGCCAGTAGACAAACAGCAGCCAGGCCACTACCCCCATCTGCCTGACGAACAGCCGCCCTCGTGTCCAACGGTTGGTCTTGATCAGAAAGTACCTCTCTTACAACACATTTGCTGGATTAGCGCGCTGATCATAAGCATAGCGGGACGGCAGTCTTCGAGATTGGTAAGGATTAGGTGAGAAGTCGGTAAGGAAAACTGTTGCTTTATTCTAGCATACAATGTATGATAGCAGCAGGGTAGCTCGTACACATCGCAACTGGTTTTCGTCCGCATCTAATCCACGATTGGGCAGCGATGATGCCCATTTGAATAGAGCAAGATGAACAATAATCGTAGAGGGGTGTATAAGATGTCGCAGCGTGCTTACCGTCGTTTTGTAACCTTGACTTTGGTAGCAATCCTCTGCAGCCTGTTGCCTACCGTAGCTAACCAAGCATCTCAAGCACGAGCAGCAGCACCGCCGCCGCGGGTAGGGCGAAGGCTAGGCCAGCCTCACCCGCTTGTGTCTTGCCAGCGTCAGGCAGCAAGCCCCGGTCAGCAACGAGGATGATCAGCATCGCCATCGCCGCCACCGCCGCGATGTGCGCGAACTGCTCGATACCAAGCGTGGCGATCTGGCCGCCCAACACCGCTCCATCCATCGCGCCGATGCTGAAGGCTGCGTGGAACGACGACATGATCGACCTGCCCTAGCCGCTCTCCACTGCCACGGCCTGTCCATTCATCGAAACGCCCATTCCGCCGCTCGTCGCACCCCAGAGGAACAGGACGACGGCGAAAAGGAGCAGGTTGGGGCGGTAGGGGAGGCGGACAGGATAGCCGAGTACAAAGATGGCAGCTGGACAGCAAGCCAAGTACCAGCAGACAGCCCTGTGTACAGCGTATCCATGGTCTCCGCTGATGAAGGCTGGGCGGTGCGCCGCGGTGAAGGGGCAAAGCTAGTGCGCCGCGCTGCCAATATGGTCATCTACACACCAACGCGTCCAACTTTCGCCGATGTACCCAGCGACTACTTCGCCTATGGGGATGTGGAGACGCTCTACCAGCATGGCATCCTCAGCGGAGCAGCCTGTGCTACCGACCCGACTACCTGGTTAGTCGCGGTGAGCTGAGTAAGCTGATCAGGCGCGCTGTAGAGAACAGATGAGGACGGTGCCAATGGAGGAAAAGCAGATGAACAAACCATGGGTAGGTTGTGGCTCAGGCTTCCTTGTTCTTGGCCTTGTCCTGGTCACCGTCATCGCTGCTGTCTACCTCTCAGGACTCCCGGCGGTGCAGAATGTAATTGCTAGGCGTGTCTGTCTTCAGCAAGCTAGTGTGCTGCATAGCTTTAAGAACTACTCCATCAATAGCTTGCAGATGGTTTCTGCCGACGAAGGCTGGGCCGTTTCTTCCACTGGCTCCGCCTCCAACTACTTTGTCCATCTTAAGGCTGGGCAGTGGAGTAGCTTGTATGCTCCCACCCAAGTACCACTAAATAGTCTGCATATGCTCTCAGTTGACGAGGGCTGGGCTGTCGCTGACCAGCGGTTTTTCCACTACAGCCAGGGTTGCTGGATAGATGGTGGCAGCATTGGCGGCCTACGAATCCCCGGTCGTGCGCTCCTCGTCGGGATCAGCATGGTATCCACTAGTGATGGCTGGGCGGTGGGTAGCTTCCCTGCCCACTACGATGGACAAAGTTGGCAAGAGGTAGCAGAGCTTAGGGACGCTAGCCTCAACAGTGTGTTTATGCTCTCGGCAAGCGAAGGCTGGGCAGTAGGGAGTGGGGACTTCTTCCATTACCACGGTGGTAGCTGGGAACGAGTACGTGGTGCAGTCAAGGCAAGAAGTGTTTTCATGGTGTCAGCGGAGCAGGGCTGGGCGGTAGGGGAGGCGGACAGGATAGCCGAGTACAAAGATGGCAGCTGGACGGCAAGCCAAGTACCAGCAGACAGCCCTGTGTACAGCGTGTCCATGGTCTCCGCCGATGAAGGCTGGGCGGTGGGCGGTGGCGGCGGGCTAAGCGGGCCAGTCAGTGTAATGCTGCACTATGTAAAAGGGCAGTGGCTAAGTACAACCGCTCCCAGTTCCCAGCCACTAACTAGCGTGTTCATGGTGTCACGAGACGAGGGCTGGGCTAGTGGATTTGAGGTGGTGCTGCACTACCATGATGGCAGCTGGCGAGTGATTGAGCCACAGCCCAACTGAACAGAGAGCGACAAGAAGCCATAGTAGCGGCTCAAAACCAGTCTCAGCCGAGCCAAGTTGAGCAAAGCCATAAGCTATGGAGTGGAGATGTTCACGAACGTTGAAGGGAAGAACTTATGAATAGACGATGGTTGGCTACTGTGGTCGGGCTAACACTGGTTCTCGCTGCTGTATCTTGTGGCTTGGTAGTTAATGCTGATCGAGCAGGCAGTACACAATTGTGTGTTAAGTCTGAAGCACAACCAGTCAGCAGTTTTAGCGGCTATGGTATCGCAAGCCTCCAGTTGCTCTCCGCTGATGAGGGTTGGGCTATGGCTAGCCAGGGCAATGGGAACTATTTTCTACATTACAAGGATGGACAATGGAGCCGCTTGCGTACACCGGTACAGTTGGGCTTGTACCGCATCCACATGCTCTCCGCTGATGAGGGCTGGGCAGTTGGTCGCCAGCACTTCTTCCACTACATCAATGGCTGTTGGAAGGACGGTGGCAGGGTTGGCGGCTTCTCGTTGTCCTATAAACCTATGTACGGGGTTCAGCTAGTATCCGCCACAGAGGGGTGGGCAGTAGGAGACATAAGTGCGCACTACATGAATGGCACTTGGACGGAGGTCACGAGCTTGAGCAACGTGGGCTTGAATGACGTGTTCATGCTCTCTGCTGAGGAAGGCTGGGCAGTAGGTAGCAGAATGTACCACTACCAGAATGGTAGCTGGGAACAGGTTAATGCGAATATGCAACTGCGTAGCGTGTTCATGACCTCAGTTGGAGAAGGGTGGGCGGTAGGCACGGGTGGTAGCATGCTACATTATCACGATGGCAGCTGGCAGGATGTTAGTAATAGTGGCTATGGAGACTTGTACTCCATCTATATGTCATCAGCCGATGAAGGCTGGGCAGTGGGTGGTGTGTACAGCAGTAGCAGTATTATGCTGCACTACAGCAATGGTCAGTGGTCGAAGGTAAGTAGTCCTACCACTCAAAACCTGGCTAGTGTGTGGATGCTCTCCAGGGACGAAGGTTGGGCAGCGGGAGCTGGTGTTGTACTTCATTACACAAGTGGCAGCTGGCGAGTGATCGAACCTTAACACGGCTGAGGCAAGTTGAGTAAAGCTGTACCCTTGAGCCACACACAACTGCCATAAGGAGCGGACACTATGTATGTACCACGCACCAAGCTAGACAGCAGACCAACCCAGCGTTCGCGTCGGCTGCTCCCTCGTCTCCTCATTGGCGCATTGCTGCTAGCTGGTGGCCTGCTCGTTGCTCAACAACT
>JAYUUN010000034.1:0-15743 GCA_043754535.1 Chloroflexota bacterium | reverse complement strand
CCTCTTGGCCGCTCTGCTGCTCAGCTTCGCAGTCAGCGGGGTTAGTTTGGCGCACTCGCGGCTGACGGGTTCGACCCCAGCGGCAGGAGCGCGGCTGGCGCAGTCGCCAGAGCGGATCGTGATCACCTTCAGCGAGGGCGCAGAGCCGGAGTTCAGCACCTTCGCCCTGCTCGACCGTAGCCGCACGCACTTTGAGCTTGACCACCCGCCGTTGATCGAAGGCGACAAGGTATCAATCTTTGCCCAGCCGAACCTGCCGCCCGGCGCATATACTGTGCAGTGGAAGGTCGTCTCTGCCCTGGACGGCCATCTGACGCGGGGCAGCATCCCCTTCCGCATCCTCGGTGCAGAGCCGACTGCCGTGACTGGGGCAAGCCAACCGCTGACCGCCACAGCCCCACTGACCACGGCGCAGGCGACCGCCGACCCACCTGCCAGCGAGCAGCCAACCGACGCAGCGGCCACCACTGGCGATGGTAGCGGCAGCGAGGAGACGCAGCAGGCGACCCCGCTCGATGTGGCAGTGCGCTGGTTTAGCTTCCTGCTGGCGGCGATCCTCGTGGGTGGAGCTGCTTTCGCCCTGTTTGTGCAGCCAAGTGGGGTGGCTGGGTTGCCAGTGAGCGAACAGACGGCGACTGGCCGCCGCCTCAGCCGCCGCTTCGGGACGTTGGGACTGCTGGCTGGTGGCCTGCTAGTCCTCAGCCTGCTGGCCGAATTGCTGATGCAAGGAGCGCGGGCGACGGAGAGTAGCGTGGGGGCGGTGCTGGGCAACCTCAACGTGGTCAACGCGCTTCTCAGCAGCGACTTCGGCCTCTACTTCAAGTTGCGCTTTGCTGCTGCGCTAGCGATGGTAGCCCTGCTGCTGATCAGCTATGCCCTCGGCAGCTACCGCCGTTGGTTGTGGGCCGCCCTCGTGCTGCTGGGTAGCAGCTACTATCTCGCGCTGTCCCTCAGCGGCCACGCGGCGGCAGCCAGCAAGGAGGCGGGCGGGAGCCTGGTGCAGCAGATTGCACCACTGGCCGACCTCAGCCACCTGCTGGCAACGGCCTTCTGGGTCGGCGGCATCTTCGCCTTTGTCTTTGTGCTTTTGCCCCAGCAGCGGTTGCTGGCTGCGGCCCACCGTCCGCTCCTGCTGCGCCCCACTATCCGCCGCTTCAGCCAGCTAGCAGTGGTCAGCGTGGTGGTGCTGGCGGTCAGCGGCACGGCCAGCTATCTGGCGCACCGCCCCACCCTGGCTAGCACGATCAACAGCGATTACGGGCGGGCGATCTTGCTCAAGGTGCTGCTGCTGCTACCCCTGCTGGCCCTGGGCGCGTTCAATCTGTTGCGGGTGACACCGCGCCTGGCTGCAAGCTCATCTGTGCAGGAGCGCGCAGAGGAGAACGCAGCGTCTGGCTTCAGCCGCATCGTTGCTGCCTTTCGTCGCAGCGTGCGGATCGAAGCGGTGCTACTCAGCGTCGTACTAGTCGCCTCCGCCTACCTCACCCTCTCCGCGCCGAGTGGCGAGCAGCCAACCGCTGCTGCTGCTGCCATCCAACCGACCGCTCTAGCTCGCGCGCCCAGCCCGCTGGCAAGTGCCACTGCAAGCAGACCACAGCCGCAGCAGCCCATGCCAACGGTTGACCTGTTTGCCAGCGGCCCCACGGTAGTTGCCAGCCCCCCGCTGACGATCAGCCAGCAGGTGCGCGGCCTCACCGTCACCCTCAGCCTCAGCCATGCCGACGATGACCTGTTGATTGCTCACCTCGCTGATGCGAGCGGCCCCCTCCTGCCTTGTGCTGCTACGCCCACTCCTGGGGCAAACTGTGTGTTGAACGCTGCCCTCGTCCTCACCCAACTTGAGGATAGCACTAGCGACCGCCTGTTGGCCGAGGCACAAACCGGGGGCAGCTTCGTCGTACCGCCCGCCCCCTACCTCAATCTGGACGGCAACTACCAGATCGTCGCGGTCTTCCGCCGCTACAACCAGCCGCAGGATGTGAAGGCCGCCTTTCGCTACACCCTCGCGGGCGGCAGTTTGCGCGGCAAGGTGGGCGAACTGCTCAACGTCGCGATCACCACCGACCCCGACCCTGCCCGCTCTGGCCTAGTCAACCTCCGCTTCCGCCTGAGCGACCATGCAGGCCAGCCGATCAACGACGCGACGGTGAACGTGCAGGGTATTATGGCGGCCCACGGCCACCTCGCCGACCCCCTGGCCGCGAAGTTCGTCGGTGACGGCAGCTACGCTGGGCCGCTGCTGCTGAGGATGGGCGGCGGCTGGGCCTTCGACCTGAGCGTAACCCGCCCCGGCCACGAGCCACTGTTGGTGGAAACCTCGCTCGACGTGGAGAAGTCCGACCTGGACCTCACTCCCTACCCCACCCCCAACTTTACCCCGAAGCCCTGACGGATTTGGCCTCCAGAGTTGTTAGAATGAGGATTGTTGATGACAAAGGTAAACGTTTTGGCAAGTTATCTTAGCGATCTGTTTGTCTTGGCCCTGCTCTGCCTTACGCTGGCGGGCTGCGGCGACGATGGGGGGCAGTCACTTGCCTTGCAGAGCCAGCCCAGCAGTGGCGACCCCTGCGCGGCAGGGCCAGATGCTAGCCAGCTAGCTAGCCGCGCCGCCGCCGCAATCCACTACACCCCACAGGGTCGCATCTTTGTTGCTGACCAGCTTGGCGACACCGTGAGCGTGATCGACGTAGCTAGCAACCAGCGGTTCAACGCTATCTCCACCGGGCGTGGCCCTCACCATGTCGCGGTCAGCCCCGACAACCGCGAACTGTGGGTTACGCTCTATGGCGAGAAGTTCTTGCAGGTCTTCTGCGTCAGCAACGGCACGCCACTGGCGAAGATCGCGAGCGACGGCCAGACCGACGACCTCGCCTTCACCCCCGACGGCAAGTACGTATTCGTCAGCATGGGGCAAGATAACAAGCTGTTGGCGGTCGAAGCCAGCAGCTACAAGGTGATCGAGAAGCTCGCGGTGGGCAAGGTGCCACATGGGGTGCGGGTGCGGCCCGATGGCAAGGAGGTCTACGTCACCAGCACGAGCGATAATACGGTGACGGCGGTAGAGGTAGCGACGCGCAAGGTAGTTGCTACCATCGCGGTCGGGGCGGCCAACCCCTTCGAGCTAAACTTCAGTGCAGACAGCAGCCGCCTCTACGTCAGCAACTTCCTCGGCGGCAGCCTGTCGCTGATCGACACCGCCAGCCATGCCCGCCTGCCCCAGCGCGGCTTGTGGCGCACCGGCAATCAGCCCGCTATGATCTGGCTGGACAGCAAGGGCAGTCTCTACGTCGCTTGTGAGGGGGACGGTAAGGTGTGGGTCTATAACACGACGGACGGTAGTGGCAAGCCCGTTGACCGTATCACGGTCGGCAAGCAGTCGCACGGCATCGTAGCCGCCAACAACGGCAATCTCTACGTGACCAACGTCAAGGACAACAGCGTGACGGTGATCGACGGCCAGAGCAACAAGTTGCTGACCACCATCGCGGTCGGCACCGCCCCCAACGGCCTCGTCTACTCCGCTTATGCGGGCAAGCCGCAGTAGGGCTGCGCCGTTCGACCAAAGTGGCGGCGGCACAACTTAGCTGCTACTTACTGCGGCAACCGGGCTGTGGCAGGCTGCGGCGTTGACAGAGTGGCAGCAAACGGCTAGAATAAGGCGCAACCAAACCAACACGGAGAGAACGATTGAACGAGCAGCATGACAACTTCGCCGCCCTCGAAGCGGAGCAATTTATCCGCCTGAGTACCTACCGACGCAGCGGTGAGCCAGTTCACACCGCCGTCTGGTTCGCCTATCACGCGGGCAGGCTCTATGTGCAGACGATGCTCGGTGCGGGCAAGATCAAGCGCATTCGCAACAGCAGTGCAGTGACGTTGGCCGCCAGCGACCGCAGCGGCAACCCGACTGGCCCCGAAGTGGCTGGGTACGCCCGCGTCTTGGACGAGGTAGAGCAGCGCATGGCCGAGGAGATCATCCAGCATAAGTATGGCGAACAGCGCACCCAGTTGATGGCCCGCATGGGTGGCGGCGAAATGCTCAAGCGGGACTACATCGAGATCGCACCAGCGGGTGAGTAATGGCTGACGCTGCGGAGAAAAACGAGCAACCCACCCCGCCGCCCCCCGCGCGCCTGTCGCAGCGGGAGGTACGGCGTAACTTCAGCCTCGGTGTGCTGAACGGCACCTTCTTCAACCTGGTCACCGCCTTCATCTCGCCAACCCTCGTCCTTGCTCTATTTGTCAGCAGGCTGGGCGGTGGCAATATCCTGGTTGGCCTGATCCCGGCGATCACCACTGGCTCCTACCTGCTGCCACAACTGTTCGTTGCTGGGCGGGCGCAGGCCCAACCGCTAGTAATGCGTTGGTACGCAACCAGTGGGGTAATCCGTATTACCAGCTTCGTGCTGATTACCCTCAGCACGCTGTTCCTGGCAGGCGACGGGGCCAACTACACGCTGTTGCTGCTGCTCTTTTACCTGTTCTATATCGTCACTTCACTGGCGGCAGGGGTCTCAGCTATCCCCTGGATCGCCATGGTGGGCAAGGTAATCCCTCCCCGGCGGCGCGGTCTGTTCTTCGGGCTGCGGAACTTCAGCGGCGGCCTGCTGGCCCTGGCTGCTAGCGGCATCATCAAGCTGCTGTTGGATGAAGGCAACCGTGTGGGTAGTCCGCTAGCCTTCCCCCTCAACTTTGCGATCATCTTTGCGATCACTACCGTGCTGATCATCGGCGGGATCATCTCCTGGGTGCTGATCCGCGAGCCAGCGCAAACCAGTGTGCCACAGCCACTCAGTGTGCTACAGATGTTGCGGCGCGGCCCTGGCAACCTGCGCGCCGACCGCAACTACCGCTACTTCCTGCTAGCCCGCATCCTGCTGGCCCTCTCGGCCATCGCCGACCCCTTCTATATCGTCTATGCCACGCGCAGTCTGGGGGCCGCCGACAGCATCGCCGCTCTCTACATCGCCGCCCTAACCATCGCCAGCATCTTCAGCAACCTGATCTGGTCGCCGCTGGCCGACTTCGGGGGCAACCGTCGGATGATGATCCTGACCGCCCTCTCGGTCGCGGTGGTGCCGACCAGTGCGCTGCTGATCCCCTTGCTGGTCAGCGGGCAAGCGGTGGCAACCGCCTTCGCGGCGGTCTTCATCTTCAGCGGCATCGCAGCGGGGGCGGCCAACATCGTCAACCTCAATGTGCTGCTCAACATTGCACCCGCCGCCAGCCGCAGCGAATATATCGGCTACCTGAACACCATCCTCGGCATCTTCACCTTCTTCCCCGTCCTCGGTGGCAGCTTGATCGACTGGTTTGGCTACCAGTTCGTCTTCATCCTCGCCACCATGTTTGGCTTCCTCGCGCTGCTCTCCTCCTTCAGTCTCAGCCGAGGCAAGATCGAGGAGTAGCAGGGGGTTGGGTCTGGCCTGCTAGAGAGGTTGGGTGGGGTGGTTAGCTGGATTGCAGGCTTAGTTCACTGGTTGGGCGACCGCCACGAGTGGGGTTCGGCGCAGGCAAGGCAGCTATCTCCTGCCCCAGATCAGGCTGCGGCTGGGTGGCAAGGGCGCGTAGTTCCAAAGCCATCGCCGCAATCTGACCGCTGGCAGTGGCAACCCCTGCTGCCGCCACTTGCAGACTCCGCATCGTCTCCACCACCTGCTGGCTAGCACTGCGTTGCTGCTGGGTGGCAAGGGTGATCGCCCGTGTGCGAGCAGTAGTGCTGCCCACCAGGTCGATCACCTCAATGTTTGCTTCGCTGGCGATGCGGGCCTGCTCTGCCCCCTTGTCGGAGTCCTTCAGACCTTGCTCGGTCGCCATCACACTGGCCGAGTTCGCCCTTTGCACCTCGATTACCAATCCACGAATGCCCGCCGCCTGCTCCTGCGCCCTACGAGCCAACTTCTTTACCTCACCGGCGACCACGGCAAAGCGTTCGCCTGCCTCGCCCGCCCCGGCTGCCTCGATTGCTGCATTGAGGGCCAGCAAGTGAATCTCAGCCGCGACGCGTGATACTACCCCTACCACTTCGCTGATCCGCTGGATGCGCTCGTTGAGGGCGATGGTGCGCTCTACTATCTGCTGCACCTGCGCTCTGATCTGCACCATCGCCTGCAAGCTGTCATTTACTGCTGCCTGCGAGTTGGAGACAGCCTGCAAGGTCTGCTCGGCGTTGTTGTCAAGGCTGGCGGCAGACTCGGCGATCTGGAGGGCCGTCTGCGACAACTCCTCAATCGTGGTCGTCACCTGGGAGAGCGCAACCGCCTGCTCATTCGCGCTGGCAAGCTGATAACCGCTAACTTCATTCAGCCCGCCCGTCACCTTGAGGATAGCCGTGCTGGTCTGCTCCTCCAATGAGTGCTTGCTGAGTACCTGAGCAAGCGCAGCCTCCAGTTCGTGAGTGCGCCTGCTACTAATACGGTTCGCTGTCTCGCTGATCACCCCTGCGCTCCATACTGACACAGTAAGGAACGTAAGCCCGATCAGCATAGCTGCACTTTTGCCCGGCAAGCCTTCTCTGTATGCTGTGGGTTCAATGACAAAATAGTAGATTGCACTGCACACTGTCACGTCAATAATGGCGACAGCGGCGACGATCAACGATGCCCGCGCGCTAAATAGAAGCGAGGCTACGGGGATCATAACAAACACGATCAGAGACACGCCCGTAAAGGGGCCAGCTACGGCTATACTTACGCCAGCACCGAGCATAATGACAAACAAAAGGATGTAACTGGTTAGTCGCAACCGGTTGAGATAGGTGAGCGCAAGGCAGATAATGCCTAGCAGCAGAAACAGGATGCCAAAAGCAAGCTGTATGTTTGATTGAGGTTGAGCTAGCTCATACAGAGCACAGGCACATACTAGGAAATTAAAGATCCATAGAACCAGCTTGATCCCTCGCTGGCGAATACGGCTAATCTCGTCTGTCATCCTCTGTTCCTTCCACTTACACGGTTGCTGTCCTAACATTGTAGCAGAAAACCACACGATTTCGCAACTTAAATCCTGCCAAGTCAGTGCTGGGGGTACTATTAGCTGCTAGTGGGTAGTACATTTGGCGGGGCTACTTGACAATAAGGGGCTACTTGCCTTATATTGGACATAGAACCAACCGCGAGCGGCGAATGTTGCTTGCCCGCCTCAAGTCGAAGGAAACCTAGCTTGCGAAACACGGCGCGGCTACACAAACTGAGCGACCTTAACGGTGAAGCGGCCCGCAGCGAACGGCGTGGCCTCACCCTGGTGCTGATCGCTGGGCGCAGCGGCAAGCCGATCACCCTGCACCTGGGGCGGCTGGCGGTGGCTGGTGCTGCCGCGCTGCTGCTCCTGGTTGGTGGCGGCCTCTACGCCCTCTACCAGCAGAACGCTGCCTTGCAGAACCAGCTTCAGCAGGGGGCGGCCAGCCACCAACTGGTGCAGGAACGCGAACGTGGTCTCAACTCAGTGGTAGAGACCCAGCAACGCCAGTTGGCGACCGCTGGCGGCACCCTCGAAGCGGAACAGCGCAAGCTGGCAGCCCTCAAAGAGCAGATCAGCAGCCTCGAAGGTCAGCTAAATCAGTTGAAGGTGATGAGCAAGCAACTGGGCGACCTGCTTCAGGGTGGGCCAAGCAGCGACCCGCAGGGCGGCCAGATCAACCCCCCCGCCCCTGCTCCAACCCCCCCCTCTGCTACGCCGCAGAGCTTCCAGCCCGCTTACACGCTGGCGCAGGCTGGCTACAGCAAGGTAGAAGCGGCTCCGCTAGACGACCTTGCCAGCAACTATCGCCAGGAAGCGAACAGCTATCAGGTCTGGCTTGCCAGCCTGAGCAACGAAGCAGAGCAGACCAGCCAGCAACTTAGCGATATGATGGTTTTCTCTGTAGATATGCTGGCTGGTCAGCAGTCCGAGGCGGCGGTGGCTGAGGCCGATGCGACCTTGCGCCAGGAAGCCGAGGCGCGGGCGCAGGCAGAGCAGGTGAAGGCCCAGGCGCGGGCCATAGAGAAGGCGCGCAAGGACGAGAACGACGCTGCCGCAGCCGCCCTTGCTCGTCAGTACGCTCTTGACAACACCCCGCACGGCTTCCCCTCTGCTGGCGAGGTCAGTTCGTACTTCGGCTGGCGCAGGTCACCCTGGGACAGCAGCAAGGTGGGCTTCCATCCTGGCGTAGACATTGTGGTGGATACCGGCACCCCTGTCTACGCAACTGGCAACGGCGTGGTGATCTACGCAGCTTGGGATGACAGCTATGGTCGTGTGGTGCGCGTCTACCATCCCAGCGGCTACACCAGCCTCTATGCCCACAACTCGCGCCTGCTAGTCAAGCGCGGCGATTTGGTCGAGCGCGGCGATCTGCTGGCCCGCAGCGGCAGCACCGGGATGTCTACTGGCCCCCATATCCACTACGGCGTTTACAACGGCGACCACGTTGCGCTCAACCCAATGCGCTTCCGCCGCTGATCTGGTATAATACGGGCCAGCATTACCATGTAGGTCTTCTGCACCAGCCTCTTTGGTGCAGCTAAGGTGAGAGGAGCAGTAGGCAATGGCAGTCTTTCGCAACAACAGTGGCAACAACAATCAGCAGGTGACGAACCCCCCGCGCCAGATTACTGGTGCATTGACCTTGCCGCCCAGCAATATGGTTGAGGAGAAGGCGGAGACGCTGGTGGGAGCTAGCACTAGCATCCACGGCAACCTGCGGGCTGAAGGCACGATCCGCATCGAGGGCATGGTAGAGGGTGAAGTCTACACTGCTGGCAACGTGATCGTGGGGCGCAGTGGCAAGGTGGTTGCGACCATCACTGCCCAGAACGTGATGGTTGCGGGCCAGATTCGGGGCAACGTCACCGCCACCCATCGGCTGGAGATTGTCGCCAGCGGCAAGGTTTGGGGCGACATTACGGTTGCCAGCTTGCTGATCGAGGAGGGCGGCCTGTTCCGCGGCCAAAGCACGATGAAGGATGATGCCGCCGCTGAGGAACTGATGCCCAGCAGCACAGCCCTTGCTACCTTTGCGCCACTTGCCACCACCAATGGCAATGGTAACGGCAAGTAAGGCTCACCCTTTTGCTCGCCAGGCAGGCCCATCAACTGCTTGTAGTTGCCACCGCCAGACCTGCCGCCAGGCCAGGATGATGCCTGCCACTAGTAGCCCCGGCAGCAGATAATCGAGCAAGGCAGGTAGGCCGAAGCTACTTAGCTGGCTGCTAAACGGGATGTTGTACTCACCGTTGAGGATTACCTGGAGCTGGGCGAGCAAGGGGTTGTGGGCAGGGATGTACTGCCAGTCGGTGTAGTTGCCTGCACTGCTGTCCTTGTACTGATAGAAGAAGGCGACCGAGAAGCTACCAACCGCCGACAGACCCTGTACCGCCAGCCCTGCACCCAGCAGCCCCGCCAGTCCGACCTTCTGCGCCCGCGCCCAATCTCCATAGCCCTGCAACAGTGCGCCTAGTGGCAGCACCAGTAGGGGCGTGAGTGGCACAAGATAGCGCGCCCCCCACGACAGGTCACCGCTCCAGAAGTTGATGCGGCAGTAGAACAGTACCAGCAGCCCGCTGAGGCTGAGGATCAGCCCGGCCTCCCACGGCCACCTGCGCCAGAAGCGGCTGATCGCCCAGGGGAGCAGCAGCAACGGAGGGGAGTAGAGAAAGATGCTCTTGCCGCTGCTGAGGAACATCCCGTAGAGTCCGTTCAGCCACTTCCCGATGGGGGGTAGCAGCAAGCCAATAGCGCCGTAGCCTGAACTGCCGAAGCTGCCACTGCGTATCTTGTTGTAGATCAGTAGCCAGGCAACCGCCGCCGCTATCGGCCCAGCCAGCAGCAGCCCCTTGCCCAGCAACCGCAGCCCCGCCCGCCAACCCTGCGCCCGCAGGCTCCGCAGCAGCCACCAGCAGCCCGCTACCACTCCCGCCAGCACGTACTCCTGCTTGGTCACGATCAGGGCGGCGAGGGCGACCCCTGCCACTGCCAACCACCGCCAGTCACGCTCTGCCACCTCAAAGTGGCGCAGGAAAGCGTAGAAGGTGAGTAGTAGCAGGCAGCTAAGTAGGGTCTCGCTGTAGGTGAGTAGGGCGTAGGCCGCGCTGATCGTGGTCAGCCCACCGATTAGGGCGACGGCCAGGGCCAGTCGGTCGTTGGCGTAGAGGCGGCGCGCCGTGAGGTAGAGCAGCCAGGCGGTTAGTGCGCCGATGATCGGGTTGAGCAGCAGCACACTCAGTTTGTGTAGATAGGGTAGGTTGCCGCCGCTAACCGCATCCGCCAACCGCAGGGGGAGCAGCAGCGGTAGTTCAGCCAGGCTGTGGCCGATGCCATACTTGCTGTAGTAAGTGCCGAGGATCGGGCCGTCCAGCTTGAAGTCGAGGTGGGTGACCGCCAGCGTAGTCGCGTGCTTGATGCGGTCGTCGTCCGACGAAATCTGACCGTTGACAAAGAACAGGTAGGTGAGCAAGAAGCTGAGGAACAGCCAGCCACCCAGCCTGCCCACTGGCCTCTGCCAGCGCAACAACAGCCCGCAAGCGAACAGCACGATCAGCAAGCTGGCAGCATAGAGGATGAACAGGCGGGGGCTGAAGATGTACGCCCCTGCCAGCCCCAGCAGCACCAGCCCCCCACCGGCAACCGCCACCCGCGTTGGCAGCCGCGCCAGCAGATAGCCCGCCAATCCCGCGATCAGCAGCAGCGCAAGGGTGGGCCAGAGGTCGAACCGCTGCACGGGTGCTTCTGTTTGCAGGAGGGCCAGGTCGAGTGCAACGCCAACCTGGTACATCCCGGTTACGTCGGTCAGCACTGGCGTGGTCAGGGCGATCTGGTCGCCTGCGTTGGCTAGCGTGTAGGTATACCAGTTCCAGCCTCGTATTATCGTTTGCACCCCAGCTACCCGCCCCTCAACCGCGACGGTGAGGGTGAGAACCTCCGTCGGCGGCGCAGTCTGAGTCGGGTCGAAGTAGGCGTAGAGGGCGAGGGTGGCCGGGCCACGCCAGCCGGGGAAGCGCAGGCTGCTTTGCGGCCCCGTCAGGCGGTAGCTGATCTCGCGCTTGTCGCCCGCGAAGGTGGGCAGGGCCATGCCGCCTACGTAGGAGCCATCAGCCCCGCCAATGTCCACCAGATAGCGGGAGGGCAAGCCCCCACCCAGCAAGGCGATAACTGCCGCCAGCGATACCATCAGCAGCACAGCCGCCATCTGCCGCTTTAGCTTGTCTAGCAAATTGGGTTTCATCCCTCCAGATAGTCATCTTTGCCCCGTTTGCTTCGGAGGCTGAAGCAACGCGGCGCATGGTGCCTATATTATAACACAGCCCTACCAACTTGAGGGAGTCGCCATGCCACGTATTCGCCCCTATCTTGCTCTTGCCCTTGTCGCTGCCATCCTGCTGGCAAGCGGGGCTTCGTTCGCCCTGGAGCGGCCCGCCACCAGGTCGCTGCCTGTTCCCTCCACCCTGGATCAGTACGGCGGCGACGCTGGCCTCAAGCTGACCGCCGCTCCCGGCTACTTCCGCACGGCGCAGCAGGGGGATCGTTGGTGGCTAGTCACGCCCAGCGGCCACGCCTTCTACTCGCTCGGTGTGAACTCGATCAGCAGTACGTTCGGCCTGGACACTGCCGACGGCTACGCCAGCTACGCCAGCCGTAGCTACGCCGACCCGCAAGCCTGGGCGCAGACGACGGCGACCCGCCTGCAAAGTTGGCACTTCAACACGGTTGGTGCGTGGAGCGACCAGCGCATGGAGCAGCGTGGTCTCCCCCACACCCGCCTGCTCAAGCTGGTTGGTGACACCCCTAGCCGCGTCAACTGGGTCTTCCCAGACGTGTTCGACCCCGCCTGGGAGCGGCACATTCGCCAGCAGGTGGCCGCCAAAATCAGTGCGGCAGACGTGCAAGACCCCTGGTTGCTTGGCTACTACCTGGACAACGAACTCTGGTGGTACAAGGATGGGGTCTACTACGACACGCCGCACAACACGGTGGTGGAGAACATCATCGCGCAGCCGATCACCAACAGCAGCAAGCTGGCCTGGGTCAGCCATTTGGCGGGTAGGTATGGCACTGTGGCGGGGCTGAACGCAGCCTGGGGCAGCAGCTATGCCAGCTTCCGAGACGGACCTGCCAGCCTGCTGGCCGCCCAGAGCATCACCTACACTGGCTCGCTGCCAGACAAGGACAGCTTCCTCAAAGTAGTCTCCGACCGCTACTTCAAGACGACGAGTGCAGCCGTGCGCGCCCGCGACCCCAACCACCTGATCCTCGGTTGCCGCTGGCTGCCCTCGCAGCCCTTCCGCTCGATCATCGAAGGGGCGATCCCCTACGTAGACGTGATGACGATCAACCTCTACGTGCGCGACTTTAGCAACCCCGACCTCAGCTTTGTGGACGAGATCGGGGCGTGGAGTGGCAAACCCGTGCTGATCACCGAGTTCACGGCGCGGGCAGCAGACAGCGGCCTGCCCAACGCCTTCCCCGCCCCTGGTGCCGTCGCTCCCGACCAGCGCACCCGCGCCGCTGCCTACCGCACCTTCATCGCCGCCGCCTTGCAGCGTCCGTTTGTGGTTGGCGTGCATTGGTTCCCTTACGCCGACGACCCTGCTATTGGCAAGCGGCCTGAGCAGAGCAACAACTGGGGGCTGGTGACGGCCAGCGACCAACCCTACGCCGACTTCGTGCAGCAGGTTTCCAGCGTCAACGAGGGTGTGTACCAGCTACGGCGCGGTCGGGCGGAGAGGATCGGCAGGCCACAGCCGCTAGCACCCGCCTACAACGCAACCTTGTTCAGCGCAGACTTGCGGCGCGATGCACCCCACCCTGCCGCCTGGCAGCCGCTGGCGGGCGCAAGTCGCTACGTCGTGCAAGTCGCGCAGACCCCAGACTTCGCCCAGCCTGTAGCAATCACCACCACTGCTAGCCAACTCGCTAGCCTGCCTCTTTCTAATTACGAGGGTGGGCGCGGCTACTGGCGGGTACGGGCGGTCGGCAAGGACGACCAACGCAGTGACGAAGAAGCCTACAGTGTGCCACAACCTTTCTACTTGCGCCAGACAACAGGCTCCTCAGCGGTCACTGGTATCTGGCAGGCCGATCCACCCGCCAGCGTAATGGTCAGCGGCACCCTGCAATTCAGCGGCGCAACTGGCAGTGTGGCGGGCTACTCCTGGGCCTTCGTCCAGCGCACCGCTGCGATTACCGACTGGTCTGGCTACGACTACCTGCTGCTGACGGTCACAGACCCGCGCAGCAGTGGGCAGCAGGCGCAGGTGCGCGTCAACATTGCCGAGGCGGGCGGCACCTCCTACAACTGGCAGGCTACCTTGCTGCAAGGCCGCGCCACCCAGCTAGTCTTGCCGCTGAAAGAGGCGACGACGCGGCTGGAGCGGCACGTTGACTTGCGCCAGATCGCTAGCCTGCGGGTGGGCCTGCTGCTACCAGAGGTGGGTCAGCAACTAAGCGTTGGTGAACCGTTGCTGATCAGGGTCGAGCGCAGGCTGGCGGCCCAGCCACCGGTCTCGCCCCTCGCTAGCGACGCGGCTATCAGTGGCACGATCCAGCTTGACTGGCACACCTATCGCCCCGCGCCGAGTACAGTGGCCTACCGCATCTACGCCAGCCAGCAGCAGATCACCAACACTGCCAGCCTCTCCCCAGTAGTCGAGCTAGACGCAGTGGCCCAGCAAACGCGGGTCAAGTTGCTAGCCTGGCATAGTGGCAAGTCACCGCAACCGCTGCTCAACGGCAACAGCTACTACTTCGCCGTTGTGCCAGTGGACAGCTTCGGCAACGAAGGAGTGGTAGGGGCGGCAGCCAGTGCGGTACCGGGTGCAGCTAGCTTGCGAGCGCAATCGCCTTGAACAGGTAGCTGCTAAACTGTCCTTGACAAGGGGCTACCGCCTGTGCTATAATGCGCGCAAGTTAATATGAAGTTGCGCTCTTATCAAGAGGGTGGAGGGAACCGGCCCGATGAAACCCGACAACCAGACCCAGGCAGTGCCGCCTGGAGTCCAGGTGCCAATTCCGACCCCGCAAGGGGTAAGATAAGGGAAGCGAGTAACTGCCAGGTACCTTTGCTATACCTGAACGCTAGCCGCCTCCTAACCAGAGAGCGGTTTTTTGTTTAGGGGATAGCTTTCCAGCACAAACCTCTAAACGCGCAGATGAGGACGAGTACGTTTCGCTAGACTGGCAGCGAGCCGCCGATAGTGCAAGGGCGGTAGTTAGGGCGAACGAAATACCACCTCGGAGCGGCTACTCTGAACGGCATCGCTATCTGGTCGCGTCGGCGCGACGGCAAGGATCGGCTGCCCAGTAAAGGTGGACGGATCGGCCTTCGTTATCTGGGCCTGGGTCACAACCCGCAATGCTCTGCTCCCACCAGGGCCAGGGCTACGGGACTGACCTGCTGAGGCTAGCTGCTGCAAGGCGGCTACGAGTCAGGGTGGAAAACACGATGCTATTACAGCCTCGTCCCTCAATTGATAGGGACGGGGCTTTTTTTAACCAGGAGGGGTAAGCGATGGCACTAATCGTTCAGAAATATGGCGGTAGCTCGGTGGCGAACGTGGGCCGCATCCGCGCCGTCGCGCTGCGGGTGGCAGCTACGGTGCAGGCGGGGCATCAGGTCGCCGTCGTTGTCTCGGCGATGGGCGACACTACCGACGAGTTGCTTGAGTTGGCGGGCCAGTTGAATGGCACGCTTGAACAGGCACGGCGCGAGATAGACTTGTTGCTCTCCACCGGCGAGATCGTCTCCTGCGCGCTGCTCAGCCTGGCGATGCAGCACCTCGACCTGCCTGCCCGCGCCCTGACCGGCCCCCAGGCAGGTATCCACACCGACGGCAACTATGGCAATGCAGAGATCGCAGCGATTGACGAGCGGCAGGTTCTGCGCGATATCGAACACGGCTTCATCCCCATCGTGGCAGGCTTCCAGGGCTGCGCCGTTGGTCAGCCGGGCGAGATCAACACCCTGGGCCGAGGGGGGAGCGACACCACCGCCGTCGCCCTGGCGGCTGCCCTGCACGCCGACTGGTGCGAAATCTACACCGACGTAGATGGCGTGTATACCGCAGACCCGCGCATCGTCCATCGGGCCGACCGCATCGGGCGGATCAGCTACGCCGAGATGTTGGAGTTGGCGGCCCACGGAGCTAGCGTGTTGCACCCCCGTGCTGTGCGGGTTGGTCTGCAATACAACCTGCCTATCCTAGTGCGCTCCAGCTTCAATAACCACCCCGGCACCCTGGTTGCTCATGTGCAAGCAGCAGTGGCGGTGCCAGAGAGTAGCGAACCGCAGCGCGACACGCTAGTGCGGGGGGTCGCCCGTCTCAAGTACAACCCGCAGGACGGGGTGGGCAGCGAGGAAGATCGCATCTCTCTCGTCGGCCTGGGCGTGGGCGAGTCGCAGCGGGTGGATGTGATCTCCCGCGCCAGCCTGCGCCGCCAGGGGATTGAGGCGATCCCCGTCGAGGGTTCGCCGCTGCGGCTCACCTACCTGGTCGAGGGCCAACAGTCGGCGGAGGCGATGCGCCTGCTGCACAAGGTACATTGCCTGGACAATGCAGGCTACTTCGCCGACGCAGCCCGCGTCGCACCGCAGGGGGAGAGCATCGCCCAGGAAGGAGCAAGACCATGGATCGGATTGGGGTCGGCGTTCTAGGAGCGACCGGGTTGGTAGGTTCACGCATCGTGCGTCTGCTGCGCGGCCACCCCTGGTTTGCGGTGCGGGCAGTCAGCGGCTCGTCGCGCACGGTCGGCAAACGCTACGGCGACGTGCT
>JAYUUN010000033.1:0-15814 GCA_043754535.1 Chloroflexota bacterium | reverse complement strand
CGCAGCCGAGCAGCAGGCCCAGGCCCAGCAGCTTGGCAAGCTCTACTTTGGGGTCAGCAGCCGTTACGACCTGCTGACCAGCTTCCTGGAACAACGCGGCTACCAGCTTGACCGCTACTCCTGGACGATGCGCCTGGCAGCGGGCGTACCAGTGCCAGAACCACGATACCCAGCAGGGATCGCCAGCCGCCGCATGGTACTGGGTGAGGACGAGCAACTGCTGACCGACCTCCGCAATGTCACCTTCGCCGACCACTTTGGCAGCGTGCAGCGCAGCCTGGCGGATACGATCCACCTGACCGAGGAGACTGGCTTCCAGCCCGACGGGGTGATTTTCGCCTGCGCTGGTGAGCAAGCGGTTGGCTACTGCCACGCGGCAATCTGGCCGGATGAGGTCGAGCGTCGGGGCGAGTCGGTTGGCTGGATCGAGAACCTCGGTGTGGTGCCAGAGCAGCGGCGGGCTGGCCTTGGGCGCGCGCTTTTGCTAGATGGCATCCGCTGGCTACGAACACAGGTCGAACACGTGGAGCTTGGCGTGGAGGGCAAGAACGAGCGCGCCCTACCCCTCTATAGCGGGGTTGGTTTCGAGCAGCGCAACTGTTGGGCCGACATGATCAAGGTGTTGCGCTAATCTTGGTGGGCCAGCCTGGATGCGCTCCCGCATCTGTGCCAGGCTGGCCCGCCAGTGCGAAATATTTTCCGACCACCAGTTTACACCTGCCTTAGCCATTGCGCCGACCTTCGATCTGCGATTCTCCTGTCCACTTAGACCGCCGCGACGTACTCGCCCTTGAGCAACTGAGCAGCAATCACCATACGCTGCACTTCACTCGTCCCCTCGTAGATGCGAGTGATCCGTGCGTCGCGGTAGATACGCTCGATAGCATACTCCTTGACGTAACCGTAGCCGCCATGTATCTGCAAGGCCTTGTCTACAGCGCGCATCGCTACTTCGCTGGCAAACAGCTTCGCCATGCTAGCCTGCGCGGTGATCCGTTCGCGCTGCTCTTTGAGCGTGGCGGCGCGGTAGATCAGCAGCCTGGCCGCCTCGATCTCGGTCGCCATGTCCGCCAGCATGAAGCTGATCGCCTGATAGTCGCTGATCGGGCGGCCAAACTGCTCACGCCCCTTAGCATACCTGACCGCCTCATCCAGGGCAGCTTCAGCAATACCGAGAGCTTGGGCTGCGATACCAACCCGCCCACCGTCTAGCAGGCTGAGAGCGAGTTTGAGGCCGCTACCCTCTGCGCCGAGCAGAGTAGTGGCAGGGACACGGCAATCCTCGAACACAAGCTGGGTGGTGTCACTGGCCCGCAAGCCCAGCTTCTCCTCGCGCCTACCAACCAGCAGCCCAGGCGTGTCTTTCTCGATGAGGAACGCGCTGATCCCCGCCGACGGCTTCACCTCTTTGTCGGTGACGGCAAGAAGCAGGATCAGGCCACAGTTCTGGCCGCTGGTGATCCAACACTTGGTGCCGTTGATCACGTAGTCGTCCCCCTCACGACGGGCGAAAGTACGCATACTGGCAGGGTCGCTACCCGCCTGTGGCTCGCTGATCGCATAGGCTCCCAGCAGTTCGCCGCTAGCAAGGCGGGGCAAATACTGCTGCTTCTGCGCCTCGCTGCCCGCTCGCACCACGCCGCTGACGGTCAATGAGTTGTGGACGGAGACGACAGTGCCGAGCGCAGGCAGCACCTTGTTTAGCTCCTCCAGCACCAGGATGTAGCTAAGAGTATCAACCCCCACGCCGCCATACTGTTCTGGCACTAGCAGGCCGAGGAAGCCGAGGTCGGCCATCTGCTTGAAGGCGGCGTGGGGGAACTGCTCGTTCGCGTCGCACTCCTGGGCGATGGGGCGCAATTCGCTGTCTGCAAAGTTGCGGGCTGCATCGCGGAGCATGATCTGCTCGTCGTTGAGGTCAAGGTTCATCTTTGCTTCACCTGCTTCCTGCTGCGCCGAATGCGCCGCCTGCGGCTTGGCGGCTCGTTGGGGCCGAGCGGCAACCCAGCCTGCCCGTCAGATAGGGCGGAGACCAGTTGATCCAGCCTGGTGAGCGGCAGCACCCGCTGGACGATCCCACCGCTGTTGTTGAGGACTTCGCGGGCTAGACGGTCACGGTACATCGGCTTACTCCTTCGGCGATCACCGCCAGCTACCCGTCAACCTCCGCACTCGCACCGCCGCCATAATCAGCGCGAGGCTGCTGGCGAACAGGCTGTAGAGGAGGATCAGCGACAGGGCAGCGATAGGCGGATCGTTGGCATGATCCATATAAATGGTGTGAACAGACTCGAAGGCGAAGGGGCTGAGGTGGCCGAAGCCGACTAGCAGCGTAGCCACCATCCCCGCAAACAGCCAGTAGCCGGTTAGCAACCGCCCACGAGCAGTGAGGTAGAGGGGTGGCAGAACGAACAGATATGTCGCCATCGCCAGCCAAATCGTGTCTACTGCCCCAAAGTATGGCAGGACGTACTGCTTGCCGCGCAGGATGTGGTCACCGAGGTGGAGCAGGCCGATGATCGCGGTGGTGCTAACGGCGATCAGCAGCCAGCGGCGGGCCGTCTCCTGCACCCGCTCCTGGTTTTCTCCCACGAGGGGGGATGGTTCTACGATACGCTCTAGTTGCATGGTTGCGCCCTGCCTGCTGACTAGCTGCTGGCTAGTAGTTCTTTGCGTCGCGCAAGAGAGCGCGGCTGATCACAATGCGTTGGATTTCGCTCGTCCCCTCACCGATCTCGGTTAGGCGCACGTCGCGGTACATCCGCTCGACCGGCATCTCGCTGGTGTAGCCCATGCCGCCGCAGATTTGGATCGCAGCGTGGCAAGCCCGCTCTGCCGCTTCGCTGGCGTAGAGCTTGCCCATCGCAGCGGCCTGAGCAAAGGAGCGGTGCTGATCTTTCAGCCAGGCGGCCCGCCAGAGCAGCCACCTGGCCGCCTCAAGCTCGGTTGCCATGTCTGCCAGCTTGAACTGGATTGCCTGGAAGCTGCTGATCGGCTGGCCGAATTGCACTCGCTCCTTCGCATACTTGAGCGCGACATTCAGTGCGCCGACACCGAGACCGAGGGCCATCGCGCCGATGCTGATCCGCCCGCCATCCAGTATCTGCATGAACTGCTTGAAGCCGCCGCCTTCGTCGCCCAGCAGGTTCTCCTTCGGGATGCGGACATCGTGGAAGTAGAGTGGGCTGGTTACGCTGGAGCGCAGGCCCATCTTGTCCTCGTCCTTGCCATATTCGTAACCGGGGGTGCCATTGGGAACAATGAAGCTGCTGATCGTTTTGCCATCGCCGCGCCCTGGGGTCTTGGCGGTGATCGTGGTTACGCCCGCAATGCGCCCGCTGGTGCAATAAATCTTGCTGCCATTGATCACCCACTGGTCGCCGTCGAGGACAGCAGTAGTCTGGGTGCCACCCGCATCACTGCCGGCCCCCGACTCGGTGAGGCCGAAGGCACCAAGCATCTTGCCGCTGCACAGCTTCGGCAGCCACTCATGCTTTTGCTCGTCGCTGCCGAAGTAGTAGATCGGGCCGCAGCCAAGCGAGTTGTGGGCCGCCACGGTCAGGGCCAGCGAGCCGTCGTTGCGGGCGATCTCCTCGATGGCGATTGCATAGGACATGGTATCTGCCCCCGCACCCTCGTACTCCTCTGGGTAGTAGATACCAAGCAAGCCCAGTTCACCCATCTGCTTGATGATCGGCCAGGGAAACTCATGGGTGCGGTCGCGGTCGCGGGCTTCGGGGGCGATCACCTTGTCCGAGAACTCGCGCACCGTCTGCTGAAAGAGCTTCTGCTCGTTCGTAAGCTCAAAATCCATAATCGAAGATACCTCCTTGTATCGTCGCGCCCGGTCAGTGAAAGTCGTGACTATGGTCAGATGAGGTATTATAGCATATGGAGATGGGGGAGTCTAATAGGCGAAGCTGGAAATCTAACCTCCCCTTTGTGCTATAATCCTCTCATGCCAACAAACCTACGCCAAAGCCGCTTGCGCTATCTGCTGCTGATCCTCTGGCTGGTCAGCTACGGGGTGTTGCTGCTGCTAACCCTACCCAGACACGCGGCGATCTATGGTAGCGACGCGACCGCATTGGACGCGCAGGTAGTACGCGACTTCTGCTTCATTCTCCTCTTTGCCATCACCCTGATCCTCTATCTCGGCCTGCGTTGCGCTCGGCAGCGTGGGAGCATGGCTGCTCGTGCTGTCCTGCTCATCTTTATGCTGCTGGCCCAGGCCGTGGCGGTGGCCGTGCTACTGGTTGCCAGCAATGTGGTGTCGGGCTTTGGTGGGGCGATAGCCCAGGAGGGGGCGGGGTCGGCTTTCACACACTGGCTAGGCCTGCCGCCGCTGACCTATAGCACAGCATTGCTGCTGGCCTGGCTTGGCCCCAACCTGCTGCTGCTGGCCGCCAGCTTCTACGCCTTCCTGCGCCCCGATAGTCAGCCAGCCACCCCGACCAGCGAGGGGCTTGATGAACCGGCGTTGCGCTTTGTGGAGGATAGGCGACCCTTGTTGCTATACTGGCTGCTGCTCGGCCCAGCGGTGATCTATGGCGCAAGCGGGCTGCTGTGGGTGAGCGAGACGTACGGGCTGGGCGCGCTCAACCTGGCGGACTGGTTTGTTTATGGCGGAAGCATCCTCTTTCCCATCCTCTGGCTGCTGCTGCTACGTGGCTGGCAGGCGTTCATGCCCCCGCTCTCTTACGCACTGACCGCAGAGGAACTGACGGTACAACGGGGTGGGAGAGTGCAGGGGACTATCACCTGGGCAGAGGTGCGCGAAGCCGAGGACTATCAGCCGTCCGCTGCCGCCCGCCGCACCCTCACCCTGGCCGACGAGACGCACACCCTGGAGATCGCCGACGACTACTTCGCCGCCCCCACCTACGACCGCCTGGCCGACGAGATAGCCAGCCGTACCCCCCATGCCGATTGGCGTGCCGACTTCAAAGCGGGCGCGAGTTGAGCCAGCAGGTTGACCCAGCAGACGATGTGGATCGCAAGCAGAGTAGCCAGGCTACTAGCTGCTCCGCACAACCCTAGACAGCAGTCGAATTAGCGACTCCGGGCCAAAAGTGGTAAAATGAGGAGGCACACAAGCCAGCGCGACTGGGCGCAAGTTTATGCCCTTACTCCTAGAGACAACAACATGGCAAAAACCAACCGCAAGCCGATAGACTACCTCATTGCCAGCGTCCTGATGGCGGGCATCCTCTACGTGATTTGGCTACTGGCGATCAACGGGCCTTTTAGCGCAGAGACGAACGCAGGCCGCGCCGTGCTACCCAGCACTACCGGCGGCAGCAACACGGTGGCAGTCAACTATGGCCCCTTCCTGCTGATCCCCGGCTTCGGCAGCCTCGCCGTTGTGGTCTACGCGATCATCCTCACCGTGCGCTACAAGTTGCCGCGTCCCTATGTTGGACAGGGGATGGTAGCCTGGATTGGGATAATCTTCTTTCAGTCGTTTATCACGGGTGTGGTCAACCCAGACATCCACAGGCTGCTGGTGGGCTGGGGCTTCAACACCGTCAGCCTCAGCATCTGGGATGGGCTGCTAGTTGGGGCGATCAACGCCCTGGTAGTGGGTAGCATCGCCGCTGGGCCGCTCAAGGCTGGCGGCTGGCGTGGGGCGGTTGGCTTCGGGGTGGGCTATGGTACGATAGCGACGCTGACCCATAGCGTGATCTACCTGGTCGCCAACGCGGGCATCCTCACCAGCGGCAGGGTACCACTGGGTTCGCAGCCAGAACTGGACGCGCTGAACAGCAACCCGCTAGTTGGCCTCGCCCTGGTGCTGCAAGAGGCGATCTTCATCGCCATCTATGTCGGCCTTAGCGTCCTCGTCTTCTACGCAATCAAGCGGCAACAGGCGGGGGTTGGCTGGCTGGGCTGGCTAGGCCTGGCTACGCTCTACTATGGCACGATCATGGCCCTGACCACTGGGGTGGGCTTTGGCAGCAAGAGCGTGGGCAGCCTCGAACTGCTCTGGCCGGTGACGCTGGCTAGCGTGCTGTGGGCAGCTCTCGGCTGGGTAATTGCCGGTTGGCTACGTCCTCGCTTCCCCACCACTGCCGACGATGGTAGCGACCTGGCCTGGGAGGCGCGCAGGCCCAAGCCACTAGCTGGCAGCGAGAAATAAGCAGGGTCGATTGCCCCAATGACCTTTAATCTTCAAGCCACAAAGTAGTGGAGGAGGCAGGTAATGGACAAGGACGCAACCTACAAGGTAACGAAGGAGCGCGAACGCTGGGAGGGTAGCACCCTCAAGCAGAGCCTGACGAAGGGCGGCGAGATCAAGCCGACTAAACTGTTCATGACTACCTCTAGCACGCCGGTTGACCGCCTTTATACGCCAGCCGACGTGCCTGAGTTCGACTACCAACGCGACCTCGGCTTCCCTGGGGAGTTTCCATTCACGCGGGGTATCCACCCGACCATGTATCGCGGCAAGTCGTGGACGATGCGGATGTTCGCGGGCTTCGGCTCGGTGGAGGAGACCAACGCCCGCTTCAAGTATCTGCTCTCACACGGTGAAACTGGCCTCTCCACTGCCTTCGATTTCCCCACCCTATACGGCTACGACAGCGACGACGAAATGGCCCTCGGCGAGTTCGGCAAGGTCGGCGTGGGGGTGAGCAGCATGGCCGACATGGAGATTCTGTTCGATGGTATCCCCCTAGACCAGGTCACGACCTCGATGACGATCAACGGCCCAGCGGCTATCATGTGGGCCTTCTACATCGCGGCGGCAGAGAAGCGCGGCTTCCCCCGTGCGAAGCTGGGCGGCACGATCCAGAACGACATCCTCAAAGAGTACATCGCCCAGAACACCTTCATCTTCCCGCACGAACCAAGCCTGCGCCTGGTGATCGACACAATTGAGTTTGGCAGCAAAGAGCTGCCGCGCTGGAATACAGTGAGCATCAGCGGCTACCACATTCGTGAGGCGGGCAGCACTGCCGTGCAGGAGCTTGCTTTCACCCTGGCCGACGGCTTCTGCTACGTAGAGGAGTGCATCAAGCGGGGGATGAGCGTGGATGACTTCGCCCCCCGCCTCAGCTACTTCTTCAACGCGCACAACGACTTCTTTGAGGAGATCGCCAAGTATAGGGCGGCACGGCGCATCTGGGCGCGGGAACTGAAGCACCGCTACGGCGCACAGAGTGACCGCTCGCTCTGGCTGCGCTTCCACACCCAGACAGCAGGGTGCAGTCTAACTGCCCAGCAGCCAGAGATGAACATCGTCCGCACCACAATCCAGGCATTGGCAGCGGTGATGGGTGGCACCCAGTCTCTGCACACCAACTCGATGGATGAAGCTCTCGCCTTGCCGAGCGACAAGGCAGTACGCATTGCGCTACGTACCCAGCAGATCATCGCTGAGGAGAGTGGGGTGATCAATACCGCCGACCCACTAGGGGGCAGCTACTTTGTGGAGGCACTGACCAACCAGCTTGAGCGCGGGGCCTATGAGTACTTCGACCGCATCCGCGAGTATGGTGGGGTACTGCCTGCGATCAAGGAGAACTTCCAGCAAGGTGAGATTTCGCAAGCCAGCTATCAATACCAGCGCGAGATCGACAACAAGCAGCGGATTATGGTTGGCGTGAACGACTACGTGGTAGATGAGCCGCTCGAACTGCCAATCTTGCAGATGGATCCGCAGGGTGAGCAACGGCACCTGGCCCGCTTGCAGAAGATACGCAGCGAACGAGATGCTGAGCGGGTAACTGCCGCTATCGCTCACGTCAAGGCGGCGGCGAGCGGGGACGAGAACCTGATGCCCGCCCTGGTTGAAGCGGCCAACGCCTACGCCACCCTGGGCGAGATCACCACCGCCCTCAAGCAGGTGTGGGGAGTCCAACGCCACAGCAATGTGGTTTAGGTTTAGCTCTAGCCAATACAACAGCGGCTGAGAGGAGGTCAGGTTTGGAGGAGGGGTTGGGCTGGAGTCGGATGTGGGCGCGCCTGCGTCCGCTTAGTGCAGCAACCCAACACACGCAACCGCTCGATGGCTTGCGCGGGGTAGCGGTGCTGCTGATCGTGATGCTGCACGTCACCCATACCCTGACCCGTGACGCACGAGGTCGGGGCTGGACGGCACTTGGCCTGATGGATGCGGAGAAGGTGCGGGCGGTGTGGGGCTTTGGCGCGACTGGGGTCAGCCTGTTCTTCGTCCTCTCTGGCTTCCTCTTGTTCATGCCCTATGCCCGACGGCTGTTTAGCATTGGCCAGCAGCCCAGCCCCACCAGCTTCTACCGCAAACGCGCCCTCCGCATCCTCCCTGGCTACTGGACCTCGCTGCTGCTGATCGTCATCTTGATCGCCCCTGGCTACATCGAGAAGCAAGAGAAGTGGCCCGACGTGATCAAGCACTTCCTGCTGATCCACAACTTCGACCCTACAACGTTTGGCACGATCAACCCAGTGTACTGGTCAATGGCGATTGAGGTGCAGTTCTACCTGCTGCTACCACTGGTGGCGGCGGGGCTGGTCGCGCTGGGCAGGCGCGGACGCTGGGGCTGGCTGACAACGGCGATTGTGGCAGGGCTGCTGGCCTCACCGCTCTACAGTTGGCTGACGACGCTGATCGTGTGGCCGACGCAGGGCTTCACCATCGCTGGTGGGCTGTCGCTGGCTCGCTACTTCGGCAGCTTTGCGCTGGGGATCGCGGCTAGCATCCTCTACATCGCGGCGACCGAGGCCAAAGTTAGCTGGCTGCCAGCGGCGCAGGCGCAACGGTTGGGCAAGATCGCAGGGCTGGTGGGAGCCACGCTCTACCTGGCCTTCATCTTGCTCAACGTGGTCATGCGCCCGGCTGATGCAAGCAAACCCTCAGACGCGCTGAACACGATCAACTACTTCTTCCGCGAACCAATCATGGCGATTTGCTACAGCGGGCTGCTGCTGGGGGTAATACTGGGCTGGCCTAGGTGGGCGCGAGCCTTGTCGGGACGGTTCCTGATCTTCATCGGCGGTGTATCATACAGCCTCTACCTGTGGAATGAGCCGATTACTCGCAAGCTAGTCGTGCCGTTGGCCTTGCAGATGCCAAGCGAGGGGTTGGCAATCCTGGCAGCCATCGGCCTCACCATGCTTGTTACCCTGCCTCTAGCCTTCATCTTCTACACCTTGATCGAGCGGCCCTTTATCCGCATACGCCTGCGCCAGCAGTTGCCTGCCCCAGCGAAGTCAGAGCCAATGCGCGAGGCAGCAGTTCATAGCCATCAGGAAAGGAACATACAATGACATCAACGACGATGCCGGGTACACGCAAGGTGCGCGTGCTGATTGCCAAACCGGGGCTGGACGGCCACGACCGGGGAGCGAAGGTGCTGACCCGCGCCCTACGCGACGCGGGCATGGAGGTGATCTACACTGGCCTGCACCAAACCCCGCAGATGGTAGCCGAGGCTGCTTTGCAAGAGGATGTGGACGCGGTTGGCCTCAGCATCCTCAGCGGCGCGCACATGGCCCTCTTTCCTCGCGTGATGGCCGAGCTACGCCAGCGTGGGATCGCGGATGTGCCAGTTTACGCAGGCGGGATCATCCCAGATGAGGACATGGCGCAGATTCGGGCCTGGGGCATCCGTGCCGTGTTCGGCCCTGGCGCGACGCTGGACAGCATCGCAGCCCTGATCGCCGCCGACGCACAGGCCCGCCACGCGGCAATAGAGCGCGGCGAAAGCTTCAGCCTTGCCAGCCTACCAGCGGTAGAGACGATCCTCGGCGAAGTGCCGGGCCTTGCCACAGCAGGCAACCCCGCCCTGGCAGGTGACGAGACGGGCCACCATCGCAATATCGTCAAGCCCAATGCGATCCACGAGCCGAACAGCAAGCTCAACCAGGCTAGCGGGGCGGCGGTCGAGCCGGGCAGCGTAGCGACCTCGCACGCCGAGCCGGGCGAGCAGCCGGGATGAGCGAACTGGTCGAGAAGCTACAGGCGGGCGATAAGCTAACCCTGACGCGGGCGATCAGCACGGTGGAGAACGGTGGCCCCCGTGCCGCTGCTGTGCTGCGTGATATCAACCTGCACCTGGGCGGGGCGCGAGTCCTGGGCGTGACTGGGCCACCGGGAGCAGGCAAGAGTACACTGGTTAACCAGATGATCCACTTCTACCGCAATCTTGGCAAGCGGGTGGCTATTGTTGCGGTCGACCCCAGCAGCAGCCTCAGTGGCGGTGCCGTGCTGGGTGACCGCATTAGGATGCAGGAGTTCTACGGTGACGACGGCGTGTACATCCGCAGCATGGCGAGTCGCGGCATGGTCGGTGGCCTTAGTGCAGCGACTAACGACACCGTGCGTGTGCTAGACGCAGCGCGCTTTGACCTGATCGTGATCGAGACAGTCGGGGCGGGCCAGGATGAGGTTAGCATCGCTAAGGCGGCGCAGACTACCATCCTCGTCGAAGTGCCGGGGCTGGGTGACGACGTGCAGAGCATCAAGGCAGGCATTCTGGAGATCGCCGACGTGCTGGTGGTCAACAAGGCCGACCGCGAGGGGGCTGATAAGCTAGCTACCCACCTCCGCACCATGCTCAGCTACTCGCACTACGACTGGAAGCCGCCGATTGTCAAGACGATAGCCAGCCAGGGAGATGGTACCGCGCAACTGGCGGCGGCGGTGGCCGACCACTTCACCTACCTGCAAGGGTCGGGCAGGCTGCAAGAGCGCAACCGCCACGCCCTGCATGACGAACTGGTAGAGCGGGTAAAGGCCGAGCTAGCTACCCGCGCCCTACAGCGGCTAAACAGCGCGGAGGGTAGCAAACTGCTGGACGACCTCCTCAGCCGCGAGACCGACATCTCTACGGCGGCCCAGCAACTGATCGCCGAGGTCAGCCACTAGCGTTGGTTAGCCGCTGTCGCTTGTGGTAGAATGAGCCAGCAACTTCACCGTTCGCAGCGACAGCTCTGTAGCAACCACAGAGGTTTATTCATCTTGAAGCTCAATCGTAATCTGCTCCTGGTCGTTGGGTTGCTGCTGGTCGCAGCGGCAACCCTGGCTGCGCTGTGGTTCAACCAGCCTGCGCCGGTGCCACGTACTATAGCGGGTGTAGCTGTCGCTGCCACCACCTGCCCCACTTATCGCTTCCGTGATGTGGCGGCGGATAGCAAGTATTACACTGCCACCCAGTATGTGGTCTGTCACGGTATCATGACTGCCACACTCAACGCCGATGGCAGCTACGACTTCGACCCCGACAGGATAACCCGCCGCGACGAGTTTACCGCCGTACTGCAACGCTCCTACAACATCCCGATCTACAGCCCAGCCGACAACACCTTCTACGATGTGCCAGCCAGCGACCCCTACTTCGTTGCCATCGAGTCGGGCGTGCGCGATGGGGTGCTGACCGGCTACATCCCCGTGCGCTGCGTGATGGCAGCTACACCAGTGCCAAGCAAACCCTGCTTCCGACCATCCTGGGAGGTGACGCGGGGCCAGACCGAGCGGGTAATCAAGAAGGCGCGGGGCTATGCCGACCAGTTGCCGCCCCAGCGTGTCTACGCCGATATTTCACCGGGCAAGACCTGGTACACGGACACCTATTCCCTCGCGCCGCTGGGCATCTTCGAGGGCGGCCCTTGCCCCACGCCGATCCCAGGGCGGGTGGATCGCTGCTTCCTACCACACGCGCCGATCAGCAAGGCTGACTTCGCGCTGTTTGTGGTGCGCTCCTTCAACACCCTCGCGCTGCCTTTTGACTTTGAACGCGGCCCGCAAGGCTGGTGGGTGTTGGACGAGGCGACTGGCGCAGCCCTGCCAACCTATACCCCCCTTACCACTGTCAGCTTCACAACTACAAGCGCACTGAAGTTCGCTGGCGAACGTGCCTTGCAGATCAGCGTGGCGGGTGGAGGATCGGAACTGCTGATCGTCGGCGTGCCAGTAGTAGCTGCCAGCGGCGTGCTTACCGCCGAGGTCAGCGTGGCTGCGGGCGATGGCGGCACCAGCAGCGCAGTGCTGGAAGTGCTAGAGGGCGGGCGCAGCCACCGCAGCCCAGCCGCTACGCTCAAGCCTGGTCAGTGGTCAACCCTGAATCTGACTCTACCCAGCGGCTACCAGTCCCCCTACAGCCTGCGCTTGCGCCTCAGCCGCAGCAACCCCACTGCGCCCAGCACCTTCTACGTAGACCAGGTAGAGTGGCCGCGCTAACTGATCCTCGGTGCAACTGATCGCTACGGCCAGCTAGTAAGGGCGGTTAACCGATCACTTTGCCTACCTGCAAGGGTCGGGCAAGCTACAAGAGCGCAACCGCCACGCCCTGCACGACGAACTGGTGAAGAGGGTCAAGGCTACGCTAGCCGCCCGATAGCTAATCGAAGAAGTTGACCGCAGGTCAGGTACAACCAACCTTACCAAAACCTTACCAAATACCACCTGTCAAAAACCACTTCCAGCAGTTGCTCTACAAAGGTATTGACAGGCTGGTGTCTTCATGCTATAATGGTGATGTAGCCAAGCAGATACTCGGCTGCAAGCAAGTACCTTAACAACTGAATAGGAAGGAGACAAGGTAGCAGACAAAGTTTGTACCTAAAGCTATTACTAAAACAACTCATTTCATCAATCTATGATGAATTAAAGAGAAAGGTAATGAGCTTGATCAATGACATCGATGTAATCCGAAAGCTGCTGATTGGTATATTTTACACTAATGAAAACCAAATGAAACGGTGCTATGAACTGGGTATTACTCTAGCAGTACCTGCTCTTGCAGGCCAAGCTATGGATGCTCTTTTTAGCTGCTTCGCACTGGAAAACCTCATGAAAATCATTAAGGATTATCCCGAATTCAAGGCTGGGCTTGGCACTTTGATACTTATTGTAAACGGCGACTCAGTAGATGTTCCAGGAGGCAAATCTAGGTCGTTCCCAAGAGATTATCGCTTTACCAACCAGGTTATACAGAATGCTTGGACGCTGAACAGCGTTCGAGTCAGTACCACCCATACCCTTAAAGGAGCTATCAACCGTCCTCGTGACGCGAAGGAAGCTGCACACACGGCATTCTCTTCGTTTGTGGAGATCGTAAACGTTCTTAACGTATATATCTTTAGGTGAGAACTACCATCTACTATCTTTCTCCTTGCTAAGCTTAAATGAAGGGCGCACCTTTTCTGGGTGCGCCCTTTCTTTTTGCCTCACTTCACCCTGATCAACTCCCGTGCGGCGTTGTTCAGCCGCCGCCCGCCGCTCGCCTCGCACACTATGATGTCCTCGATCCGCACGCCAAAGCGACCATCCAGGTAGATGCCTGGTTCGTCGCTGAAGGCCATGCCTGCGCTGATCTCCTGCACATTGCCCTGTACCAGGTAGGGCGGCTCGTGGCCGTCCAGCCCGATGCCATGGCCGAGGCGGTGCAGGAAGGCGGGGCCGTAGCCAGCGGCGGCGATGTGGTCGCGGGCCACGCGGTCTAGCTCCTGGGCCGTCACCCCCGGCCTGACCGCCTCAAAAGCTAGCTCCTGCGCCTCGAACACGGTAGTGTAGACCTTGATCTGCTCCGGGGTTGGCTCGAAGCCCTCTGCTGCCCCCGCGACGAACACAGTGCGGCTGATATCCGAGCCGTAGCCGTGGAAGCCGGGGCCGCCGAAGTCCAGCACCACAAAGTCGCCTGCCTGGATCACCCGCTCACCCGCCGTGTGGTGCGGCGAAGCCCCGTTTGGCCCGCTAGCAACGATAGCGAACTTGACGTTCTGGTGGCCCCGGTCGCGCAGCATATGGTTGATCACGTCGGCGATCTCAAGCTCCTTGCGCCCGCTAAACTGGATCGTGATCAGCCGGGCGAACACTTCGTCGGCGGCGGCCCCAATCTCGGCCAGAGCTGCGATCTCGGCGGCGGTCTTAATCAGGCGCAGAGGCCCGGTAATCGGCAGGGCCGGGTACCAGATCGCGTGCGGCAACTGCTGTTGCAGGCGGAGCAGGAAGCCCGCCCACATCTGCTCACCCACTGCCAGGCTGATCGGGGTCTGCTGGTTGCCGCTGTCCGTCTCACGCCGCAGGGCAGCGCGAGCAAAGAGAGCAGTCGCGTCCTCATCCTCCTGCCAGACGATCAGGTTGAACAGACCATCCTGGGCCAGGGCCGCCGGTTCCATCGCTTCTAGGGCAGGGGCGTAGAAGGCGGGCTTGCCCTCGCGGGGGACGACGAACAGGTTGAGCCGTTCGCTCACTCGTGCATCCAGGCCAGTCAGGTAGCGCAGGTCGCTGGACGGAGCCAGCAACAGATAGTCCACATTCTGTGCTTGCAGACCAGCCTGGGCGCGCTTTATGCGTGCAGCATACTCAGCCAGCGGCAATCTGGCGGTCACTTCCATTGCGGTTTCGCTATCCATCATTCACCCTTTCCCACAAAATCGGCACGTTCAGTGGCTCAACCCATCTCTCTGAGGGAAGGAGCCAAACAAGTCTTTGGAGGCATTATAACATGGAAATCCCCCCGATGCACCGCTGGGATGTCAGTTTTGAGCAGGCGGTAGCGATCCAGCAGCAGTTGCGCCAACAAGTTAGCCTGGTGGACGACCCGATCCTGAACCAACCTGGGGGCGTACGTTGTATAGCAGGTGTAGACATGAGCGCGAAGGGGGTGGCACGGGCCGCTATCGTCGTCCTCAGCTTCCCAGAGCTTGACCTGCTAGAGGCAGTCACGGCGGAGCAGCCACTCGACTTCCCCTACGTCCCTGGCTTCCTCTCCTTCCGCGAGGCACCAGCAGTATTGGCTGCGCTGGCGAAGCTGACCGTCACACCCGACCTGATCATGTTCGACGGACAGGGGATCGCCCACCCCCGTCGGCTCGGCATCGCTGCCCACCTGGGTGTGTTGCTCGATAGGCCGACGCTGGGCTGCGCCAAATCTCTGCTCAGTGGCAAGCCCGCCGCTGAGCTGGCGCAGGAGCGGGGCGCGACTGTGCCACTGATAGACAAGGGTGAGGAGATTGGAGCGGTAGTGCGAACCCGCAGTGGTGTAAATCCCGTCTACATCTCGCCCGGCCACCGCATCAGCATCGCCACGGCGGTGCGCTACACCCTGCTGTGCAGCAGCGGCAAGCTGCGCCTGCCAGAGCCAACCCGCCTGGCCCACAACGCCGCTGCTTAGCGGTTGCACTACTGTGCGACAAACCGGCCTCTACTGCCTGGTAGAGAGCCATTGTGATCTGCCTGCCTCTGCTCGCCAGCTACCGGAGGCAGAGCCGCTGGGTCAGTGTGATTTCGGCCAAAGCTGCCAATTGACTGAACCCTTCTCCGCAAGCACTTGTATAGATTATGTAGAGCAAACGTCACTGCTGCTGAGCTAACACCTTAGTAGCAGAATCGCCAGTACCCTTATTTGCTTTTCCTGCGCAAAGCCTATGGAACAAGTTGCTTGTTTGCAAGTTGTATCCTTCCGGTCAGCCATGCTGTGTTTTATGCACTGGTGGTGCGAAAATGCAGCCCTCGCGCAAGGGCTGGCAGCTAGCAAGAGCAGCACACAAGGCGTGGTAGACGGCTTCGCTCTATGAATGGTTCCAAGTTCCTGTCCTCCTTCAACCTTCTCTGTCCTGCATGGCGGCAGTCATGTAGGGTAGCCTCGACAGCCGACCGCTACCATCGGTCGGCTGTCGCCACACTAACGTATTAGCGGCGGGGTGGTAACTCACACCCCAGCATATCCAGTTCAACTGGTTCTTGAGAGGAGATTTCAAGATGTCTAGCACCCTCAAGTTTGGCCGTAGCGGGCTGTTCCTGTTCGTGGCTTTCGCCTTCTGCCTGGCGATTGTTCCCCAGAACACCTTTGCCCAAACCGGCGGCAAGACCTTCAGCGAGACCGGCAAG
>JAYUUN010000032.1:0-52640 GCA_043754535.1 Chloroflexota bacterium | reverse complement strand
CGTGCCGCACATCAGCGACCGACTCGATGCCGTTGGCAAAGCGTTCGATCTTGGGGGCAGGGTAAAGTTCGACGGCCTCAGCCTTCTTCTTGTCCCCTCCGCTGGGATGGAGTTGGTCGGGGTCAACTGCCTTATCGGGGTCAACCACCGCTACCTTGTCGGGGTCAACTGCCTTGCTGCTGCTAACAGCGGCGGGGGGAACCTGCGCCAACTGCACGGCGGCCTTGTTCTGGCCGAGGCCCGTAAGCAACAGTCCGCCAACCAGGGTGGCAACGACCACCAGGGCTACCAGAGCTACCAGGGTATTACGTCTTTTCATCTGAGTCCTTCCTTGTACTATATGGGTGCTATGCACGGATAAGCAGTCCGAAGACGATGCCAACCCCACTACTCAGTTGGTTCGTCTATGCTGCCCTCCTTGAGAACCACACTGAACCATTGTACTACGATCTCTTACATTTAGCAATCTTCATGTTCCACAAAGTGCTGGGCTGGTCAAGGGTCAGTGCAACTGGCGAGCCAGCCAGCGACCCAGCCGAACATACACCAAACTATGTAGATTAGCCAGCATGAGGCTTGACAAAGCATGATAGAGGGGGTTATAATAAGGCGCACACAGCAAACCGCTGTGGAGAGGTGGCTGAGTGGTTGATAGCGGCTGTCTTGAAAACAGTTGAACGCGAGTTCCGGGGGTTCGAATCCCTCCCTCTCCGCCAGTTGTACTCCGTAGTGCAAATATCCTCGGTTCGTACCTCAAGTACGCCTTTCTTCCTTTATGGGGGGGTGCCAGAGTGGTCGAATGGGGCCGCCTGCTAAGCGGTTAAGGTGCCTTAAAGCGTCTTCCAGGGTTCGAATCCCTGCCCTCCCGCCCGTAATCTCCGTAGTAAGACCAGTTTTCCTGCTGCTGCCCAGCTACCGTTACCGCCAGCTAAGCCCTGGCGTGTGCTGGTGGCTGGGCGTAGACCAGTCTGCATTGTGGCAGACTCTCGTCCTGGCTTCTTCCTCAACCTTCAGCAAGCGAGAGCGTCAGTCAGTAGCGCAGACTTTGCTGCTGCAAGTTATGAGCTACAACTTTACACCTCCAGATCGAGCCACGCACTAGCTTTAGCCACATACAACCCTGTGCAAGTTACAAACCTTATAGATGAGGAGACCCTGGATGAACGAGCAGATGGAGCGTAACCTGGCGATGGAACTGGTACGGGCCACCGAAGCTGCCGCCCTTAATGCGGCCCGCTGGATGGGCAAGGGCAACAAGAACGAGTCGGATCAGGCGGCGGTGGATGCTCTACGTAGCGTCTTGCAGACAGTAGACATGAACGGTATTGTGGTGATCGGCGAGGGCGAGAAAGATCAGGCCCCTATGCTCTACGAGGGCGAGCGCGTTGGCTCTGGCAACGGCCCAGAAGTAGATATCGCGGTTGACCCGATTGACGGCACCCGCCTGCTAGCCCTCGGTATGCCCAACTCCATTGCGGTCGTCGCCATCGCCACGCGAGGCAGTATGTACGCTGCCCCTCCCGGCATCTTCTACATGAGCAAGATAGCGGTTGGCCCCGAAGCAGTCGGTGTGGTAGACATCAACGCCAGCACCGAGCAGAACATTCGGGCGGTGGCGAAGGCGAAGGGGCTGACCCCCAGTGACCTCACCGTAACCGTCCTCGACCGCCCTCGCCACGAGCAGTTGATCAAGGAGATTCGCGCTGCTGGGGCGCGGGTCAAGCTGATTACCGACGGCGACGTAGCTGGCGCAATGGCCGCCGCTCTGCCAGACACTGGCGTGGATATGCTGATGGGCATTGGTGGCGCGCCCGAAGGGGTGTTGGCTGCCGCTGCCCTCAAGTGCATCGGGGGCGAGATCGTCAGCAAGCCCTGGCCGCGTGACGATGAGGATCGGCGCAAGGCCATCGAGTCGGGCGCAGACCTGGATCAGGTGTTCACCACCAATGACCTTGTTCGCAGCGACGACGTGTTCTTCGCTGCCACCGGCATCACTGATGGTGAGTTGCTGCGCGGCGTGCGCTACTTCCCCAACGGCGCGACCACTTCCAGCCTGGCGATGCGCTCGGCCAGCGGCACCGTGCGCCGCATCGAAGCCACCCACACCTTCGACAAGGTGAAACGGCTCTCCCGCAACCAATAATCACCCCCAGTCCTTATAGCAGCAGGAAGTTAGATGTGGGTGCAGGCTATTGCGCCCCGCGAAAGAAACAGGTAAGAAGCGATATGTTGAGAGAACAAGTGCTTGAGCAGGAAGTGCGGCCAACTTCGGTCAGTATGCAAGAGTTGGAAGTCAAGAGCATGGAGGAGTTGCAGGAGATGGCCCGCGACTTCGACGTGCCGGGGGCGAACCGGCTGAAGAAGCAAGACCTGGTCTATCGCCTGCTGCAAGCACAGACCGAGATGCAGGGCAACATCTTCAGCGCAGGCGTGTTGGACATCATGGATGACGGCTTTGGCTTCCTGCGTATGGACAGCCGCTTCATGCCCAACCCAGAGGATATCTACGTTTCGACCTCGCAGATTCGCCGCTTCGCGCTACGCACTGGCGACCACGTTTCTGGTCAGGTGCGCCCACCAAAGGAGCAGGAGAAGTATTATAGCCTGCTACGGGTGGAGGCAGTCAACGGCCTCGACCCGGAGGTGGCCCGCCGCCGCCCCCACTTCGATAACCTTACCCCGATCTTCCCCAAGCGGCTGTTCAACCTCGAAACCACGCAGACGATGCTCAGTACCCGCCTGCTCAACCTCGTTACCCCCATTGGTCGGGGGCAGCGCGGCCTGGTCGTCTCCCCACCAAAGGCAGGCAAGACGCTGCTGCTCAAGGCTATCGCCAACGGTATTACTGCCAACTACAGCGACGCCCACCTGATCGTGCTGTTGATCGACGAGCGGCCAGAGGAAGTCACCGATATGCGGCGCAGCGTGCGCGGCGAGGTGATCAGCAGCACCTTTGACCAACCGACCGAGGAACACGTGAAGGTAGCCGAGATGGCAATGGAGCGGGCCAAGCGGCTGGTGGAGGGTGGCCGCGACGTGGTGATCTTGCTGGACAGCCTTACTCGCCTAGCCCGTGCCTACAATATGCAGATGCCGCCTAGCGGTCGCACCCTCAGCGGTGGTATTGACCCGGTAGCTCTCTACCCTGTCAAGCACTTCTATGGCGCAGCTCGCAATATCGAGGAGGGTGGCAGCCTGACGATCATCGCTACTGCCCTGGTAGACACTGGTAGCCGCATGGACGATGTGATCTTTGAGGAGTTTCGAGGGACGGGCAACATGGAACTAGTCCTTGACCGCAAGCTAGCCGAGAAGCGCGTCTTCCCCGCGATTGATATTACCCGCAGCAGCACCCGCCGTGAGGAACTGCTCTTTGACGACTACACGCTCAAGCAGGTCTGGACTATGCGCCGCATGGTTAGCGCAATCGGCGGCTCCGAGTCGCTCGAACTGATCCTCAGCCGCCTAGCTAAGACCGAGAACAATGCCGAGTTCCTGGCAACCCTGACCAAGAACGACATCTAACTACTGCCTTTTAGCAGGCCGACGGGGGTGGATCGTTGCGATCCACCCCCTTCCACTTGGGCGGCTGATAGAAAGTAGGGTGTAAGGTTGCAGGTCGGCACCGTGGTTTTGCACCAATTCTGACCCTTTTCCACCATTCACGGCTCGTTATACACAAAAGTAGATCAAAACGTAACAATCTCATTGTCAGCTTTATTTCATATCTTTTCAGCAGTGACCGCAATCAGTTAGCAGCGGCTGCCTGGCACGCTCGCTGGTGCAGTCTGGTGCCTGCATTTAGTTCGCAATCTTGACAAATGCAGCCTGCTTGTGTATCATCTGCTGGGAACAGCAAAAGGATAGAGAAAAGCGCAGCCGGGAATGGCCTCCTTGCTGCCTCAACCGTAGCGCAGAACCGCGCCGCTGCTTCATGCTGGCTGGCTTGTTCCAGTCGGGCGCGTGGGGGCCATCCCCTGTAAGGAGATCAACAGTTGATAGATGGTTCTTCACGGCGTAGGCTGCAAGAGGCTGCCACGCAGGTGCGTAAGCGGCTAGAGACTGACAAAAGCCGCAACCAACGCAACCGCCTGAACGAGGCAGCTAGCGAAGCGGAGCAAGCACTGCACGCTGTTCTTCGCCTCGACAGCCCTACACCCGAACTGCCTGAACTCGAACTACCCCGCACCCGCACGACTATCAGTCAACGCGCCCACCTCTGGCTTGACCAGCACGGCCTGGCCCACCTTCGCAGCCAGTTGCAACTGCTGGTTAGCACCCCAGAACACTCAGTCCACGACCGCCACGAAACCCGCCTCGCCAAGCAGAATGCTTCGCTTTGGGCCAGTCGCTATGCCACCCACCTGGTGATCCTCACCCTCCTGCTGACTATTGGCCTGTTCGGTGGCTTCAAGGGGCTGACGGTGCAGGCGGCGGGCAACGAGGGGGTTGGTCATGCTGGCACTGATAACTATGTGGAGGGGGCCAGCAATCCCCTGGAGGCCAGTTTTGGCCGCTACGATGCTAGCGAAGGGAAGGCAGCCGCAGTAGCCGACCTCAGCAGCCGCAATCAGGTGATCACCATTGCCCCCAACCGGGTGAAGGTCTACACCATCGTCGCGGGTGATACCATCCAGTCGCTTGCTACGAAGTTCGGCCTCGACCGCCAGACGATCATGGGGGCCAACAAGCTGGTTGATCCCGATACGGCACTGACCCTCGGCCAGGACTTGATCATCCTGCCGCTCAAGGGTGCCTACCACATCGTAGATGATGCTGACTCGCTCGACCGCCTCGCAGTCATGTACCAGGTTGACCCGCAGGCGATCATAGACTACAAGCCGAACGGCCTCAACCCTGGTGAGGAGCTACGCACTGGTCAGGCTCTAGTGATCCCTGGTGGCACCATGCTGCCCCGCGAGCAGGTGTTCAACTACACCAGCCGCAACGGTGACACGCTGGCAAGCGTCTCCAGCAAGTTCGACTTGCAGGCTCAGACGCTACTGTGGGCCAACCCCCAGGTGGGCGACGGCAGCCAGCTTGCCCCCAGCACAGTATTGCTGATCCCTGCCATTGACGGCATCATGCACAAGGTTGTGGCGGGCGACACGATCAGCAGTGTGGCTGGCTACTATGGCATCAGCCCCGATTGGCTGGCAAACTACGGCCCTAACCATCTCGATCCCACCGCCGAGCTTGAGCCGGGAACGATCCTGATGGTGCCGGGAGCCAACCAGCCGACCCCCACTCCCCTCGCGACCCCCACCGTCGCTGAGGTTGCCAGCATCGACGTGAGCAGCAACGAGGGTGGCGGCGGCGGTGGTGCCACTGAGCCAAGTGCTACCTCTACCGCCAAATCCCGCAGCACGGCCCAGCCGAGTACCCGCAACGAGCGCAACACTGATGTGAGTACCAAGAAGCCGGGCAGTGACCAGCCAAAGAAGCGGCCCCAGCCCGAACCGACCGCTACCCCTAAGCCGACAAGCAGTGGACGTACCACCGGCCACTTCATCTGGCCTGCCGACGGAGTGATCACCCAATACTACAGTTGGCGGCACAACGGGCTGGACATTGCGGAGCCAGCTGGTAGCTCGATTGTGGCGGCTGATGGCGGCACTGTCTCCTATGCTAGCTGGCGCAGCGATGGCCTGGGCAACTGCGTGATTATTGACCACGATAACGGCTACCACACCATCTACGGCCATATGCTGCGCCGCCCATCCGTCTATGTCGGCCAGCGCGTCTCTCGCGGCCAGTTTATCGGCTATGTCGGCTCGACAGGCCATAGCACCGGCCCGCACGTTCACTTCATGATTAAGATTGACGGCGTGACCCGCAACCCCTTGCGCTACCTCCGCTAATCCAGACTGATTGCAAGCTGCCAGGGGCGGATCGCCAACGATCCGCCCCTTTGTTGTGCTAGCGGGGCGGTTAGTCACCGCCTGTTGAGGGTTTTGCCCAGGTGCTGCGGTCTAGCAGTCAGCGTGCCATTCCCCAGTTCGCAGGGGCCTGACACAAGAGAGAACCCGCCCTGTTGCAGAGCGGGTTCCTTTATTGCTAGCAGGGGTGAGTTCAGTTCAGGGAGCAGGGGTGACCAGGGCTGGCAGGTCTCCACCAGCCGCTGCCGGGGCTACTGGGGCTACTGGGGTGGAAGGTAGAGGAGGGGGGGTTGCAGTGGCAGCGGCCTTCGGCTTGCCGTAGTTGGCGGGCAGCGTCTTGACCCCGTTGGTGCCAACCAGGGTGCGGTTGTGTGCTGGCTCGTAGTGGCTATTCAGGGTTGTGGTGTCCAGCAGCTTGCCGTTCGCGTCGTATACCTGACGGCTGATCGTCGCGTCGAAGCCATCCTGTGCGTGTTCTACCAGCACCTCCTTACCCAACGGCCAGCTGGGTTCGGCCTCATAGACCATTGCTTGATCGCTCTTGACGTACTTAGTGACCTTCGGTTCGCTGACCACGATCTTCCAACCAGTCTTAGTGCCAAGCAGGTCGAAGTGAACCATCTGATCCTTTGACACGAAGCTGCGGACGAGCAGCCAGTTGCCAGTGGTGTTCTTCACCTTGAGGTCGGTGTCATACTGGTAGACGGTTGCATCAAGGCCGAGCTTACCCAGCGGCGGCCTACCATAGGTGCCGATCCAGTACATATGGCCGCGCCGTTCTACTACCTTGAGGCCCGTCCACCAGGCAGTTTGGAAGAAGGTAGTGGCTACCTGACAGATGCCGCCACCGACAGTGGGGATGGTGCTGATGTTCGCCCCGTTGCGGACGATAGCAAAGCCAGTGTGGAAGCCGTTGGCCTCGTCAATCGGGCCGAATGCGTCGCTTGCGCTGTAGGTGCCACCAGGGGGGATCGCCGTCTCGTTGAAGTTGTTGGTGCCAAGCGTCACGTTGTAGGCGCGATCTACTGATGATGCCTTGAGGCTGGTAACAGCACTGGCAAGCGTGTCGGGGAAGGCGATGGGCTGGCTGAGGTCGTAAGTGGGGGCAGGGGTCAGCTTGAAGGCGACTGGGGCAGCACTACTACCGGCCTGCAACTGGCGGTTGATCTCGGCAGCGGTGGCCGCTATGTCCATCTCGCGGCCAGGCTTCGGCGGTAGGGCAGCAAAGGCACGACCATCAGCCCCGATGCGGTAGAGGCCTTCTCTGGGAGCGAGCGCGGTCAGGCCAGAGATCACCTGCAACTTGGCCTTCAGCACATCTTGCTTGAAGCTGATCGCAGGCTTGATGTTCTGCCCACTAGCTATGTCAAGCATCACCGCCATCTTGACCCCCACGATGTTCCAGGGGCCACCCTCGTAGTTCAGCTTGAAGCCGGTTTGCAGCAGGCTGGTCGCCTGTGCCTGCGCGGGGGCGAGGTCGGCACTGGTGACAGTGGGGGCAGACACCTTGCCGGGCAGGATCACCTTACGATTATCAGTGGTCAGGTTGTCGTTGATTGTCTGCATCGCCGCGTCCAAGTCCAGCACATGGCCGGTCTGCTCTGGCAGGATCATGGCGGTAGCGGCAGTAGTGTCGATCTGCAAACGGGCATCGTTTGCCTCAATGTCCACCTTATCGGCCAGTGTCTGCAAGAGGGAGCGCACCCGCTCCTGGTTGATCGTCACCTGTGCTGGTGCGTCCAGGGTGGGTGGAATGATGTTGACCAGGGCGGCCACTTCCGCAGTACTGAGGGTCTGCTCTACCGCTCGGTCGGGGTAGCTGAGGGTGAAGGGTTGCAGCACTTTGGCCGCGATCTCCTCGGCAGTGGCCCAATTCTGCTCGGTGAGGGGCGGGCTTTGCTCGCTTATCACGGCTGCTACCGTGCGCACCGCTGGGCCGGGGGTGGTGATTACCGCCGCCAGCCGTTCCACCGTCGCTTGCTCGTCCAGATTGCGACCCGTCTGTGAGGGAACGCGCTCCAGCTTACCAGCAGGGCTGATGCTGAGGCTGGCAGAGGTGGCAGAGCGGTCGATCTCCTGGTGCAGATCGGCCAGGATCAGGCGGGCGCGGCTCTCGTCATAGTGCCAGGTGTGACCGACGCTCTGGCCGCCGTTCAGGGCTTGCCACTGCGTCCCCAGGTCAGCAAAGAAGTTGCCACTGCGCCCTACCTTGATCGCCTCAGCTACTGCTGTGTCAGCGTCTACGTTGAGGCCAAGCTCAGTGCCAGAGATGGTCTTCTCTTTGCCGTCATAGGTCAGCTTGATGGTCACGGCTTGCTGGGCCTGCTGGTTCAGCACCGCCAGGCTAGCCGCAGCTTCACCCTTGCTCTTGCCACCCAGAGGGACGCTGCCGACGCTTACGCCGGGGAAGATTTTGTCGCTGTTGACCCACTGATAGCCCAGCACAGCGGCAAGCAGGAGGAAGATGATCAGGAGCGGGATGGCAAGCAGGGCGACCGGCAAACGCCGCGTCCCCCGCTGCGCTGGTAGCTCCAGGTTGGTTGTCGTCACACGGTCGTTGATCATCCAGTCCCTCCAAGGCGGCACGAAGCAGTTTGTTTATATCAATCCACCTGTATTATAATACAGAACGCTGCACTTTACCAGATAATTACAGCCGAGAACTGATCTGGTTTGCAACGATCTGAATGCGCGCCTCGTATTACTGAGGACTGTGTTGCAGAGGTGCGATTTGCAGGGTTCGCAGACCCCTCGGCAGATGAAGTACTGGATTAAAGTTGGCTTGCCCCAGCTGGGGCGAGAGATAAGAGAAAGGAATGATGCACATGGCTAAGGAACGGAACAGGTTGGCGGCAACCATGCTTTTGCTGCTAGCGGTCTGCCTGGTGGTCGTCCCCAGTGCGGCGGCGCAGAGTACCAGCGGGCAAGCTGTGCGGCGCAACGCAACCGTCGGCCCAGACAAGGTGACGGGTGAGGTAATGGTAGTCCTCAAAAGTGCAGCAGTAACGGACAAGAGCGTAGCAGTTGCGGAGGGCCTGGCGGCCAGCGTAGGCGGCACGGTCAGGCAGCACATTGTAGATGAGGCTTCGCAATCCGACTTCTACCTCTTGCAGGTTGCGAGTGGGCAGGAAGCGGCGGCGGCGGTGCAGTTGAGCAAGGACGCACAGGTACTGTCGGCTGACCCTAACTACTACTACCAGGCGTTCGATCTGGCTAGTGGGCAAACAGCCAGCCAGCCCAACCTCAACCCCAACGACCCCTACTACACCCAGTACCAGTGGGATATGGTCAAGATCGGTATGCCACGGGCCTGGGCAGTATGGCAGTCGGCGGCAGCGGTCGCTGTAATCGACACTGGCATTGACCTCGGCCACCCAGAGTTTAGCGCACGTATAGCTGGCGGTGTGGACTATAGTGGTGACAACAGCGCGGGTGGACAGGACAACGAGGGCCACGGCAGCCATGTGGCTGGTACTATTGGGGGCAACGGCAATAATGGCACTGGCATTGCGGGCATGGCCTGGCTCGGTGGCTTGCTGGCGGTCAAGGCGCTAAACAGCGGTGGTAGCGGCACTAACTCGGCAATCGTGCAGGGCATTGACTGGGCGCGCACCCACGGCGCACAAGTGATCAACATGAGCCTCGGCGGCCCCAACTACTCGCAGGCAATGCAGGATGCTGTGATCCGTGCCAACAACGCGGGCATCCTGGTGGTGGCAGCGGCAGGCAACGAAGCCGACACGGGCAACCCAACCAGCTATCCCTGTGCTTACGCTTACGTGATCTGCGTCGGCGCAACCGGCCCGACCGACAACTGGGCCTACTACTCCAACCACGGCAGCTATGTGCTGATTAGCGCGCCTGGTGGCGACCCACACAACGGCGATCCAGTCAGCCACTTCATCGTTAGCACCCTCTGGCGCGGCTCTAGTAGCTATTATCCGACCAGCGGCTATGGTGCGGAGGCTGGCACCTCAATGGCTGCCCCGCACGTGGCTGGCCTGTTGGCAATGCTCAAGAGCAAGTACCCCGGCAGGCCGTCCGATTTCTACATCAACCGCATGATCAGCACTGCCGTTGACCTCGGCACGCCGGGGCGCGACGAGTACTTCGGCTATGGCCGTATTGACGCGGGCTGCGCATTGGAGATGGCCTTCAACGACGTGGGCTGCAACTACTGGGCCTACAACTACGTGCAGTGGCTGGCGGCTAGCGGGATCAGCAGCGGGGACGCGAACGGCAACTTCAGCCCCGGTGCCAACACCCGCCGCGACGAGTTTGCCAAGTTCATCGTCAAGGCCGCAGGCTGGCCGCTGGTCAGTCCTGCCACGCCGAGCTTCAGCGACGTGCCGAGCAGTAGCCCCTTCTATCAATACATCGAGACGGCAAAGGCACGTAACGTGATCAACGGCACCGGTGGCCGCTTCAACCCGGCTAGCCCAATCCGTCGCGACGAAATGGCGAAGATGGTGGTACTGGCCCGCGCTTGGACGCTGGTCAACCCCAGCAGCCCGACCTTCAGTGACGTGCCGAGCAGCAATATCTTCTATCAGTACGTGGAGACTGCCGCCAACCACGGGGTGGTCAACGGCAACGGTGGCCTCTACAGCCCCAGTGGTCTCAGCACCCGCGCTCAGATGAGCAAGGTGCTGTACAACGCCTACCACTGACCCAAGCAGTGGTGAGCAAGCAGCAACGAGGTGGAGGCCGTGTGCCTGCCCCCTCTACGTTGCCCACCGCTGCCTAGCAGTAGCTTGCCAGCCTCCTCACTTTATGTTAACCTTATCACTGGCGGTTGCTGACTGGGCAGAGGAGGGTGGCATGGCTAAGTGGCGGGGGTGTCTGGTGGCTAGTAAGCTGGCGGTGCTTGCCCTGCTGCTGGCTGGTAGCGGGCAGGCAGCCGAGGAGATCGTCTACCGGCCAGTGCCGCTGGCTCCAGTGCAAGGTGGCCTGGTTGTCGGTGAGGTGGTCGTCACGCTAAAAGGCAGCAGCACAATGGAGGTGAGCCAGGCGGAGGCGACCGCTCGACAGTTGGCTGCCAGCCTGGGGGTGACGGTTGGCCGCCACGTGGTTGGCTCTGGCAGCGACTTCTTCCTCTTGCAGGTAGCGGTGGGGCAAGAACAGGCTTCAGCCGTCCGCCTGCGGGCCGATAACCGTGTGCAAGCCGCCGACCCTAACTTCCTTGCCTACGCCTTCAGCATACCGAACGACACCCTCTACAGCCGCTTCCAATGGAACCTGCCACGGATCAACGCTCCCACAGCCTGGGACTTGCAAGGCGGATCGAGCGTCAAGGTGGCAGTGATCGACACTGGGATTGATCTCGGCCACCCAGACCTGAGCAGCAGCGTTGTCGGCGGGGTGGACTTCAGTGGTGACGGCAGTGCGGGAGGGCAGGACAACGCTGGTCATGGCACGCACGTGGCGGGCATAATTGGGGCGATCACCAACAACGGGGCAGGCGTGGCCGGAGTGGGCTGGAACGTGCCACTGCTGGCCGCGAAGGTGCTGAACCACACGGGCGTAGGCAGCTACGCCGCGATCATCCAGGCGATTGACTGGGCGCGGAGCCAGGGTGCCTACGTGATCAACCTCAGCCTGGGCGGGAGTGACTACTCGCAGGCCATGCAGGAGGCAATCAACCGCGCTTACGAGGCCGGGGTGGTCGTCGTTGCCGCAGCTGGCAATAATGGGCAGTATGGTAGCTACAGCAGCTACCCTTGTGCCATGCAGCACGTCCTCTGCGTAGGCGCGATTGGCTATAACGACGCGGTAGCCAGCTACTCCAACCACAACAGCTACGTGGGTGTAGTAGCACCGGGCGGTGACCCGCAGCGCAATGGCAGCAACGAGACCAGCTATATCATGAGTACCTGGTGGCGGGCCGACCCGACCGCTGGTGACTACCTGGGGCTGGCTGGCACCTCCATGGCCGCCCCGCACGTAGCGGGGCTGGCGGCACTGCTGATCGCCCACTATCCTGGTGCGTCGGCAGACTGGATCGTGCAGCGCATCGAACACAGTGCGCTAGACTACGGCCAACCTGGGCGCGACGACTACTACGGCTGGGGGCGGGTGGATGCCGCCTGCGCCTTGCAGATGAGCTTCAACGATGTTGGTTGCAACCACTGGGCCTTCAGCTTTGTGGGTTGGCTAGCGGCCCAGGGGATCAGCAGCGGCGACGCGGCTGGCAACTTCAACCCCAACGCGCCCACCCGCCGCGACGAGTTCGCCAAGTTCATCGTCAAGGCCGCAGGCTGGCCGCTAACTCGTCCGCTAACCGCTACCTTCAGCGACGTGCTGCCCAGCCAGCCGCTTTATTCTTATATCGAAACAGCAGCGGCGCACGGCGCGGTCAGTGGCAGCGGTGGCAACTTCAACCCCGCCGCCGCAGTACGCCGCGACGAGATGGCGAAGATAATCGTCAGGGCGCAGGGCTGGCTGCTGCTCAACCCCGCCAGCCCGACCTTCAGCGACGTGCCGCCCGACCAGCCTCTCTACCGCTACGTAGAAACCGCCTACGCCCACAACATCGTTGATGGCAACGGAGACCGCTACAACCCTGCGGCTGGTAGCACACGGGCGCAGATCAGCAAGGTACTTTACCGGGGCTACCGCTTACTACCCAGCAGTTGCGGCAGGCTAGCACTTTGTGTTATAATACGGCCAGCGCACCACACTAATGGCTGATTGTGATTGACGAACTTAGATTGCAGGCAGGCAACCGCCGAGCCTGTTTTTCGCGCTTAGACCAAAGCGGGAGGGGGTGATTAGCCAATGCACGTAGACCAGAAGGAAGGGGAGTCGTTCGAGTCCCTACTGCGTCGCTTCAGCAGCAAGGTCAAGCAGGATGGCCTGCTGGCCGAGTACCGCCGCCGCCGCTTCTTCGAATCCAAGAGTGTCACCGAGCGTCGCTCCAAGGCGCGGGTGATCCGCAAGGCCCAACTCAAGAGTGCCGAGCGCATTCGCAACGCCCGCCGCGACTAAGGCTGGCTGAGTAGCAGGTGGGGCAGGCACAACGCTTGCCCCACCTTTTCTTTGCCCTACGCCTGCCAGCAGGGAGCGAAAACTGCTATTTGACTCTGCTAGCCACCATGTTATAGAATTACGGTTACACGAACTGGCCGCTGCCTTGCTCAACTTGCAGCAGCAGAATGGTTGCAGATTGCTGAAACATTAGAGCCGGTGGTTGCGTATAAGGGTTGAGCATAGAGAAAAAAGGCGTGATGAGTGAACAGGCTGGTGCTTCTACCGAGGCACCTTCCCCCAACCTGACGGCGGCGGCTGAGGCGCAAGCGCAACGGGCAGTCACAACCGCCAGCAATGATACTGAAGATAAGCTGCTTGTCCGCCGGGTGTTGGCGGGCGAACAGCAGGCTTTTGCTACCTTGCTGGAACGCTATCGGGCTGCCGTCTACAATCTCTGCTATCGGATGCTGAACAACGGTAGCGACGCAGAGGATGCCGGGCAGGAGGCTTTCTTGCGGGCCTACACCCAGATGCACACCTACCAGCCGGATCGCCGCTTCGCTACCTGGCTGCTATCCATTGCGGCCCACCTCTGCATCGATATGCTGCGGCGGCGCAGGCGACCGATCATCGCCCTTGACGCGATTGAGTTGTGGAAGAAAAGTGACGAGCCGGAGCCAGAGGAAGCTGCCCTCGACGTAGAGATGCGCGAGGAGGTGCGCGAACTGCTCGACCACCTGCCAGAGAAGTACCGCCTTGTCACTGTGCTACGCTACTGGCACGACCTCTCCTACGCGGAGATCGCGGAGGTTACTGACCTGAGCGAGAGCGCAGTTAAGACGCAACTACACCGCGCCCGCAAGATGCTGGCTGGCGAGATAACTAAACGAAAGGGGGCGAGAGACGATGGCCTGCGACGCTTGCACTGAATTGCTGTCTAGCAAGCTGGACGGCAACCTGAGCCTGGTTCAGGCCCAGAAGCTGGAGAAGATGCTGGTAGATTGCCCCGACTGCCAGCAGGCATGGAGCGGGATGCGCGAAGCTGACCGCCTGCTCAAAGGCGCAGTGATCGCCGACCCCGGTCCCGCCGACCCGCGCGCCTTCAGTGCTGCGGTGCTGGGGCGCATCGCCGCATCCGGCCTTACGCCGCAGGCCGATCCCGCCGACCGCCGCCTGAAGCTGCCTGACTACCCCTGGTCGCCACGGGTGGTGTGGGCCAGTCGCCTGCTCTGGGGCAATGTGATCGGCAGCGCAGTCCTCTCCTTCGCCCTGATCGCCTGGCTCTGGCTGACCGAGACGCTGCTGACCAACAGCGGCGCGACTACCAGCCGCCTCCAACTGGTGCAGCACAGCTTCAGCCAACTGGTTAGCGCGGTGCAGTTTTCTACCATCCTTAGTCTGGTGGTCTTTGCGGCTGCGCTGGCGGCCTTCTGGTACATGGTTGTCCACGTCGTGCGCCACCGCGTCGGCGAGTGGGAAGCGTCAGAATAGCTATGCCCAAAGCCGCTGCTAGCCTGCTCGCGCTACTCCTGCTTCTTTTTGCCGCCAGCTCTGCCCTCGCCCAGCACAACTCGGCTGGTGACCAGACCAGTATTGGCAAGCAGGTGGTCGTGGCGGTGGGGCAGACGGTAGACGGTGACCTGACCGTGTTCGGCGGCGGCGCACAAATCTCAGGACTGGTGCGTGGGAGCGTGACGGTGATCGGCGGCAAGCTAGAGATCGTTGGCGGGCAGGTGGGCGGCAATGTGACCACCATTGGTGGCGACATCAGCCTGCAAGGCAAGGCAAACGCTAGCCATGACGTTACTGCCCTCGGCGGTGGGGTGTCGAAGGGCAACGAAGCGGTAGTTGGCGGCCACCTCTCCGCTGGTGGGGTTGAGTGGCTGGCTTTCTTGCGCGATTACGCGGGCCTGGGCAGCGACAACTTCGGCGACCGCCTCGCAGGGCTTGGTCCAATGCTTCTCTACCATGTCTACTGGGTGGTCGCTGTCTTCCTCTTTGGCCTGCTGCTGCTCCGCCTTGCTGCCCGCTCGATAGACAACACCAGCATCACCCTCGATTACGCCCCCGCTTGGGCCTTGCTAGTGGGCTTCGTCACCAGCGTAACCATCCCTGCCGTGCTGCTTGCCCTCTTTAGCCTGCTGCTAGCCAGCTTCGTTGGTGTGCTGGCAGTGCCAGTCGTCCTCGCAGTGGTTGCGTTGGCAGTCGGCTACAGCCTGGTCGTCGTTGCCCTCTGGCTGGGCGAGCGCATCACGGGCTTGCTAGGTCAGCCCAACTACTCAGATGCGCGCCGCCAGGTTGTGCCGCTGCTGATCGGCCTGCTGGTCGTCCTCAGCCTGACCATCCTGCTCGGCCTGGTCTCGCCACTGCTGGGCGGGGCATTCAACCTGCTGACAATCAGCTTCGGCCTCGGCGCGGCGGTTCTCAGCCGCTTCGGGTTGATGCGCCCAGCCCGCGCCCCCGCCCAATCTACCGCTAGCCCACGCAAGAGGCTGGCTGGATCGAAGTAGGCTTGCTACTGCTCTGTGCAAGGTTAACCACCCAGCCGCGCCACGCAGCTAGCTGCCCCCGCAATCCTGCACAGCCGCCCTGGTCGCCCAGGCTTGCAACCACGATCCCGCTTGTTGTACAATAGAGCAACCAACACACCATCATGGGCGCGAGGAGTTCGCGCCTTTTGCATAGGGGAGGGCCGATGAGCGCACACAACCTGCTGGACGATATTGAGCGCGTGCTGATCAGTGCCGAGCAGTTGCAGGTGCGAGTAGCCGAGATGGGCCACCAGATTCGGAACGACTACGATGGGCGTGAGGGCGAAATGATCCTTGTCGGTGTCCTCAAAGGCGCGTTGATGTTCATGGTAGATATTGCCCGCCACATAGACTTGCCGCTCAGTATTGACTTCATGGCGGTCAGCAGCTATGGGGCTTCGACCGAGAGCAGCGGCATCGTGCGCATCCTCAAGGATTTGGACAGCAGCATCGAAGGCAAGCACGTGCTGGTGATCGAAGACATCATAGACAGCGGCCTGACCCTCAGCTATATGTTGGATAACCTGCGTAGCCGCAACCCCGCCACCCTCGCTGTCTGCGCCCTGCTCGACAAGAAAGAGCGGCGCACGGCGGAAGTGAAGGTGGATTATGTCGGCTTCGTTGTCCCAGACGAGTTCGTGGTCGGCTATGGCCTCGACTACAACCAGCTATACCGCAACCTGCCCTTCATCGGCGTACTCAAGCCAGAGTTGTACAGCAGTTAGCCTGAAACATCCAGCCTCCCGCCTGCGTATTATCTGGCAATAGGAGGGTCTGCCGGATGGGTACTAGCGTCGCCAATCGCTTTCTGCTTGTTGCTGCCGTCGTCGGCTTGAGCGTGCTGCTTGTCAACACCTTCTTGACTAGCATTGCCAGCCACTATCCCGATCAGGCAGGTGGTAGAAGCAGCAAAGCGGAGGCAGATCGCCACGATCAGCTACAAAGCGGAAAGCAGCGACACGATGACGGTTGTCTACCGCGATGGTAGCAGCAGGATCGCCGCCCGCCCGCCCTACAGCAATGTGGCACAGTACCTGCTGGATCAGGGAGTGTCTGCCGCCATCCTACCCCCTGTGGGCCTGGAGGCGCAGTCCAGCAAGCGGTCGTCCCCACTGGGACTGCTGCTGTTCCTTGCTCTACTCAGTGTGCTATTTAGCTGGTTTGGCTTCTTCCTGAGCAAGGGTCGTCGCTTGCGGCGGAGTTGAGAGCAACCCCGAAACGTTTTTGCCCACCAGACTGTTATATTAGGAAAGAGGTGTCACGTGATGAACAGAAATCCACTTCGCTTCGTTCTTAGCCTCCTCGTGCTGCTGGCTGTTACCTGTGCTGTGATGCTCTCGTCTTCAGTCGTCCCGAAGGGCGGAGTACCAGTATCAGCCAGGTGGTGAACGATGTAAAGAAGGGCGATGTTGCCAAGATCAGCTACAGCCCTGAAGAAGGGGTGGCCATAACCATCCTCTATCGGGACGGCCACAGGACGAGTAGCAACCGCGAACCCAACAAGAGCATAGCCGAATATCTGCTGTCGCAAGGCGTGCCACAAGACAAGTTGCCTGCAATCGAGGTGCAGGGGGTATCGCCTAGTAGTAGCTTGCTGCCAACACTAGGCTTGCTGCTGGGGGCAGGGCTGATCTTCGCGCTCGGCTTCGGGCTAGGGCGCGGCAGCGGGGACGGTAAGCAGCGAGGCTGAATACGCATTAGATTCGTATGAGACAAGCCAGCCTCGACCACGAACACGCATCTTCCAGGCACCAAACGACGTTATATAAGTGTGTCCTTCTTTGACACCCTCATAGCATGGGTGTATAATATCGTATGACTAACCCTGTTTAGCTTGAAGGGTCATGAGCTAGACTTTTCTGGCGGCGAAACACGCCGTCTTGCGGAGGTTCCGTAACAATGGGCGATAACAGCAAGCTAACCAAGAATCTCTTTCTCTATGCAGTGATCATAGTCGTGGCCTTTGCCGCAGTGTTCCTCTTCTTTAGTCGTCCCGAAGGGCCAAGCGTCACTATCAGCCAGGTGGTGAATGACGTAAAGAAGGGCGATGTTGCCAAGATCAGCTACAGCCCTGAAGAAGGGGTGGCGATGACCATCCTCTATCGGGACGGCCACAGGGCGAGTACCAACCGCGAACCCAACAAGAGCATAGCCGAATATCTGCTGTCGCAAGGCGTGCCACAAGAGAAGTTGCCTGCAATTGAGGTGCAGGGGGTATCACCCTGGTCGGGCCTACTCGGTACCCTGCCCTTCCTGCTGATGATGGTAGTGCTGGTGGGGGTCTTCTTCTTTATGATGAGGCAGGCCCAGGGCAGCAACAACCAGGCACTCAGCTTCGGCAAGAGTCGAGCGCGAATGTTCATGGGCAACAAGCCCAGTGTCACCTTCGCCGACGTAGCGGGTGCGGATGAGGCTAAGCAAGAGTTGGCCGAGGTAGTGGAGTTCCTCAAGTACCCTGACAAGTTCGCCGCTCTTGGGGCGCGCATCCCTCGCGGTGTCCTGCTGGTTGGCCCTCCAGGGACGGGCAAGACGCTGTTGAGCAAGGCAGTAGCGGGCGAAGCGGGCGTACCATTCTTCAGCATCAGCGGCTCAGAGTTTGTGGAGATGTTCGTCGGCGTGGGCGCAAGCCGCGTGCGCGACCTCTTTGACCAGGCCAAGCGCAATTCCCCCTGCATCGTCTTTGTTGATGAGATTGACGCGGTAGGTCGCCAGCGTGGAGCCGGTCTCGGTGGTAGCCACGACGAGCGGGAGCAGACCCTCAACCAGATTCTGGTGGAGATGGATGGCTTTGATACCAGCACCAACGTGATCGTGATCGCCGCCACCAACCGCCCCGACGTGCTAGACCCCGCCCTGCTACGCCCTGGTCGCTTCGACCGCCAGGTAGTGCTGGATCGCCCTGATGTGAAGGGCCGCGAGGAAGTGCTGAAGGTTCATTCCCGTGGCAAGCCGCTGGAAAAGAGCGTCAGCCTGGAAGTGCTGGCAAAGCAAACCCCTGGCTTTAGTGGGGCCGACCTTGAGAACCTGGTCAACGAGGGCGCGATCCTGGCTGCTCGCCGCAACCGCAAGACGATCAGCAACAGCGAACTTGAGGAAGCGATTGACCGCGTGACGATGGGGCCAGAGCGCAAGAGCCGCGTCATCTCTGCCCGTGAACGCGCCATCACCGCCTACCACGAACTGGGTCACGCTATCGTCGCTCGGATGCTACCCAACGTTGATCCTGTCCACAAGATCAGCATCATCTCTCGCGGTATGGCTGGTGGCTACACCCGCATCCTGCCCAGCGAAGACCAGTACACCATGACCAAGAGCCAGTTCGAGGACAATATTGCTTGGGCAATGGGCGGTCACGTCGCCGAGGAACTAATCTTTGGCGAAGTGACGACCGGCCCCAGCAACGACATCGAACGCGCAACCGGTATGGCCCGCCGCATGGTCACTGAGTTTGGCATGAGCAAGAAGCTCGGCCCAGTCGCCTTCGGCAAGAAGGAGGAGATGATCTTCCTCGGTCGCAGCATCAGCGAGGAGCGCAACTACTCCGACGAGGTAGCCTACGAGATCGACAAGGAAGTACGCCGCATCATTGATGAGGCTTACGAGCAGGCCAAGAGCATCCTGACCGCGCAGAAGGCCAAGCTGATCGAGATCGCCGCCGTGCTGATCGAGCGCGAGACCCTGGACGGGGAGGAGTTCGAGGCTCTGTTCGATGGGGTGCCACGCCCACAGCGCAGGCCGTTCCTGCCGCCGAACATCAACGAGCCAGTACCAGCCAACGAGCAGCCGAAGCAGGAGCAGCCCGCTGCACTGCCCAAGCTGCAACCGGGCGGGGCCGCCGCTGCCAGCAGCAACTACGAGGGCTAACCCAAACCTCACAGCCGAACAACAAGCCGGACAGGATCGCTCCTGCCCGGCTCTTTTGTGTACCTTCCACTTTGCGCCTACGCCTTGAAACGCAGCACCGACAGCAGGCCACCCCCTGCACTCGCCTGCATTTCGTAGCTGCCACCCAGGTCGCGCTCCACCAGGGTCTGGATGATTTGCAAGCCGAGACCATGACTAGCCGAGGGGTTGAAGCCAGGGTCGAGACCACGCCCGTTGTCGCGGATTTCGAGTAGCACTTGCTGAGGGTCGGCTCCAGCGTGGCTAGCCTGCACGCTAATCGTGCCGTGCTGCTGGTACTCGCCACCTCCATCCAGGCGGTCGAGCGAGAAACCGTGCAGCAGGATATTAGAGAATAGTTCGGTGAGGGCAAGGGCGAGCAAGGTCGCCTCCTTGCTACCCACCATGATTTCGCTCGCTGCAATCTGCAAGTCAACCTGCATCCCGGCTGGCTTCATCGTCGAGCTAACCACGTCGAAGATTTCCTTCGCCAGAGCCGCAAGGCTGGTGCGGCCCACCTCCTCACGGTTGAGCAAGTCGTGGACGGCGGCAATGCTGCCGATGCGGGCTACACTCTCGCGCAGGATTGGGCCAGCTGGGCTGCCTTCCGCCCGCCGCGCCTGCATCAGCAGCAAGGCTGCCACCGCCTGCAAGTTGTTGCGGACGCGGTGCTGCAACTCGCGTAGCAGCAGCGACTTCTGCTCAAGCCCGCGCTCCAACTGGGCGTAGAGGCTAGCGTTCTCAATTGCAATCGCCGCCAGATCAGCAAAGCTGACGAACAAATCGCGCTGTTCCTGACTGAACTCCTGAACCGCCCTGGTGTAGATGCAGATACCACCAATCTTCTGGTGCGCAGTCGCCAGCGGCACACAGAGCAGCGAACGGTAGCCTTCGCGCAACATCAGGCTACGAATCTGCTCGTTGGGAATACTCATACTGTTGTCTAGCCAACTGGGTACATCGGCAATGTAGACGGGCGCGCCACTGGTGATCGCCTCGCCCAGTGCGCCCCAGCCGTAGGGCATCTGCAACTGGCTTACGTACTGCTCGCTCAAACCATAGCTAGCAACGATCTGCAAGGGGCCATCTTCACCTGCCCCTGGCGCAAAGCGGAAAAGCGCGGCCATGTCTGCCTGGGTCAGGGGCAAGGCTTGCTGTACGATCTGGTTTAGCACGCGGGAGAGGTTGAGACCAGCAACCAGGTTGCGCGAGATCCACTGCATCGTCTCCAACTCGCGCATCTTGCGCCCCAGCCGCTCATCGGTCGCCCGGCTCAAGCGGGCATTCTCAATCGCAATCGATATTTCGCCGCAGAGGATTTCGAGGAACTTCACCTCGTCGTCGGCAAAATCCCTATAGGCCAGCGTCTGCACGGTGACGACCCCAACTAGTTCGTGGCGACCTTCGGTGAAGATCAGGATTGGCACGGCCAGGATCGAGCGGAAGCTCTCCTCGCCCGCGCTCGGCACGTACTTGAAGCGGGCATCGTTCCAGGCATCGCGCACTGCTATTGGCTGGCCCTCCACCGCCGCCGTGCCAGTAACGCCCTCGCCCAGACGCAGCACTACCTTACCCACCGAGTCGCCGCGCAAGCCATCGGTAGCACGCAACACCAGGTAGTCACCACCCTCATAGAGAAAGATCGAGCAGACATCAGTCTTCAGCACCCCAGTGATTGCCTGCACGGTGACGTTGATCAGGTGGTCGAGATTGCGGCTGGAGTTGGCGGCGGCGTTGATCTCCTGCAAGGCAGAGAGTTGAGCGACCTGGGCCAGTAGCCGCTTGTCGGTCTGCCCACGCAATTCGCGGTTACGCAGGTTCAACTCGCGCATCGCCTCCTCCTGCGCGTCAATCATCCGCTCGCGGCCAGAGTCGTAGCCAGAGAGCAGACCCTGCATGATGTTATTTTCTACCTCGTCCAGGATGGTTTGCCCTTCCTCAGCCGTGTAGCCATCATCTCGCTCTACCATCGTTCCTTCTTGCACCACCTGACGTAGCAGACGGGTGACAGCCAGACTGTGACGCACAAGATTGCTCAGGCTGGCCCCATCTACCGCCAGCAACATCCCCTCCTGGTACATTGTGTTGCAGAGTTCCTCGTACTGCTCGTGGCGCACAGCATCCACTATCGCTCGGTAGTGGTTGAGCAGGCGCGCGAAGTCGCTGCGGTCGCCGCTGATCGGCAACTCGTCGGCAGCCCGACTGCTCAGGTAGGCGGCCCAGAGTTCGGCGAAGCGGTGAAACTTCTCGCTCAGGATGTTGGCAATAGCAGACATAGACCCTGTGACCCCTCTCCTTCGCAGCCTGGCTGAGCCAGCGCGGTCAGCTTCTCCACCCCACTCTTAGCTTGAACAGAGAGGGACAATCGGTTATCATACGCTATAATTATAGCAGTCGGATCGTTACCCTGTCTAGCCCAGAAAGAGCCGCCCTTGCTTCGCCTGCCCATCCAATTGACCAGCCGTCGCGACCTCGCCGAGGAGCAGGCGAATGAGACCCCAACTATCACCCAACGAGTGCCAGTCGGGGAGAGCGTGCTGATCTTCCTCGTCACCTTCGCGGTTCTCGCGGGCCTCAGCTTTCGCATGGTCAGCTACCTCAACCCGCTGACGGGCGATGAGCCGTCCTACCTGCTAACCGCGATCAGCATCTTGCAGGATGGCGACCTCAACGAATGCAACAACTACTACGATTACGACTCGCGTAAGGTCTACCCCAGTTTCTACCATGAGGTTGCATTGGAGGGGCGTTATGTAGCAAAAAGCGATCTGCCTACCGCCTGGCTGGGCTGGCCGCCGGGGGTGCCGTACCCGCTGCCGCCCCACCCCGCCCAACTTGTGCCAGCCAGCAGGATGTGCTATGTAGACAAGCCAGCCCAGGGCCAACAGGGAGGGTTCAAGGGGCGTGACAAGGAACTCTATTCCAAGCACGGCCTTGGCCTCAGCCTGTTGGTACTGCCCGCCTTCGCCCTCGGTGAGCAACTGGGCAGCTACGACGGGATGCGGCTGGCCGTCACCATCTTCCTCAACCTGATCGCCGCCACCCTTGCCCTCAACATCTACCTGCTGGCGCGGGAGAGTACCCGCCGCCGCTGGCCTGCCTTCTTCACCTGGCTAGCCTTTACCTTCAGCGTGCCGTTGCTCGCCTACTCCTTCCTGATTTTCCCAGAGCTACCAGCGGGACTGTTGATCATCTATGCCTTCCGCCGCCTGCGCCTCTGGCACAATAGCTGGCTGCAACTGCTGCTCACCGCCGCCAGCATTGCCTTCCTGCCCTGGCTACACTACCGCTTTGTGCCAATCAGCGTCGGCCTCTTTCTGTTCTATCTCTACCAGCAGTGGAAGCAGCCGGACGGCCAGCGGCTTCGCAATGCCCTGCTACTCACCCTACCGAGCGTAGTCAGTGGGGGGCTACTGCTTTACTTCTTCTACGTGCGCTATCAGTTCCCCTTGCCGAACGGTAGCGATCACGCTGGTTCGTCGGACGTGGGTGGCACGGTCAGAGGGGCAGCAGGTATCTTCTTCGACCAGCAGTGGGGCTTGCTGATCGCTGCCCCGATCTACCTGTTTGCCTTCGTCGGCCTACTTTTCCTCTGGCACAATCGGATGAAGAAAGACCTGATCTGGCTGGGGGTGATCGCCCTGCCCTACTTCCTGGTGGTCGCAAACTACGCGCAATGGTGGGGCGAATGGTGTCCTCCCGCTCGCTACATCCTCTCGCTGCTGCCCCTGTTCGCCCTCCCCTTTGCCGTCCTGCTCGACAACTTCGCGGGAGCATACCGACTGGCGGTCGGCATCCTCTACGGCGCGCTAATGCTGGTCAGCGGGCTGGTGGTATACGTCTTTATGGAACAGCCGCAGCGGATGTACAACCAGCCGATCACCCCAATGGCTAACGAAAGCAACCTGCTTGCCCTGCTTAGGCACGACACTAGTATCGACCTCAGCAATGCGCTACCCTCGTTCGTCAAGCCCTACTTCGCCAACTACTACGACAACAAGTATGGCACCCACTACTTTGGCGCGGCGGTCACCGAGGCCTGGAGCCACAGCCTGCTGCCGATTCTGCTTACTATCCTGTTCGCTATCGTGCTGCTGTTGTTGGCTAACTTGCAGGAATTGGACAACCTGCGTGCTTACGATTATGCCGCCGACATCAGCACCCTGGATGACCTGACCGCCACTGGCGATCTGCGCCCAGAGCGGCTGCCGCTGCTTGAGGCGGAGACCCGCAGCCGCAGCAGCCCACACCCTCTGCCCAACAGTGCAGAGACGCACCACCGCACAGCACCAAACCCACTAGCCCCGGCGGACGAAGCCGAGCGGCGGCCCGCTCCTGGCCCCGCTCCGTCGGAGGGGGGGACTGGGGGCGGTTGATTGCGTTGGCTACTGTGCCAGGCCGCTAGCCCCATCCGCCGCTGCAACCCTGAACAGCTACAGCCCCACTAGCTTTGTACTCAAATCCCCCTTTTGTGGTATAATGTGAGGGGAGATTAGAAGGATGCCAAGCACAACAAGAGACAAGCTATATCGAACCGAAGCTATCGTCCTACGCCACTGGCGGGTGGGTGAGGCTGACCGTGTGCTGGTACTGTACAGCCCCAGCTTGGGTAAGTTTCGGGCTATCGCCAAAGGGGTGGCCCGTCCGACCAGCCACCTGGGGGGCCACCTCGAACTGCTGGTTCGCAGCAGGCTGCAACTGGCGAAATCGAAAGGCGACCTCGATATCGTCACCCAGAGCGAGACGCTCGACCCGCACATGGGCTTCCGCGACGACCTGCGGTTGATCGCCCACGCCTCAGTGATTGGTGACCTACTCGATAGCTTCACCGTTGACTATGTGGAGAACTACCCGCTCTATCGGCTGGTCAACGACACGCTCAACTGGTTGGGCCAGGCCAACGATCCAGACTTGCTAACCCTCTGGTACACAATGCAACTGCTGGGCTTCGTCGGCTATCGTCCCGAACTAAACCAGTGCCTTAGTTGCAATGCCACCTTGCAGCCGAACGAAGGTAACGGCTTCAGCGGCACTCTGGGCGGCATGGTCTGCCCTGCCTGCGCTGCCAGCCAGCGGAGCGCAGTCAAACTCAGCCTGTCCGCCTTCAAGGTAGCCCGCCTGCTGCAACGCAGCAACGACTACGCCGAGGTTGACCGCGTGCGCGTGCCAGAGGAGGTACGCGGCGAGATCAAGCGGGCCATGGATGCCTACGTGCAGTATATCCTCGACCGCGAACTGCGTTCCAGCCGCTTCCTTGCCAGCACTCTGCCGAGCGCAGACTAACCAACAGGAGGAACCGCCCCGATGAGCTACGTAACCGAACTGCTTAGTACCAATGAAACAATCAAGATCGCTGTGCGCCAGCACATCTTTGGCCTGCTCAAGTACATCTGGGGTGCGTTGCTGGGCATTGTGGCGATCATCGCGATAGTGATCATCTTCCCCAACCTCAATATTGTGCAGGAGCCAAACAAGGGGTTGGTAGGCTGGCTGCTGCTGCTGCTGATCGTACCAGTGGCGGTGATCGTGGCTAACTACATCCAGTGGGCCAACCGCCTCTACATCGTCACCAACTATCGGGTGATCCAGGTGCGCGGGGTGATCAACAAGTCCAGCTTCGACACCTCAGTGGAGAAGATCAACGACATCGGCATGGTACAAACCTTCTGGGGGCGCATCTTCAACTTTGGCACGCTCGATCTGCTCAGTGGCAACAGCAACGAGGGCGACAACAAGATGGAGAATATTGACAGCCCACTGGATTTTAAGAAGCAACTGCTGGACGCGAAGGCCAGCGCGCTGGGCGAGGACAACAGCCCAAACCTCTCTCTCAACAGACCTAACCAGGATCAATACAACAACGCGCCTCCGCCGCAACGGCCAGTAGCTGCGCCCGCCCCGCTCCGCCAGCCGCCGCCAGTGGCCCCCGCCGCCGCTACGCGCAGCAGCAGTGCAGCCGAGGCTCTGCACGCCCTGGAGGAATTGCGCCAACAGGGTTTGATCAGCGAAGAAGAATATCAGGAGAAGCGCAGGCAGATTCTTAATCGGATCGCCTCGTAGGCCGACGAATAGGCAAAGTAGGCAGGGGGCGCAGTTGCTGCGTCCCCTTTTGGATCACAGGAGGAAAGATGATTGAGCTTTACGAACAGATACAGACGGCTGTTGACTACATTCGAGCGCGCAGTGGCACAATGCCTCGTGTTGGCCTGATCCTCGGTAGCGGCCTCGGTGCGCTGGCCGACGCAATCAGCAGCCCTGTGACTATCGCCTACTCTGAAATCCCTGGGTTCGCGGTCAGCACTGTGGTGGGCCACGCGGGGGCTTTGGTGTTGGGTCAGCTTGGCGGCCAACCGGTGGTGGCGATGCGCGGTCGCATCCACTACTACGAGGGATATGATATGCAGCAGGTGACGTTCCCTGTGCGCGTGCTGCGGGGGCTGGGGGCAGAGACGCTGATCGTCACCAACGCGGCGGGCGGCATCCGTCCAGGGCTGAAGCAGGGTGAGATCATGCTGATCAATGATCAGATCAACCTGCCCGGCTTCAGCGGCGTTACCCCCCTGCGCGGCCCGAACGACGAGCAGCTAGGCCTGCGCTTCAACGCAATGAACAACGCCTACGACCCGGCCTTGCGTGCTATCGCCAGGCGGGTGGCGGCAGAGCAGGGCATCACCCTACCCGAAGGAGTATACATGATGCTGGCTGGCCCCAGCTTTGAGACTCCAGCGGAAGTCCGTCTGGTACGCCTGCTGGGGGCGGACGCAGTAGGTATGTCCACGGTGCCAGAGGTGATCGTCGCCCGCCATGGGGGAATGCGCGTCCTCGGCTTCTCCACGATCACCAACGAGGCGATCAGCGAGGATGGGACAACCAGCGAGGCTAACCACGAGGAGGTACTGGCAACCGCCAACCTTGTCGGCCCCCGCCTGCGTGCGCTGATCGAAGGCGTGTTGGCCGCCTTGTAGAACCTCGCTAGCCAGCAGGTCAGCCCATTGGGGGCGGATCGCCAATCGCAGCCCCGGATTGGTTGGGCGCAAGGGGGTCGACCACCGGCGCGTAGCCAGGTGACGAGTCGGGGTTGGTGGGGCTGGGTGGCTCGTCGAAGGTAGGCCTCTCGTCGGGGTCGGGGCTGATTGGATCGTAGATGTCGGGCAGCACTGTGGGCGGCTCGTACTCCGGTTGCGGCACGCTGGTGGGGTCGTCGTCTGGGTCGGGACTGTAGTCGGGAATGGTTGGGTCATCGTAAGGGTCGCTCATCCTGGTTTCCTCCTAATAGGCTGACGAACAGCGTTGCAAGCAACGATCCACCGACCTACACGCGCTCAAGCCGCAGGTGCAGCACCAGGCTGCTATCTTCGCGCACACGCACGGCTTCGGAGACGGTCAGGCCCACCACCCACAGAACATCGCCACCTTCGCCGTTGGCGATCAGCAGCGGCCAATGAGCGCGTAGGTGGGATGCCACCTTTGCGTCTACCATCAGGTCTTGCAGGCTCTTGCTCTGCCCACCCAGGCCGAGCGGTGTCATCCGTTCGCCGCTTGCGCGCCCACGCAAGGTCAAGGGCAAGGCTACCTCGCCCACGTCCAGGTAGGCTTCCCAGCGGTCAGCGGTGGTCGGGTTGAGTGGTGGCTGCACCCACTCGGCTGTCAGTTGCCAGCCGTTGAGGGTCAGGCAGGCAGGCGGCTCAAAGGTGACAGGGCTGTTATTGGTCAGCAAGGGATAGCGGCGGCTGTCCAGGGCGCGCAACCGCTCCTCCAAACCCTCGCGCAGGCCAATCACGAAGCCTTCCACCTCGCGCTGCATGATCAGGTCGTGCGGCAGGTTGACACGGGCGCGAGCCGGGCCGTCACCTCCCGTGATCGCCTCGATATGCACCCGCTCCAAACCCTCGACATGGCCGACCAGGGTCAGCACTGCCCGCCGCAAGCAGTAAGGTTGCAGGGCTAGAGGGGTCTGCTGCCAAACCTCGCCGTCGAAGCGTACTAGGCGGTCGCCCACCTCGACCAGGCGCGGCCAGAGTGCATCTACCTGCGCCTCGAAGTATTCGTACTCGACGGCGTAGGTCTGCGCGGCACGGGTGATGTTCTCCTTGAAGTCGGGGTTGAACGACTCCAGGGCGGGGGTTAGTTGCAGGCGCACCTTGTTGCGCTGGTTGCGGATATCGCTGTTGGTGCTATCGGTGCGGGGATTGAGTTCATACTGGCGGCAATATGCCTCGATCTCCTTGCGCCAGACCCCCAGCAGCGGACGCACCACCAGCATATGCAGACTGCTGGGTGGCAGAATTGCAATCTCATCGGGCCGCGCCCCCTCAACCGCAATCAGCTCATGCTGATCTTCTAGCAGGAAGATCGGGGCTGCTGGCCGCATCCCACGCAGACCCGCCAGCCCTGAGCCGCGCAGCCAGTGCATAGTCACGGTCTCGGCCTGATCGTCGGCGGTGTGGCCGACTGCCACCCGCTCCGCCCCCACGCGCTGGGCAACATCGCGCAGGAAGGCGTAGCGCACCTGGCGGGCTGCCGTCTCGGTAGAGAGAGCGTTGCGGCTCTGGTAAGCCTTTACGTCGGCCCCTCCAACCGTACAAGGGAGACCAAGCTGGCGGGTGAAGCTCTGCACGAAGCGGGCATCTGCCTCGGCCTCGGCCCCACGCAGGCGGTGGTTAAGGTGCGCCACATGGAGGTTGAGACCCAGAGCCTTGAGGCGGCTGAGGATGTGCAGCAGCACAACCGAGTCCGGCCCGCCACTTACGCCGACAACAACCGGCTGCGGGTGGGGGAAAAGCTGCTGCTCTTGGATAAAGCGGGCTACCCTATCTAGCAAGATTGTGTTTGCTGCCACCTCCACCTCCACTTACCCTATTATACCCTGTTCGTCAACAAGCTGTCATGCCCTTCGGGCAGGGGCGACAAAAAACCCCTGAACCAATGTTCAGAGGCTTCTGGTGACGACGGGTGGATTCGAACCACCGACCGAGGGCTTATGAGTCCCTAGCTCTACCGCTGAGCTACGTCGCCAAATTGGTAGCGGGGGGCGGATTCGAACCACCGACCTTTGGGTTATGAGCCCAACGAGCTACCACTGCTCCACCCCGCGTTGCATCCTACCTGCACATTATACGCAATGGCTGTGCCAATGTCAAGGCGAGTTCCTTTTTTAGCAGCAGCTCCAATCGCAACTGCTTACAGCCGCTTGAGGGTGGTGATCAGCGGTAGCCGATGGAACAGCCAGATGCCTGCGGGCAGGCCTATTACGCTGATGCAGAGGAAGGTGGCAACGTAGGTCCAAAGCAAACTGAGCCACCAGCCGACCAGCACGAACCAGATCGCCCTGGTTAGCAGCGGCGGCGACTGGGCCGGTACCTGCCGCACAGAGAGCCGCCCGGTCTGGCTGTAGACGGTGATGAACTCGGTACGCTGTGGCTCCAGGGTCAACACCTGCGGCACCAGGTTGAGCATCAACAGGCCAATCGGCAGGCCGATGATGCTGAGGTTGAACAACCAGGCGAACGAGACCCACAGCCACGTCACCCACCAGCCGACAAACACAAAGTAGAGGGCGCGCAGGATGAATGGCTGCTGCCGCTGCCCGTCGTAGAGCGGCGTGGTTGGGTTCGGGCGTGGCGTGTAGTGGCGGGCTGGCATGGTGCTGGCTGGTGGCTGGTACTGGGGCTGCGGAGGTTGGTAGAGCGGCGGGGGCAGTGGCGCGGATGGGATCGGAGCAGCGACGGCGGTGGGGGGCGGGTGAGGTTGGGTGCTGCCGAAGGAGAGCAGCGAACGACCAGGCTGGTAGCTGGAAGGGGGTAGCGGCGGTGGTGGCGGCATCGGCTGCGGCTGGGCAGGCGCAGGGTGGAGGATCGCCCGCACGTGAGCAAGGCGGTTGGCCGTCTCGCCATTGTGTTGGTTGAGGCCCGCAGCGTTTTGCAGGCAGAGTTCCACCTCACGCAGGTCGGGCGTGACCGCCGCCAACCAGAGCCAGGCCGCCTCGCTGCGTGGCTCGGCTTGCACCGATTGGCTCAGCAGGTAGCGGGCGCGGGCGGGATCGTTGTGGTTGTATGCCTCGATACCTTGCCGCAACAGGGTAGTAGCGTCGCCGATTTGTGGGTTCATGCGCTCTCTCTTATCTCTCCTGGTGTACTACGTTCTTTGACCAGCGTGGGCCGCGTTGTGTTTCAGTACCCGTTTTGCCGCTAGCAAACACGGATAGCAGACTGCTCTTTACATAAACAAACAAAAGGAACTGGTATGTGATATAATAGGGCTGGGTTCAAGATTTGGATGGGGTGTAGAGGGCCGATGTTGTCAAACCGTTTGAGCGTCCGCAACATTATAACCTACGCGGCTTTGGCGATCCTCGCCCTGGTCGCGCTGGTGGTCGTCCTCAACTTCTTCCCCGCCCTGCGTTCGCTAGGCTGGCTACTAGGGCTGCTCAAGTTCGTGGCTGCCATTGGCCTGCTGGCAAGCTGGGTCGTCCTCAACATCCCGCCCCCCCGCCCCCTCAGCGGCAAGCTGGTGGTGGTGGTGCCAGAGTTTGGCGAACTGGTCGCCCAGGCCCGGCCTGCTGGCAGCAAGGAGGCGGCTACAGCAACCCCCCTGGTGCGCCAGGTTAACCGCAAGGTGCTTGAGGAACTCAATCTTGAGATTGAGTTGCCCAACCTGGACACGCTGCGTAACCTGCTGAACCGCAGCCGTAACCACAGCAATCCCGTCGCTGTGACTGCCACCACTGCTGTTGCTGCGCCACCCACCCGCCCGCTGAAGGTCAGCGACACAGCATTGCGGGCGGCACACCCAACCCCGCTGGGCAGCGCAGGCAGCAACAGCAACAGCTTGCCGGAGGCGGTCGAGCCGGATGATGCCCGCGAGTTCACCCTGACAATGCTAGCTCGTCTTGCCACCCATTTCAAAGAGGTAGAGGCTGCCGAGGCGGTGATTGGTCGCGCCCCCTTTGTGCCAGACGCAGCGGCAGCCCGCGAACGCGCCCGCCTGCTCAAGGCCAATGTGCTGCTCTGGGGCTGGCTGGAGCCGGGCAGCAAGCGACGCTACTTCATGCCCACCCTGGAAATCCTGCGCCCGCTTGAGCAGGAGCTTAGTGGCGAACGAGAGGAGATGCGCCTGGCCGGGTTGCGCCAAATCGCCCTCAGCCACCAGCGGGCCGCCCGACCCAACACCCTCCTCTACTTGCTGGGTGGCCTCGCCTGCTATGTCAACGCCCAGTACCCCCAGGCGATAGGTGAGTTCAAGATGGCCCTGATCAGCGCGACGATGGCTTATGACGAGGATGGGGCCGCCCTCAGCGACCAGGCGATCTGCCACTTCTACCTCGGCAACAGCTACTACCTGATGCGCGAGTACCAGGCGGCGGAACGCGAGTTTAGCGCGGCGATCCAGGTTGACCAGGTGATGGCCGAAGCCTACCAGAACCTGGCTATCGTCCAGCGGGCGATTGGTCGCCTCGACGATGCCGCCCGCAACCTACAAACGGCAGTGCGCCTGAGCCGCAACGCCGTCTCCGCCCTCTACAATCTTGGCGTAGTCTATATCAACCAGAACCAGCCAGCCCGCGCTCGCGCCGCCTTCCAGAAGGCTTTGCAGGCGACTGGCAGCAGCACAGACAGTGGAGTGCTGACCGCTGCCATGAGCCAGCAGGCGCAGACCCGCGACGTAGCTGCGGTGCATCGCGGGTTGGCCCGCGCCTTCCGGGCTGAGAAGAAGCCAGAGCAGGCGGTGGGTGAGTTGCAGGAAGCCTTGCGGATCGCCCCCGACTACGCAGTGCTGCACATGGACTTGGCGGCTATCTATCACGAGCAGCGCGAGTACGACAAAGCAGAACGCGAACTGGCAACCCTGCTCAACATGGCACCAGAGATGGCTGAAGCGCACTACAACCTTGGCCTTATCTACCGCAGCGACGGCAAGATCGACGCTGCCGCCGACCAGTTCCGCGAAGCGACCCGCCTCAAGCCCGACTTTGCCGAAGCGCATTATGACCTCGGCCTGCTCTACAAGAGCCAGGGCCAGCTTGACCTTGCGGTGCGCCAGTTCAAGGAAGCAACCACGATTCAGCCTGCTGACGCGGAGAGCTTCATCAACCTTGGTCTCGCCCTTAAGGACGAGGGCAAGTTGGTGGAGGCTGCCCAGCAGTTCCGCCAGGCGATCAGCCTGGAGCCGAACAACGCCGACGCGCACTTCCAGCTAGCTGCCGTCTACCAGACCAGTGGGGATACCGCCTCGGCGATTGACGAGTACACGGCGGCGGCGCGTCTCAACCCCAAACTGAATGTCGCCTACCACCAGCTAGCCAGCCTCTACAAAGCGCGCAAGCAGTACCCAGAGGCAACAGCCCAGTTGCAGCAGGCGATCAAGCAGGATCGCCGCGATGCCTATGCATACTACCTGATGGGGACGCTGCACGCCGCCCAGGGCCAGCTTGACCAGGCTTTCGAGGCTTTCCGCATTGCGATCAGCTACCAGCCGGGCCTCTCGGAGGCGCACTACAACCTCGGCGTGGCCCTGATGAAGCGGCAGCGCACGGAGGAAGCGGTCAAGGAGTTCGAGGAGGTGATCCGCCTCAACCCAGAGGACGCGCAGGGTCATTACATCCTCGGCCTCGCTCGCCGTGACCTCGGCCAGTTGCCAGCGGCAGCCGCGGCCTTGCAGCAGGCAGTCCACCTCAACCCCGGTTGGGCCGACGCGCACTACAACCTCGGTCGCGTCTATCTCGCCAGCAACCAGCCGGAGCTTGCCATCGCTGAGTTGCTGGACACCCTGCAAGGGCAGCCAGAGAACGACAAGGCGCGCTACCAGCTAGCCGCAGCCTACGCCGCCGCTGGGCGCATCCCCAAGGCGATTGAGACTTTCGTCGAGTTGCTCAAGCGCGACCCCAACAACGCCGAAGCCTACTACAACCTCGGCATCGCCTACACCGGCAGCGGCCAGTACGAGAACGCAGTGCGGAGCTTCTACAGTGGCATCCGCCTACGCCCGGAGGACGCAGAAGCCTACAACAGTATGGGCATCGCGCTCAAAACGCTGGGGCGGCTGGACGAGGCGATCAGTGCCTTCCAGCAGTCGATCAAGATCAATCCGCGCTACGCCCAGGCCCACTACAACCTCGGCCAGGTCTATGCCGCGATCAACGCGGTCAACGAGGCAGTCGAGGAGTTCCGCAAGTACGAGGAACTGGGTGGCAAGATCGGGCGGCGGTAGCTCATCCCCCAATGTTGGACGGCAAATCACCTGCCTAGCCTCCCCTTCAGCTACCACATGGTTGTACCGTTCCCGCTTCGGTCGAGAGGCGGGTTTTTTGCGGCTCTTTTTGCTTACGGCCTTTAACTGCGCTGCCTGTGCAACCGTAGCCCTCAAAGCCAGTCAATGTCAGTTGATACTTGCCAAGTAATGAAGCTCTATGCTAGGATCAGCCTATAGAAGGGCAGCAGTGGCAGAGAGCCTGAAAGACGAACCCGTAACCTCAGCCAACTGGCCGACCTGATCGTAGGTGCTAGCAATCCGTACTCTCAACGACCCATCAACGCAGCGATGGGCCAGATGCGCCCCACTACCAGCATCAACAAGGAAGGGAACCAGCCGTGAAAGTTAACAAGCTCCTCGCCTTCGTCCTCGTCGTTCTCACCATCACCCTGCTCGGCAACCAACTGCTCGCCTCCACCCCCAGCCAGGCCGCTCCCCTCGCGGGCAATGGCATCACCGCTACCCTCAGCCAACCCGCCAGCAACCAGCCCACCGACCAGTCCCCCACCCGCCTGACCGTGCAGGGTAGGCTGACTACTCCCGGCGGCCTGCCCGTCACCACTGCCACCAACTTCGCCTTCAAGCTCTACAACGTGGCCAGCGGCGGCACCGCCCTCTACAGCGAGCCAACCACCAGCATCACCCCCGACGCTAGCGGCCTGTTCACCTTCGAGTTCGGGGCCGACGGGGGCAGCTTCGCCAGCATCTTCAGCGGCTCCCTCTACCTGGGGGTGACCATCGCCAGCGACGCAGAGATGACCCCGCGCATCAAGGTCAATGGCGCAGCCTACGCCTTCAGCCTCGCCCCAGGCGCAGTCATCAGCGGCTCCTACCCAGGTGTGGACTATCGCAATGGTGTGGTCAACGCGATCAACACCAACACTAGCAACTTCACCAATGCTGGACTATACGCCAGGGGCGCGACAGCCGTACTAGCTGAGTCATCAACTAGCGGCAGTACGGATGGCTATGCTGGCTACTTCTACAACTTTGGCGGCGGCACTGGCCTACAGTACGGCATCTACGCCTATGGTCCTACCTACTCCGCCTACTTTGGCTCCCCGTCTAGTACCAGCACCAGCGTCTACGCAGTTGGGGCAGTCAGCGCGCAGAGCTTCATTGACCGCCCTGGTGCCTACAGCATCATGGTGCGCTACAACGGCACCACCCCGCTGCAAGCTGGCGAGGTGTTGGCCTTCGATGGCAACAACCCGACGGTGGACGGCACCCAGTACGTTGGCACCAGCAAAGCGACCGCCGCAACCGCTGCCCTCGCAGTGGGGGTCGCCAGCCAGCGTATGGCTCGGCCTGAGAGCGACCACCCTACGCAGCCTACGAGCAAGGACGGCCAGCCTGCGGGCAAGGATAGCCAGCCTGCGGGCAAGCAGGTTAGCTGGACGATTGACCAGGCGGCCACCAGCTTCCAGCCAGGCGATATGATCCGCGTGGTCGTCCTCGGCCAGGTGCAGGTCAAGGCCAGCACCGCTAAGTTCGGCGACCACCTCGGCCTGAGCGCGAGCGGCGACTACCGCGTGGCCGCCACCAGCGACGAACGCATTGGCACGGTGATCAGCCAACCCGACAAGGATGGCAAGGTGACCTTGTTCGTCAACTTCAAGTAACCGCTGCTCGGCGAAAGGAGCGCACGATGAAGAACAGGATTAAAACCCTCAGCAGTGGGTTGGTCGCGGTAGTGGCAATGCTGGTGCTAACCAGTTATGTGCTAGCGGCCAGTTCTGCCAACTACGCACTCAACTGGTCGCAGATTGGGGCAAGCGGCGGGCAGGGGCTGGGCAGCAGCAACTACCGCCTGGCGGCCACCCTCGGCGAGTCGCTGGCGGGCAAGACGAGCAGCAGCAACTACAGCCTCGGCCTCGGCTACCAGCAAGTTAATGCGGCCCTCGGCGGCCAGCCAACCCAGACCGCTACCCGCACGGCCACGGCTACGCCGACCCTTACCGCTGGCGGCCCCACCAGCACACCAACCCAGACCCCTGGTGGCCCCACCAACACAGCCACGGCGATCATCACTGGCACCGCTACGCCAACCGCTAGTGGCTCGGTCACTGGCACGACCACCGTGACTGCGACTAGCACCCCGACCCAGACCAGCACCCCTTGCACGATCAGCTTTAGCGATGTACTGACCACCAACATCTTCTACGGCGACATCCAGTTCCTCGCCTGCCGCGGGGTAATCAGCGGCTTCGCTGGCGGCACCTTCCAGCCTAACAGCAACACCACGCGCGGTCAGTTCGCCAAGATCGCCGCGCTCGGCTTCAGCCTCCCCGCCTTCACCCCCACCCAGCCGACCTTCGTGGATGTGGCATCGGGTAGCGTGTTCTATGGCTACGTCGAGGCTGCGGCGCACGCTGGCGCGGTCAACGGCCTCTCTGCCGCCCAGTGCGCCGCCCTCGGCACGCCTGGTAGCTGCTACGGCCCCAACGTCCTAATCTCCCGCGTACAGGTGGCGGTGATCGTGCAGCGCGCCCGCAACTACCCCACGGTCACGCCCGTAGTGCCGACCTTCACTGACGTACCACTGGGTAGCTTCGGCTACACTGCTATCCAGACGCTGGCAAGCCGCAACATCATCAACGGGGCGGCGTGCAGCGGTGGGGTCGGCACCTGCTTCCGGCCCAACGACTCCATCCGACGCGGCGAACTGTCGAAGGTGGTTCATCGGGCCATTGACAGCCAGCCGTAGATAGTCAAAGTCGAGTAAGAGTAACAACCCCGCCAGCCTGGTTGCTAGCGGGGTTGTTGCTTGTCGTTCATCACCGTCATAGCCTGTCTAGAAAGTGGGCCGCCAGTCGTGGGCAGGTAGCTGTGTAAGCCAGGCTAGTGCTTGAAGTGCCGCTGGCCGGTGAAGACCATCGCCATACCCGCCTTGTTCGCGGCGGCGATTACCTCTGCATCACGCTGACTGCCACCCGGCTGGATAGCGGCGGTCACGCCCGCTTCGGCGGCCACCTCTAGCCCGTCGGCGAAGGGGAAGAAGGCATCGCTAGCCAACACGCTGCCAGCCGCCCTGTTGCCAGCCCGCGAGACCGCCAGGCGCACCGAGTCGAGGCGGTTGGGCTGCCCTGGGCCAATACCCAGCACCGCGTCGTCTTTCGCCAACACGATGGCATTGGACTTCACGTGGGTGCAGGCACGCCAGGCGAACAGCAGGTCACGCAGTTCCGCCACCGTTGGCGCACGTTCGCTGACCACGGTAGGCTGCACCTGCTCTGGTGGGATCGCGTCCCGCTCCTGCACCAAGAAGCCGCCGCTGACCTGCCGCAGCATCGGCACGCGGCTGGCCGACACCGGGTCGTTGAGGTCTGGCACGGCTAGCAGGCGCAGGTTCTTCTTGCGGGCCAACACCTGCACTGCCTCAGCACTAAACTCTGGGGCGATCACCACCTCGTAGAAGGTAGCGGCGATCACCGCAGCCAACTGTGCGTCCACTGGGCGGTTGATGCCCACGATGCCACCGAAGGCCGAAACTGGGTCGCCTGCCAACGCCTTCTGGTAGGTTGCCAGCAAATCCGCGCCGACCGCGAGGCCGCAGGGATTGTTGTGCTTGACGATCACCACCGCTGCTTCGCGGAAGTCGCGCACCACCGCCAGGGCTGCGTCCGCATCGAGGATGTTGTTGTAGGATAGCTCCTTGCCCTGCAACTGCTTGAGGCTGCCCACTAGCGTGGCACTACCCCCCAAGCTGTCAGCGTAGAGGGCGGCCTGCTGATGGGGGTTCTCGCCATAACGCATCTGCTGTATCTGGTGTAGGCTGACGCTGAAATTGGCGGGGAAGAAAACCCCAGCGGGCGCGTCGGAGAGAGGCTGCTGCTTGTCCACCCCTGTCCCTCTTGTAGCAGGGGAGGGGTAATGCGCCTGTTCGCGCAGGTACTGGGCGATGTAGGTGTCGTAGCTAGCAGTGTACTGAAAGGCCTTAGCAGCCAGGTGGACGCGGGTGGCCGCACTGACCTCTCCCTGCTCCTGCCACTCGCGCAGGGTCGGCCCGTAGTCGGCGGGGTCAACCAGGATCAGCACGCTGGCGTGATTCTTGGCCGCCGCCCGAATCATGCTCGGCCCACCAATATCGATCTCCTCCACTGCCTGCTCGAACGTCACCCCAGGCTCACGGATCGTCTGCACGAAGGGGTAGAGGTTGTTCACCACCACGTCAATCGGTTGCAGGTTCAGCGCATCAAGCTGGGCCATATGCTCTGGCAGGTCGCGCCGGGCCAGGATGCCACTATGCACCGCCGGGTGCAGCGTCTTGACCCGCCCATCTAGTATCTCTGGAAAGCCAGTAAGGTCGCTGATGCTCTGCACCGCCACGCCAGCCGCTTGTAGGGCGCGCATGGTGCCGCCGGTGGAATAAATCTCGGTGTGCAGCCCACCCGCCAGCAGCAAGCCCTGCGCCAGTTCAACAATGCCGCTCTTGTCGTAAACGCTGATGATCGCCCGCATTGGTTTCCCCTTTACTCAGGCAGCGGATGCGTGAAAGCGGATAAGCGGCTGGTTGTGGCGCACAGCATTCGCTCATCCGCTTGCTTTGGGCCAACAACCAAACTAGCGCGAAGTCCACCAGAGGTACATCGCGCTGGGGATCGCCACCAACACGGCGGCAACCAGCATCCCCACAAAGCTGATCGTGCGGAACAGATTGAGGTAGTCCCACATCGTAGTGCTGGCATCGCGGTTGGGGTAGAAGACTGCGCTAGCAATATAGTGGGGGATGACAAAGGTGAGGATCAGCACCACCGCCGCCACCACCACCAACGCCTCTAGCGGCGGCTTCTGGACGATCTCTAGCAATTCACCGAGGACGCGGGCGAAGCGAAAGAGGGCAACTGCCAGCAGGATGAAGCCAATCTCCAGGATCAGCGGCGGGATCGGGAACCAGTCGATCACAAGGTTGTTCATCGTGTACCCTCCAGGTAACGACCGGCGATACGGCGGAAGACGCTGATCACATAGATGCAGAGGACGGCACTAAGGAGAAGGATAAGGAAGCCTATCCACTTCTCTTGGTCAGTCATGGCGTTGTGGTCAAAGAAGGCCGCAGCCTGAATCCAGGTGTAGATCAGGATGCCGACCGGGGCGATCAGCAGGGCTTGCCAATAGGTGTTCTGGCCGCTGAGGTTTTGGAAACGGCGGGCGATCAGCGCAACCATGACAAAACCGATCCAGAGTAGCACCCCAGCTACCACAGAGATGTAGTCAGTGGGCCGCTTACGCAAATCAGTGTCGTTGAGCCTGGGGGCGGGCAGCTTGCCACCCGGTGACGGGCTATCACGCACCACGAAGTCGCTGGCCGAATCGGTGTCCCTGCCGTCTGGCACGCGGCCCACCGACTTGAGCAGTGGATCACCATTGGCGTGGTCTCTGTCCAGCACCGGGGTGCGGCGGTCATCAGCGGTAAAGGCGGCGTTCTTCCAACTCTTGTCCACTGGCCCCCAGCCGATCTCGTCGGCTATGGTACCGCCTGGGGCGCGCAAGAGCAGCATATCCGCTGCGGGGTTGAGTACGCCCTCGCCCAGGTTCAGCGGGATGGTTGTGGTGCCAGAAATAGCAGGGAAGGCAGCTCGTACCCTATCCTGGTTGAAGGTGATCAGCACAAAGTCCGCGCCCTTGCTAGCTGGGTCACCCGGCTTCAGGGTGATGGCAGGCAGGGCAAACTCCTGGTTGCTGGTCGCTAGCGTCCAACCGTTGAGCAGGATCGGATCAGGGCTGCGGTTCACCAACTCGATCCATTGTGCCTGGCGGTCACCGCCAACTGGGGCGTAATACTCGTTGATTACTACAGAGGGTGACGGGGCAGCCTGGGCTGGCGTTGGCCCAAAACTGAAGCAGGCCAGCGCAAGGAACGCCAGCGCAAGGTACCGCCCATGTCTGGCAAGGGCCAAAGGTTTCGTCCCGATCAGCATAACCTCCCACCTTTCTCTTTGGAACTCTAAACTGTCAACCCTGCCCCTTGAGGCGGGAGGCGGTAACTGCTGCCCATAGTTCTGGCGCACGTAGGCGCGCATCTGCTCACCGAGGGAGCGAGCGCGGGAGGGGCCGAGTAGCATCCCCACTGCTTTCTCAAACTGGCTACAGATGCCCATCGCCGAGTCGAAGGGGGCGGGTTGGCCGACCGCCACCCCCATTCGGCGGAAAGCGTCGTCCAGGAACACGCGGGCAGTGGGTATCTGCTGGGTAGCAATGGTGGAGAGGCTGTCGTAGAGGTCTACACCCAGGGCAGGGGCAGGCAGGGCCGCCACCGGCTCCTCTACGATCACCTGTACCAGCCCAGCCAGCATCAAATTGTAGATGATCTTGGCCGTCTTGAAGTCGCCGAAACCGCTGCGCCGGGCAATAGCGCGAATGTCCTGCTGACCATTAACCAGGGTCAGCACCTTCCATTCGTCAGGGCGCAGGTTGATCTCCTCGCGGCCACTCGCCATTGGGTCGCTCATCAAGCCAACAACCAGATCGAGGCTGGAGATACGCTCGCGCAGCCGCTGCCACTCGTCGGCTCGCCGCGTCCCCTCCATAATGATGCTCTCGTTGGAGACGTTGAGCGGGGTAACGTCGCCCGGTGGCTCCGTCCCCTCCACGAAGCGGAAGGTGCCGTCGTCGAAGGTGAAGAAGGTGTAGATCGCGTCGAAGGCGGGCATGTCAGAGAGGCGAGCAGTTACGATCCGCCCACCACGAAAGAAGATGCTGCCATCTCCATTATTGCCAGCGTCGATCACCACCTCGCCTGTCTTACGCCCCAGGCTGATCAGTTGGATAATGTCGGCCAGGCTAAAATCGCTAAGAGTACCTTCCAGGGCCATCGTGTCGTTCCTTCACGCCCCCCACCTCCACACGGGCTTGATGTAATGATTGTACCATACGCGGTCAACTCAGGGGACTTCGGTTGGTAGCGGTGTACTTGGCACTAGCGGTGTACAGTTGCTGCCGCAGCCTGCGCTAGTGAACTGCTGTGTCTGCACATCAAAGATGATTGGTACACTTGGCGTTGGCACTGTCCTGGTTAGGAGATTCTCGGACAGGAACGCGGCTGCCACAAGGGTGAGCCGCGTACCCGTCGCCGAAACTATCTTTGGCGCACCCAGGAGCGGTGGTGTGTTGTAAACATCCGCTACCCCTCTCCCCCCGCCAGAACTCGTCGTTGTGGTATACTACTATCACGCCTTCATCAGGATTAAGTTGATTCCAGGGCTTAGTACCTCCTCGTTGGTTGCAGCAGCCATCACCGTAAGTAGTTCGCCATTGACCACTCCACGCCAGCAAGTTGGGTAAGAGTAGAAAAAGCCACCGTGTTCTTCTGGACACTGTATCACGCCCATCTCCCACACTGGTGTCGGTTTCGTTGTGCTGGTGGGTTCGGGTACCGTTGGGGTCAAGGCTGTCGCAGTGCTGGTGCGATCTTCAGCTGCATAAGTAAGTGCGTACATCCTGGCTGTAGGAGCAGAAGTAGCAGCGATCATAGCATTCAAATCAGCTATTCTGGTATCGACCTCATCAGGACTGTTGGGCAAGGGTAGAAAGCAACGACTGTTAAGCACCGGGTCGCTACCAGTTGGATAAGGACAAATCCTTGTCGGTACGACTGTGGGAGCGATCACGCTCGCTGTGGCAACCACAAGGCTAGCAACCGAGGATGAATTACCACCACAAGCTGCCAAAGCAACACTAGCAAGACCCAGAGCGCAGATAGCAAGTACAAGGCTATGCACAGCTAGATCGTGGCGTGCTACTCTCATCAGTATAGCTGCGGCCACTGCATAGCTGCTACCTTGCGTGAACGCATCATCTGTAACCCCTCCGCTGCTACAGCTTGCTGATCACCAGCTTGCTGATCGTCTTGAGTGTATCGAACACGCCGAGGCCAGTGCTGGCAACTGCCTCAAAGCGCGGCACCTTGATCGTGTTCAGGTAGCGATCCATGATCTCCACTGGCAGGGCGTTGTCCATGTCCCGCTTGTTGTACTGCATCACCAGTGGGAAGTCGAGGAACCGCTTGCCCTGGCTGGTAATGTTGCGGGCCAGTTCTTGCAGGCTCCGCACATCCTCCTCCAGCTTGTGCCGCTGCGAGTCCGCGACGAACACGATGCCGTCGCAGCCGTTCAGCACTGCCACGCGGGTGCGCTCGTACAACACCTGCCCAGGGACAGTGTAGAGGTGGAAGCGAGTCTGGAAGCCGTGAACACTACCGAGGTCGAGCGGCAGGAAGTCGAAGAACAGGGTACGCTCTGTCTCAGTCGCAATCGAGATCAGGTCGCCCGCCGCAGTCCGGGGTACGGTGCTGTGGATGTACTTGAGGTTGGTAGTCTTGCCGCAGAGACCTGGACCGTAGTATACGATCTTACAGTGTATCTCTCTGGCCGCAACGTTGATCAACGCCATGCTTTAGCCCACCACTTCGCTTTCTTCATGTCCACTCTAGCCGATAAAACGCCACCGCCGCTAATCCTTGAACAGGAGGTCGATAGTATCCTCCACCGAGGTGCGGAAGCTGTTGCTGATCACGGTATCTTTGGCCCGCGAGTGGGCCTTGACCCGATCCAGGACTTCGCCCAACTCGTCGGTCGCCCGCTTTGCCAGCACTTTGACCAGGCCGATGTGGGTACGCTTGTCGAACATCACGACCAGCATCCACTGTTCGCCGATCAGTTCGGTAAAGATGTTCTCCTTGATCCCCTGCTGAAAGAGGACGCGGAAATCCTTCTCTTTGAGCAGGCGGGCAACCTCCCGCGACGAGGCGAAGGTGCCAGCCAGGAGCGCACCGAGGGCAGTAATATCCTGCCGGGCGGTATCCCCCTGCGCTGCTACCACCTGACCGCTCTTGTCGAGGAGCATAGAGTAGTTCGCCCCGGTGTCATCTACCAGGCGCACCAGACATTCCTCTATGCTGGCGGTCTCCTGTTCGGCGACAATCAGGCTTGTAAGCTGCGGGTCCATGTATCTCCCACTCCTCCCTAAGAAGCAAACGGCAACGATGTGGATCGGCTAACAACGACAGACGGTGTTTGCTTGCCATAACTATACATCAGCCTCTAATGCTTGTCAATAGCCAGCTTAGTAGCGGTTGCCAGCACCCGCCGCCCTTCGACCCGCAGGCCGCCGCCGCAGACCACCCGAATTGCGCGCACAATAGTACGATGTTCGGCGGCGTGGACGCGCTGGCTGAGGCTAGCCTCGTCGTCCTCGTCCGCCACCAGCACAGCCTCCTGCGCCACAATCGGGCCAGCATCTACCCCGTAGTCGCCCGCGATCAGGTGGACAGTGCAGCCCGTCACCTTCACCCCGTGGGCAAGCGCGTCGCGGATCGCGTACAGGCCGCCACCGAAGGCAGGCAGCAGGGAGGGGTGTAGGTTGAGGATTGGTACGCCAATCTCCTCTACTGCTTCGGGGGCCAGGATGCGGTCGAAGCCCGCGCAGACTACCAGGCGCACCCCAGCCACCTTCAGCTTGCTGGCGATCTCTAGCTGCTGGGCCAGGCGGCTGGCGTAGCTCTCGCGCTCCACTACTGCTGTTGGCACGTTCGCCGCCTGCGCCCGCACCAATGCCGGGGCCGCCACGTGGTTGGCGATCACCAGCGCGACTGCGGCCACGCCACGCAGTTCACCCTCTCGGCTGGCATTGAGGATCGCTTGCAGGTTGCTGCCGCCACCACTGACCAGCACACCAAGTGGTACTGGCAGGCTGCCGACCTCAAGCCTCAAGGCCGCTGATCTCTACCTGCGGCCCACCATCGGCCCGCCGCACCACTTCGCCGATCTGCACCGTCTGCAAGCGTTGGCTCAACCATTCGGCGTTGCGTGGCCCGGCGATCAGCACCATGCCAATGCCCATGTTGAACACACGGTACATCTCCGTGCTGCTCACCTGCCCACGCTGCTGGATCAGGCGGAAAAGTGGTGGCACCTGCCAGGACTGGGCGTTGATCTTCACCGCCAGATGTTCTGGCAGCACCCGTGGCAGGTTGTCGTAGAAGCCGCCGCCGGTGATGTGGGCCATCGCTTTGATCTGTGGGGCGCGGGAGTCGTTTGCGCTGGCGGCCAGGATCGGGCCAAGCTGCGGCAAGTAGGACTGATGGACGGCGAGCAGGGCATCACCGAGGCTGCCACCCAGTTCGTCGTAATGCTCGTTCAGCTTCGCCGCCGCCTGCTCTGCGTCCTCCGGGTCGAGGTCGAAGATGTGGCGCACCAGAGAGTAGCCATTGGTGTGCAGCCCCGTAGAGGGCAGGCCGAGCAGTACATCACCGTCGCCCACCTTTGCCCCATTGAGGATGCGCTCCTTCTCCACCATACCGACGATGAAGCCCGCCACGTCGTAGTCACCATCGCGGTAGACACCAGGCATCTCCGCCGTCTCGCCACCGAGCAGGGCGCAACCGGCCTCCTTGCAGGCCGCAGCCATGCCCGCCACCAGTTGGCCGAGAGCCACAGCGTCGAGCTTGCCAGCGGCGAAGTAGTCGAGGAAAAAGAGGGGGAAGGCACCGCAGACCAAAATATCGTTGACGCAGTGGTTGACCAGATCGCGACCAATCCCCTCGTGCCGCCCCAGGGCCACTGCCAGCTTCAGCTTGGTACCAACCCCGTCGGCACTGGCAACCAGCACCGGCTCCTTGTAGCCCGCTGCCTGAGCGTAGGCCGGCGCACCTGCCTCGGCCAGGGAGAAGAAGCCCCCGAAGTGGCCGATCCCACTCAAGACCGCCGGGCTGTAGCTGCCAGCCGCCTGTTCACTGATCGAGGCTATTGCCTCCATCTTCGCGTCAATGTCCACGCCAGCTTCTTTGTAAGCTCCCATGCACTCCTCTCCATCCCGACAAGGGGGCAAGCGTCACGCCCACATCTGTGCCACACAGGGCAGCCATGCGACCCTGGGCAACGGGGTTTAGATCGCCGCCAATGCCTCAATCAACTCCTTGCGCGAACGGTGAGCGAGGAAGCGGATGCTGCCCAGGTTGCGCGGCTTTTCAGAGATAACCAGCAGCAGCGCATCTTCGCCCAGGCTCTCAAGCAGCACCACGCCGCGCTCGTATTCGAGAATGGTTTGCAGCGGCTCACCCTTGTTCATCTGGTGGCCGAGGGCGCGGGCGATAGCGAGGCCGTTGTCAGCCATCGCACTGATCTCGTCTACGTCTATCCCATCCTTGTGGATGCTCTCGATCACCAGGCCGTCGGTGCCAATCACCGCCGCCATCTCTACCCCGTCGGCCTTCTTGAAGCTGCTCAGTAGCTCCTTCATCGTCGCCATGCGCCAGCCCTCCCCTTCTCTAACCTCTAGCTTGTGCAAAGTTCACGTGTTGGCAACATTATATACCAAACCAGGCGCAGGTACAACTAGACATGGAGGGATAAGCACAATAGCTTGTCACCCTCCCCATCCATCGGCTATAATCAGGCGACCACGCAGCAGCTTATAGCGGCGCAACACCTTGCACCCAGCAGGAGTAGAAGATGGCAATCAGCCCCGAAGAAGTGAAGAAGGTCGCCATGCTCGCCCGCCTCGGCCTCAGCGACGCAGAGGTTGAACACATGGCCGTCGAGATGTCAGCGATCCTCGGCTACATTGACAAGCTCAATCAACTAGACACAACCGGCGTGCAGCCAAACGCAGTCTCTGCCAACCAGAATACCCTGCGCCCCGACCTCGCCCGCCCCAGCCTGCCATTGGAGGCGGTGCTAGCGAACGCGCCGCAGACCGCAGGCGAGTTCATCCGTTTTGTGCCGATCATGCCTGCGGTCAAGGGCCAGTCGCCCGCCGAAGCATTGGCAGCGGTTGAGGCGGACTTGTAGAGGAGCAGAACAACATGGGCCTGACAGCGGTACAATGGGGCGTGGTGATCGCCGCCTTCTTCGCCTCGGCGGTTGAGTTCGTCGAGGCTTTCACCGTCGTGCTAGCGGTTGGGGTGACCCGCAGTTGGCGCAGCAGCCTGCTCGGCGCGTTGGCTGCCACGGCAACGCTGGCGGTGATCGTAGCCGTCTTCGGGGTGTCGCTGCTCAGCATCGTGCCAATCGAGGTACTACGCTTCGTGATTGGTGCGCTGCTGATGCTCTTTGGCATGAAGTGGCTACGTAAGTCGATCCTGCGCTATAGCCACCTCAAGGCGATGCGCGACGAAGCTGCCCTCTACCAGCGCGAGATCACCACCCTTGAGGAGGAGCCGCGCCCAAGCCCTGGCGCATTCGATAGCATCGGCTTTGCAGTCAGCTACAAGAGCGTGCTGCTTGAGGGCTTGGAGGTCGCCTTCATCGTTCTCTCCTTCGGTACTGGGGCGCGCAACGAGGCCAACTGGCTGCCCGCGATCATCGGGGCGGCTGCCGCTGCCCTGCTCGTTATCCTGGCGGGCGTGATTCTGCGTAGCCCCCTGGAACGAGTGCCAGAGAACACCCTCAAGTTCAGCGTCGGCCTGATGCTGGTCAGCTATGGCACCTTCTGGGCAGGCGAGGGCATGGGGGTGGAATGGCCTGGTAGCCCGCCCGACCTCAGCATCATCGGCCTGATCGTCGGCTACAGCCTGGTCAGCTACCTGCTGATCCGCTGGCTCAGCAGCGTCCACCAGCAGCGCACCGCTGCCCGCTTGCAGGAGACCACCCAATGAACTACCTCAAAGCTGCCGCCCTCTGGCTCTACGACTTCCTGGCCGAGGACAACCTGTTGATGCTAGGTACAATAGCCAGCCTGCTGCTGCTGATCGCCCTGGTGCGGCTGGGTGGGGCGGAATACGCAGGGCCGCTCTTTTTCGTTCTGATTGCCGCCGTGCTTTTCTTCAGCCTGCGGGCCGAAGTTGTGAAGAAATAGCCGCCAACTACTAGTCAAGCGTAAGGAAGTCGCGTATAATATGCTTATGTCAACTGAGCTAACCAACCTGACTATGCACGAGGCCAGCGATCTGCTGGATCGCGGCGAGGTGTCCAGCCTGGAACTGACCCGCGCCTGCCTGGAACGCATCCGTAGCCTTGAGCCGCAGCTAAACGCCTTCATCACCCTGACTGGCGACCTTGCCCTGGTGCAGGCCGAGGCTGCCGACCTTGCCCGCAAGGATGGTGAGCCACATTCGCCCTTGCTTGGTGTGCCAATGGCCCTCAAGGACGTGCTGGTGACGCAAGGGGTTCGCACGACGGCTGGCTCGAAGATCATCGCCAACTTCATCCCGCCCTACTCTGGCACTGTGGTGCAGAAGCTGGGTAGCGCGGGGGCGGTGATGCTCGGCAAGACCAACATGGATGAGTTTGCGATGGGTTCTTCCAACGAGAACTCCGCCTACGGCTCTGTGCGTAACCCCTGGGATGTGCAGCGCGTGCCGGGCGGCAGCAGCGGCGGCTCCGCAGTTGCTACTGCCAGCGGCGAAGCCTTCTACACCCTTGGCACCGACACTGGGGGCAGCATCCGCCAGCCCGCCAGCCTGGTCGGTTGCGTCGGCCTCAAGCCCAGCTACGGGCGCGTCTCCCGCTACGGCCTGATCGCCTTCGCCAGTTCGCTCGACCAGATCGGCCCGCTCACCCGCGATGTGCGCGATGCCGCCCTGGTGCTAGAAGCCATTGCTGGTCACGACCCACAGGACGCAACCTCGCTAGACGCGCCAGTGCCAAACTACGCGGCGCAGCTTGAGGGTGGGGTTAGCGGGTTGCGGATTGGGGTAGCCAAGGAGTTCTTTAATGAGGCGGTGCAGCCAGCGGTGCGCGCCGCAGTGCAGGCTGCGATCCAAAAGCTGGAGCAGCTTGGCGCAACCGTGGTCGAGGTCTCTCTACCACACACCGACTATGCCCTAGCCGCCTACTACATCATCGCCCCCGCCGAAGCCAGCGCGAACCTGGCTCGCTACGACGGCGTGAAGTACGGCCTCTCCGTCCCCGCCGACAACATCACCGACAGCTATATGCAGACCCGCCAACAGGGTTTCGGCCCCGAAGTGAAGCGGCGCATCATGCTCGGCACCTACGCCCTCAGTGCGGGTTACTACGACGCATACTACCTCAAAGCCCTCAAGGTGCGGAGCCTGATCAAGCAGGATTATGAGCAGGCTTTCGCCCAGGTAGACCTGATCGCCGGGCCAGTCGCCCCCACCACTGCCTTCCGCCTGGGCGACAAGACCGACGACCCGCTGGCAATGTACCTCAACGACGTGTACTCGATCCCCGCGAACCTAGCGGGCATCTGCGGCATTTCCGTCCCCTGCGGCTTCGACGAGGCTGGCCTGCCGATTGGCTTGCAACTGCAAGGGCCGAGCCTGGGCGAGGTCAACCTGCTGCGTGCCGCCTACAGCTACGAGCAGGCCACCGACTGGCACAAGCGACACCCGACTATTGCAGGGGCGTTAAGAGGATAAGCGATGGCAACACCCTTCCAGCGGCACGTGGCCGACCGCCCAGAGACGCTGCACAAGCAGATAGCGCACGACCTTGAGCGGCTGGCGGCCCTTGAGGAGGCAGGCGACAGCGAGGGGGCTACCCGCTTGAGCGGCAAAATCGGTGAGGCCTATCGCATGGTGGGCGACAACCAGGCGGCGATCCGCTACCTGACCGCCGCCCTAGACGAGGCCGACTGGCGCGACAATGCGCCCCAGCAGGCGGTCAATCTGATCCGCCTGGCGACGGCAGTGCAGTACAGCGGCCAGCATGACGAGGCCGAGCCGCTCTTCCAACAGGCGGTGGCGAGTAGCCGCGAGGTGGGCCGCTACGAGGATTACGCTCTGCAACACTATGGCAAGTGCCTGATCGAGATGGGCAGGCTGGACGAGGCAGAGAGCTATCTGCAAGCTGCCTTGCAGTTGCGCGAGGGCAGTGGCGACAAGGGGTTGCTCAACGCCACGCGCTCTGCCTTGCGCGGCTTGCAGAAGTTGCGCGACCAACAGAACACGCAGGGGTGAGGGCTATGCGCCAGATCAGCCGCATCTTCAACGAAATCATGGGTGGGGTGGAGCGTCGCTTCAAACGCACTACCCCGCAGCTCGCCATGCTGCTGCTGGCGGTAGTCGGTATCTACTTCGTGCTGAACTTTGGCAACGAGGTGGTGCGCGCCCAGGTGATCGCCACTCAGATCGCCCAGACCGAGCGCGACACCAGCACTGAGCAACTGAAGAACGCCCGCCTACGCGAACAACTCGACTACTACAAGTCGGATGCATACGCCGAGCAGGAGGCCCGTGACAGCCTCAACCTGCGGAAGCCAGGCGAGACGATCATCATTCCCATTCTGCCTAGCCCCGCCGCCAACCAGCCAGGCAGCAGCCCGCCTGCCGCCCAACAGGCAGCAGCCCCCGCTCAGCAGAACTGGCAACGCTGGCTCAACCTCTTTGGCAAAGAATAACCGAGGGTGGGTGCGGCTGGTTGTCCCCTAAGTGCGGATACCGAAGGCGAAGATCAGCGCGAGGCTGACGCTGCCAAGCACCAGCAGCGAGAGCAGCACCGCCGTAGCAACCCGCGCCCCCACCTTGCGCACACTACGGATGTCCACCCCTAGCCCCAGCGCGGCCATTGCAACGACCGTCAGCCACTTGCTCAATTGGCTGGTGGCATTGGCGACCTCCGAGGGCAGCAAGCCAAAGCTGCGTACTGCGGCTACTAGCAGGAAGCCAATGATGAACCAGGGTACGTAGCTGGTCAACTTGAAGCCGCCTTGCGCCCCTGCCGCCCGGTTTCGCAAGCTGAAGAACAGGACGACCGGCCCTAGCAGCAGCACGCGCACCAGCTTGACCAGCGTCCCCACCTGCCCACTGATCGTGCTGACCGCGAAGGTGGCGGCCAACACCTGCGGCACGGCGTAGACCGTCATCCCAGCAAACACCCCGTACTGGTAGAAGCTGAGGGCGAAGACCGGGATCAGCAGTGGCAAGGTCAGCACTACCGCCACGCCGAGAACGGCAGTGAGGGCGATAGAACTGGCAACATCCTCTGCGTCGGCATGGATCACCGGGGCGACCGCCGCGATAGCCGAGTTGCCACAGATTGAGTTGCCAACCGCGATCAGCACCGCCAGCCGAGGGTTGAGGCCGAGTAGCCTACTGATCGCCACACTTGCGCTGATCCCGACCATGACCGCAATCACGATGGCGAGCAACAGGCCGGGGCCAGCCTTGAGCAGGGTGGGGAAGTCCACTGAAGCCCCCAGCAACACGATTGCGAACTCCAGCACCTGCTTGGCGGTGAAGCTGACCCCCGCCGCAAACTGCTTCCGCAGGCCAAAAGCGGTGCGCCAGACCATACCCAGCAGCAGTGCGACCACCAGCCCCTCAATGATCGCGTGGCCGATCAGCCGCTCCTCCACCGCCTGCATCAACCCTCCAGCCACGGCAATCGCCACCGCCAGCCCAACCCCCGGTGCAAGCTCTACCAGACGCGCCTGGGTTGGCACCAAGCCACCAGCCTTCGCTACCATGCGTCCCCTCCTTTGTAGCAGCAGCATACATGAAAGGGGGGGGTTTGGCAACCTGTCGCATGAACCCACGGCCCAGTTTATGGCTTGCTGGCTGCCTCCACCTCATCCAGCAGGCGGTTAGCGGTAGCGAGGTCGGCAGCCTGGATTGCGTCGCCAGCGGCGATCAGCTTCTGCTCCAACGCGATGTTAGTCGGGCTGTTGCTCGGCGCACGGAAGCTGCTGAGGATGCTGATCGTCCAGAGTGAAGGGCGTTTGCCGGGCAGGATGCGGGCAGCCGAGTCGAGGTTGGTCTCGTAGAGGCGCATCACATCGTAGTAGCGCAAGGTCAGTCGGAGGGCGCGGGCATCCTCGTCGCTGTGCGGCACGTTCTTCAGGTACGCCTTCCACTCCTGCTCCAAAGCGGCGTTGCTCTTGCCAAAGACGGCCCGACTATCGTTCGGCTGGGCGAAGAACTGCTTGAACTTTGCCAGCCCATAAGTGTCCACGATGTATTTGACGAACGCCGCCCCCTCCAGGTAGGCCAGTTCGTGCTGCGCCGCGTAGAAGTCCTGGCGCAAGCCCTGCGGCCCCTCGAAGGGCAGGTAGTAGACAGCATTCTGGTCAACCAGGGTAGCAACCTGCGCCTCGTAATTCTCAAGATGGTAATGACCCTGGGTGGCCCAGACTGCAAATCCCTCCCCTAGCAAGCCGCCGCGATCCCCCTGCGGCCCGACTACAACCGCTGCCAACGCATGGCTGGTCTCGTGCTGCATGACGAGAGGGAACTCGCTGGATACATAGTTGCGCTCGGCGTAGGTAAGTAGCAGTTCATTGTTATCGTAGGCGGCTCCACCCTGCCAGAACACGCGTGGCACCAGGTAAATCTTCAGCGCAACCGGGCCGCTGATCTCCGTGCGCGCCTGCATCTTCGCCAGCGCAACGCGGGCAGTCTCCTGCAAGCTGGCAAGGTCGCGCTGGGCTGGGCTACCTGGCAGATAGTAGAAGGTGGAGCCAGCGACGGTCGAACTTAGCCACGCACTGGCGGCTAGGGGTTCAGGGGTAGCCGTGCTGGTAGCCGTTGCAGTCGGGGTGTTCGTTGGCGTGCGGCTGGCGGTCGGCGTAGCCGTCGGCGTGCGGGTTGCTGGGCGGCGAGTAGCCGTGGCGGTACGGGGGCGGCGCGGGGTAGCGGTGCGCTTTGGCACAAAGCTGCTGTCGGGCTGGGCCAGTACGTTGGGCGCACCCGGCAGCCCGCCAGTGTCCCCGCTGCGGCGCGGTCGATCAGTCGGTCGGGGGAGATTGCCAGGCTGCTTCGTCGGTGCATCAGCCTCGTTGGGCGTAGGGGTGGCAAGGGGAATCAGGGTGGCGGTGGGCAGCGGCGAGTCGGACGGCGGTGGTATCTCGGTTGGCGGGAGCGGCGTGTCTGGCGGTGGTATGTAGACGGGGGTGGCGGTGGGCAGTAGAAACGGCGTGTTGCTCGGTGGCGCAGGTGTCGGCTCAGTAGTCGGCACCGCAGTAGCCGTCTCCGCCGCGCTCGTTATTGTGGGCAGTGCATCGGGCAGTTCGAGGGGCGTGGGGCTGGCGAGCAACGTAGTGGTAGCCGTACCAGCGAACGCGGGCGTGCCAGTACGTGGCAGCGGGATCACAGTTGGGTCCTTAGAGCTAAGGTCGCAGCCGACCAGGGGGCCGAGCAACAGCAGTAGCAGCAGCAAGCGAGAACAGCGACGGAGCGAAGTCAAAGTTGAAACCTCTCTAGCAGGCAAACCAAATCATGCCAGACAAGTATACGCCCCGCTCTCTCTGTTGGCAAGAAAGCGGGGCTAGAGTTGGATTAGTCTTGAGCAACGGCGCGTTTGGCTTAGCTGGCGTAGGGCTGAAACTGCGCCTGGTAGCGGCTGGGCAGCTTGCCAACGATCAGCACGCCCGCTTCGCCATAACTCTCCTCGGCCACCCGCCCGCGCTGGTGGAAGATGGAGACTAGTTCGTTGTGGGCATAGGGGATCATCACCCGCACATCAACCAGGTCGTGGTCGAGTTGAGTAGCAATCGCCTCCTTCAGGTTGTCGAGGCCAAGACCCTGCTGGGCAGAGATCGGCACGTAGTCGCCCGGCAGGCCCAGTTCGGCTACCAGCTTGTCGCTGAGACCAGCCGCGCTGCCATTCAGCTTGTGACTGGTACCGTCCGCCTGCCACTCCTCCAAAAGGTCGATCTTGTTGAGGGCAACAATGCGTGGCTTGCCGTCCACCTTGAGTTCCTTCAACACCTCTTGCACTGTGCGCGCCTGCTCCTCGGCGTTCGGGTGGGTGATGTCGAGGACGTGAACCAGCACATCGGCCTCGCTGATCTCCTCCAGCGTAGCGCGGAAGGCTGCGACCAGCATGGTCGGCAGCCGTTGGATGAAACCCACCGTGTCGGTCAGCAGCGTTTCGCGGCCTAGCGGCAGGTCAAGCTGGCGAGTAGTAGGGTCGAGGGTAGCGAACAGCTTGTCCTCGGCCAGCACGCTCGCGGCGGTCAGCTTGTTAAGCAGGGTAGATTTGCCAGCGTTGGTGTAACCGACCAGGGCTACCACAGGCAGCCCTTCCTTCTTGCGCCGCTGGCGATAGAGTTCGCGGTGCTTGTGTACCTCGGCGATCTCCACCTTCAGCTTGGCAATGCGACCACCGATCTCGCGGCGGTCAACTTCAAGCTGGGTCTCACCAGGGCCACGCAGGCCCACGCCCATGCCGCCGGTGCCACCACCCGCCCCGCCTGCGCCACCACCCTGGCGAGCAAGGTGTGTCCACATTCGGGTCAGGCGCGGCAGGCGGTACTCCATCTGGGCCAGTTCCACTTGCAGGCGCGCCTCCTGGGTCTGGGCGCGGGCGGCAAAGATGTCCAGGATCAGGGCGGTGCGGTCGATCACCTTCAGGCTGATCCGCTCCTCAATGTTGCGTAGCTGGTTGGGCGAAAGCTCGTCGTCAAAGATAAGCACGTCGGCGTGCAGTTCGTCCTTGAGCAGGTCAACCTCCTCCAACTTGCCCTTGCCGATGAAGGTAGCGGGGTGCGGCTTGTCCAGCTTCTGGTAGATGGTGCCAACCACCTCGACCCCAGCGGTCTCCGCCAGTTGCGCGAGTTCGGCCAGCGAGTCCTCCACTGCCCACTGCCCCTTCGCTCCATACTCCACGCCAATCAAGATAGCACGCTCCTGGGCGGCCTGGGTAGCGAAGGGGCGGGCAAGGCGGGGGGTGGCGACGGGGGTAGCTGCGTCGTTGATGAACAGGTTAGCGCGGCTATTGCCGCTAGTTTCAGAGTTTATAGCGATGCTCCTTTGTGGCTGGTGGCTGGTTGGAGCCAGCGTTGAGTATGATGGTATGGCAGGCTGCCTTCGCCTGCCGCTTAACTCAGATAGCGCAATCTCAACACTTTAACACCCTCCACTAAGCGAACGGGCCAGCACGCACTAAGGTGTGATCACCTTGCACGGCCCTTAATTCTACCCCACTATGAGCCAGATAGCCACTTTCTGAAGATGTATCTTAGACGAGTCTAACGTTGCAGGGCCGCCTAATCCATGCCCGTCACCTGCGCGTCACGCGGCTGCTCGACCTGATAGGCGTAGCGCAGTTCGCGCTTGCTGCTGGCGGGCAGCACAAGCTCCCAGCGCAGCAGACCAAGGTCGCTCTGCTCAGTCGGTTGCGGGTCGCTGCTGGTCAGCTTCACCTTGATCGACTCGTGGCGGCTGACTGGTATTTGGTCTTGCACGGTCAGGCGCACCGGGTAGGGCTTGAGGTTCTCCAACTTGATC
>JAYUUN010000031.1:0-5345 GCA_043754535.1 Chloroflexota bacterium | reverse complement strand
TGCACCTCGCCGGTCAGCACCGCCTTGCGGTACTTAGGACACCATACGAAGTGATAGCCCAACTTATAGGTAACGTGCTTTGTCTTTCGTGCTTGCATGGGTACAGTATACCATACTGGTACACCTATGTCAAGCCTACCCCAACCTTTGGCCTACCTTGCCCGCAGAGGCCCACCCCTGAAGGGGCAGGTATGCGGCGGGTTTTATCATCAAGGGTCATCAGTTCGCGCTCACGTTCGCGCTCGCGGGTGGGTGGGGATTGAAACAGCGTGCGAGGATGCATTACGAGAGCGTCAACCTGGTTGCACCTGCCCTTCGGGGTGGGTGGGGATTGAAACCTCGATCAGGCTGCACGCAACTCGGCAAGCCTCATGTTGCACCTGCCCTTCGGGGTGGGTGGGGATTGAAACCATGCTATAGAGCAGCGCGTCTAGCTGCTGCTCGTTGCACCTGCCCTTCGGGGTGGGTGGGGATTGAAACAACGTCAAACTGCTGGCTAGCCTTTTGCAGGGCGAGTTGCACCTGCCCTTCGGGGTGGGTGGGGATTGAAACATTACTTACCTACCTCCTTAGCGCGTGCTACCAGGTTGCACCTGCCCTTCGGGGTGGGTGGGGATTGAAACAGGTAGGCCTCAACTTCAGCGGCCACCAGTTGGCTGTTGCACCTGCCCTTCGGGGTGGGTGGGGATTGTGAAACAGCTAGAAGATGCACGCACATCAAGTCTGCGGCCCGTTGCACCTGCCCTTCGGGGTGGGTGGGGATTGAAACCACCTCCTACCATCCCAGACCCGCCAGCCATTGCCACCGTTGCACCTGCCCTTCGGGGTGGGTGGGGATTGAAACTAGTACAGAACTAATCATAATCCTCCATTGCTGCTGTTGCACCTGCCCTTCGGGGTGGGTGGGGATTGAAACGGTTCGTTGGTGGGGAGGGTGCTGCTGTGATCAAGTTGCACCTGCCCTTCGGGGTGGGTGGGGATTGAAACAGCATAGCGGAGCGGGTAAGGTCGCTCTTGATCAGGTTGCACCTGCCCTTCGGGGTGGGTGAGGTCGAGGAGAGTAGCACTGAGGAGAAGGGTATAACCATTAGGTTGAGCGGTGAGTTGGCTCATCCTGTAACTTGGTCGCAGCTCCGAGAGCGGTTGTCGCTGCGGCCCAACGATGTGCAGGCCACATTGCGCCAGCTTAGTGATGATCAGGCCGCTGCTCTAGTACAACTCTGCCGCGATGCTGGCAACGAACTTACTCTGCCGCTGGATGAGGAGCAGGAGGCCGCGCTAGAAGCAGCCAGCAACCAACCTGCCAACTGTAGCGCGTTTGTCACCTTCCACCAGTCGTTCGCCTACGAAGATTTTGTGGAAGGCTTGAAGCCGGAAGCACGGGATGGGCAACTTAGCTACAACGTTAAGCCCGGCGTGTTCAAGCGTATCTGCGCCAGAGCAGCTTTGCACCCTGATGACCAACATCTGCTGATCATTGACGAGATCAACCGGGCCAACATTGCCAAAGTCTTTGGTGAACTGATCACCCTGATTGAAGATGACAAGCGGCTGGGTCAGCAGGATGCCAGCGGGCGATCAACCGAGTTGCGGGCCACGCTGCCCTACTCTGGCGAGTCGTTTGGTGTGCCGCCCAACCTCTGGATCGTCGGTACGATGAACACCGCCGACCGTTCGATTGCGCTACTAGACATAGCCCTGCGTCGTCGCTTCAACTTCCTGCCCCTGCCACCCGACCCGACGGCAATCAAGCCCCCGCTGGTTGCTGAGGTTGACCTGCAAGCCCTGCTAACCAGCCTGAACGAGCGAGTTGAGGTGTTGGTGGATGCTGACCACTTGATTGGTCACAGCTACTTTATTGGAATAGGCAGCTTGGCCCAGTTGCATAGCATTTGGTACAACAAGGTAATCCCGTTGCTGCAAGAATACTTCTACAACGATTGGTCGCGCTTGCAGTTGGTGCTGGGTAACAAGTTTGTGCAGCGGCGTGACCTAACCGGCAAGCTGAGGCAGGAGGCTAGCAACATAGGTGCTGATCCCTACCTGTATAGCATCAACCGCGACTTGCAAGGCGATGAGTTTGCTTCCGCACTGAAGGCTTTGTACAACGCTGCTTGATGTTAGTTAGCGAGCGGGGCAACAAGTCACTCACTGACCTGCTCCTACGCTGCCCAGCCACGCCCGACCGCCTCGGCTTGCTTGAGGATCAGCGTGGCGGCAGCACGTTGCTTGTCGGGTGGGTAGCCACGCTCACGCAGTACCCGCTTGACCGCGACCCGCAACCGCGCCCGCACGTTCTGCTTCAGCGTCCAGTCTACGCTGGCGTTGCGTTTGACCACCACTACCAACTCGCGGGCGATATCCTGCAAGTCGCTGTCGCTCAACACCTCGTAGGCACTCTCTTTGTCGGTTAGCGCGTCGTAGAAGGCAACCTCTGCCTCGCTCATCTGCATCTTCACGCCGCGCTGCTGCTCCTCTCGTATGTCGCGGGCCAGCTTGATTAGTTCGCTGATCACCTCGGCTGCGGTGCGGCTGCGGTTCTGGTACTCAGCTACCGTGCGACGCAAGAGGTCGGCGAACGAGCGGGCCTGAACTACGTTGGTGCGTGCGCGTGACTTGATCTGGTCAGCTAGCAGCTTTGCCAACGCTTCCAGCGCGAGGTTGCGTTGCGGTAGGTTGGCTACGTCGGCCAGGAACTCCTCGGAGAGTACCGACACGTCGGGGCGGGATAGACCAGCAGCGGTGAAGATGTCGCTCACGCCTGCCGGGGCAATGGCGCGGCTGACGATCTGTTGGATTGCAGCATCCATGTCGCCACTGTCGCGGCCCTCGACCGGCGTACTCTTGAGGAACTGGGCGCGGACGGTTTGGAAGAACGCCACCTCGTCGCGCAGCTTCAGCACGTCAGGGTGCGGCACGCTCAAGACGAAGGCTTTGGCGAGGCGCAAGACCGCATCCAGAAAGCGGTTCTTGCCATCGGTCAGGTTGAGGATGTGTTCCATAGCTTGTAGCAGTAGCTCCGTCTTTTGCTCAACGCTGCCGTGCAACGGGCCGAGGTAGTCGAAGCCGTAGAACATCGCTTGCACGATCTCGTACTCCTCGATAAACTTGACGCGGGCCTGCTCCTGATCCATGCCAACTTGGTTGCGGTCTTGCTGGCTGTAAACGCTGAGGGCTTGGCGCAGGAAGTCGGCGATGCCTAGATAGTCCACGATCAGGCCACCCGGCTTGTCGCGGAAGACGCGGTTGACGCGGGCAATAGCTTGCATCAGGTTGTGGCCGCGCATCGGCTTGTCCAAGTACATCGTGTGCAGCGGTGGCACGTCGAAGCCGGTGAGCCACATATCACGCACGATCACTAGCTTTAGCGAGTCGTCAGGGTCTTTGAAGTGGCGGGCCACCGCATCGCGTTGTCGCTTGCTGCGGATGTGCGGCTGCAACTCTGCGTCGTCGGCTGCCGAGCCGCTGATTACCACCTTGATCGCGCCCGCATTGTCGTCGCTGCTGTGCCACTCCGGGTGCAGCTTGATGATCTCATCGTACAGCTTGACGCAGAGGGCGCGGCTCATGCAGACGATCATCCCCTTACCGACCAGTGCTGCGGTGCGCTCGGCAAAGTGGGTCACGATGTCGCTGGCTACCTGCTCGATGCGTCTATCGCTACCAACCAGTGCTTCCAGACGTGACCACTTCTGTTTTAGCTGTTCCTTGCTGCCTTGCTCCTCACCCTCGGTCGCTTCCTCAAAGTCGGGATCAACGTGGGGGCGTTCGGCCTCGTCAAGCTCAAGCTGCACCCAGCGGCCCTCGTAGTAGATCGGCACGGTCGCCTGATCTTCGACCGCCTGCTGGATGTCGTAGGTGTCTATATAGTCGCCGAACACCGAGCGGGTGCTGCGGTCAGCGGTCTCAACCGGGGTGCCGCTGAAGCCGATAAACGAGGCATGAGGCAGTGCGTCGCGCAGGTTGCTGGCGAAGCCGCCGAGGAAGTCGTACTGGCTGCGGTGAGCTTCGTCGGCGATGACGATCACGTTCTGGCGGGCGGATAGCTGCGGCTGGCTCTCGCCCTTCTCTGGCGCGAACTTCTGGATCGTGGTAAAGATCACACCACCGACATCTACGTTCAGCTTGGCGCGGAGGTCGGCGCGGCTGTCAGCCTGTACCGGGTCGCCGCGCAGCACGTCGGCTCCAGCGGCGAAGGTGTCGAATAGCTGGTCGTCAAGGTCGTTGCGGTCGGTGATCACAACCAAAGTCGGGTTGGCTAGTTCCGGGTGCTGGCGCAGCTTCCCGGCGTAGTACAGCATCGAGAGGCTCTTGCCCGACCCCTGCGTGTGCCAAACTACGCCGATCTTGCGGTTGCCACGCACGGCCTGCACGGTGGCGGCCACTGCCTTGTTGACGGCGTGGTACTGGTGGTAGGCGGCGATCTTCTTGTCGAGCTTGCTGCCGTCGTCGGCGAAGGTGACGAAGTAGCGGATCAGGTCGAGTAGGCGGGAGGGGGCGAAGATGCCCTTGACCAGCACCGCGATCTCCATCTGGGCAAGCGGGGCCAGTTCGCTGCCATCAATCGTGCGCCAAGGTAGGAAGCGTTCGCGGTTGGTGGTCAGGCTGCCAGCGGCGGCGTGCGGGCCGTCACTGATGATCGGCAGTTCGTTGTAGACCATGAGCGAAGGTATCTCCTTCTTGTAGGTCTGCAACTGGTTGTAGGCGGCCCGTAGGTCAGCCCGCTCGTCGCTGGGGCTTTTCAGTTCGATGACGGCCAGCGGCAAGCCGTTGACGAACACTACGATGTCGGGCCTGCGCTCGTGGCCGCTTTCGATTACGGTTAGTTGGTTGACGGCGAGGAGGTCGTTGGCGGCGGGGTTGGCGTAGTCGAGCAGTTGCACCTTCACCCCGCGTTGCTGACCGCCGACGGTGTATTTGGCAGGGACACCTTCGACCAGCCATTGGTGGAAGGTGCGGTTGCTGGCAACCAGTTGGCGGCTGTCAAGGTTGGTCAGCTTACGTATCGCATCCTCCTGCACCTCGGCGGGGAGGTCGGGGTTGAGGCGAGCAATGGCGGCCCGCAGGCGACCCAGCAGCAGCACGTCTGCGTAGCTGATCCGCTCATCCTTGCCGTCGTCGCGGTCAGGGCCAAGTTCACGGGCGTGCATGGCAGTGTAGCCCAGCCCGGCGAAGTAGCCCATAGTTAGCTGCTCGATGTCGTCCTCGCTCAGAAATGCGCTCATGTCACCACTCCTCTATACTGCCTCAGCCACCAGCCGCTCGGCCTCACGCACCCGTACTGCGCCGGAGATCAGCTTGGGCAGCAAGGTGTCGCGTAGCTCGGCTAGGGTGCGGGATTGTTG
>JAYUUN010000030.1:0-5356 GCA_043754535.1 Chloroflexota bacterium | reverse complement strand
AGGTAGCTGAAGGCGTGGCGGGCAACCTCAGCGGCAATCTGGCCGCCCATGCCAGTCGTGTGCGTGTCCTCGTGGACGACGAGCAGACGACCGCGGGTCGGTCGTTGCCGTTGGCACGACATAGGCAGTGATCATCGTGTCGCTGTATGTCGGGGACGCACCCGGCAGCATCGTCCGCACCAGCTTCTCGGCCTCGACATACTGATTCGGCTTCAGCAGGCTGCGGTAGAGGATGATGTAGCGGATGTCGAACTGGCGCAGTACTGCCGGGGCGTAGCTGGCCGGGTCGCCGAGTGCTGGCGTGATGTCGTCCTGTTCGTCCAGTCGCAAGTTGGTGAACCAGCGCACCACCGGCGTGTAGTCGGCAAAGCAGTGGCACGGCTTGCGGGCCGTCTGCCCGCCGAGGATCGGCTTGCCATGCACCCGCTGCATTGCCTGCGTGTACTCGCCATAGCTCTTGTCAGCTACCGGCACTTCCAAGAGAGCATACTGCTCCCGGTCGCGGCCAAGCTGCGTGTAGAACTCCGGCACACTCTGTGTCACTAGCGGATAGTGAATGCCTGCAAACTCAACCACCGTCAGCGCCGTCTGCCTCTTTCTTCAGCCCCTCAAGGTAAGCCTGCATATAGCCTAGATGATCGGCGTAGTGGCCGTAGGTGTCACCAGCAAGCAGGGCTGTCAGCGGGTGTTTCGGTAGCCACGCATGGTAGCCGGAGGTCGTCACCGCCTCGTCCGGCAGCGACTCGATCATGGTACGCAACTGTTCACGGGTGGCGTGGAAGTCGGCGACCACCTCGGCCAGCGGGCGATCCTTGTTGCGCTGGTAGAACATCTCGTTGGTCGCATCGTCATCGCCACCGTACTCGTCGGCGATGGAGGCACCGTGCTGCTCAAGCCGCCGGATGGTGTTCTTCTCCCACTCGACGAGGTGGGCGGTGTGATCCTTGACCGTCCAGCCACCCTCGCTGGCAGGAGCCTCGGCCTGCGCTGGGGTGAGGCCGCTGATGGTGGCGAACAGGTCGTTGAATGCCTGCTCCTCGGTGGCGAGTAGCTCCTGCTTACTCATCGTCTTGGGGTCTTGACTGCTCATGTTTCGCTCCTTTGCGCTATGCTACGCTTGAAATCACCAGATGGTGCCAGGCAGGTAGTCGTAGTTGAGGGGACAAATCTTCCCAGCATGATACGGATGCACGCTGCCCAGCGGACTATCCACCTTCACGTTGACTTGCTGGCCGAGGCACGGGTGCAGTTCAGGACGAACGAGGGCAAACCCCGGCTAACCAGCGACATTCCGCACAGATGTGCTTGCATTATAGCACAGGATGACAAAGCTGAGGGCAAGTCTACAACCTTACAGAAGACGTTACCTTCCTGATCCAGTTGCTGCTCGGGCAGCTGGCAATATGCGTTGTCGCGCCAACCGTACTTCTCCGTTCCTGCAAACACTTCGGGTGAGGCTGCTGATATAGAGGTTGTGCAGGCGCGTGCGCTCAACTGCCAGCCATTCAACATTAAGCTCTGGCAGCAACTCACCAGCGTAGAGGTCAACCGCTAGCTCCAGGCTGTCGCTCTGCTGGCTGGCCTGCTCGAAAGCCGCGCCATCAATCCAGTAACCATCCCCCTGCCAGCGGATTTCCTCGCTGCTTGCTTGCAACCACAACTGCTCATTAGCGACAGGTGGCAACAATTGCCGCAACTGGTAGAGGTGGCGGCGCAAGTTGGCACGGGCGGTCAGGTCGTCGCTGTCGGGCCACAGCAGACGGCAGAGTAGGCTACGCGGCACAGGCGTGTTGGCATACAGCAGGAGGTAGGCCCACAGTACTATAATCTTCTGGTTAGCCGCCAGCTTCAGCGGCGCACCATCTACTTCCACCCGTAGGTGGCCCAGCAAGTTAATCTTGAGCATTCCACTTCCTCCTCAAGCAACGGGGACGGCGATACGCCCCGATTATAGCAGAGTTGGTAGTAGTTTGTAATTCACGTCGCTGTAGCTGCGGTACTGCTCATCTAGCTTGTGGTCGGGCAGCACACAAGGGTCAGCGACGCTACTCTTGCCACCAGGGGCCAAAACTGGATAATCCAGATTGAGCAACCACCGCAGCCGTCTGGGCAATGCTCAACTCTGGTTTACTGCCCACTCAGCAGCCGCACTGCTAACGATCTTGCTAATCCGCTAAGGTAGTGTCAGTGTCGGCTTGTCAGGCGGTGTTAGCCGCTGCTAACTCAGTTCTAGCTCTGCTTATTTGCCCATCTAGTAGAACGCTGGCATTCAAAACCACAACTACTACCTCAACCAGCGCAAATCATTCATCTGCAACATAGGATGCTTTTAGGACGGTCTTAGTTTACAATGCTAGCACCTGCCCAAGAGCAGGGAGAACATGGAGGAGAAACTTTATGCGTCATCTAGCAAAGATCATGTTTGTACTGTCACTGATGGTGATCTTGCTGCCAGCTTTGGCAAGCCCAGCCGCCGCCGAGAGTGTGGGTCAAGCTACCCCCTCCGTCGACTGCACGACCTTGCGTGAGGCTGCTGGCAAGCTGAACCGCTTGACCAACTGTACCTACGGCTACAGCTTTACGTTCACCCAAGCCGAATGGTCACCCTGGGTGAGCATCCACAACGGTGACGACCAACCTACCTACGTGACGCGCCAGATGATCTCGCTGCAACCCAGTGGCGGGCGCGTGGTGCCAAGCCTGCACATTGCAGTTTCAGCCAACCCCCAGCAACTGAGCAGTGAGCAGTGGCTAGAGGCTTACACTGGCAACCTCCAGTTCCGCGACCAGTCTGTGCTAGAACGCGTAGTGGATGGGCAACCGTCCCTCTCGCTCTACGCCGCAGAAGCTAATGGCTTTGCTAGCTGGACTACCGTCTTCAACTACGATGGCTACCTCTACCAGGTGCGCTACGACGGACACCTGAGCGACCCAGAGCGCAGCATCTACGACACGGTACTTAACTCCTGGCAGTTCCTAACCCCCACCGCTGACCTCGAACTAGCCTTGACCTTGCCGACCACCATGCCGCACCCGGTGCTGCCAAACGTGGCAGACTGCTGTGGCCTCCACGACTCTGGTGTCAACCCATACGCCTGCCCCTCTGGTGGTAACTGCACCTGGTACGGCCAATATGCGTGGAGCAACATGATTAGCCACCCCAACTATGGCGGCCTCTACCCCGCTGTAAGCGGCAATGCCATGGAATGGTATTGGCAGGCTCGCAACGGCGGCTACAACGTGGGGGTTGTGCCATCAAGCAACGCTCTATTCGTCCTCCAACCAGGAGTACAAGGGGCAGGCAGCGTTGGGCATGACGGCTACGTGTCTGGGGTTAACGGCAATACCTTCAGCGCACAGCACTCTAACTGGACGTGGAACGGGGTTCATTACTGTGTCTATAACTCGTCCTTTACTGGCACCCCTGGGGCTGACCCCAGCAGCAGGTATCCAGACGTTGGTTTCATCTACGGCAACGGTGGTGGCTCTAGCACCCCGACTCCAACCGTGCCTACCCCAACCCCGATACCAGCCCTCACCAACACCCCCATCCCCATTCCAACCAGCACCGCCACTCCCATCATCATCCCAACCAGCACTGCCACTCCCATCATCATCCCAACCAGTACCCCCATCCCTGCACCAACTAACACCCCCATCATCATTCCAACCAGCACTCCCATCCTACCGGGCTTGGCCGCTCCAATCTTGACCAGCCCAGCTAACTTGGCAACCGTTACCAGCGTACCCACGCTCTGCTGGAGTCAGGTAGCGGGGGCCAGTGACTACATCGCCTATGTCTATACCGGCGATGGCACGCCCGTAACCTACAACAGCGGTCTGCAAACGGCTAATTGCTGGACACCCAACCAGATCACTGGTCGCTATGCGATCTGGACATGGTGGGTGTACGCCCACAGCACTGCTGGTACCAGCCCACAGAGTGCAGTTTACTACTTCACCTACAACAATGGGTCAGCAACCACGCCAACGCCACCGATTGCTACTCCCACCCCAGCAACTACTGGTACACCCACTGGCTTCAGCGACGTACCCGCCAGTTACATATTCTACGACGACATCATGTTCCTGGTTGGGCGCGGGGCGATCAATGGCTATGCCAACAACACCTTCCGGCCCAACAACCCAACCACCCGCGGCCAGTTCGCCAAGATCGCCAGCCTTGCCTTTGCCTTGCCGAGTTACTCACCACCCAACGCCAGCTTCAGCGATGTGCCAAACAGCAGTATCTTCTTCAGTTTCATCGAGTCTGCGGCACACAGTGGGGCGGTCAGTGGCCTGAGTCGCAGTCAGTGCCAGGAGCTAGGCAGTACATACCCTTGCTTCGGCCCTAACCGCAACGTCAGTAGGGCTGAGATAGCTATTATCATCCAGCGTATCCGCAGCTACAGCCCAGCCAGCCCAGCCGTGCCGAGCTTCACCGACGTACCAGTTAGCCATTTCGCCTTTAGCGCAATCGAGACGCTTTATGGACGGGGGATCATCAGTGGCGCAACCTGCAACGGCAGCAGCAGTTTGTGCTTCCGCCCGAATGAGAGCAGCAGGCGCGGCGAGTTGTCTAAGCTGGTGCATCGCACCCTCAGTAACTAACCCTCACCGTCCGCAACTCTGTGCATCGGTCTCATATCAATCTAGTTGAGAGTTGGTCATAAACAAGGCCGCGCTGAGACAAGCCTCAGCGCGGCCTTCTACCGCCCCATCTGGGATGCAATCGGCAACGCCACTAACACGCCTACCAGCACCCCGCCACCGCTGCCAACACCCACTGTCGGACCGAAGTTCGCCGCAGCGACTACCTTCGCGCCCGCGCCTGTTCGCGCACCGACTGCAAGTTGAGCAGCCCCACCACCTCAAACTGCGGCGGCGTACTGCCCGCTACTGGGCGCAGCCGCACGCAGGTTGGGAAGTAGCCCATCCGCCCATGCAACTCAGCCAGCAACGCCACCGCCACATAGTTCAGCGCGGGCGGGTTGACGATAATCGCCGCTGTCTGCCACTCGTCGGCACGCAGCCCTGCCGCATCAGCCAGGGCCACGATCTGCGGCAGGAACTCGGCCTGCTGGTCAAGCTGGGTGGGGACGCGCCGCTCCTGTACCTCGCTGTCGCCAGTCAAGTCTACAATCGCGGCTAGATGCGCCGCCGTTAGCGGGTGGGAAAAGTTGAGGATTAGCATGGTGTACCTTCACTTACGGACTTAACGCCCTCTGGCTTGTCCTTATCTTTGGGTTTGGCATCCCGCCCTTGCAACAATTTGCGCTCGATGTGCTGCTCCTTCAGGAAGGTGTGCAAATCACGTCCCTCTTTCGTCAGCCTGTTACCACCAGCCGCATCACGC
>JAYUUN010000029.1:0-52796 GCA_043754535.1 Chloroflexota bacterium | reverse complement strand
GGGCCAGCCACTTGGTCTTGATCGGTAGGCGGCCCACTGGCTTCTCATCGATCACCCCCACATCCAGGTCGCCATACATCGTCAGGGCCAGGGAGCGGGGGATCGGGGTAGCGGTCATCACCAGGGTGTCAGGGTTATGTCCCTTCTGGCGCAGGGCGTTGCGCTGCAACACGCCGAAGCGGTGCTGCTCATCGATCACCACCACGCCGAGGTTGGCAAACTCCAACTTCTCCTGGATCAAGGCGTGGGTGCCGATCACTATGTCTGCGGTGCCAGCCGCTGCCTCCTGGTAGACCTTGCGCTTCTCCTTCACCTTTAGCCGGCCGCTCAACATCCGCACTTCGGGCTGGCGGCCCCCACCCTCAACCAACTCACCCAGTCTAGTTTGGCCGTCCACCACCTGCTTCTCGATCCGCAGCGTTCCTTCTGGGGTAGGCAGGCGCAACCCGGCGAAGATACGGCTGAAGGTGCGGTAGTGCTGCTCGGCTAGGATTTCGGTGGGAGCCATGATCACCGCCTGGTAACCGCCAGTCAGGGCTGCCGCCATGGCGATTGCCGCCACCAGCGTCTTACCGCTGCCCACATCGCCCTGCAACATCCGCGACATAGGCAGCGGGTTCGCCATGTCCGCCAGGATGTCGTCAATCGCCCGCTTCTGCGCGCCAGTGAGGTTGAACGACGCGGCCTTCTCCGCACTGCCAGTCAGCAGCAGGCCAAGGTCAGCGATCCACTGGTCGAGGATCGCCCTGTCTGGCTGGATCGCGTTGCCCGGCTGATCCTCCTGCCACTCCTTGCGCCGCAGTTGCATCCCCAACTGGATGAGCAGGAACTCGTCGAAGGCCAACCGCTTGTGGGCGCGGGCTAGCTGGGCCTGATCAGCGGGGAAGTGGGCCTGCATGATCGCCTCGCGCAGAGGCATCAACTCGGTGCGCTTGAGCAGGTCGGCGGGCAGGAAGTCCTCGATCAGCGGCAGGTAGTTGTCCAGGGCTTGCTTGACCAGGCGGCGGGCGTTCTGCGGGGTCAGCCCCTCCGTCAGCGGGTAGACCGGCACCAGGCGGCCCGTGTGGGTTAGCTCTGTGGTGTACTCCTCCCAGGCGGGCGAGTTGAAGGTCAGCCGCCCGTTGTACTCGTCCACCTTGCCGCTGATCACCACCTTCTTACCGGGGTAGAGGCTGCGGGCCAGCCAGCGTTGGTTAAACCAGGTAACGCTGATGCTGCCAGTCTCGTCTTCGATGGTGGCGCGAAAGAGGGTGAAGCCGCGCTTGGTCGGCTGGTCGAAGGTGTCACGCACGGTGCCGATCACCGTCTCCAATGCGCCGTAGCTAAGGTCGTGGATGCGGTGTAGTTGGCTAAAGTCATCGTGGCGGCGGGGGAAGAAGTAGATCATCTCGCGGATCGTCTGCACCCCCAGATGCTCGAACAGGGCGGCTACCTTCTCGCTCGCCCCCTTGAGGCGGGTGATCGGGGCATCAAGCGAGTCCGGGCTGAGGGTAGAGGACAAAGCGGTATCTGCGGCAGTTCTGGCTGTGCGCTCCTCCACCAGCGCACGGGGTGGGGCAGGCAACTCGCCGCTGCGCCCAACCCGCTCCTCTAGGGTCGGCATAGTGGGAATGGTGTAGTAGGGCTTGCGCCGCTCCTGGCCGATCAGCAGTTCGGCTGCGCTGGCTTGCGGGAGGCTGGCGGCTGGCGGCTGGCTATCGTCACCTTCCTCCATGCTGTTGGCGCGGAGTTTGGGCAGCGGTTTGGGGGGCGTACTGGGCGTGCCGAGGGTGGGGCGCAGGGCGGGGGCAACAGGGCTGGGTGGCGTAGGGGTACCAGTGCCACCCGCCAGCCGGTCGAGCAGGGCAAGGGCGCGGCTGATCTTTGCCTTGCGCGCCTCGGCCTGGTAGACCTGGTAGTTGTGCAGGCAGACCATGATCTCGTCGATCAGGTTGCCCGCATTGCTACTGCTGGCAGAGAGGGAGAGGCGCGCCTGCCTGCTCCATGACTCGCTGAAGCGGTGTAGGCCGCCAGCCACCGCCGTGTCCTGGTAGTTGCGGTGTGCCTCCATGTCGAGGACATTTCGCAGCATCGCAATCGTCTGGTTGTTCGCGTTCGCCACCAATACCTTCACCCTCCCCTGAATCTAGCTGCTCTAAGCACCACAAACCGGCTGGTGGATCGCGGCGCACTAGCCTATTATACCAAAAACGAGCGGGTTGAGGCCAAAAGGGGATGACAGCAAGCAGCCTATTAGCTGGCCCGCCTGCTGCTGCCTGGTTCTGGGCTGCGGGCTAGCTGCTGCCACTCATGCTACTACTGGCATCTTCCGGTCACTAAACATTTCGACACTACCCCTTCAAGCCTTTATGTAGTTGTAGTACGCTGGCTCGCGCACTACACCTCAAAGCAAAGCAAGTACCAGCGGGTATCAGCCTGGACTGTAAATATCATCATCATTTTGTGGCGAGAAGGCTGCAACCTTGCTCCTCATGCTACGTTCTACAGGCAGGCAACCTGGATGGGCTGCCACAAGTTGACGGCGGCACGGAGAGGCGACCGTCATAGAGGGGAACAAGCTCATGCTAGAGAGAACCAAGAGGATCATCGGTTACAGTCTGGGGCTACTACTGCTCGGCGGCCTATTCGCCGTGCTAGTGTTGAGTGGTGGGGCAGCCACCGCCAACCGCATCAACGACACCTGCGCGGGTGGTACGCCGCCAGTCAACGGCTACTCCTGAGGCCCTACTACCCGCAACTACATTACCGCCACCCAGCCGATCAACCTGGCCGCCCTACGCGGCGACGGGGATGAGGGCGTAATCAGCACCACCTTGCCCCTCAGCTTCAACTACTTTGACTGTACCACCATCCCGGTCAGTGGTACCATCAGCATCCTGACCAATGGCTTCTTGCAGTTTGGCTCCTACGGCCAGACCTTCAACTGGCCCCAGCAGCCGATCCCCTACCAGGGCGCACCGGGCGACGCGATCTTCGGCCTCTGGGCCGACCTGGACTTGCGAACCAGCGGAGGGATTTATACCGACGTGGTTGGTACCGCCCCCAACCGCAAGTTCGTAGTCGAGTGGCGCAACGTTGGCTTCTTCAACGGCACCACCAGCGAGCGGGTGCAGGCCCAGGCAGGCAAGGCCGCACGCCCCTTCAGTCTGCATAGCACAGGCCAGGCCAGTGTCGAGATCGTGCTGGAGGAGGGAACGAACCTGATCACTGTCAACTATGGTACTGTTGACGCGGGCAACTATCGAGGCGGCGCGGTGGCTGGTCTCTCCCACTATGTCTACGACAACCCACAGCAGGCCTACCAGTACAGCTATACCACTGGCACTGGTACGAACAGCCTGAGCAACAGTGCGGTGGCCTACACCCCTGGTGGCTGCTTGCCAGAGGCTCCACTCACCCCGCAGAAGTCCGACGGTCAGAACTTCGTGCAGCCGGGCCAGCAAGTCACCTACACCCTGCACGCTGAATTGTTGCAGCAGCCAAGAAGCGGCAGCATAATCTTCACCGATACCATCCCCAACCAGATCACCGGGGCGGGCTACGATGCGGGCGTAGGCAACACCTGCACGATCAGCGGTGGACAAGCGGTCTACACCGTTAGTGGCAACCCGCTCAGCAACTATCAGAACGTGACCCTGACCGGGCGGGTTGCTACCACGATCACTACTGGTTCGCTGACCACCAACTCTATGTTGGTCAACCTACGGCCTAGTGAGCCAACCCCCTACGCCCCCGTCGAGGCGACCGACGTGGACGCAGTGCTGATCCCGCCCCTGGTCGCCATCACGGTCACCGATGGGCTGACCGAAGTGCAGCGCGGCCAGCTTTACACCTACACGATCAGCTATGCCAACTACGACACCGCTACCGTCAACAACCTGGGCATTACCAGCTACCTGCCGACCAACAGCACCTTCATTGGGTGCAGCGACCGCACTGGCAACGTCTACATCTGCCAGAGCGACCCATACGGCTACAGCAATGCTGTCTACTTCACCCAGCGTCCGCCACTGCGGGTGGGTGAGGTGAACACGGTCACTATCAGCCTGCGGGCTGGCTACTTCCTAAGCACAACGGCATTGCTGACCAACACCACCTGGCTGTTCTCCAACGAGGAGAAGTACCACTATCTCAGCCTTGCCACCGCTACCGATGTGGACAGCCTGCGCGTGCCAAACCTGCCGATCCTGCTGGTAGACAAGAGCGACGATACATACATGGTGCGCCCCAACGAGCGCATCACCTACACCCTCGCTTACACCAACATTGGCGGCGCGCCAGCCTACAGCACCACGCTGCTGGACTCGCTACCGACCTTCCTCACCAACACCGTCTGCAACACCCGTGGCCTCGGCACCTGCACTGTGGGCAGCTTCAATGGCAGCCCCACGGCCAGCTTTAATATCAGCAGCACAGTAGGACAACTGGGCGGCGGCTACGTGCTACTGGGTGGCACGGTCATTACCCCCACCGACCTCACCAATCTCACCCTGACCAACCGCCTGGCTGCTGGCTACCGCACTGCTGCTGGTGGCGGTGGCGATCTGCTGACCTCGCCAGAGGCAACCGACGTTGACCAGATCGTGATCCCGCCCAGCTTCGCAGTCGGCAAGTCGGACGGTGTGCGCTACGTCAGCCCCGGCCAGACGCTGACCTACACCATCGCCACCACCAACACGGGCATCGTAGCAGTGAACCGCACCACTATAGGGCTGGAAGATCGCCTGCCCTTCAACACAACCTACCAGAGTTGCAGCGTTGGCTTGCCAAACGCCCATTGCACCTACACCCCCCCCTACTTCAGCTACGGCTATCGCTACCCCGGCTTCGTAAACTTCTTCCTCAACGACGCGCTTACGCCCACCCAGTTCCTGCCCGGCCAGAGCTTCAGCGTCAGCCTCACCCTGGCGGTAAACCTGACCGCTACCAATGGCCTCACCATACCAAACCTAGTCAACGTTTACACTGGGTACTACTACGATGCTGAGGCGCGGGCGGTGGACAACGATGTGGTGGAGATTGGTGGGCCAAACAACTGCACGCGGGGCTTCCTGGACGTGCCAGAGGAGAACATCTTCCACGACCCGATCACCTTCCTCGTCTGCCGCAGCGTGGTAGACGGCTACCCGGCTGGTGGGGTGGGCAGCTACCTGTTCCAGCCTAACGGCTACACCACGCGAGGTCAATTCGCCAAGATTGCGGTGCGCTCCTTCAACGTCGCACCCTACACCCCGACGGTACAAACCTTCAACGACGTGCCGAGCAGCTACATCTTTTATCCTTACATCGAGGCAGCAGCCCACGCCGAGTTGATGGCTGGCTTCCCTGGCGGCGGCTTCCGCCCTGGGGCAGAGATCACTCGCGGTCAGGTGGCGAAGGTGATCAAGCTGGCTCGCCAGTATCCTGATCTCACCCCTAGCTACGGCCCCGTCTACACCGACGTGCCGACCGACAACCCGTTCTACACGGCGATCAACACCCTCTCGCTGATCGGGGTAGTCAGCGGCGCACCCTGCACCACCGTCGGCCCTGGCACTCCCACTCCCTACCCCGGCTCAGGCCCGCAATGCTTCCGGCCAAATGCTAGCATTCGGCGTGGAGAGATGGCGAAGGTGATTAGCAACTGCATCAACTACAACGTACCATCCTACTACACCACCCCGACCGTTACTCCCTAGATCGCCACTTACCGAGCAAGAAAGAGGGGCGCACCCACGATGGGTGCGCCCCTTCCTTTGCAGTCTACTGGCCTACCGCGTTCAGGCTTCTGGTTCAGCGGCGGCTTGTTGGGCCTGGCGTGTCGGCTGATCGAGGTCGATATGCAGGATTTGCAACTGGCGGTCGTCCACAGCGGCGGGCGCGGCCATTAGCATATCCAGCGCACTGACTGTCTTGGGGAAGGCGATCACGTCGCGGATGCTGTCGCTGTCAGTGTAGATAGCGATCAGGCGGTCGAGGCCGTAAGCGAAGCCTGCGTGGGGTGGCGCACCATACTCAAACGCCTCTAGCATGGTGCTGAAGCGCGCCCAGGCTTGCTCCCGCGTGTAGTTGAGCAGGCCGAAGACGCGCTCCTGCAACTCGCGCTCGTGGATGCGCACGCTGCCACTCATAATCTCGTAGCCGTTGCAAACTGCGTCGTAGCTAGCGGCGCGCACACTGCCAGGGTCGCTGTCCAACTGCGCCATGTCCTCTGGGTTGATCGAGCAGAATGGATGATGTTCGGCATCCCAACGACCCTCCTCTGCGTTCCAGGCGAACATGGGGAAGTCGAGGACGAAGGCGAAGGCGAGCGTGTTAGGGTCGGCCAGGTTGAGGCGGCGACCCATCTCGCTCCGTAGCCTGCCGAGCGCATTGGCGGCTACCGTCTCCCGGTCGGCAACGAGCAGCAACAGGTCGCCCAGCCCTGCGCCCATCTGCTCCACCATCGCGTCTACTTCATGCTGAGCGATGGCCTTCGCGCTGGTACGAACCTGCCAACGACTGCCACCTTCGCCGTCAATCGTGCGGTTCTCGACCGCCAGCCAGACCAAGCCGCGTGCGCCAAACCGCTTGACCAACTCTGTCAGTTCGTCAAGCTGCTTGCGCGTGTAGTCGGCACAGGCGGGGGCAACCAGGCCACGCACAACGCTGCCGCCCACAACCGCCTCGCTAAAGACCTTGAACGGGCTATCTTTGACGATCTCGCTCAGGTCGCTAATCTCCATAGCGAAGCGCAAATCTGGCTTGTCGCTGCCGTACTTCCGTATTGCCTCAGCATAGGTCAGGCGTGGGAAAGGCTTGTGCAGCACCTGCTTGTTAGAGACCCGCTCGCTAGTGGCAGTCAGCAGAGCCTCCGCCAGTTGCAGCACCTCCTCTTGACCAACGAAGCTCATCTCTACATCCAACTGGGTAAACTCTGGCTGGCGGTCGGCGCGCTGATCCTCGTCACGGAAGCAGCGCGCTACCTGGAAGTAGCGTTCGATGCCGCCGACCATCAGCAGTTGCTTGAGTTGCTGCGGTGACTGGGGCAGAGCATAGAACTCGCCCGCGTGTACTCTGCTAGGCACCAGGTAGTCGCGCGCGCCCTCTGGTGTGCTACGACCGAGGATGGGGGTCTCTATCTCGTAGAAGCCGCGCTCGTCCAGGTAGTCGCGCATAAACTTGATCGTGCGATGGCGCAGGGCTATCCTCTCGTGCATCACTGGGCGGCGCAAATCAAGGTAGCGATATTTGAGGCGCAGTAGCTCGTCCACCCGGTCGCCCTCGGCTAGCTCGAAGGGCAAGGGCTTGGCCGTGTTGAGGATTTGCACCTGCTCGACAATGATCTCGATGCCACCTGTAGCAAGGTTGGGGTTCGCCATGCCCGGTTTGCGCTCGACCACCGTGCCGACGACAGAGAGGACAAACTCGTTCCGCACGTCGGCGGCCAGGTCAGCGGCCTGCGGATTGCGCGAACGGTCGCAGACTACCTGCACCACGCCGCTGCGGTCGCGCAGGTCAATAAAGATCAGCCCGCCCATGTCTCGCCGTCGGTTGACCCAGCCTGCCACGCGCACTGTGCGCCCGGCTTCCGCCGCCGTGAGCGACCCACACCACGTCCGCTGCTCTGCTGCCACTAGAGAGTCCTCCTCAAAGATGCAATGGCCCGCTCCCCAGTTCTGGAAGCGGGCGGCCATGCCCGAATGTGGGTGTATTATAACGGATCAGGTGAGGGTGTGCAAAGCAGCAGGCTACTGCTGAGGATGGACAAGTGCTGCTACCCGCTTTGGGGACAAAAGAAAAGACCCTCCCGAAGGAAGGTCTCTGCTTACCTGGCTAGTGAGCCAGATTAGAGGGCGCTGGCGATGGTGCTGAAGGTCTGGTTGACCTTGCCGCCGAGCAGGGTGAGGATGACGATGACGATAATAGCTACCAGCACGAGGATCAGGGCGTACTCGACGAGGCCTTGACCCTTCTTCTTGAGGTCCTTCATGGGATAAGCTCCTTCTGGTTTAATACCTTGATGATGATTGCGTCCGGTGCGTCCCGGTGCTATCTGTATTATAACATATTCGCAACGGTTTGCAATAGCTCTGTTGGGCTATTTCAGTAAATGGTACTTAAGTCCTATATGCCCCTCCAGCCTCGCCGCTTTTGGTAAGGTTTTGGTAAGGTCACCTACCGTCATGCACAATGAAGCCCCCTCTGGTAGAGGGGGCTTGTGGTGGTGATGGGCTAGACTGCAAGCTGGGCCAGGTCATTGAGGTCGCTGAGTTCAAGGCGCAGCACGCGCCGCTCGTGCGCTAGTAGCGACTGGTAGTCACCCAGAGCCTGAGCCTGCTTTAGCACACTGAAGCCGTAGGGCTGACCCGGTATCTGCTCATCGTGTGGGTCAGAAGTGACGATCTGGAGGAACACGCCGTTGTTTGCTCCACCCTTATGCAGTTGGCCGGTGGAGTGCAGGAAGCGCGGGCCGAAGCCGAGGGTGGTAGCTACCTTGTACTTGCTCTGGATTTGGCCGCGCAACTTTCGCAACAGCCGCTCGTGGTCGGCAGTCGGGTTGGTGTAGGCCATGATCGCCACATAGTCGCCTGGCTCTACCCCCGCTAGCAGGTCGGATAGCTGGTGGGCAGACGGTTGCGCGAGGGGCAACGTGCCCTCGGCCACAAACTGCTTGAGGATCGCGCTCGTGTTGTTCTTGCTCTCGGTGACGTTGGGCTGATCGAAGGCGTTGATGCCTAGCACTGCGCCAGCGACAGCGGTGGCATACTCCCACAGGTAGAACTGCGCGCCGAGGTCGCTGGTGTCCTTGATCGGCAGACGGTAGACTGGCTGGCCGCTAGCCTCAATCGCCTGCAACTTGCTCTGGCTCTGCTCGTCTGCCTCTGGCAGTTCGAGGCTGACGAACAGGCGGTCATCCCCGTACGATGCAGGCGCGGCGAGCGGCTCCCCCGCGATGGGGACGATGCCTTTACCTTCCTTGCCGGTACTCTCGGCGATCAACTGCTCGGCCCAGAGGCCGAAGCTGGCGAGGGCGGGCGGTACGATGATGGTCAGCTTATCGCGCTTACTCTGCCAGGCCGCGCCCATGCTTGCCCCCAACAGCAAGCCAGGACTCTGCGCGTCGCATTGGTTGCAGCGAGCGGCCATTGCGCTAGCACGGGTCAGCAATTCGCGCACATCCACCCCGATCAGGGCGGCGGGAACGAGGCCGAAGTAGGATAGAGCGGAGTAGCGGCCTCCAATCGTCGGTTCGCCATGAAAGGTCTGGCGGAAGCCGTCGCGCTCGGCCAAAGCCTCCAGGCTGCTACCAGGGTCAGTGATCGCCACAAAGTGCTGGCCGGTTGGCATATTGGAACCTTGTTGCTCCACAAACTGCTTGAAGTGTTGGTAGAGCGAGTTCGGCTCGATGGTGCCGCCTGACTTGCTACTGACGATAAATAGGGTGAGACCCTGGGCGATCTTCTGCTCCACATCGTTGATCGCGGTGGGGTCGGTGGTATCCAGCACGTGCAGGGTAGGGTAGCCGGGCTTGCTGCCGAAGGTGCGGTTCATCACCTCGGCGGCCAGGCTGCTGCCACCCATGCCCAGCAGCACCACGTCGCGGTAGCCTTCGTCGCGCAGCGTGTCGGCCAGCAGAGTCAGTTCGTCTACCTTCGCCAGCATGGTGTCAGCGATGGTCATCCAGCCCAGCCAGTGTTCGGGCTTCTCCTCCTCGCTGGCACTGGTCGTCCAGAGGCTACTATCGCGCTGCACAGCACGGGCGCAGAAGTGGTCGGCGATCAGCTTGTCCAATACGACTTTGGTCTCAGCTTGCAAATCCATATGCTCTCCTCTCTAGTTCTTGGATGGCTAGCAGAAAGGTAGTTTACTTGTTCGCTGCTGTGTAGCTGTCCTTTGCGGCGGCAGTCTGGTCGCTAGCTACGGCTTCCTTGTGGTCAGCCTTTGCGTCGTCCCCTTGCTGGCGGGCAATGATTGCCTCGCGCTTAGTCGAGAGCGACTGGCGCAGCTTGTCGAACGCGTCAGCAAACAGCTTGACCCCTTGGGTTTGCAACTCAGCGGCCACTGCTTCAATGTCAATACCGATAGCCGCCAACCGCTTGATATAATCGTGCTGCTGCGGCAGGTCTTCCTTGATCCGGTCAGCAGGGTGACCGTGGTCACGCATTGCATCCACCGTCACCTGCGGCATGGTGTCTACCGTGCTCGGGCCGATCAGCGCGTCGGCGTAGATCGTATCAGGGTAGGCCGGGTTCTTAGTGCTGGTGCTGGCCCAGAGGGGGCGTTGCAGGTTGGCTCCATGCGCCTTTAGTGCCTGCCAACGTGGGCCACTGAACTTCTGCTCAAAGTTCTGGTAGGCAATACGCGCGTTGGCGATGGCCGCCTTGCCCAGCAGTGCCTTCGCCTCCTCTGCCTTCGCGGGGTCAGACTTGGCAATCTCGTCCAATCGCTTGTCGATCAGCGTATCTACCCGGCTGACGAAGAAGCTGGCAACCGAGTGGATATGGTCAACCGGCCTACTCATCTTCAGGCGATCTTCCAGCCCGCTGATGTAGGCCTCCATCACGTCCTCGTACTGCGCCATGCCGAAGATCAGGGTAATATTGACGTTCGCACCCTCGGCGGTCATCTGACGAATGGCGGGGATGCCCTCTGGGGTAGCGGGTATCTTAATCATGATGTTGGGGCGGTTGAGTAGGCCCAGCAGGGTGCGCGCTTCCTTCAGCGTCCCTTCGCTGTCATGCGCGAGTTCGGGGCTGACTTCGATACTAATGTAGCCGTCCAGCCCGTTCGTGCGCTGGTAGACCGGGCGCAGGATGTCGGCGGCGTGGCCGATATCGTCTACGCTGAGAGCCTGGAAGATCGCGTTAGTGTCCTTGCCCTCGCTCACCAGTTCCTCAAATGCCTCGTCGTAGTCGCTCCCCTCGCTCATCGCCTTCTCGAAGATGGCGGGGTTGGAAGTCATGCCAACGATGCCCTCGTCGATCAACTTCTGGATGCCGCCGCTGCTGATCAGCCCGCGACTAATGTTGTCGTACCAGACGCTCTGGCCGTAGTCGCCGATCTGGGCTAGCAGGCTCTTGCCGTTAGTGCTGTTGCTCATCAGAGAACCTCTTTCTATCTAAACCGTTGTGTTGTCGTCAAACGTTCCTCGCATGAATTGTACCAGACCATGATCGCTTGTCCTAGTGGTGGCAACCAACCGCCACCGCCAGATGATCGGGGTAGTCGCTTAGCACGCGGCGATACTCAGCTAGCCAGTAAGGATCGTCACTGTTGTAAACAAATATGTTGTACTTCTCGTCACCATGCATGACACCATCAGGAGTAAGGACGGCAACGGGGATAAAGTCAGGAGGTAGCTTACTAACAAATACTATGCTCTCTGGGAACTCTTTCTCAACATAGAAGTAGTCGAACATTGGTTTAGCAACACGACGCAGCTCAGGCAAGTTCTCATGGCTAAGACGGTTAAGTTCCGCCTCAGCAGCGTCATCAAAACTGCTAGACAGGTAAGGTGTCGCTAGTTCTTCAATACGTACATAAATTGCTTCTTCATTATCCACATAAGTTGGCGGCAGCAGCACAAGGAATGTGCTATACATTATGAACTCCTATCCGCAGGGGCGTGGTTTATCACGCCCTTGCAAGAAGATGCGAAGCTACAACCCTACGAGTCGCGGCTGGTGTCTGCGCCACCGACGCTGGTACTGCCATCTTGCGACTGCACCTGCTCCTGAGCCTTGCTGTTAGTGTCCTTGCTCTTGGCGAGCATCTTGGTCACGGTCTGCACTACGTTATCCACGTTGAAGCCGAACTTCTCCATGCTGACGGTGCTGGAAGCGGACACGCCGAAGCGATTGATGCCGATTACTCCCCCTTCGCTGCCAACCCAGCGTTCCCAGCCGAAGGGGGAGCCAGCCTCGATAGCCAGCCGCAACTTGACGCTTGGTGGCAACACCTGGTCGCGGTAGCTCTGCTCTTGCTCCTCAAAGAGGTTCCAGGCAGGCATACTGACCACCCGCACCTTGAGACCCTGCTGCTCAAGCTCCGGCTTGCTCTTGATCGCCAGGCTCACTTCGCTACCAGTGGCGATCAAGACAACATCTGGGTTGCCGTTGGCACCCTCGCTCTCGCTGAGGACGTAGGCACCCTTCGCTACTCCCTCTATCGCCTTGCCCACCGTCTCGGCCAGGTTCGGTAGTTTCTGGCGACCGAGGATGATGATGCCAGGGCGGGCGGTTTGCTCGATCATGCACTTCCAGCTAGCCGCCACCTCGTTGCCGTCAGCGGGGCGGAAGGAGAGGGTATTTGGCACCATCCGCATCCCCATCAGTTGCTCGACTGGGCCGTGGGTTGGGCCGTCCTCGTAGAAGCTATCGTGGGTGTAGACGAACAGCGGGTTGATGCGGCTGAGGGCAGCGAGACGTACTGGTGGGCGCATATAGTCGTAGAAGATGAGGAAGGTAGCCCCGAAGGGGCGCACGCCACCATGCTCACTCATGCCAACCACCACGCCGCCCATATTGTGTTCGCGCACGCCAAAGTGGATGTTGCGCTTCTGGTAGCTGTCGGGGCCGTAGCTCAATTCGGTCTTGACGTAGGTGCCATTGCTGGTGCCGAGGTCAGCCGAGCCGCCGATCAGTTCGGGCAGTTTGGCAGAGAGGTAGACCAGCACCTTGTTGCTGCTGTCGCGGCCCGCGATCTCGCCACTCTCTGGGGTAAAGGTGGGCAGATCGTTGGCCCAGCCCTCTGGCAGCTTGCCTGCCATGCGCCGCTCAAACTCGGCGGCCTCGTGGGGGTACTCGCTGCGGTAGGCAGCAAACTTCTCGTTCCAGCCCTGCTCAAGCTGCGCGCCCTTCTCCACCGCCGTACGCCAATCCTTCAGCGCGCCTTCGTCCACGTAGAAGGGTTCGAGGCTAGGGTAGCCTAGGTTCTCCTTCGTTGCCTTCACCCCATCAGGACCCAGGGGGCTGCCGTGCGCCTTGTCACTGTCCTGCACCGGCGAGCCAAAGCCAATGTGGGTGCGAGCGATGATCAGGCTGGGGCGTGCGTCTTTGTGTGCTTCTTCCAGCGCGTTGTCGATCTCCTCCAGGTCGTGGCCGTCAATGTGCTGCACGTGCCAGCCATAAGCCTCAAAGCGGCGGCCTGTATCGTCGGTGAAGGTGATATCGGTGTCGCCCTCAATGCTGATGTGGTTGTCGTCATAGAAGTAGATCAGCTTGCCCAGCTTGAGGTGGCCCGCCAGGGAAGCGGCCTCGTGGCTGATGCCCTCCTCCAAGTCACCATCGCTACAGATCGCGTAGGTGTAGTGGTTGACGACCTCATGGCCCGCCTTGTTGAAGACCGCCGCCAAGTGCGCCTCGGCCATCGCCATGCCCACCCCGTTGCTGAAACCCTGACCCAGAGGGCCAGTGGTTGTCTCCACCCCAGCGGTGTGGTTGAACTCTGGGTGGCCTGGGGTCTTGCTCTCCCAGGTGCGGAAGGCCTTGAGGTCGTCCAGGCTGAGGTCGTAGCCAGTCAGGTAGAGGAGGCTGTAGAGTAGCATCGAGCCGTGACCTGAGCTAAGGATAAAGCGGTCGCGGTCAGCCCATTTGGGGTTGCGTGGGTTGTGGTGCAAGTACTTGTGCCACAGCACGTAGGCAATAGCCGCCTGACCGAGAGGCGCACCAGGGTGGCCGCTGTTCGCCTGCTGCACACCGTCAATCGAGAGGGCGCGGATCGTATTGATCGCCAGTTGCTCGGTTTCGTTCGCGTGCTGCTCCCCAGCCCGCGCCAGCATGGTTGTCATAGACATCTCCTCTTTGCAGATGTGATAGGTTATAGTGTAAGCAAAAGCAGTGCCGCGTTGCACCTATTTCCTGCCTCTAATATTAACAGATCAGGTGGGCAATGTTCAAATACGCAGGGGCGAACGGCTGCTCACAGTGGCAGCAGCAATGGCTACTTTGCACCACGCCCACAATTGACAGCCGCCGCTGCCTTCGGTTATAATCAGCCAAATAGAATATTGCCTTATCAAGAGGGTGGAGGGAAACGGCCCGATGAAGCCCAGCAACCAGGTGCAACGATGCGCCCAGGTGCCAATTCCGACAGGTGCAAGCCTGTAAGATAAGGGTCAGGCCGACTTGCCTACACCCTGGACTGATAAACCAGGGCGTTTTTGTTACAGCCTCCCTACCCAGGGGGGCTTTTTGTTAGCCAGGAGGTGAAAGTGGCAGCTTACTCTTTTGATACTGAAGTTGTGCATGGTGGCGAAGGCTTGCCGGTCAGCCCCGGCTTGCCGAGCCTCACCCCAATCTACGCCAGCAGCACCTACCGCTACAGCCAGATGAGCGAGATGGACGCAGTATTCGGTGGCGAGCAGCAAGGTTACGTCTATCAGCGATATGGCAATCCCACCCTGACCGCCCTTGAGGTGGTGCTGGCCCGGCTGGACAATGGCAGCGATGCGGTAGTCTTTAGCTCTGGCATGGCAGCCTTGCACGCTGCCTTGCTGCTCTGCGAGTTGCAGGCGGGTGACACAGTATTGCTGGCTCGCTCGACCTACGGGGCGACCCTGGGCTTGCTCAATCAAATCTTTGGCCCCCTGGGGGTGGTAGTGCGCCTTGCCGACTTTAGCGACCACGCCGCATTGGAGGCCGCCTTGCAGCAGCAGCCACTGCCCCGCGTCGCTCTCTTTGAGCCACTCTCCAACCCCTTGCTCCAGGTGGCCGACGTGTACACCGTGAGCAAGCTGGCCCACAGCGTGGGAGCAACGGTGATCGCCGACAACACCTTCGCCAGCCCCTACGTCTTGCAGCCGCTAGACCTCGGAGCCGACATCGTAGTACACTCGGCCACCAAGTTCCTCAGCGGGCATGGCGACGTGACGGGCGGCGTGGTAGTAGTCAAGGATGCCGAACGGGCAACCGCATTGCGGACGATCAGCAAGCTGGTGGGAGCGATCCTCAGCCCCTTCGATGCTCACCTGATCCATCGAGGGGTCAAGACCCTCGCCCTCCGCATGGAGCGGCAGTGCCAAAACGCTCTTGCCGTCGCCCGCTGGTTGAGCCAGCAGCCAGCGATTGCAGTGGTCAACTATCCCGGTCTGGCTGGTCACCCACAGCACGCCCTTGCCAGTGTGCAGCTTTGTCGCGGCCAGTTTGGGGCGATCATGTCGTTTGAGGTGAAGGGGGGTGACAAGGCTGCGGTCTTCCGCTTCATGGATGCGCTCAAGCTGATCATCCCAGTAACAACCCTGGGCGACGTGTATAGCGAAGTCCTCTACCCACCCATGTCTTCACACCGCGACTGGTCGCCAAAGCAACGCCAGCAGGCGGGCATCGGCGAAGGACTAGTGCGCCTCAGCGTCGGTATCGAACACATAGACGACATCCTGGCCGACCTCAAGCAGGCGTTGGCGGCGATTGGATGATCCAGCTAACCGCCAGCCTGCTACACCAGCTTGAGCAGCACAGTCGGGCCGCCTACCCTAGTGAGGGCTGTGGGGTACTGATTGGCGCAGCAGTGGAGGGCGGTAAGCGCGTCCACCGCCTCTTGCCAGTGGAGAACGCCAGCCCCCTGGCCGAGCAGTACCACCGCTATGTGATCAGCCCACCGGTAATGATCGCGGCAGAGCGCAAAGCGCGGGCGGCTGGGTTGGCGGTGATCGGCTTCTACCACTCGCACCCCGAGGGGCAGGCGCGGCCCTCCGACTTCGACCGCGAACACGCCTGGCCCTGGTACAGCTACCTGGTGGTCGGCGTGCAGCAGGGCAAGGTGGGCGAAACCACTGCCTGGCTACTCAGTGACAACCGCGAGAGCTTTGATAGAGAAGAAGTTATAATAGAAAGGGTATAAAGCATGGCAACGATCAGCATACCAACCCCCCTGCGCCAGTACGCGCATGAGCAGCAGGAAGTCAGCGTAGATGGAGCGACCATAGATGAGGTGTTGGGCGCATTGACCAGCCAGTTCCCAGAGTTGAAGCGGCACCTCTACACCGAGCAAGGGCGGTTGCGGAACTTCGTCAATATCTACCTCAATGATGAGGACGTACGCTACTTGCAGAAGGGCAGCACGGCAGTGGCGGAGACGGACACGATCAGCATCATCCCAGCCATCGCGGGCGGACAGGAGAAAGCGGAGATCGTCAGCCCAGAGCGAACCGAGGGTCAGTCGTTGGACAACGAGGAGGTGTTGCGCTACAGTCGCCATCTGCTGCTACCAGAGGTGGGCATGGCGGGCCAGAAGAAGCTGAAGGCGGCCAGCGTGCTGCTAGTCGGAGCGGGTGGGCTGGGGTCGCCTATGGCCCTCTATCTGGCAGCGGCGGGCGTGGGGCGGATCGGCATCGTAGACTTCGACGTGGTGGACAGCACCAACCTGCAACGACAGATCATCCACTCCACCGCCTCGGTCGGCCAGCCGAAGCTGCAATCGGCGAAGGAGCGCATTCTCAGCCTCAACCCCTATGTGCAGGTAGACGGCTACGAGGAGCCGCTCTCCTCAGCCAACGCCCTTGAAATCTTCAAGAACTACGACGTGATCGGCGACGGCACCGATAACTTCCCCACCCGCTACCTGGTCAATGATGCGTGCGTGCTGCTGGGCAAGCCGAATGTCTACGGCAGCATCTTCCGCTTTGAGGGACAGGCCAGCGTCTTCTATGCCCAGGAAGGGCCGTGCTACCGCTGCCTCTACCCAGAGCCGCCCCCCCCCGGCCTGGTGCCTAGTTGCGCCGAAGGGGGAGTGCTGGGGGTGTTGCCAGGCATCATCGGGCTGATCCAGGCGACTGAGGTAGTCAAGCTGCTGCTGGGCATTGGGCAGCCGTTGATCGGCAGGCTACTGCTCTATGATGCACTGCGGATGGGCTTCCGCGAACTGAAGCTGCGTAAAGACCCCGCCTGCCCGATCTGTGGCCCAAACCCAACGGTGACAGCCCTGATCGACTACGAGCAGTTCTGCGGCATCACCCCCGCCGATGAGGGAGTAACTAGCGTGGATATTACAGCCCCGCAGTTGCACGAGCGGCTGGAGCGTGGCGACGACCTCTACCTGCTGGATGTGCGCGAACCACACGAGTGGGAAATTGCCCACCTGGAAGGAGCGCATCTGATCCCAGTCGGCCAGGTGATCGAGCGGGCGAGCGAACTCAGCACCGCCGCCGAGATCGTAGTCTACTGCAAGGGCGGCACCCGCAGTGCGCGGGCAGTGGCGAGCCTGCAACAACTGGGCTTCCGCAAGCTGCACAACCTCAAGGGTGGCATCAACGCCTGGGCCGAGCAGGTTGACCCCACCTTGCCGAAGTATTAGCAGGCGGCTAGCGCAGAGGGGCGTAGCCGTGTGTGGCTACGCCCCTTGCTTGTGCTAGCTTCCCTCACCCGCCGCACGGCAGCCGAGAGGTTAGCTCTCCTTGTCCTTGCCGAGGTCGTCAAAGTCGAGGCTGTTGATGAAGTCGCGGAAGACAGTCATCCCCTCGCCGGTAGCTTCTTCACCCGCTGCCACCAGGCCGAGGTCGTCCCTGGGCCGATCCAGGCTAGAGGGAGCGGGGGTGGATTCGAGAACAACCGCCTCCTTTGCCATCACCTCATCTTCGATGAAGATCGGTACCCGCACCCGCACCGCCAAAGCTATCGCGTCGCTAGGCCGCGAGTCTACCTCCACGTGTCGCCCGGCTACGTCTAGCACCACGCGGGCGAAGTAGATACCCTCATGCAGGTCGTTGATCAGCACGTGGGTGACACTGCCGCCCAGTTCACCGATCACATTGCGGAGCAGGTCATGGGTCATCGGTCGGGGAGCGACTACCTGCTGCAACTCCATTGCGATTGCCTCGGCCACGTATGCGTCGATCCAAACGGCAAGATAGCGTTCGGCGTTGATGTCTTTGAGGATGACCGCACGGTTCTGCGTGACCAGGCTCACCCGGATGCTTTCTACTCTCGTTTCTACCATCGCTACGTCCTCCCCTGCTATTTTGGCTGGCCCGCTATGGTGGGTCGGCGTGGGCCGCCATGTTGCGCTCAACTGCTTTAAGCTATTTTACAACCTTTCCTCTTTTGGTGCAAAGTTACGCTGCCCATAGCCAAAAGTGGAGGGGTGAACCAGTGCGGCTCACCCCTTATCTACGCTGCGGCTGGCTGGCTGGTTCAGGGGCTGTTGCTCTTGGGCGGATTGGAGTAGCTTTGGTGGGGAACGAAGCCCCAGTTCTCCTTCGGCCAGTAGATTATCCAGGCCTTGCCCACGATTTTGTCGTAGGTCAACGCCCCCCACACGTGCGAGTCGCTGCTGTTGTTGCGATTGTCACCCATCACAAAGAACTGATCCGCCGCCAACACCTTGCGGAACGGTTCGTAGATGGGCTGCTCCAAGATGTACGGCTCGTTGAGCGGCTGGTCGTTGACGTAGATCAGGTGGTCATTGCGTAGCTCGACAACATCGCCTGGCAGGCCAACTACCCGCTTGATGTAATCCTTACCAGGGTCTTGCGGCGGCTCTAGCACCACAATGTCGCCACGATCTGGGCCGTGAAAGAGGTTGACTAGCTTCGGCTGCAAGTCCTTCTGCCCAAACAGGCGGGGCAACCAGTTTGCGTCGTAGCGGAAGTAGACAGCCTTGTTGACTAGGATATACTCACCATCACGCAGGCTGGGATCCATGCTGTGGCCGTCCACCTTGAAGGTCTGGACGACAGAGCGCACCAGGATGAAGATAATCAGGGTGAGCAGCAAGGTCTCCAGGATTTCGCGGATCAGCGACTTGCCAGCCCGCCCCTCCTGTCGGGGGTTGATATCATCGTTGAGTGATATGGTCTCACCACTATGCCAGTAACCGTCGTTGTGAATCTTCACGCCAACTCCTTCGCCATTGGTCAGGTTTCTCCATTATAGCCGAATAGCAGAGAGGATGCCAGCCAGCACACGTTAATATTGGATTGGAAAGGGAGGCAGCAGCAGCCCTGCTGCTTAGCAGCCGCCTACTGGCAATTGGAGCTACCGATCTGGTATAATTTCACCCGTGCCACGTAGCTAACCGCTGCGTATTGGTACAGCAACCAGCTAGCCTGGCTGGCGCGCAGCCGCCCGGTGCCAATTAGCACCGCCAACAAACTATGGCGTGGGCGCGTAAGATAGACGCAGCCGCCGCGACACTCGTCGGGCGTGGGCGATGGTTACACCTTTGGCCTGGAGCCAGAGTGGGTGAGACAGAGAGGATTACCGTGACAACGAATCAGATGGTTCAGCAGATCGGGTTGGAGTACACAAAGGACGCTCAGGACATCCCCAAGTTCGGCCCAGGTGACACTGTTCGCCTCAGCCTAAAAGTGGTGGAAGGTACTCGCGAGCGTATCCAGGTGTACGAGGGCGTAGTACTACGCCGCCGTAACACGGGGGTGAACGAGAACTTCACCGTCCGCCGTATTGGGGCGCATGGCGTGGGCGTGGAGCGCACCTTCCTGCTCCATTCGCCGCGTATTGACAAGATCGAGATCACGCGCCGGGGCATCGTCCATCGCGCCACCCTCTACCACCTGCGGCAGGGTAGCGGCAAGGCCAACCGCATCAAGGAGCGCAAGGTTGCGTTCGTGCCAAAGGCCCAGCGCAGCCCGGCAGTCCAGCCGCCGAGCGTAGCAGCCACCCCCGTCGTAGACACCAACACCGCAGAGGCAGCGGCGCAGAGCGCAGGCCTGACCCCCGCCGAGTTGAAGGTGACGCAAGTCGAAGCCACCGGCGGTAGCACCACCGTCGAACAGGTCGAGGCTAGCGACAGCAGCAAGTAACCTCAACTGGGGTCTGGCCGACTGCCAGACCCTTCCGCTTGTCCTTTGGCTGAGGCAAACATGGATCAGCAGCCGCCCGCGCCAGCCGAAAGCCGCCCGCCGAAAGCCAAACCGGACTGGCAGCAGGAAACCAGCCTCTGGCAGGCGGGCTATCACCTGCTCGCGGGCGTGGATGAGGCCGGTCGGGGGGCATGGGCAGGGCCACTAGTGGCCGCCGCCGTCATCCTGCCAGCCCCTGGTCGGCTGGGTGCGGGCGCGGCGGTCTGGCACCAGGTCTGCGACTCCAAGCAGTTGAGTGCAGCGGCACGGGAGCTACTCTACCCGCTGATCTATGCCGCAGCGATCAGCGTTGCGGTTGGGTTGGTCTCGCCAGCGTTGATCGACCTGATCGGCCTCGGCCCAGCCAATCGGCTGGCGATGGTGCGGGCGATCCGCTCCCTGCAACCAGCCCCTGACCACCTGCTGGTAGACGCTTTTAAGCTGCCCAGCCTGCCCCTACCCCAGCGCAACCTAATCCGGGGCGACCAACGCAGCGTCGCTATCGCTGCCGCCAGCATCATCGCCAAAGTATGGCGTGACCGCTTGATGGTCGAGCTTGCCGCCGCCTACCCAGCCTACCAGTTCGCCACCCACAAGGGCTACGGCACCGCCATGCACCAGCTTGCCTTGCAGCAGCATGGCCCCTGCGCCATCCACCGCCGCAGCTACGCCCCGCTCAAGCTAGCAAGTGCAGCCTGGGCTAGCAGAGTTGCCCCTGACTAGCGGGTATTGGTTGCTATGGTCATAGGTGGAGAGGAGATGATGAGCGCACAGCCAGAGCAGCCAGAGGTTCAACCGCTTGCCCTCAGCCGCTTCTTCCTCAAGCTGGGTATCAGCGTATTTGGCGGGCCGCTAGCCCACATCGCGGTAATGGACGAGGAGACGGTTAACAAACGCAAGTGGCTGACGCGGGCCGAGTTCAGCAACCTGCTAGCGGCCAGTAATTTGATACCTGGCCCTAGCTCCACCGAACTGGCGATCCACATTGGCTACCGCCGAGCTGGGGCTTGGGGGGCAGTAATCGCAGGCTTTAGCTTCATCCTACCCGCCTTCCTAATCATGCTTGGCCTCGGCTGGCTCTACACCCAGGTTGGCAACATCCACCTGCTGCTCGGCTTCTTCTATGGCATCAAGCCAGCAGTGGTCGCAGTGATCGCCCTCACCGTCTACCGCCTGGCGCAAAGTACGCTGAAGGACGGGCTGACCCGTGCTTGCGCCGTCGCCGCCCTGCTACTCTCGCTCTGGCAACCAGCAGCCTCGGTCTACTGGATGCTGCTACTTGGCCTGGTCGGGCTGCTGGTAGAAGCAGGGCGAGCAGGAGAGCGGCCAACAGCCCTACTGGCCATACTCTTTGTGCCGCTGGCGCAGGCTGGTGGGCAACACCCAGTTTTGCTCGGCTCGCTCTTTCTTGCTCTACTCAAGGTGGGGGCGACCCTGTTTGGCAGCGGGCTGGTGGTGGTGCCACTGCTCCAGGCTGAGTTGGTCAACAACAATGGCTGGTTGACCCAGCAGACCTTGCTCGACGGGGTGGCTCTTGCCCAGGCCACCCCTGGCCCAGTGCTGACCATCGCCACCTTCGTCGGCTACCAGATCGCGGGGTTGGCGGGGGCAGTAGTAGCCACGGTGGCGATCTTCCTGCCCGCCTTCATCGTCGTGCTGCTGACTGCTCCGCTGATTGAGCGGCTCAAGCACAACCGCTGGCTCAAGGCATTCCTCGGCCCGGTGTCGGCAGCGGTGGTTGGCACGCTCACGGCCTCCACCTTGCTGCTGGCCCAGCCGGTGCTGCTCGACCCCTTTGCCCAGCCCTTCTTCGTAGATTGGCTCGCCCTCGTCATCACCCTGACTGCCTTCGCCCTTGCCCTCCGCTTCAAGCTGAACAGTGCGTGGATCATCATTGGAGCGGGCTTGCTAGGATTGCTGATCAAGGCTGCCTAAATCTCCTTGCCGTTTCGCACATTCCTTGCAAAATGGCAGGATCGCGGCTATAATACGCACGAGCGTTCTAGCAGCAAGCGGGATGGAGGGCCGAAGATGAGAATCCTGACTTACCCACAGCAGTGGCGGTGCGACGAGTGTGGCGGGCTGATCGAGCGGGTAGAGGAGGGCTGGCTGGAATGGCGGCACGAGTGGCCGAACGACCCACGCCTCTACGGCTTCCGCATCGTCCACCACTTTAGTGCCTCCCCATACGGGCCGCACGGCACCTGCTATGCCGCCCAGCGGCTACCCGGTCGCCCCCTTAGCTTCTTCATCGGCCCAGAGGGGCTGGACAAGCTGCTGACCATCCTTGAGGATCAGCGGGTGCGCGAACTGGCGGGCTTTGCCGAGGTGATCCGCCGCCTGCACCTGCCCGGCCATGAGGAGCGGCGGGCTACAGTTTAGAGCCAAAGCAAAGAGGGAAGGCCAAGGAGCATCTCCTCGCTTTCCCTCTTACCACTTCCTGCCCAGGCGCAGCTTAGTTGATCGTGAAGTTGGTCTTGTAGGTTGCGCCCTTGTGTTCCTGGTCATTGTTGGCCTTGATAAGCACTGCAGTCAGGCCACGAGTCTTGTTGGTGGCCGCCAGCGTCCAGGTCAGCGCGTAGTTGCCACCTGCGTCGGCAACCACATTGAGAGCCTTGTCGCCCTTCGGGCAGGCATCGCTGGGGAAACCAGAGGTGCTGAGGCAGATCATGTAGACATGGCTGCCAGGGAGGGTAGTACCAGCGATAGTCTGCGTCTCGCCCGCGCTGATATTGGCCTTTGCTACGCTGGCAGTGAGTGGCATGGTGCCTTCTACGTAGCCAGAGGCTGGCGGTGGGCCGCTGGTCGGGGTTGGCACCTGCTGGCCGCTGGGTGGGGCGGGGGTCTCCTGGGTACCAGCAGTCGGGTTGTTGCCCGCGCCCTTGTACCGCCAGTCGTAGTAGTGCTGGCCGATATTGCCCATCTGCACGCGGTAGGCTGCCCGCTCGGTTGGCACAAAAGTGACGACCCGCCGCTCAAAAAGCTGGATCAGCACGAGGGTACCCACCCCACCAATTCGCACCCGCGCCCAGTACGGCTCGCTGATCGGGTAGCCGCTGGCATAGAACCAGGGGTCGCTCAGTTGCTCGGTGGTCATGACTGTGCCGCTCAAGACAGAGCCGCGTTGGTTGAGGAAGTCCCAAATCGGGGCGGCAATGTTGTGGCCGGTCTCGCTAATATAGGTGGTAAGCGTAACCGGGTACTCCAACTGGTCGGTCATTGGCTGGTAGACGCGGCCATCACGGGTGATGTAGTCGCTCAAGTAGCCATCAACGCGGCTGGCCGTCTTAGCCGTCAGCTTGCTGAAGCTGGCATAAGTGGGGGCGGTTGCGTCGTCGGGGTCAGAGGCGAGGGGGATATTGGCAGGCGACCGCTGCTCGTACTTGTCGGGGCCAATCTGCATCCGCCCGCTAACAAGCTCGGTGGTGAGCAGGCCGTTGGTGACGTAGAACTTGCTAGTTGGGTCGGCAGCAGGGTTGTTGACCTCCATGCGGCTCTTGTCGAAATACTGTACCATCCGCTTGTTGCCACATTCGCCAAAGGGTTCGCGCAATGGCACGCCCGCCTTCGGCCCCCAGTAGTAGCTACGCTGCACTGCGCCGCTAGCCACCAGCTTGTCGGTGCGCTCCCACACGAGGCGGAAAGCATCACTCTGGAAGCCTGCTGCGTCGGTGACGATCACTCCCCCGCTATTTGGCTGGTCGGCAGTGGCAGTGCAGGTAGTGGTGGGCGTAGCAGGGGTGGGGGTGCCGCTCTGGGCTGCGCTGCTACTGCTGAATAGGACGCTGGCAAGCAGCACCAGGCTGAGGCTGAAAACTATGATCTTCTGCAAAACTAACTCGCTTTCTAATCTAACTGCTGGGCAAAGGGCGCACTGGTTGCGCCCTCCATTGTACTACGTATTGCCGCCACGATCCAGTTTTAGCGCAAGCTCTGTGCCGCCCGCAACGCTGCATCCAGCATCGGGCCGACCAGGAAGCCGAGTAGGAGGGTGCCAGCCGCCGCCAGGCCCAAGGCGATATAGAGTGGCCCCTGCACTATGCCGCCGTCTTCGGGGCTGCTGACGATGCTGGCAGGCTGCACCTGGGTTGCCATGCCGCTGCGAAGCTGTAGCGCGTTCTCCTTCAGCGTAGGCGGGGCTTCCAGCACGGCAGTGCCACTGCGCGCGAGTGGTACAGGCTCGTTCAGGCTGAATGTGGGCGCAACAGCCGTCATCTCCTCCAACAATGTCACCCCACCAGCATCATCTTCATCGTCCCCCTGCGCTGCGGAAAGTACGGTGGGAGCAAGCGGCGCATAAAGGGCGACAGCTACCCGCAGATAGTAGTAGGCGGAGACAGCGGACATAGCGAGACCGATCACGGTTAGAGCCACCTGGGTCTGGGCGGCAGCGGTGAAGATCGCCAGCTTGCTGAAGAAGCCAGCCAGTGGAGGGATGCCGGTCAGCGAAAAGAGAAAGAGGCCGAGGGCCGCAGCTGCCACCGGCTTGCGCGTAGCGAGGCCACGTAGCTCCGCCAGGGTAGTGCCACGCCCGTTGCTACGCTCGACTGCCGCCAGCACCGCGAAGGCACCGGCATTCATTGCAGTGTAGACCGCCAGGTAGTAGAGGCTGGCAGCCACGCTCTGCGGCGTGTTAGTAACCACCCCGACGAGAATATAGCCCGCGTGCGCTACGCTGGAGTAGGCCAGCATCCGCTTTAGTTCGCTCTGGCGCAGGGCCAGCAAGTTGCCCGCGATCATCGTCAGCACTGCCATCAGCCAAAGGATGGGCTGCCAGCTAGCCGCCGAGTCACTGAAGGCACCATTAAAGATGCGGAAGATAGCCGCAAAAGCCGCCGCCTTCGTCCCCACCGCCATGAACAAGGTGACTGGGGCGGGCGCACCCTGGTAGACATCGGGAGTCCACATATGGAAGGGGACGGCGGAGACCTTGAAGCCGAGACCGACAGCTACCAGCCCCAGCCCTACCTGCAAGAACAGGCTGCGGTCACCGAAGCTGCTGGTCAGTGGCCCACTCAGGCTGGTGGTGCCACTCGCGCCGTAGAGGAAGGCAACCCCGTAGAGGAAGAAGGCGGTGGCGAAAGAGGAGAGTAGGAAGTATTTGAGGGCGGCTTCGCGCGAGATAGCCCGGTCTGTGGTGAAGCCCGCCAGGATGTAGAGGCCGAGCGAGAGCAGGCCGAGGCCGAGGAACTGCACCATGAAGTGCGCGCCGCTAGCCAGCAGCATCATGCCCAGCGTACTAGCCAGGATCAGGGCATAATACTCGCCACTAGCCAGCACGTGGATGCGCCGAATGTAGGAGCTGGAGACCAGGATGGTCAGCGCGACCCCAGCCAGCAGGGTGAGATTGGTGTAGGCGGCGAAAGCATCGGCCACCACCATGCCGCCGAAGCCAGGCTTGGCCCCAGCGACTGCAACCACCACCGTGCTGAAGCCTGCACCAACTACGCCGAGTAGGGCCAGGCGGGCGAGCCAAACCTTGTGCTGTGGCGGCAGGATCATGTCAACCACCAGCAGCAACAGGATGCTGGCGGCGATCACCAGCAAGGGGCTGACTGCTGTCCAATCGTTGAGCGTAATGTTGATCTGCACGGCTTGGCTTGGCACTTAGCGACCCCCCACGAACAAAGTAACGATAGAGTTGGTCAGCAGCCAGGGCGCAACCCCCACCAGCACGATCAGCAGCAGCAGCGGTAGCAGCACCAGCAGTTCAGCCCGCTGCGCATCAGCCAGCCCCGCCGACCCTGGGTGAGCGGAGGACAGCGGAGGAGCGTCTGGCCCGTGCATCACACTCTGGTAGAGACGCACGGCATACCAGGCGGCCAGTACCACACCGACGAGGGCCAGTATAGCATAGAGTGGCTGGTAGCGGTAGGCACCGAGCATGATCATGAACTCGCCGCTGAAGCCGCTGAGACCAGGCAACCCCAATGTCGCCAGACTGAATAGCAGGAACAGGGTGGCGAAGACTGGCAGCCGCTTGCCCCAGCCGCCAAAGGCCGCAAGCGCGGTGCTACCGGCCCGCTGCTGCATCATGCCTGCGATCAGGAACATGGCCGCGATAATGATGCCGTGGTTGAACGACTGCAAGATCGCCCCGCTCATGCCGTCCGCTGTCATGCTGATCGCACCCAGGGCAAGGAAACCCATGTGGCTGAGGCTGATGTAGGCCACCAACCGCTGCAAGCTAGTTGCGCCCAACGCATTGAGTGCGCCGTAGAGGATGCTGCCCACTGCCATGCCCGCAATCAGTGGCTGCCAGCCCCGCGCCCCTTCTGGTAGCATCATCACGCCGTAACGCAACAGGGCATAGATGCCCGTCTTGCTCATTACCCCGGCGATCAGCACGACCACTGGCACAGGCGACTCGCCATACACGTCTGGTAGCCAGCTATGAAAGGGAAAGAGCGGTATCTTGACCATCACCCCCGCCACTACCGCGGCAAAGACGAAGCCCTGCGCCTCTGCCCCCAGCCGCAGGCCGCTGAAGATCGCGTCGGGGTTGAAGCCCAGGCCAGCCGAGGCCGCCGCTGCCCCCAGTCCGATCAAGCCAGTGAGCATCAGCAAGCCGCCGCCGATAGTATAGATTAGGAAGCGCAGGGCGATCTGGCCCGCCCGTGGCCCCGCAAAGCGCGACACCAGCAAGTAGGCAGGGATCAGCATGGCCTCCCAGAAGATGTAGAACAGGAAGATGCTATCGCTGAGGAACACTCCCAACATCCCTGCCGCCAACGCCAGCATAGAGCCATAGTACAGTTTGGCGTGTGGCGAGTCGCCCCCCTTTGACGCGGGCGGTAGGCTAGGGATGGGCGCAAGCACTGCGATCAGCAGCAAGATAGCAGTGAGGGCGACCAGCCAGAGGTTGAGCGCGTCAGCCTTCAGCGCAAAGCGCAGGCCCAGTGGCTCGTACCACGCCAAGCCGCCCGCCCGCAGCCCACCGCCCCCGACCTCGTAGACCAGCCCAGCGGCAAGTAGCAGCAGTAGACCACTGAACAGCAGAGCTACTCCCTTAGCTGCTCGCTGTGGCACGACCACCAGCAGCAGGCTGCCGAGTAGGGGCAGGAACAGGATAGCTGCCAGGTAGAGCAGGTTGTCAATGCCAAGTATCAATTGTCACCTCATCGTGCTTCTGATTTGCGTGCGCCGCGTGCTGGGCCTAAGCTGGTGAGCATAGTGACTCTCCACCTGGGTCAGAGCCTCATTTATCTTCTGCTGTATGGCAGGTGGCAAGCTGATCATTTTCCTTTGCAGATGCTTCATTTCGGCAGCAGCGCGTAGACCACGATAGCGACTGCGCCCGCCAACACCACCAGAGCGTAGTTGCGCAGCAGCCCCGTCTCGCCGCGACTGAGTAGCCAGCCAGCGGCGGCGAAGATGCTTCTGAATGCGCCGATCAGCCGCTCCATCACCACCTTCTCGAACACGTTGTAGCAGAAGCGGGCTGCTGCTTGCAGGGGCGCGACCACAATGGTGCGCAGTCCTTCTTGTACGTACCACTCCTGGCCCGCTAGCCGCGCCGCCAGGCCCCCGGTGCCGAACTTGCGCTGCTCACCAGGGCGCGGGCTGTAGAGCAGGTAGGCCAGTCCGATGCCCGCCACCGCTGCCCCAACCGCCAGCAGCGCGGTAACAAGGTCGAAGCCCCGCTCTGGCTGCCCAGCATAACCGTACTGCTCGAAGACCGGTTTGAGCCATTCGGTGAACCAGCTAGCCCCCGGTAGGCCGATAAACCCACCCACCAGGCTGAGGGTCGCCAGCCCTGCCACTGGCAGCCTCATGCTGAGGGGCGAGTGGGGGAGAGCGGGCTGGCCTTCTTCGCCATGCCCCAGCGGAGCAGGGTCGGGGACGTTCTCCACTGTGGGCGGCCCCTCAAAGGTCAGCATATAGGCGCGGAACATATAGAAGGCGGTCAGAGCTGCGGTAACGAGGCCGACCAGCCAGAGGGCAGGGAAGCTGGTGCTATGAGCGCGGGCGGCGGTCAGGATTTCGTCCTTGCTAAAGAAGCCAGCGAGGGGCGGGATACCGCTGATCGCCAGGGTACCGAGTAGGAAGCAGGCCCAGGCGAAGGGCAGCCGTCGCCGTAGCCCGCCCATGCGCCGCATATCTTGTTCGCCGCCCAGTTCGTGGATCACCAGCCCCGCCGCGAGGAACAGGCACGCCTTGAAGAAAGCGTGGGTGACAAGATGGAACATCGCCGCCCCATTTGCGCCCACACCGATTGCCATGAACATATAACCAAGCTGGCTGATCGTCGAGTAGGCCAGCACCCGCTTGAGGTCGCTCTGCACCAGGGCGACGGTGGCTGCGAACAGGGCGGTAATTGCTCCCAGCCAGGCGATTACGTCAAGCAGCAAGCCACCACTGAGGAGCAGTGGATTGTAGAGGGGATAGCTGCGTACCAGCAGGTAGACCCCTGCCGTGACCATTGTGGCCGCGTGGATCAATGCGCTGACAGGGGTCGGCCCCTCCATCGCGTCGGGTAGCCAGACGTAGAGCGGCAACTGGGCTGACTTCGCCGCCGCCGCCACGAGCAGCAAGGCTGCCGCGCCAAGCAGGGCGGTGCTGCCGCCAACCTGCGGAAAGAGTTCGCCGAAGCGCACCGTGCCAAACTGGGCCAGCATGATGAAGATCGCTAGCATGATCGCTGCATCGCCGATCACGTTGACCACTAGAGCCTTGCGCGCTGCCGCCACCGCGCTCGGTCGCGTGAAGTAGTGGCCGATCAGCAGGAAACTGGCGAGGCCCACTCCTGACCAGCCGACCAGGAGCAGCAGGTAGCCATCCGCACTGACCAGCAGAGCCATAGCCGCGATAAACAGGTTGAGGTAGGCAAAGAAGCGGCGATATGCGTCATCGTCAGCCATATAGCCAGCCGAGTAGACGTGGATCAGGAAGCCCACGCCAGTGATCACCAGCAGCATAGTCAGGCTGAGGTTGTCGGCTAGCAGGCCAAAGCTGAAGGGCGTGACCGCACTGCCAGAGCCGATCCAGGCATAATCGCCGACGTGACCGCGCGCCCCACTGACTGCCACTACTGCTGCCGCGACGAAGGCTAGTAGGACGCTGCCACTGGCAACCACCGCCACAACAGCCCGCGAGCGGAGCGGCAGCAGCCCCAGCACAACAAAGCCGAGCAGCGGCAGGGCGGGTACTAGCAAGATTAGAGCTTCCAGCTTCAAGTATTCTACCTCTTGTCCTCTCCAACCTCACGGCCAGCAAGGTGGGATTTCATAGCGATCCCCATGCCCTGTGAAGAAGGCTGTACGGGTTTATGCCTACGCCCTCCCAGCCCGGCGAAGGGAGGCAGTCAGCCCTTCAGTTCGTCCACCTCATCTACGTCTACGCGCTGGCGGGGCCGAAAGAGGGCGATGATGATCGCCAGCCCAACGACAGCTTCGGCGGCGGCAACGGTCATCACCAGGAAGGCGAATACCTGACCGTCGTTGTTACCCCACAGCTTGCCAAAGGTGAGAAAGGCGAGGTTGACCCCGTTGAGCATCAGTTCGATGCACATGAACATGACCAGTGGGTTACGGCGGATCAGCACCCCCCCTGCGCCAATGGCGAACAACATGGCACTGAGACCCAGGTAGAAGGCAGGATTGCCGATCACCATCGCTCATTACCCTCCTCCCCCTGTTGGCGGTTGAGGACGACCGCCCCAATCAAGCCAACCAGCAGGATGAAAGCGGTTAGCTCGAAGGGAAAGAGGAACTGGCCGAAGATTGCGCGACCGAAGCCCTCCACACTACCGTCGAACTTGCCCGCGTTAGCAATGCCGAGGTTTGGGCTGCCCCTACCTTCGTTGCTGAAGAAGATTGCCCCTGCCAGCAGGTAAGCCAGCACTATGCCGAGTGCGCCTGCCAGCAGCAGACCAACATTGCGCTGCCAGGGGTGGGGGTCAGTGCTGATCTTGTCTGCGTCGGCACTGAGCAAGGTGATCACAAAGAGAAAGAGGACGACTACCGCGCCCGCGTAGATCAACACCTGGGCCGCTGCGATGAAGACAGCGTTGAGCAGTAGGAAGGTGATCGCCAGGCCAAACAGGTTGACGATCAGAAAGAGAGCGCAGTAGACGTTGTTGGCACTGACCACTACGCCGAGGGCTGACCCTAGCACCAGCGCGCCGAGGATGAGCAGCGAACCGACCTCGATCACCGGCGCACCTCCCCGGTTGGCGCGGCTTTGGAGGACTGCGCGCCGCTCCCTACCGCAGCGGGCAGCCTGCCAGCCTCCGCAGTACGGTCAGCCCCCACGCTAGCCTGACCTGCGATCATCTCGCCATGCAGATTGGAGGGGGCATCCTGCGGCGCAAGGCGCGGCTTGACGGGCAGATCGGCGCGACCAACAGCGGCTGCAGTGTTCACCGCGCCGTCAAATCCTCCGGTGCGCTCTGGCAAGGGCAGGGCAGTTTGGGCGGGTGGCGCGCCGTCCCAGGCGAACAGGCTGCCACGGGTGGAGAGGCCACGCGCTTCCAGCAACTTGTCCTTGCTGGCGACAAGCTCCAGGCGGCTAAAGCTGGCGATCTCGGTATCGCTCTCCAGCGTTACCGCCCCAGTCGGGCAGGCTTGTTCGCAGAGGCCGCAGAAGATACAGCGGAGCAGGTCGATCTCATAAGTCTTGGCGTAGCGTTCGCCCGGTGAAGTCGGGTTGGCGGGGTCATTCTCCGCCGCCTCGATGAAAATCGCGTTGGCGGGGCAAGCCGCCGAGCAGAGCAGGCAGCCGATGCAGCGTTCCAGCCCGTTCTCGTAGCGGTGCAACACGTGCCGACCGCGAGTGCGGGGTGGCTGCACCCGCTTGCGCTCCGGATAGGGAACGGTGTATGTCTTGCGTAGCATATAGCTGAAGGTCGTCCCCAGCCCTTTTACTAGATCAACCAGTGCGGCCATTGTCCGCTCCTCTTTGTGTGATCAATATCCGTCCCGCTCAGCATTCTGTTTGCCAAAGATGACCTTGCGCCGCAATAATTCGTTGTTGACGATCAGGCGGCTCATCATCGTCTCGCGCTCCAACTCGACCAGGGCGCGGGCGGCAAACTCTGGAGCAAGGTAGAGGGCAACCAGGCGGGCCACCAAATCCTTAGTCAGGTCTATATTCGCGTTGATCTCAGCCGCGCTCAGGCCGCGAGCCAGACTGTGGTCTAGCAAACGGTGGAAGAAGCGGTCGGCCTCGGTCAACGAGGGGCAGCGCAGCCAGTCTACCACCACCTGCAAGGCAGCCTCGATATCGGCCAGGCGGGTGGCCTGCAGTTCGGGCGGGGAGAGCGGGCTAGCCGCCACCCCACCATGCCCCAACATCACCAGGCTCAAGTGAAGCTCGCGCCAGTGAGCCTCGATCAGATCGGCTACCATACCCCTGACCGCGTCAGCCATCTCGGTACCCGCCCCAGCAGATTGTGCATCCCTACACATATTATACCATCTTCAGGCCACCGCTGGCGACCCGCTTTAGCGCGCTGCCCTTGCCTGGTCGCGGACGCTGCCGTTATGCTGGTCCTTCGCTATTTCGCGCGCCACTACCGCCTTGCCCACTGCCGCCCCGGTCTCCAACCGCTGCACCACACCGCTCAGGATCATACCACGCAGCTTCTCGCGGGCCAGGGTGATGATCTCGCCAGTGACCAAGTCAACCAACTGGATCACCTGGGCTGGGCTGATCCCCTGGGCAAGGCTCCGGCCTAGCATCCCAGCGAAGAAAGCGTGGCTGTCGTCCATCGAAGCAGTCTCCGTCCAGCGCACCACGAAACTCAGCCCCTCGCTGACGTGGGCTGCCGTACTGGCTTTAAGCTCTGGATTGGCTGAACCATCAGCAATATACGCGCGCAGTTCAGCAGCGACGATCCGCCCCTCCAATTCGGCGCGGTTGTCTTCGATCAGGCTGATCAGTGGGTCTTTGCCTCGTTGTAGCACGCTGCTGCTCCTTTACCCTACCGCTGCCGCTCTCGATTGTAGAGCGCAATATGCTCCTGGATTAGCACGCGACCTACGTCCAACGCGCCCCGCAGCCGCTGCTCGATCTCAGCGACTACCCGCTCCGACTCGACCTCCTGGTGGATGAAGGCAGTCAGCACCTCATCTACCAAATCCATGTCGCTGGCAGCGAACTCTGGGGGCAGACCGAGGGCCACCCGTGGTCTACCAGCTTGCGGAAAAGGCCAATATGGTCGTCAGCACGGGGGTAGCGCATCCAATCCGCCAGTTGCGCAAGTCCGCTCTCAATCGTCTGGCGAAGAACTGCGACCTGCGCCGCATCTGGGTACACGCCAACCGAAGCCAACTGGCTACGACAGCGCACAAATATGCGACCGCTGATATCTGGCTGGTGCTGCTTGATCAGTGATACCAGGGTCTCAGTTGGCTGAGTCATTGGTTGCTCTCCTCACCAGCCTGGCTCTACATAGGTGGCCTAATCCTCTACTTCGTCCGCAGCCACCCCAGTCTCGGTCAGTGCGCCAGACTTGCGCTGGCGAGCCATCTCGCTGGTCAACATCGTCTTGCCATATAGCGCACCATTACTCAGCCGCCGCACTGCATCTTCGCGTTCGCTAGCCAGCAGCTTCTCGCGGGCCATAGCGATGATCACGTTGGTCACAAGCTCAGTGACCTGCATGGCTTGGGCAATACCGATCCCCTCGGCACGAGTCTGCTCTAGCATCATCGCAAAGTAGCTGCGGCTCTCCTCTGGCGAAAAAGCTTGCAGCCAGCTCTTGACAAAATCTAGCCCCTCGGTGACACGCACGGCCAGCAGTTGCTCGAACTCTGGGGTGAGGACGATTATGCTCCCGTAGTAGGCTACGGTTGGCCTAAGGATACGGCTTTCCAGTTCGCTGCGCTGGCTGTCGATCATGGCGATCAGTGGGTCTCTACTTTGCTGGGTCACTTTCAGCCTCCCTGTTGACGACTAGCTCTCAAGCTGCGATTACCTCCCGAACCAGGTGGCGTGCGTCATCCAGGCGGGCAGCGGCCTCCTCGTTGGCAGCGGGCTGCAAGCGGGCTTTGGCGAAGTCGGCCATGATGTCCAGGGTCAGTTCAATGCTGCCCAGCGTCAGTTGCGGGCTGACTCCCGCCGCGCCGTTGCTAGTGACCATACCACGCACCACCTGCTGGGCGAAGGCCGGGTCGGGGCTGGCAAACCAACGCATCCAAAAGTCCATACCCTGCCCAATACGCTGCTCAAGCTCGTCGTCAGCGCGATCCACCCCATGCTCGGCGTAATACTCGCTCATCTCGCCCAAGATCGCTGACTCAATAGCCACCCGGTTCTCGCTCATAACCTGAAGCAGGTAATCCTTCTCGTCAGCCATGCTTAACCCTCCTCTACTTGCCCGCCCCACCGCCAGCGCAATCTGTGAGACCGGTGGCCTGCCCATTATACACCTGACTAACGGTTGGTGTGGCCCCGTTATACGCTCCAGGATTGCGCTGGCGAAGCGCATCCGGGCGATAGCCAAAGCCGAATGCAGACGACGCTGCACAGCATTACTCTGGTCGCCCGGCCCAAGGTGCGTGCAGGCAAAGTCGGCTATGGTCTGCAAAGTCAGTTCGATACTGTGCATTACGTCCTCCGCACTGAGTCCCATCCGTTCGCCACCAACGATCATTAGGCCAATCGTGGTTTTATCCACCCCAGTCCCCGTATGCATAAGAAATTGCGTCCAGTGGCGCACGCCCTCGCTCACCAACCCCACCGCGTCCTCCGCCTGCATTGGCCTACCATGCTCGGTATAGAACTGAGCCAGCACCGTGGCTACCTGGTAGTTGACCACAGCGGCGTTCGCCTTGATCAACCTGCTAACCGGGTCATCATCCACTAACTGATCCTTACTTCGGCCAGAGGGCGACGAAAGTTGAAGTGACTACGAGGTTGAGGACAGATAGAGGCAGCAGGCGCGTCCAGCCGAACTTCATCAACTGGTCGTAGCGCAACCGTGGCAGAGTTGCCCGCAGCCAGATGAAGATGAACAGCAGGGCGATCACCTTGAGGCTGAACCAGATGAACGAGGGGACGAAGGGGCCGTCTGGCCCGCCCAAGAACAGGGTGGTGGCAATCGCACTGACGGTGATCATGTTGATGTATTCGGCCATGAAGTAGAGGGTGAAGCGCATCCCCCCATACTCGGTGTGGTAGCCAGCAGTTAGCTCCTGCTCTGCCTCTGGCAGGTCGAACGGCGCACGGTTGCACTCGGCAATGGCAGCTATGAAGTAGATAATCGCCCCGAAGAACTGAGGGATGATGAACCAGACGTGGTTGAACTGCCACTGCATGATCTCGGTTGGCTTGAGTGAACCGCTGATCATGATCACCCCCAGCAGGCTGAGGCCGAGGCTAAGTTCGTAGCTGATCATCTGGGCCGAGGAGCGGATGCTACCAAGCAGGCTGTACTTGTTGCCGCTCGACCAGCCGCCGAGGACGATGCCGTACACGCCCAGGCTGGTGATCGCCAGAATGTAGAGCAGGCCGATGTTCAGGTCAGCTAGCCAGGGATTGACGGTGCGATCCCCAATACGGAAGGGGGTGGAGACGGGAATGATCGCAAAGCTGAGGAAGCAGACCAACCCGCTGATCGCCGGGGCTAGCCAGTAGATCGGCCTCACCACATCGCGGGGGAAGATTTGTTCCTTCATCATCAGCTTCACGCCGTCGGCAATCGGCTGAAAGAGGCCAGCAGGCCCGACCCGATTCGGCCCTAGGCGGCCTTGCAGTCGGGCCACCGCCCGCCGCTCGAACCAGGTCATGTAGGCGAACCCGGTCAGTAGCAGGATGACGATGAAGATGCTCTTGATTGCCGCCTCGATAATTACGTCCAAGTTAGTCACCCTCTTGTGATCGTGGAAATAAATGTAGACGTAGTAGCAACGGCTACGCTTGCGCCGCTGCCATTAGCAGCGCAACCTCGTCGCTGGTTGCTGCTTGCTCTGCTGCCCGCGCCTGCCAGAGCGCGCCTTTGCTACCCAGCTTCGCCAGGGTCAGGCTCGCATACTGTGGCACAGCAGCGGCGATCTGCTTGAAGGCAGCAGCGTAGTCGCGGGTGAAGGGGGTTTTGCCCAGCCGCCCAGCGAGGTCAGCGAAGATGTCTAGCTCTGTGCGGCTGTTGGCGACTGGGCCAACAGCCGCCCGCCGTCGCTGCACCCGCCGCTCCGTGTTCGTCACCGTCCCCGCCTTCTCTGCAAAGCTGCTGGCGGGCAGCACCACCTGCGCCAACCGCCCCGTCTCCGTCAGAAACTGGTCTTGCACGACCAGGAAGGGAAGTGCCTGCAAGCTGGCGATGGTAGTGGGGTCGCGGCGGGCCGGGTCGTCACCAATAACATAGAGGGCTTGCAGCCCCCCAACCAACATCTGCGCGTAGCCGAGGCCGGGCGTGGTGGCAGGCTGATAGCCGGGCAGGTGGCTGGGCAACAAGCCCATGTCGCGCACGCCCAGCACATTGCCAGAGCTAGCTACCAGCGGGCCGCAGGTGTGGGTTTGCAGGGTAGCCAGCAAGCGGCTGAGGGCAGCGATCACCGAGCGGGCATCCTCCTGACCCAGGGCGGTCGTCTCGTCGTACCAGACGACGATGTTGGCCGCGTTCGCCAGTATCCGTGCGTCGTCGGTGGGGGTCGCCCCCTCTGTGCGGGCTGCCTGCACCTCAGCCGCCAGGTTGTCCAGCACCTCCGCCAGGGTCAGCGGCTCGTAGCCGAGGATCACAGCGGCGAAGGGGTCGAGAGCGGTGGCAGTCGGGTTGAGCAGCACGATCTTCGCTCCCTCCCGCCGGGCCTTCTTGAGCCGCAACTCCATGATCGGCAGCGTCTTGCTCACATCTGCCCCAATCAGCAAGATCGCCTGCGCCTTGTCCATGTCGTTGAAGCTGGCGGTGAACAGGTCGGGATGCTGCACCGGGTCGGCGAAACTGCTATGAGCATAGTGGTCAACATTGTTGCTGCCCAGTACCTCGCGCATGAAGTGCTGGAAGGCATAAGCATCCTCGTTGCCCAGGTAGCCGCTGCCGACCCCACCGATAGACTGCGGGCCGTGCTGGCCCAGGGCAGCCGCAAAGCCCTCGGCTACCGCCTGCAAAGCCTCATCCCAGCTAACAGGCTGGAGTTCGCCGTCCTTACGCAGCAGAGGGCTGGCGAGACGGTCGGGACTGTTGATGAACTCAAAACCATAGCGGCCTGTGTCGCAGAGGAAACCGTCGTTCACCGCGTCGTTGTCGCGCCCGCGAAAGCGTACCACTTCCAGGCCGAGGCGAGCATCCACCTTGATGTTGCAACCGACCGGGCAGTGGGGGCAAACGGAGCTAGCAGCGGTTAGTTCCCAGGGGCGCGAGCGGAAGCGGTAGCTCTTGCTGGTCAATGCACCGACAGGACACATCTCCACCGTGTTGCCGCTGAATTGCGAGTCGTAGGCTTCGCCACGGAAGGTGGCGATCTCCATCTCTACCCCGCGATCCGACATGATCAGGCCGCCCTCCTCTACCACTTCTTCACAGAAGCGCACGCAACGCTGGCAGAGGATGCAGCGTTCGCGGTCGAGGACGATGCGCGGGCCAAGATCAATCGCCTTTGCCTTGTGCATCTTCTGCTCTACAAAGCGGCTCTTGCCCCGCCCGTAGGCAACGGCGAAATCCTGGAGGTCACACTCGCCACCCCGGTCGCAGATCGGGCAATCCAGCGGATGGTTGATCAGCAGGAACTCCATCACCCCCTGCCTCGCTTTGGTCACAACCTCGTTGCGCGTATGCACGATCATATTGTCGGCCACCGCCGTGGTACAGGAGGTCGCCAGGCGGGGCTGGCCCTCGATCTGCACCAGGCAGATGCGACAGGCACCGAGCGGCTTCATCTTCGGATGGTAGCAGTAGATCGGCACGGAGATGTTGCCCTGCTGAGCGGCCTGCCAGACGAGGGTGCCGGGGTCAACCTGGATTGTCTTGCCGTCAATGGTGACGGTCAACTTCGTGGGAGTGTCTGCCATCGCCTGTCCTTTGCAACTTTCCTCTCAACCAAAACGTAGAAGCTGTAGGGGTTGTGACGGTATTATATAATATCTCAGTACATTTAGCACGCAGCCTCACCCCGCTTGCCAGGGGAGGGGGCCAGGAGACCACTGATGCTCACTTGCCCACATTGTCACAAGCAGTTGCAGTTCCAGACTGCTATTTGCCCCTACTGCGCGAAGGACATTCTAGTAGCTTGCAAATTGTGCAAGGCTTATACCGACCCGCAGACTGCCACCTGTAGCTCATGCGGCCAGGTCTGGAATACAGAGCCAGAACTGCACGAGCCAGAGGCAAACACCGCCACCTTCGCCGCTCAGATTACGCCCAAGCTGCTAGCCAGCAAGATCATCAGCCAGCACTATGCCCGCTTCTTTGCTGTCAGCGAGCAGGGGCCGCTGATCCTCGCCTACCTGTTCGGCACGCGGGTAGACAGCCGCACGCTCAACGCTGCCCTGCTCTTTGCCGCCCTCAGCCAGCTTGTGGTCGAAGGGTATTGCACCTTCGAGCGTGGTAACGACCCCCAACAGCCGGGCCGCCGCTACCTGCGCCCAGTTCGCCAGCATCCCTGGGATGGGCAGACAGACAGCCTGGAAGCTGGCATCCTACGCGACAGCGGCGACGAGATCAGCGCAGTATTGTTCGGCTTTGTCACCTCGCTCGCCCGCCCCGTGCAAAGTGAGGTTGACGAGCGCGGCTCCGCTGCCGTGGTCGGCTTCATGGCTGCTGGCGCACGCGGCGCGTTGCTCGGCTACCGCAATGCTGCCCACTACAAGCGCGACGAGTACGACAAGGACGTGGCTATGCACGTCGGCCAACTGGTCAACGAGTCCTACCTGCCGCCGCACGACCCAGAGGCAGCCTGCCACCAGGTCTACACCCAGATGCTGCAACTCTACCAGTACGATCCCGAAGGCACTCAGGCTCTGGCGAAGGCGTGCTACGACGCAATAATGGCTGTCTAACTTCAGCAATTTTGGCCTCGTACTCGCCACGGAACAGATTGATGCTGCTGATCACTGGGGCCGCCGCTGAGTCGCCAAGCAGACAGAAGCTCTTGCCCGCGATGTTCTCTGCTACGTCCTTGAGCAGATCGATGTCCTCTAGTCGTCCACCACTGTGCATCATCCGCTCCAGAATCTCGACCATCCAGTAGGTACCCTCACGGCAGGGGGTGCATTTGCCGCACGACTCCTCTTTGTAGAACTCGACCATGCGGAGGACAGCAGCCACCATGTCGGTCGTCTCATCCATGATAATGATCGCGGCAGAACCGAGCATCGAACCCGCCTGCGCCACGCTGTCAAAGTCCAGCACCAAGTCTACCGCCGAGGCGGGCAGGATGGGGGCGGAGCTACCACCGGGGATGATCGCCTTGAGCGCGTTGCCATTTCGTACCCCCCCTGCGTAGTCGTAGATCAGGGCGCGCATGGTCAGGCCCATGGGAGCTTCATAGTTGCCAGGGCGTTCGACGTGACCAGAGATAGAGTAGATGCAAGGGCCACTGCTCTTTTCTGTGCCTATCGACTTGTACCAGTCGGCTCCCCGCCGCAGGATTGGGCCAACGTTGGCGAGGGTACCAATGTTGTTGATCACCGTTGGCGACTTGTAGAGGCCAGAGACGGCGGGGAAGGGTGGCCGTAGGCGGGGGTAGCCGCGCCGCCCCTCCAACGACTCTAGTAGCGCGCTCTCCTCGCCGCAGATGTAGGCACCTGCGCCGCGATGCACGGTGATCTCCAGGTCGTAGCCGCTGCCGAGGATGTTCTTGCCGAGGAAGCCCTGCGCCCGCGCTTCGTCTACTGCCCGCGTCAGCCGCTCTGCACCGAGGGCAAACTCACCGCGCACGTAGATGAAGGCATGGTGGACGCTGGTGGCGTAGCTACTGATGATGATACCCTCGACCGCCAGATGGGGGTTATCCTCAATGATCTCGTGGTCGTGGAAGGTGCCAGGCTCGCTCTCGTCGCAGTTGACGACCAGGTAGCGCGGTTTGTCGCCGAGGGGAGGCAGGAAGCTCCACTTGCGGCCAGCTGGGAAGCCCGCCCCACCACGCCCGCGCAAGCCCGCTTTCAGCACCTCCTCACCGACCGCCTTCGGCTCTAGGCTCAGCGCACGGCGCAGCCCCTCATAGCCACCGTCGCTGATGTAGACGGCAACATTGCGGATGTTCTCGACCACGCGATTGCGGAGCAGTACTGGCTCGTAGGTCGTCGGCGTGATGGGGGCAACAAGCGTATCCATCGGCACTCCTCCCTTGCAGAAGGCGCGACTTTCCGCGCCCTGGTGTTGCTTCAGCTTGCAAGGGCGCACCATTGAACCCCTGTCAACCTTGTTGCTGTATGGTGCGTCGCCTGGGACTCGAACCCAGAACTCACGGATTAAAAGTCCGTTACTCTGCCATTGAGTTAGCGACGCAGAATGGTGGTTAGTAGCTACGCCGTGAAGGTACAGACTCATTCGCTTCAGCGGTGCCAACCTGCGGGCGAAGATAGCTGACCAGCAGATGTTGCGCCATTATTATACCATACCGGTTGCCATTGTGCCATATTGCACAAACTGCAAATAGCTACTTCGGCAAGCACAGACGGGCAAACAGCAGGGGGGGCGCATCAAAGTTTGCCCAGTCCAGGGGCCGCTCAGGCACTAGTGGGCTTGGCGCAGGTGGTTCTTCCAGCACACGCTGTCCCGGTTGGATGTCCAGCAGCTGGACGACGGTCGGCTGGATCAGCGTCACCTGCCAGGAGTTGCCGCCGTCGTTCATGCGGCTGTCCCAGGCTTCGGCGTTTGCATTCCATATTTGGCGTGACTGCTCGTTCAGGTCGGCACTCTGCTGCTCGGAAACCATGCGTTCTGCTCCTTCGCTAAGCGGCTAATCGCTGAAGCTGACCACAAACCCACTAGCATCGTCCGCGATGAAGCGCAGCAACCGCTCCCCCTCCTCGGCCAGAGCGTGGCGGTCTGCTATGCTAAGGGGGGCGAAGGGTTCGAGCAGCAAGCGTACTTCCTTCTTCTTGCGCTCACTTCTCCAGGTGCCAGCCACAAAGCCATCGAGCAGGAAGGTAGCCCGCACTCGCGCAGCAGTGAGGAATACCTTCTTGCGGTGAGCGTCCGGTACGAAGCGGCGACGGTCACTGTGCGCGAGGATCAGGTTGTCATAATCGGGCAGGAAGCGCGGCGGCGCGGGCGTATCGGCGGGCGGTAGAGGGCCAGCTGGCAGGTCGAACAACTGCTTGCCCTCCTGGTCGCGGAAGGTGCATAGTGTAGGCTGCAACGCCTTGACCGCCGCTTGCAGACCGCTGAGGCCTGACCAGGTTTGCAGGTCTGCGACAGTGGCGGGGCCGAAGGCAGCTAGGTAGCGGCGGATCAGGTCTGGCAGGTTGTCGCTGACAGAGAGCGACTGCCTGAGCCAGTCCTCGGCGACAGCATAGCTAGTGGTACTGCCTACCGCCCAGCTACCGCCGGGGTAGACCTGCACGATAGGCAGATGGGTGCGCATTACAGTATAGGCGAGGGCGGCAGGGTCGCGTTCTGGCTCGTGCAGCAGCAGCAGCTTGCCCAGTTCGGTGTAACTACGTGGCTGCTGGTCAAAATAGTAGCGGGCGGTGGCGACCACGCGCTCTACATCCAGCCCTATAACGTCCTTACCGTGGAATGCTCGCCAGGCGCGTTCGAGGGCGGGTTGCAGTGTGGGGCGGAAGCGCAGGTAGTCGGCGGCGGTGAACAGGTGTAGAGTACCGCGCAGCATCGTTGCCCGCACTACCTGCCGCTCGGCCAGCAGCCGGGTGAGTTGCTCGCGCTCAAAGCCGCACAACCGCGACCAAAGGCCGATGTAGGGTGGGTTCTGCACCTGTGCCTGCAAGCCTGCAACCTGCTCCAGTGCGGCAAGTACAGGCAGGTCGGCCCGCCCCAGTAGCAGTTGGCGAGCGAGAGTGGCACGGTTGAGTTCGCGCAGGCTGAGAACGCGCTCTGGCACGGCTACTAAACCCCCTGCAACTCTTGCACCAACGCCGCGATCCGCTCTGCGGTCAGCTTGCCGAGGAACTGGTCGTTTAGCTGGCCGGTTGGCCCCTGTCCACAAGCGGCCAGGCATTCGGCGCGTTCGAGGCGGATGTTGCCGTCTGCCGTGTTCTCCCCCGCCTTGATGCCCAACTGCTGCTCAAGCTCGGCCACCACCTGGTCGCTGCCAACGAGATAGCAGGAGATGCTGGTACAGACCTTGAGAATATTGCGACCCACCGGCTTGAAGTAGTACATGGTGTAGAAGCTGGCAACCTCCTCCACCTCAGCCGGGCTGATGCCAACCGCCTCAGCTACCACCGTCATCGCCTGGGCAGTCAGGTAGCCTGCATCGGCCTGGGCCAGATAGAGGGCGGGCATGATCGCGCTGCGTGGAGAGGGATAGCGGCGCACCACCTGCCCGATCTGCTCTATTGTCTCTGGCGAAAGCTGCTTCGCCACGTTGTTCTGCTCTGCCACTAGCGATCTACCTCTCCGAGGATGAAGTCCATGCTAGCAAGGTTGGCTACTACGTCAGCCAACATCCCCCCTTGCATCAGCAACGGTAGAGCCTGCACGTTGACGAAGCTGGGGCCGCGCACGTGCATCCGATAGGGGCGGGGGCCGCCGTCGCTGACGATATAGAAGCCCAGCATCCCCCGTGGGGACTCGATGCGCTGATAGACTTCGCCCGCTTCGGGGCGGAAGCCAGCGGTGAACAGCTTAAAGTGGTGGATCAGAGCTTCCATGCTGGTGCCGATCTCGTACTTGGGCGGGGGGACGATCTTGGGGTCGTCCACGCGCCAGGGGCCGCCGGGTAGAGCGTGCAGGGCTTGCTGTACGATCTTGTGGCTCTCGGTCAGTTCGTCCATACGGACACGATAGCGGGCGTACGCGTCGCCTTCAGTGCGGGTCGGCACGTTGAAGCTGTAATGGTCATAACCACAGTAAGGCATATCGCGGCGCAAGTCCCAGTCCAGGCCGCTGGCGCGCGCAATCGGCCCACCCAGGCAGTAGTCGATCACCTGCTGCTGGCTAAGGATGCCCACCCCTATGGTGCGCTCCTTCCAGATTTCATTGTCCGTCAGCAGGTTGTGGTACTCCTGGATGCGAGCCGGGAAGTGGTCTACAAACTGCTGTACTTTCGCCACAAACTCTGCTGGCAGGTCGGCAGAGAGACCACCAATGGCGATGTAGCTGGTCATCAGGCGCACACCGCTGACTAGCTCAAAGATGTCGAGGATCATTTCGCGGTCTTGCATACAGTAGAGGAAGACGCTCATTGCGCCGAGGTCGAGTGCGCTGCTGCCCAACCAGACCAGGTGGCTGGCGATCCGCTGCAACTCCACCAGCACCACGCGGCCAACTACAGCCCGCTCTGGTATCTTCTCGGTCATGCCCAGGAGCTTCTCCACCGCGAGCGAGTAGCCAAGGTTGTTAGAGAGTGGGGCGAGATAGTCCATGCGGTCGGTGAGGGTAAGAGCCTGGTGGTAGGTCTTGAACTCCGCCGTCTTCTCAATGCCGGTGTGCAGGAAACCGACATCTGGCACGCACTCCAACACCGTCTCGCCCTCCAACGTGAGGATCAGGCGCAACACCCCATGCGTACTAGGGTGCTGGGGGCCGAGGTTGATCTTGGTGATCCGCCGCGGGTCACCACCATCGCCGTAGGGCTGGTCACTCTGCACCGTTAGTTGTTCGCTGGCTACGTCGATTGCCATCTGTCACCTTCCTGATCCGCTCACCTCACGCCCAGGCGGGGTGATGAGTAAGTAGGAGCTAGTCTCCCTGTCCTGATTGGCTGGCGCGCTCGTCGCCTTCGCGGTTGATCTCTTTGGCGCGGGTGCCAGCAGCAGGGGCAATAGCCAGCGGCGACCAGCCCGCGTTGTTGTTCGCGCCCGGCCCCTGGTCGGGGCGGCTCCCGTACTGGTGGACTACTGGCGGGTTCGCGCCGCTGCCGCTACCACGCTCATAGCCGATGATCGGGTAATCCTTACGCAAGGGATAGCCCTGCCAACCTTCGGGCATGAACAGGCGGCGGGGGTCGGGGTGGCCGCTAAACTCAATGCCGAATAGGTCGCTGATTTCGCGCTCAAACCAGTTGGCACCCGGCCACAGGGTGGTGATAGTCGGGGCTAGCTCGTCCTCAGCCACCTGGGTCTTGAGACGGATCGTCTGCTGCGTGGCAAGCGAGAGGAGTTGGTACACCAGGTCGAAGCGGCCTGCTTCCTCCCGCTCCGGCCAGTCTACGGCGGTCAGGTCTTCCAGGTAGTTGTACCCCCGCCCCTTGATGTAGGCCAGCACTGCTAGTAGGCTGTCTAGTGCAACGACGACAGTCGCCTCAGCCCGAAAGCTGGCAGTTGCCTGCACCGCAGCGGGAAAGAGGTCGCGCAGATCATCGAGGATGGTGCGCGGGAGCGGCTCTGGCTGTTGTTCTTCCACTGTGGTCTGCTCTGTCATCTTCGTTTCCTGCTGAGTGGCTAGGCGCGGCTGGGGTCGAGCGGGGCTGGATCGGGCGGTGGGGTAGGGTTACGCTTGATCTTCTCCTGCAACATCTGAAGGCCGTGCATCAAGGCTTCAGGCGTGGGTGGGCAACCAGCAATATACACGTCTACCGGCACGACCCGATCAACCCCCTGGATGATCGCGTAGTTGTCGAAGATACCGCCGCTGCTGGCGCAAGCACCCATCGAGATTACCCACTTAGGGTCGGGCATCTGGTCGTAGATTTGGCGCAGTACTGGAGCCATCTTGGTCGAGAGGCGACCCGCGACGATCATCAGATCGGCCTGACGGGGGCTAGCCCGGAACAGTTCACTACCGAAGCGCGATATGTCGTGACGGCTGCCACCAGTCGCCATCATCTCAATCGCGCAGCAGGCGAGGCCAAAGGTGGCAGGCCAGACCGACGAGCTACGCGCCCACTGCACGAACTTGCCGAAGTTAGCAGTGATGATATTGCCGCTGTTGCTGGCTGCCTGCATCGGCATGGCGGGTAGCACCCCAGCGTGGCCGAACTCGTCTAGGAAGGGGCTACCCTCAACCCCAACAGCGGTGCGGAAGTGTCGCTTGTCTACACTCATGCCAGCCTCCAATACTGCAAGCGGGTGGGATCGTACTGCAAGCCCCGCTCCGCCATCGTCGCTTAGATGTTGATGAGTGGCAGTGGGCGCATACAGCCCACAGCCCCACCACTACGCTAGTTCTGCGGCTTCTTGCCGCGCCGCAGATAGCCAAAGAGGGCGAAGAAAAGGAGCGCGCTCCCTTCGAGCATCGCCCGTGCGATAAACTCTTTGGGTGTTACCTTACGGTTGTTGTTGCTGAAAAGGAACGCATCTTCGGGGGCATAGTTGTCAGGCACGTTTATCCTCCAATTGGGCTATTGTACACTGTGGTACAGGGTATTTGGTAAGGGACTTTGCGCTAGCTCACTTCTCCCAGCGGAAGCCACCCTTGCGCCAGACGTAGATGTAGCCAATGCCGAGGACGAGCAAGAAGCTCGCCATCTCCAACAAGCCAGCCACACCGAGTTCATTGCGCAAGAGGACAGCCCAGGGGAAGAAGGCGATGGTCTCAATGTCGAAGATCAGGAACAGCATAGCGACGCGTAGGAACTTGACTGGGAAGCGGGTAGGCAGCCCAGCGATAGGGGTCATTCCACTCTCATAGGGAGCCAACTTCGCAGCGGTCGGGTTCTTCGGCCCACTGACGAACGACAGCACCAGGATGATGCTGACCAGCGCGAAGGCCACAGCCAGCAGGATCAGGATAGGGAGGAAGGCTTCTAGCATGGCAGGGGCGGCCTCTCAGGGCGAAGTAGCGAGCTGGCGCGACTTATCGTAGTTCGTGATAATTGTAACATAGGCAGTGGGGGCTGTCAAGCTGGTGGTCAGTGCTAATGTACGACTTTAACCGATCCTTAATTGCGGCCTGGGGCTGTCACGTGGTATAATTCACGTTGATGGAAGCACGTATCAACAAGGTCATCCTCCTACTGGTCGTCAGCGCACTCGCCCCCCTGGGCTTGAGTGCGTCGCAAATGGCTGCCCCGCTTGAGCCGGTGGTAGTTGGCGCACCTATGGCAGCTACTGCTCCCGCCCTCAGTTTGCGCGCGACAGCACCACTGCTGCGCGTCGCCAAGACCACAGGGGGGGTGGCATTGCAGCCGATCCTCTGGCACGCAGTGCATACCGCCTGTCTCTTTGACGTGGCCGCCCGTGCCAACTTTGCTTCCCCCTCCCTCAGCAACCAACCTCCTCAATGCCGCCTTGCCCTTCATCCCGGTAGCAGCAGCGGTGGCCTCTGGCGATAGCCAGGCGCAAGCTACTCGCTGATGGATAAGCATGACGGTCGCCATCCTGCCTTAGCTTCAGCTAGAGTTGTTGCCCTAATGCTACGCTTTTGCGCCCCCAAGCCCTAATTACTTAGCCCCTATCACCAAAGAGGAGTTACCATGTTCAAGTGGTTGTTTAATGCCGAAAACCCAGAGATCAAGAAGGCCAACAAGCTGGTTGAGAAGATCAACAGCCACGCCCCGGCCATGAACGCCCTCAGCAACGAGGAACTACGCGACCTGACAGCAGCCTTTCGCGAGCGGCTGGCGAATGGTGAGCTACTAGATAGCATCCTACCTGAAGCCTTCGCTGCCGTGCGCGAAGCCAGCGAACGTACTATTGGCCTGCGCCATTATGACGAGCAGATGATCGGTGGGATCGTCCTCAACCGTCGCGGTATCGCCGAGATGAAGACAGGTGAGGGTAAGACGCTGGTCGCCAGCAGCCCTCTCTACCTCAACGCGCTTGAGGGCAATGGCGCGCACCTGATCACGGTCAACGATTACCTGGTCAAGCGTGATGCCCGCTGGATGGGACCGATCTACCATGCTCTCGGTATGACGGTTGGTATCTTGCAACACGAATCCGCCTTCATCTACGAGCCAGAGTACGTTACCGGCGACGAGCGCAGCGACTACTTGCGCCCAGTTCACCGCCGCGAAGCCTATGCCGCCGACATCACCTATGGCACCAACAACGAGTTTGGCTTCGACTATCTGCGCGACAATATGGCGACCAGCGAGGCAGGTACGGTGCAGCACATCCCCTTCTTCGCCATCGTAGACGAGGTGGACAACATCCTGATCGACGAGGCCCGCACGCCGCTGATTATCTCTGGCCCAGCCCGGCGCACCACTGACTGGTACCTCAAGTTCGCCGAACTGGCCCGCACCTTTGTCCCCGAAGACTACGAAGTGGACATCAAACGACGCTCGATCACCCCGCTGGATAGTGCGATCAACAAGACCGAAGCCACCCTCGGCATTCCCGATCTCTACCAGGAAAACGAGAGCGGCAATCTGATGCACGCCGACAAGGTTCACCACCTTGAGCAGGCACTCAAGGCCACAGTGCTGTTCAAGCGCGACAAAGATTACGTGATCGTAGACGGCGAGATAGTGATCGTAGACGAGAATACTGGGCGCATGATGCAAGGCCGCCGCTACTCGGACGGCCTGCACGAGGCGTTGGAGGCAAAGGAGGGCGTGCGCGTCCAGAAGCAGACTGTCACCTACGCCACAATCACGATCCAGAACTACTTCCGGATGTACAAAAAGCTGGCGGGTATGACTGGTACCGCCTTGACCGAGCAGGAGGAGTTCTTCAAGATTTACCAGCTTGAGGTCGTTCCGATCCCCACCCACCGCCCTATCCAGCGTATGGACGCAGCAGACCTGGTGTACAAGGCAGAGAAGGGCAAGTACGACGCAGCCATCGCCGAGGTAGAGGAGTTGCACAAGGCGGGCCTACCAGTGCTGCTAGGTACAGTCAGCGTCGAGCAGTCGGAGGAGCTTGACCGGATGCTAACCAAACGCGGCATCCAACACAGCGTCCTCAATGCCAAGCTGCACGAGCAGGAAGCCCTGATTGTTGCGCAGGCAGGTCGCAGTGGGGCGGTAACGATTGCGACCAACATGGCAGGGCGTGGCGTAGACATCCTCCTCGGTGGCAACCCAGAGCGGCTGGCCCTGGACACGCTGAGGAAGCAGCGGGCTGCCATCCTCGCCACCGTCGGCCCACAGGCCAACGCCCGTGTCGCTGGCGAAGGTGACGAGGCGGCGGCAAACCTAAAGCTAGAGGAGATCAATGTCGAGGACTTGCAGCACCATGGCTTCAGCAAGGATGAGTGGGAGGCTGCCCTCACTGCGGCGAAGGAGATTTGCGCCACCGACCGCCTGAGCGTGATCGAACCGCGTGAGGAACTGGGTGGCATCTCTGGTCTCTGCGTGATTGGCACTGAGCGGCACGAAGCGCGGCGCATTGACAACCAGTTGCGGGGCCGCGCCGGGCGGCAGGGCGACCCTGGCTACAGCCGCTTCTATGTCAGCCTGCAAGACGAACTGATGAAGCGGTTCGGCTCCGACCGCATCGCAGGGGTGATGACCCGCTTTGGCATGGACGAGTCTACCCCCATCGAGTCGGGGGCGGTCAGCAAGGCCATCGAGAGCGCACAGACCAAGGTCGAGGGCTATAACTTCGATATGCGCAAGCATGTGGTGCAGTACGACGACGTGATGAACAAGCAGCGTGAGGTGATCTATGCCGACCGCCGCCAGTTGTTGGAGAGCGAGAACCTGCGCGAACAGGTCTTGCAAGCGGTGGTGGACGAACTGGACGCTATTGCACACAGCGGCGCGTTCGTCAAAGAGGAGGGGGGGCGCGACGTGCCGACCTTCTTTGCGATGGCTTCGCAGGTGATCCCGCTCAACCCTAACGATGTGGCGGCCTACCGTGACGAGTGGGACGAAGCGACTGCCGACCGCCTCTCCGAAATCCTGGCCGAACTTGCCAATCAGTATTACAACGAGAAGGAGGAGGCTGATGGTGAGGAGATGATGCGTGCGCTTGAGCGGGCGGTGATGGTACAATCCATTGACAACCTCTGGGTAGACTATCTGACCGAGATGGAAGCCCTGCGCGAGGGTATCGGCCTGCGCGCCTACGGCCAAAAAGACCCTCTGGTAGAGTACAAAATCGAGGCGGCGCGGATGTTCAATGGCCTCAAGTCTAGCATCCAGTCTACTATTGCCCACACTATCTTCCGCACGCGGATGGTGGTCAACCAGCCGGACGCAAACCTAAGCCGCAAGGAGCGACGTGAGCGCGAGCGGTTGCTGGCAAAGCAGCAGGCGGGCAAGTCGCCGAAGCCACCGCAAGCACAAGTGGCTGCCAGCCCCGCGCAAACCAATGCTGCCGCCATTGCCAGCAACGCTCCCGACGCAGACGCGGATTACGAGGACGAGCCGGTAGAGGTGGCAGAGCCAGCCGAGCTTGAGCCAGTCGCCCTTACCCCCACCGCCCCTGCTAATCAGCCGCAACCCGTGAAGGCGAAGGCCGCTGCACCTGCACCTGTTCCTGCTGCCGTCAGCCGCTTGCCTCGCACCTTGCGGAACAAGAAGCGATAACCTACTTGTGCTGCCAATCCCTCCTCTACAGCGGGTACCTAATCAGGGGTATCCTGCTCAGGGGAGGGGCGTTCCTGTTTGAATATTATGATCTACCATCAGGTAGCTACCGCTGATTGGGAGCAACTGGCCGAGATATGTTGGCATTGGCGGGTCGTTGAGGCTCAGGACGAGGTGCTGGAACTAGAGTGGCAGCCAGATTAGGGCGCAACCCTGTGGCATAGTTGCAGCCCAGAGAGGAAGCGGTTCATGGCGACAATCAACAGCACGGCCAACGATGGGCAGACACCCAATCTTCCTTTCACCAGCGAGCGGCTCCAGGCTGCCCTGCGCCGCCACCTGGCCGACGAGCGGCTGACCCTGACCGAGATAGCTGACGACGGCCCGGCTGATCGCGATACTGTGCAACTGCTGACCGCGCACTACCACAGCGGAGAGCAGGGGGGGAGCCTCGCGCTGGCTTGCAAGAGAGGCTTCGAGGAGGGCAGCGTGGCGGCGGATGACAAGGTGCTGGCTGGCGCAGACCGCCGCGAAATCCGCTTCTACCACGAACTTGGCACAAAGGTGCCGCTCAAGCTGCCCACCCTGGTAGACAGCGAACTGGAGGCTGACCCACCCTGGCTGCTGCTCACCCGCCTGCCAGCGACTACGCTCGACCGTCATGCCTGGCAGCCTGCCCACTACCGCCGAGCCGTCCTCGACCTGGCGAAGCTACACGCCGAGTTCTGGGAGGATCACACCCTCTGGCAGCGCGACTGGCTCTGGCGGCCCACCGCCGTCCACGGCAGCAACCTGCTTGAAAACGCCCGCCAGAGTTGGCAGGCGATCCAGCGTGACCAGGGTCAGCGCGACCTCTTTTTTGAGCCGCAGGTGTGGGCAGCCTTCCTTGAGCAGCCAGAGTTCGTCAGCCAGCGTCTGCAATACTTCCCCAGCACGCTGGTGCATGGCGACCCCAACGCCAGCAATGTGGTGCTGCCCAGCAGCGGCCCCCCTGTCTGGTTCGACTGGCAGTTTGTCGCTCATGCGCCGGGGCTGCTCGACCTTGTGGTACTCTACACCGCCTCGGCCTACTGGCAGCCCGAACCGCCCGCCCTGCGTGAGATGCTAGCCCTCTACAGTGAGGAACTCAGCCGCTTGCGTGTGCGCCTGCCCTGGAGCAGCGCAATGGAGGAGGGGTTGGACGCGATGCTGGTCTGGTATACCGCCATCTGGTGGCTGCCGCAGATCGTGCGCCTTGACGTGCGGGTGGGCCAGGATTTCGCCGAGCGCGGCCTACGCCAGCGCATCCTCCCCCAGGCTGAGGAGGCTCTGGCCCGCCTGCTAGCCTAGCCACGACTCTGGTTCAGGCCCAGCCTGTGATCGTCAACTAGTGGTCAGCTAGTAATAGAAGGCGAACGATGCGGCTGCTTACTCCACTCTACCTTGCACGCGCCTGGCACTCGTTCGAGCAGTAGGTGTGCTTGTTGAGGAAGCCACTGTTATGGCGATCCTTCTCGCAGACTGATTTGCCGCACTGCTCACACTGCACAACCTGCTCTGGGAAGAACAGCCCTCCACAAACGGTGCAGAAGGCTCGGCTGGGGAAGCTGCTGTCGCGCAGCAGGAAGCCAGGCAGGCCCCGCTTCGCCCCAGCCTTGCTCCCCTCATATGCACTCAGGGTGTAGCTTTTGCCCCGCAGCAGCACGCTGGCGTGCCAGAGCGCACCGTATACCGCTTCGGCCTGGGTCAGGTGGATATCGCTCACGTTTGGCGTATAGGTGATGTTGTTGCCGAACGACTCCAGGCGGATCGACTGCCCATTAGCCTGGGCCACCACCGTGCGGATGCGCTCTTGCAGTTGCAGTTCGCTGCGGCTGTAGAGCGGCGGGCGTGGCGGCGCACCGTAAGCGGGCGAAAGGTCGCGCAGGGTCAGCAGTTGCGGTGGCACAGTGGGCGTGCTGCTGCTTGCGTTCGCCTGGGCCTGCGCCGTATTCAGCCCGCGCCACTCTGGGAGCCAGAGGTCGGCCAGCAGCTCTGGCAGGGGCTGGTCGCTGGCAACATCGAGGATGATCGCCCCTTGCCGACGGATGATCTGGTTGATTTGTGGTAGCGGGGCATCTATCATGTAGTTGGCGAGATAGAGCGGCATCAAGGTGAGACCTTGCACATGAACGTCTAGCGGCTCGTTGAGCGGCAGGAACTGGATGTATCCGCGCAACCAGGTTTGCAGGGCGTAGCTGACCTCGCCCACTGCGCTAAACCGAAAGGCCCGCCCGGCAATCGGCGGCGCAGTGGAGGCAATCACGTTGTTGCCGAGGCGGTAAGCGGCGGGGTTGAGGGGGCTAGCATGGGCCAGCAGATCGTTGTCGCCAGCCTGGTTGCGCTGGCTAGCCAGCCGCTCAAGGCGTGGGCCAGCATAGCCAGCCTGCCCGTTCTGCCTGCTCTGGCCCTGGGGCGACGCAGGAGGGGGCTGGTTGGTGGGGGCGGTGCGCTGCAAGAGGCGGTCGCCAGCGGTGTGCCGGGGCTGTGGTGGGAGATTGGGAGCAGGTTGCTGGCGGGCATTCTGGCCCATGTTCAGCAGATCGCCTGCGGTCGGCGCGGCCTGATTGAGGGCGGTCAGGATGCGCTGAATCTCGCTGCGAACCTGCACTGCCGTCGGTCGCTTGGCCGGGGCGGGGTCAAGCATCGCCAGCAGCAGCCCCTCGGTGGCGGGCGTGATCTCTGGGCGCAGTTGGCGCAGCGGAGGAAAGAAGCTGAGGCGGCGCACGATGTCGAGATTCAGTTCGGGGTAGGCATTGAAGGGGTCGCGGGGGTCACGGCCAGAGAACAGGTGGTGCATGGTCGCGCCGAGGGCGTACACGTCGCTAGCGGGTTCGGCCCGCCCCTGCCACTGCTCAACTGGGGTGTAACCCGCAGTGCCAGCCGCATTGCTGTCGCCATTTAGTTGGCCGCTGCCCAACGCGCCGCTGAGGTGCTGCGAGTTTAGCTGCCCGCTGCCCTCCCGACCCATAGCCTTCGCCAGGCCAAAGTCTACCAGCTTAACCCGCCCCTGGTTGTCCACGATGATGTTGGCAGGCTTGATGTCGCGGTGGACGACCGGCTCTGGCTTCTGCGCGTGGATGAAGGCCAGGATATCGGCGATCACCAGGCCATACTGCAAGACTTCCTTCTCTACCAGCTTGCCACCCAGCCTCCGTAGCCGCTGCTCCAGGTTCTCGCCGCTGACGTACTGCATGACCAGATAGTGGCGTGTCCCCTCGGTGAAGTGGTCGAAGGTCTGAGGCAGGTTGGGATGATCGGCACTGAGGCGCGCGAGGATCAGGGCTTCGCGGCGGAAGTCGTTCTCGGCCCTACGCCGCTCCTCCACCGACTTGAAGTAGCCCTGCAACTCCTTGACCACGATGGAGCGAGCCAGATTGCGATCCTCAGCCAGGTAGACCGCCCCACCTCCCCCCTGCCCCAACAACCGCTGCACCACATAGCGGCCATTGCTGAGCGCAGAGCCGGGGTAGAGTTGTTCGCTCTCCATGCCCAGGCGCAGGCCGCAGTGCGGGCAGAAAACTGCCTGTTCGCGCACCTGCTGCCCACAGTGGGAGCAAGGGATCATCTGCTCAACCGACTCGACGGCCATCACTTGTTCCTGACACCGGCCTGCACCGGATAACTACCCGCCAGCAGCGTGCTGGTTAGCCACATTCTACCATATCTTGATACGATATTTCTATTAGCAAGGTGTCATAAATCGACCGCGCAAGTGCAAAACTACCGCTGTGCTTTGCAGATCCGCAGAAGCCCCCGCCCAGCTATGAGGACGGGGGCTGAAACGTGGCTGCTCAATTGCAGCCGGGTGGCAGGGGAGTAGGGGTGTAGCGGGGCCGGGTGCTGGCGAAGGTAGCGGTAGGCCCAGGGACGCAGGTGGTGGCAGTGGATTGTGGGGTGAGAGTGGTGGTTGCCAGTGGCGTGTTGCTCGCCGCAGGGGTGGCAGTACGGGTTGCAGTCGGAGTAGCACTGGGCTTGGCTCGCACCTTGAGCGAGGAGATCGTGTTATCGGACACCAGATTGTCAGTGAGAGAGGAGTCGCTGGCGGTGAACTTCTCGCTGATACCCTGGTAGCTGGGATCGCGCCAGACCGTTACCTCAACGTTTGCGCCGACGAGGATGCTGGATGCCTCATTGTCCTCCAATTGGCCGAACCAGTAGCTGGAGCCGGGTAGCGGTTGCTGGCCGATGCTGAACACCGTGCAGCGACCCGTATAGCCATAGCCATCGTAAAGGGCGACCTGGTTGGGCTGGGGGGAGGCGCACGAGCCTGTGGCAGGGGTGAACGTGAGCGTGGGTAGGGCAGTGAGGGTAGGCGTACTCGTCAGGGTTGGGGTGTTCGTCGGGGTAAGCGTCGCTATGGGCGTGCTGGTGGACGTATCTGTGGCGGTCGGCGTACTCGTCACCGTGGGCGTGTTCGTGGGGGTGAGCGTCACTGTTGGCGTACGCGTCGGGGTGAGCGTTACCGTCGGCGTACTCGTGGGGGTACCTGTGGCGGTCGGAGTGTTCGTCGGGGTGCGCGTCGCCGTAGGCGTACTGCTGGGGGTGAGCGTCACCGTCGGCGTGCTAGTGGACGTATCTGTGGCGGTCGG
>JAYUUN010000028.1:0-53358 GCA_043754535.1 Chloroflexota bacterium | reverse complement strand
AGCACCGGTCGGGTGTCGTCGGTAGCAGCGACAAAGACCAGTTGAGTGAGTGCGCCATGCAATACGCTGGCCTTGATCGTGGCGACCACCGGTTGGTTACCTACCTGGGGGATGACTGGGAACTCGGCAGCGTCCAGGCCCTTGATGTTGGCCTCGAAGCGGTCACACTTCATGCTGAGGTTGTGACTGCGCTCGTCACCGATCATGTCAATGCGCTCGTTTGGCAGGCTGGAGATGAAGTCGTTGAGCAGCTTGGCGGGGATCGTAGTCGCCCCCTCCTCCTCCACCTGACAGTCGATCCAGGTAGTAATGCCCATCTCCAGATTGGTTGCCCCCAGCTTGAGGCGACCGTTCTCGGTCTCCAGCAGGATGTTGTTCAACACCGGCAAAGTGGTCTTGTTCGCTACAGCCTTGCTGACCAGCCCCAAACCCTTCGCCAGGTGTTCTTGCAGTACAGTAATCTTCATCTCAATTGCGCCCTCTCTAGCAACTGTTGGGTTCAGGCGATTTATCCCAGCATGGGGATTAGTCACGTTCGATGTGTTTATTCTAGCACATCTAAGAATCGGGCGCAAGTGGTTATCCACAAATGGGGAAAAGATGTGGACAGTTCTGCTGGCCCACTGACCTCTCAGGCACATTGGCTGTCTCTGCCCCAACCAGCTTGCTCCAGAGATCGCAGCCCAGGCTGGTTATCCACAAGTTATACACGAATTGTGGAAAGCCAAGTATGGAAGCAGAATCGTGCTTGCACCAGGGCCTCCGCCGATCAGCGGGCAGCCGCGATATAGCCTTCTAGCTGGTGGGCGCGGACGGCATAGGTGTGTTCACGTAGCACGCGCTGGTAGGCGGCCTGCCCAATAGCGCGTAGCTCCGCAGTAGGGCGTTGCAGGTGTGCGAGTACATCGGCGGCGTTCTCGGCTAGCAGAATCTCTTTGTCGGGCGTGAATAGCTCGTCCAAACCCTGCCAGACATCGCTCAGCACGGGTGCCGCGCAGCCCGCCGCCTCGAACAGGCGCACTGATGGGCAGTAGCCGTAGTAAACCATCGCCTGCCTTGTGGCGTTGACCGTCAGCCGGGTAGAGCAGTAGAACGCGCTGTGGTCTGCTGGGTAGAGGTGGGGGATGTGCAGCACGTTGGCAGGCCAGCGATCTACGTCGGGGTACTGTGGCCCAGCAATGATGAAGCGTCGCTCTACCAGAGTGCGGGCGGGCTGAAAGAACAGGTAGTCCACCGCCGCCACCCGATCCACCGAGTAAGTCCCCATGTAACCAAGCTCTGCCTGCAAATCGTCGCGGATCGGCACCGGGCGGTGCAGGTCGGGGTCGACCGCACAGTAGAGCGGCACCGCTTCCCGCGCTCCGAAGTGGCGCAGGTCAGCCAGTGCCTGTCCGCCAGTGAAGCTGAGGACTGCCGCAAACTGGGTCAACTGCCGCCGCTGGATGTAGGCTACCTCCTGCCCCGCCCGCCAGGCCTTAAGCGTCACCGGCGTATCAATGTCGTAGTAGAAGCTGGGGCCGTCATAGCTAGCGGCCAGCCAGTTGGCGATCTGCACGCCGTCGGCGCAATAGGAGCCGAGGACGACCGCATCGGCCCCCAGGGCGGCGGTGGCGGCTTGTGGCTGCCCCTCCTGCACCCAATCCTCGTACAGTATCACGCGGGCGTAGGGGATGGCTGCTGGAGGCGCGTCGGTGTTGGCCGCATAGTAGTCGGTGCGCTTCTCGATAAAGGTGAGGTCATGACCTGCCGCTGCCAGGGCCTTAAGCAGCCCGCGATAGGTGGTCGCGTGGCCGTTGCCCCAGCTAGAGGTGATTGAGAGACCAAAGAAGATCAGTTTCATTGTTGGCCTATGTGCGCGAGGTATTGCTGCCAGATCGTGTCTAGCTGTGTTGCACGCTGGTCGTAGGTGTGGGCGGCAAGGACGCGCTGGCGGGCTGCTGCACCGATAGCCTGGGCCTGCACTGCGCTGATCTGGTACAGATAGCTCGCGATCTGCTCTGCGCTGGCAGCAACCAACACCTCGTGACCCGGCTCAAGAAACATCTCCACCCCCTTCCAGGCATCGGTGATCAGGCAACTGGCGCAGCCCGCCGCCTCGAACACCCGTGTGGGTGGCGAGTAGCCATAATCCACCATCGCTTGGCGGTTGACATTGAGGACAAATTGCGCCGAGCAGTTCATCACGTTGTGTTGGGTGGTTGGCACATGGCCGACGTAGCGCACGTTGGCGGGCAAGTCCACATCAGCCCAGCCCTCGCCGCCGAGGATGAACCGCTTGTCAGGGGCTAGCCGTGCCGCCGCAAAGAACAGGTCGTGGATGCGCGCCTCGCGGTCAGGCAGGCGGTTCGCCATCAGCAGCAGGTCGCAGGCTAGCTGCGGGTCGGGGACGACCACGTGGTACTCCTCTGGGTCAACCGCGTTGTAGACCGGGTAGACAGCCCGCGCCCCCAGCCGTTGGTAGCCCTCGACAACTGGCAGGCCGCCGCCGTAGGTAAGGATCATGGCAAAGTGCTGCACGAGGCGGCTGAAGGGCCAGTCGCGCTCTGCGGCCTGCTCTAGCGTAGCCGGTGCGTCCACATCCCAGAAGATATTGAGCAGCCCGCGGCCCGCCGTTCCCGGCAACTCGGCCACAAGCTGCTGGACCAGCCCGTCATTCGCGCCCAGCCCGCTGCAACAGATCACGATCTCGCTCTGCTGCCCAGCCTCGGCGATGGCGGCTTCTAGCTGCTCTGTCCCCGCGCTCACGTCCAGCAACCGCCAGGCAGCCAGGTAGGATGGTGGCTCGATGTCGCGCCGCTGCTGCCGCTCCAGGATGTCCTGTTCGACGAAGGTGATAGCGTGGCCCCGCGCTGCCAGTGCCTTGCAGATGCCCCGATAATACGTCGCTGCGCCATTCCAGTAGGCAGAGACGATGCTGCTGCCGATCATCGTGATGTTTGCCAAAAGTTGCTCCTCAAGTTAGTGAGCTGCTGAAAAGATCACTGCACAGTACAAGCGTCCGCCGCGAGGCTCTCTTTTCTCTTGTTCCCTACGCCCCGTTAACTACTGCGCGGTAACGATCTCCACCAACTGCCGCGCCCGGTGGGTGACGGTGTGCCGCTCCAGGATGCGCTGGCGACCGCTCTGCCCGATCTTCTTGCGGGCTGCCTCATCGTCCGCCAGGGCGCGCATGGTTGCCACCATCTCTGCCTGATCGCGCACCACCAGGTAGTCCTCCCCGACACGGAACAGCCCCTCCGGGTCAGGCCAGGGCAGGCTGAGGAGGGGGAGGCCGCAGGCTAGCACCTCGAACACGCGGATCGTTGGCGTACCCCAGACTGCTTCGGTGTACTGCTTGCGTGGCAGGTGGATGCTCATCTTGCTGGCGGCATAGACCAGCGGCGTGCGGTAGTTGGCGACCCAGCCCCGGTAGCGTACCCGCGACTGCTCGTGGACGCGGCGCAGGGCTTCCTCATGGTAGCGTACGCCGTAGAGCGAGAAACGTAGCTCTGGTAGCAGGTTGCTCGGCTCCAACAGGTAGCTTTCCAGCGGCTCATTGCGGTCGCCGTCGCCCCAGTTGCCGATGAACACCACGTCCTGTTCCTTCGGCATGGTCAGCGGGCGGAAGGTGTCGGGGTCAGCCGCCTCGTGCAGGGTATAGACGTGCGGCAGGCCAAACTCGCGCTGGTAGATTTCGGTGATCGCCGGGCTGAAGGAGAGGATGCCGTCGTAATGTTCCAGCCGCAGGGCGCGCATCACCTCCGGCTCGCTGTAGGCCCGATAATGGGTGTCGTGGAAGTAGACGCGGCTGCCAGGCAACTGCCCACTGCGCCGCAGTTCGCCAACCGCGTGGACCAGGTCAGGTTCGTTCCACTCATGTACAATCGCCACATCCACCCCCGCCAGCGTCTCACCCAGCCACGCCCTCAATGCGGCTGGCTCTTGCAGCAGGCCAGGACGGTAGAGTTCCATCACGATGTCAGGGAAGCGCGCGGTGAACTCGATCAGCGGCGCGTCGCCGTGATCGCGGCGCAGGTTGTCCAGCGACCAGTTCCTACGCGCTTCATAGAAGGTAACGCGGTGGCCCAGCCCCTGCAACGCCCGCACCAGACCGCGCAGGAAGTGGGCGTTGCCGTGGTTCCAGTCCGAGCGGATCGAATGGCCGAAGATCGCAAAGTTTAGTTTGCTCTGCTGAGGGCGGTCGCTGCCAGGCTTGTCGATCATCATCCTCCGTCCCTGTGCTGCACCGTGCTTCTATACAGCAGATTGTATGCCGCTGCCATTGTGTTGGCGTTGTAGAGGCGGGCTGACCGCGCTCTTGCGCGCTCACCGTAGTCGGCCAACTGCTGCGGGTGGGTTAGCAGCCAACTGAGGCGCGAACGAAGGCTGGCAGGGCTGTTGTGGGTGAAGTACACCGCATCGTCGCCCCAGACTTCACGGAAGGTAGGGATGTCGTTTGCCAATACTGCGCAGCCATGCAATGCCCCTTCGACCACCGCCAGGCCGAACGGCTCGTAGCGGCTGACCGCCAGATAGATGCTGGCGCGGGCAAGCTGCTGGTAAAGATGCTCGGTGTCGAGATAGCCGAGGTACTGGATCGCGCCGTCATTGCGGGGGCGCAGGCGTGGCAAGCTGTCGTTCAACTTCACCGCCGTACCAGTGCCCGTCACATCTCCCTCCCCGGCTAGCAGTACGAGCAGGTTGGCGGTAGCCTGGTAGCTGCTGCTAGGCAGGCTCTTGAGGGCTTCAACCATGATACCCACATTCTTTGCCTTGTCCCACAGCCGCCCAGCCACAATCGCGATCCGCTCCTTCACTGCCGTCGCAGGCTTGATGTTGATGCCGTTGGCGATCACCTGCGGGGTCGTAGCAAAGGCATAATGCTTTTGCAGGCAGCCTGCCATGAAGTGTGAGGGCGCGACCACCGCCTGCGCCCCCCGCAAGCCAGCCTCTACCAGCCGTTGGTAGTACGCAAGGAAGGCCAGCCAGGAGGGTGCGGTGTAGTCATCTGCACACCACTCGCGCCAACTGAGTATATCGCTGTGGCCGACGACCAGGCGCGGGCAGGCGGTCGGCAGGTCGCCAAAGCAGAACTGGTTGGTGTGCAGCAGATCAGGCTGCTCCTCGGCTACGATGCTGGCTAGCTGCTGGCGGGCCGCCACTATCTCCGCCGCGCTATCCTGCTCCCACTCCAACTTGCCAGGGATCAGGTGCAGGCGACGCAGGTTTGGTATGCTTGCTATCTCCGCCTGCTGCTCGCTGTCTGGCGACCGCCCAACGCAGACCATCGTCACCGCGACGTTGTGGGCGGCCAGGGCGCGGCTAAGTTGCAGGCTGTATCGCCAGACCCCGCCCACCGCGTCGGTGGTCAGCATTAGGTGCAGCGACGGCTCGCCGATTGTGGTCATTTACCCGTCCTGTCCTTCAAAATGTACTAACATACTGACGTACAGACCCGGCCCCACTTCGCGCACCATCCCTTTGAGGGCCATCATTAGCAAGGTTGCGCTGACCTGGGCGGCGGACAGTTCGCTCTCGCGGCTGATCTCGTCCAAGTGTTGAGGCTGGCGGCTGAGGATGGTCAGCAGCCTGCTCTCGGTCGGGTCGCTCGGCAACATCTGCTTCATCTCCAACTGCACCGGCGCGTCTGCCAGGCGCAGTTCATCCAGCACATCTTGCGCGCTACTGACCAGCCGCGCGCCATTCCTGATCAAGTCGTTGGTGCCAATGCTACTAAGCCTGGTCACGTCGCCTGGCACGGAGAACACCTCGCGGCCTTGCTCCAAAGCAAAGGCGACGGTGATCAGCGCACCAGAGCGCGCCCCCGCCTCGACCACGATCACCCCCAGGCTGAGGCCGCTGATAATGCGGTTACGGGGCGGGAAGTTGGCCGCCTCTGGCCGTATGCCCACCGCATAGTCGCTGACCAGTGCGCCACTGGCGATGATCTGCTGCCCAAGCTGGCGGTTGCTGAAGGGGTGGATCGTGTCTACCCCACAACCCAGCACTGCGATGGTGCGCCCGCCCACCGCCAACGCCCCCCTATGTGCCTCTGTATCCACTCCACGAGCCAGCCCGCTGACCACAGTCACGCCGTTCTGGGCCAGGTCGCGCCCCAGTTCGTAGGCAATCTGCTTGCCATAAGGTGACATCTCGCGGGTGCCAACGATAGCCACCGCCGTCTCATCCCTCAACCCGACCTCACCACGCACGTAGAGCAGGGGTGGCGAGTTGGCAATCTCGCGCAGACGCAAGGGATATTCATTATCATCCCAGGTGACGATGCTCACCCCCAGCCGCTCCAGCTTCGCTAGCTCTGCGTCAAGGTCGAGCTTCGCCCGCTTGCTGAGGATAGCCTCCACCGTCTTGCCGTCAAGCCCTGTCGCTTGCAAGGTTGCTGCGCTGGCCTGCCAAGCCGCCGCCAAGCTGCCGCAGCGGTCACGCAGCAAGCGCAGGCGCGTGGGGCCAACCCCACTGGTAAGATTAAAGGCCAGATAGTACCGTCGCTCATCGTTCATCGTGTTTGCCATTATAGCGGCTGGGTGGTTCAGCGTCAACAGGCTAGCCGTATCGCTGTTTAACTGCTATAATAAAAGCGACGACCCTTGTTCAGGATCGTCGCTGGTTGGTACCGAAGGTGGGACTCGAACCCACATGGCTGTTAACCGTTCGCTTTTGAGGCGAATGCGTCTGCCGTTCCGCCACTTCGGCCTATCGCTAATTATAAGAAATCGCAGCGGGATAGTCAAGCCTTGTCTACCAATGGTACCGACCACGCCGGGCAGGAGGAATTGCTGGCTCACACGCACTTGCAAAGCGCGCTGGAGGGCAACCTCGATGCCTTCAATAAGCTGGTGACCACCTACGAGCAGCGGGTCTACAACCTGTGCTACCGGATGTTGGGCGACCCCGAAGCGGCAGCCGACACCACCCAAGATGCCTTCCTCAACTGCTGGCGGTCGCTGGCTCGCTTTCGTGGGCCAAAGGACGAGGGCGAGTTGGCCACCAGCTTCCGCGCCTGGTTGTTCCGCATTGCCGCCAACGCCTGCTACGATGTGCTGCGCCAGCGTAAACGCCGCCCAACCAGCAGTCTGGATCAGCAGATTGAGCTAGCGGGCGAGCGCGAGTTCGCCAGCCTCGGGTTCACCAGCCTGCATGGGGACGAGCCAGAGGCCAGTGCTTTGCGCTCCGAACTTAGCCGCGAGATTCAGCGTAGCCTCGTCCAGCTAGCCGAGGATCAACGCCTCGCCCTGATCCTCTGCGATGTGCAGGGCTTCAGCTATGAGGAGATCGCGGTGATTACCAGCAGTTCACTAGGTACTGTCAAGTCGCGCATCAGCCGTGGTCGCAGCAAGATGCGCGATCTCCTACTAGAACGCGGCGTGCGCCTACCCACCGACCGCCAGAAGCGGTAATATTAGAAGATCGTTTGCGGGGGAACAATCGCTGGCCCCACACCGTTTGCATAAGAGAACAATCTAGTAGTGCTATCCTAGGAAGAAAAGAAGAACTTAGATGACTGGCTCCAACCAAAATGTTAATGACCTGAATGGCCCGCACCTGACCGACCGCCTGTCTGCCTATCTGGACGGTGAAATGTCGGCTGGTGAGCGTGGCCTGGTGGAAGCGCACCTGCGCCGCTGCCCCCTTTGCGAAAACGAGTTGGCGACCTTGCGTGCTACCGCCACTATGCTGCGCGACCTCAAGCCGCTGTCCACGCCGCGTAGCTTTGCCCTGCGCCCTGCAATGGTGGCTGCTAGCCCCCGCCGCCCCTTTTTCGGCGGGCTGGATAGCCTCAACGCGGCATATGGCAACCTGAAGGCAGCTACCGCCTTCGCCACCTTGCTGCTGATCTTCACCCTCGGCCTCGACTTTACCCTCAACACCCTGAACAGGGATAGCTTCACTCAGGCAGTGGCCTCCGTAGCCGCCTCTGCGCCCAGGCCAGACCTGGATGGGGCGAAAGGGGTGGCGCGCTCTAGCGAGTCGGCCAAACAAGCCCCGCTCGCCACTGCTGCAAGCAGCACAACCCTGCCAGAAGTTGCAGCCACCTACACGCCGTTGCTGGTGGCTGCGGCGGCCTCCAATGTGACCCCTATCGATCCTGGTAGCAACCCCGTAGCGAGCGACAGTGCGCCCGCATCCACCAGTGACAGCACTGGATCAGCGGCCAGCCCAAACAGTGCGCCCACCACCAGCCCCGACATCCCAACCGCTCCCGTCCTCAGTGAGACCCAGGCAACGACCATGACCAGCAACTCTACCTATGCGATGACCGCGAGTAACTACTATAATTCCCCGACGAACAGCCCACTTCCCTCCTACGCTCCCTCAGTCAGCAGCAACACGCCGCAGAGTGGCGACAGCGTGCTGCGCAGGCAAAGTAGCACCGTTACCACCTACCTGGGTCAGGCCAGCCAGCCGCCGACCACCGTTGCTATCGCCCCACGCGACACCTTGCCGCAGAACAATACGGTTGGCACCACCGTCTACCAGCCGACCACTGTGGCTAGCGGTAGCTTCAACTGGCTGCGTGCCTTCGAGGGGCTGCTGATCGCGGCTCTGCTGCTACTCGCCGCCGCCACCATCTACGCCCGCCGATACGCGTAGCTTGCCAGCCGCCCGCCGCTCCGTTATAATGAGCCTATCACACTAGGGGAGGCTGCGCGTGCCTAATCTCAACAATATTGATCTGGTCTACACCCTCGGCTTGCTGCTGGGCCTGATCGTGGGGACTACCGTGCATGAGTTCGGCCACGCCTACTCTGCCCTGCTGCTGGGCGACAACACGGCGCAGAGGATGGGCCGCGTCACCCTCAACCCGGTGGCCCACTTCGATCCGGTTGGCTTCATCTTTATGGTGCTGCTGGCCTTCGGCTCCTCTGGCTTCGCCTGGGGCAAGCCGACCCCAGTCAACCCCTCCAACCTGGCGGGCGGGCGGCGCGGTAGCTCGGTGGTCTCCTTCGCTGGGCCATTCGCCAATATCATCCTCGCTGCCATCGTGGTCATCCCCCTACGCTTCGGCAGCCTCAGCCACAGCAGCGACCTCTACAAAGTTCTGGATGCGGTCTTCACCGCCAACCTGCTGCTCTTTGCCTTCAACCTGATCCCGATCCCGCCGCTCGACGGCTTCGGCCTGATCAGCGGCTTCGTCTCCGACAGCTGGTATCGCTTGATGGCCCCGCTGCAACGAACGGGCGTGGCCGTGCTGCTAGTCGTCGCTTTCCTGCTACCCTACGTAGGCCAGGTAATTGGGGTGCCGCTCAACTTCCTCGGTCGTATCATCGGCCCGGTGCACGACCTGGTTAGCAGCCTGCTGCTCGGAGTCTGAGCTTGCCCAGGCAATCGCTCTACCGCATCCGCCAGTTCTACCTGGCCGTTAGCAGCCTCCTTGCCCAGCCCGACCAGCAGGCAGACGCGGCCCTGCTCGCCCTCTACCTTAGCCCTGATCTGCAACACCTGTTTCGGCTGCTGCCCGCGCACGACCGCCGCCACAGCCTGGCAGTAGCCAATCACCTGCTGACCGCAGGGCAGGACGCACCAGCCTTGCTACAGGCTGCCTTGCTGCACGATGTGGGCAAGAGCGTGTTTGTGGGCGGCAGGCGGGTCTGGCACGTGCCGCTTTGGGCGCGGGTGCTGACGGTATTGCTGCGGCTGCCGTTGGGCAGAGGGCGGCTGGCGCGGGTTGGCGGGCCGGGGGCGAAAGGCTGGCAGCGCGCCCTCTACGTCAATGTGCATCATGGTGAGCTTGGTGCTGACCTGCTGCGTGGCTATAGCCTGGACAGCGCGGTAGTGGAGCTTGTGCTGCTCCACCAGCGTCCGCCGCAAGTGGGCGGCCCGCCGCTGCTGCGCGCCTTGCAGCAGGCCGATGACCGCAACTTAGCCCCACCTTGCCTCGCCCACAAGGGGAAAGCCACCGTGATGACTACCACTGCCAAGCCGAACATCCTGCTCAACCGCTTGCCCGCCTACGAGGTGCAGTTGCCGCAGTTCAGCGGCCCGCTAGCCTTGCTGCTGCGCCTGATCGAGAAGGATGAGTTGGAGATCACCTGCCTCTCGCTCGCCGCCGTCGCTGACCAGTACCTCGTGCTGGTGCGTGCCGACCAGGGACGGCGCGACCCGGCAGAGATGGCTAGCTTCCTGGTGCTGGCGGCCAAGCTGCTCCAGATCAAGTCGCAACAATTGCTACCCCGCCCTGCCGCCGCTGCTGCTAACGCCCCCGACGAGGATGATGTGGCTGAGGAACTAATCCGCAGCCTGCAAGAGTACCGGCGGATCAAGGAGCTAGTGGCCGAGTTGCGCCCGCTAGAGGGGCTGGTCACCTACCTGCGCCAGCCCCTCCCTACCCCACCGCGAGGGGCGGCAGTGACCACCGACTACGGCTTGACCAACGTGAGCCTGGCACAACTGGCGGCGATGGCTCGGCGCAGGATGCAGCTTGCCCTCAGCCTCGATCTCAGTCCAGGGGCGGGCGAGCCTTCACCGCTGCAACCGCACCGCATTACCGTAAACGGGCGGCTGAAGGAGCTACAGGCGGCATTGCAGCAGGGCGCAGTTAGCTACAGGGCGGTGCTGGCGGCGCACCCGGCGGCTTCGCGCAGCGGGCGGGTGCAGGAGGCAGTCGTCACCTTCCTGGCGATCCTTGAAGTGCAGCGGCGGCGGCTGGGCCGGGTGGCGCAGAGTGAACTTTACGGCGATATCACGATCAACCCAACGGAGGGTGCAGATGGATAGCTTGATTACCCTGACTACTGATTTTGGCCTGGGCGATGGCTACGTGGGCGCGATCAAGGGGGTGATCTACACGATCAACCCGGCAGCCACCGTTGTTGACCTCAGCCACGAGGTGGCCGCCCAGAACGTGGCGATGGCCGCTTTCGTCCTCTACCGCGCCTACCGCTTCTTCCCGCCCCACGCGATCCACCTGGCGGTGGTTGACCCTGGGGTGGGTAGCGACCGCCGCTGCTTGCTGCTCGAAACGCCGCATGGTCGCTTCATCGGCCCCGATAATGGCATTCTCAGCTATATCTACCTGGTTGAACGTCACTTGCTGCGTGCTGACCGGGAGCAACTACCCTTTGCGGTTTCACCCTTCGACCTTGAGGGGCTGGCCGACGACCCACCGTTGCCGCTCTACGAACTGAAGAACCCGGCCTACTCCCTGGCGACGGTCAGCAATACTTTCCATGGGCGCGACATCTTCGCCCCCGCCGCCGCCCACCTCAGCCTCGGCGTGCCAGGGGGCGAGTTCGGCCCCGCCGTCCTCAATCCTGTTCTCCTGCCCAACCTCAGCCCCCAGCCAGAGCCAGCCCGCCAGCGGCTAGTGGGTCAGGTGATCCACATTGACCGCTTTGGCAACCTGATCAGCAACTTGCACCGCGACCAACTGGCCCGCCTCGACCCCGACTTCAGCCACCTGCGCGCCACAGTGGGCCGCGATAATGTCTTCCCCATCCACCACACCTATGCCGCTGTGGAGGAGGGTGCGCTGCTTGGCCTCGTAGGCAGCGAGTTGCTGCTCGAACTGGCGGCGCGCAACGGCTCGGCAGCCCGCCGCCTCGGTGTGCGGGTTGGCGACGCACTGGCCGTCTACGTAGCGCACGAAGGTGGAGCCTGATCGCCCCTTATTCGGGCTGCAAACCTGACGAGCAACACGAAACCCCTCTCCAACTTGCGGAGAGAGGTTCGTCTTTGACCGTGTACTGCTACCAAGCTATTGGCAAGGTTAGCGGGTCGGGCGAGTGGCAGAGTAGTAGTGAGCCTGGTAGTAGCTCGAATAGAGGTCGCTGATGCGGATGCCAGTGGCCTCGCTCTCGGCGTGGATGAAGTTACCGTTGCCGATATACATCCCGACGTGCGACAGGCCACGATGGTAAGTGTTGGCGAAGAAGACGAGGTCGCCTGGCTGGAGGTTAGCCATAGCCACGTGGGGGCCACTGGCAAGCTGCTGACTGAGGCTGTGGCCGATGCTCCAGCCTGTATTGTTCATCACATAGGCGATATAGCCGCTGCAATCGAAGCCGCTGCGGGGGCTGTCGCCACCGTAGACATAGCGGTAGCCGAGATAGCGGTAGGCACCAGCCACCATGTCACCAGCCTGGCCGTTGACGGCTGGGGCAGGGCGGCTAGCCGTGTCGTCAGTGCTGGGGCGGGGGCTGCGCGAAACGCCAGTGCGGGCAGTGGTCAGTGCCTGCACTGCGGCGGCCTGTACTGCGGCGGTCTTGGTGTTGACTTGGGGCGCAGCGGCCTTGCTGGGGGCAATGTAGTCGCTGGCGACCCAGCCGACGGTGTAGCGACCGTTGACCGGATACCACTGCTGGCCGCTGCCGTCGGTCACTGGCTCGGCACGCACGCGCAATACTGTACCAGGGTCAACTGTTGCCAGCACTGTGCTGTTGCCATTTGCCTTGCTGCGGATACGCAAGCCAGCGTTGGCAGCATCCTTGACCACAACCGCTCCGCCAATCTTGATCTTAGCCGCGCTACTGCTCGTGGCAGCCTGCTGCTTGCTGGTCGTGGCGGGGGAGGTCTTGCTGCTGCCGGCAGGCTTGCTGCTGCTGGTGGCGGGCTTGCTGCTGGTGCTGGCGAGGAAGTCGCTGCTCATCCAACCGCTGCCATTTTGGTTACGAACCTTCAGCCAGCTGTTGCCTTCGCTGTCGGTGCGGGGGCCGTCGTAGACTTCGACTGCTTCACCAGCAGCGAGGCGGGTGTCAACCTCGTAGTTGGTGCTGGGGCCAGTGCGAAGATTGATGCGGTCGTTGCTGTCACCAGCAACGCGAGCGATGCTACCTGGCTTGGGGGCAGCCAACGTGCTGCCGGTCATGCTGAGCAGGGCAACGGCAACCAGGGCCATGACCACTGCGTATTTAGTTCCTATCTTCCGTTTGGACAACTTGATTCTCCTCTATCCTTTGGGGTATTGGTTGATCGCCTTGCCGACATTCGGGCCGGGGGCGGGGCTGCGGGTGCAGCGTACGTGTACTGAGCTTAAGCTGACAACTAACCTCCTTCCCGCTTGTATCTGGAACGCTTGTAGCATAGTCGCACTACCACAGCTAGCTGACGTGGGGCGACTAGCTGCTCGACTAGGCGCGCGGGCAGCAGAGTACCACCCTGCGGCTGATAGCCTGGGGGTGGTAGCTATGGCTGATCCCCGATTGGCGGGATGGCTTGCTAGCTATCTTTGCGGGGGACACTGCAAGGGTAGCTGTGGGCCGAGCCGAAGCGGGACGCGCTATTATATGGCAGAGGGATTGCAGGTGGGTAGCAAGGCTGGCAGGGTTGCAGAGCGCAACCACGCTGAGGGCCATGAACTTGGGCAAGATTGTGGCTGCCGAGGTCAGCAACATGAGGCTAAAAGCCAGAAACCGTCTGCTGTTCGGGTTGCCTGCTTCACCTGAGATTGACAAGACTGCTCCTCCTGCGCTACCTTGCCGCTGAGAACGCCGCTGATAAGGGGCAACCGCATCGCTGCTGGCTACCGGCGCGGAACTCGCGCCTGGCGTTCGGGGGTACTACTTTGGCAAGGAAGGTTTTGGGCTTCAGCCCTCAGCAACAGCGTTGCCGAAGGTGAGCCAGGAGGTAGGCTGTAACTGAAGCCTACCCGCGTAGACCAGGCCGTAACCTCTGTCTACGTGATGCGCTGAAGAATATCATAGCGGACAATGCTTTGTCAAACTTTTCTGTTAGATTTGAAGCGAATTGTTTTAGTCGCAAAATGTGACAGCATCGTTGTCCCCTTTTGTGCAGAGCCTGGACAATTCCTCCTCCTTTAGTAGGAGATCAGCGTAGCCTGCTCTGCTCATAACTCTCGGCGGCCTGGTTGAGGAAGATCAGATAGTTGTTGATCGGCTGGTGAAGGGCGATCTTGTTCGCCACCAGGTAAGAGAGGTCGCGGGCTAGCGTCACCTGCCGCTCGTAGGGCAGTGCGAGGCGGCGCATCAGGTAGTCGCGCACCAACTGGTACTCGAACTCGCTCATCCGCTCGATGTTGGGTACGTACTGGTAGCCGCTGGGCAGGATGCCGCTTTCAGCAGCGGACAGCACGCGGGCGGCTTGGGGCTGGTAGGGCAGGGGCTGGCTCAATGGCACCGCCTTCTGCAAGAGATTGTTGCCGCTGCTGACGGCGTAAACTGGCTGCTGAGCTTGTGGCCGCACACTAATCTGGCTTAGTTGGTAGACATTCCCCTCGCGCACCACCACCGTGTTCGCCGCCAGGTCGCCCAGCCTACGCCACTGACCATCAAAGAACATGGTTACCACACCGAGGGCGTACGAGACGGGTAGGAAGTCTACGACCCGCAGGAGATTACGCAGCAGCGAGTCGCTGAAGGTGATCGGCAGGCCGCTCTTGCGGATTACGCGCAGGCCCAGCGCACGCTTGCCAATGCTCTGCCCCCGCTGCACCGTCTCCAACACCACATAGTAGCCCGCCAGCACCACGAAGCTGACGATCACGATCAGGGCGGTGAGCAGCGAGGCGGACAGTTCTGCGTCACCCCGCTTCAGGAAGTTGACTGCGATCCCGCCCAGGAAGATGACCAGCAGCAGGATCAGCCCCATGATCAGGTGGTCGATCAGGGCGGCGCAGAAGCGTGACCCAATCCCCGCCAGCGTATAACGGAACTCCACGCTCTCTGGCGTGTCCACCACAAACTGCTGCTCGATCTCGTCCATGCTGGCTACCTCTCTCTGTGGCTAGCTCTAGCCGTTGCTTTTGTCCCCTGCCTACAAGGACAATCTTGCAGTAGCCCCGGCTCTAGCCGTTGACAAAAACGCGACCTACAACTATTATATAACATAAGTAGGCCAGGAGAAAACGATCAGGAGGGTGGCAGATGCCCGGTCAGTCGGTCGAACAGTTCATTAGCAGCAGGCAGGGGCAGTGGGGCGAGTTGGAGAGCCTACTGCACAGCGTGCGCGGCGGCAATATGCGTCTGCTCAACGCGCCCCAACTAGAGCGGCTCAACCAACTCTACCGCCACGCCACCGCTGACCTCGCGATAGCCCGCCGCGACTACCCCCATGACCCGCTAGCTGCCTACCTCAACCGCCTCGTTGCCCAGGCCCATGCGGTAGTCTACTACCGCGAAGCCTTCGATGGCAAGCGGCTGCTACGCTTCATCACCACTGGCTTCCCCCGCCTCTACCGCCAGACCTTCGGCTTCACCTTGCTCTCCTTCCTGTTGTTCTTCATCCCCGGCGCAATCGCCTTCTGCCTGACCGCCTTCGTAGATGAGCAGACAGCGGTGACGATGCTCGGCCCGACCCAGGCTTATGGGGTGATCGAGAACTTCCGCCAGCACGAAATCTGGACCAAGATACCCTTCGCTGCCCGTCCCGAAGCCGCCGCCGAAATCATCACCAACAATATCCGGGTGATCGTCGTCGCCCTGGCCGGGGGGATGACCTTCGGCCTGCTCACCCTATACGTGGCGATCTTCAACGGCATCAGCTTCGGGGCGATCTGTGGCCTGGCCGCCCGCTATGGGATGCTGACCCCACTGCTCAGTTTCGTCAGCGGGCATGGGGTGATCGAGCTTTCGGTGATCTTCCTGGCCGGTGGGGTGGGCTTGATGATGGGCAACGCCCTGCTCCGCCCCGGCCAACGCAGCCGCACCGAGGCTCTATCGCTGGTCGCCCCGCAGGCAGGCAAGCTGGTAATCGGCGGCGCGGTGCTGCTGGTGATCGCGGGAACTATTGAAGGCTTCTTCTCACCCGCATACAGCATCCCTCCGCCCTACCACTACCTGTTTGGCCTGTTTACTGGCATCGTCCTCTATAGCTACCTGCTCTTTGCTGGGCGGGAGCGCAAAGCAAAGGAGCTAGTGGATGCGAACTCTGCGCGCCCTGACCATGATCGCCTGCCTGGTTCTGCTATCGGTCGGTTGGGGTCTGGTTGAGCGGCTAGCCCGCAACGACTGCCAGCCCGCTCGTGGCTACAACTACGCCGCTGCGGAGATGAAGGTTAGTGCAGTAGACTTCGTGCGGGTAGAGGGTAGCCGCCTGGTCGTTGGGGCTGATATCCACAGTGTCACCCTCAAGGGGCTGAACTACTATCCGGGCGACCATGCGTGGGCCACCTGGCGCGAGTGGGATGAGCAGGCCATTCGCGGCGACTTCCAGCGCATGGCCGACCTTGGCAGCAACACCGCCCGCGTCTTCGTCACCCTCGGCGACTGGCAGCAGGGCGACTACAGCGCAGCCAAAATGGACACCGTGCTGCGGATCGCCGACACACAGGGGATGCGCCTGCTAGTCACCCTCTTTGACGGCTACCGCAAATACCCCGCGCCCGGCTGGGATGCCTGGCCCGGCGCAGACGATCTGGCAGCCAACGACGAGCGTGCTTACTTGAAGGCGGTCGTTGCCCCCTTCGCAGGCGACCCCCGCATCCTCGGCTGGGATTTGTCCAACGAGCCAGACGTGGTGAGCGAACGGGAGTGGCTCTGGCTGGATCACGCCAGCAATCGGCTGGATTGGCTGACCCGCATCGCGGCCCAGGTGCGGGCGTTGGACGGCAACCATCCGCTGACCGTCGGTCTGGCATTGGCAGCCGCCGTGCCAGTGGCCGAAGGCAGGCTGACCAGGCTGGTGGATTTCATCTCCTTCCACTACTACAGTCGCAACTACCCAGGGCGCAGCCTGCGCGACGTGCTGCTCGAACTGCGCAGTTGGACAGACAAGCCGCTGCTGGTGGAGGAGGCTGGTCAGTCCAGTGCGGGTGAAGGTGCAGGCAGTGAGGAGGCCGAGCGCGCCTTCTACGCCAACACCCTGCCGGACGCAGCTGAGGGGGTGGGCCTGCTAGGCTGGACGCTCCACGACTTCCCCAATCATGCCGCCAACAGCGAGGGGCATTACGGTCTCTACCGCAGCGACGACACTGCCAAGCCCGCCATCACCACCTTCCGCGACAGCCTATCCGTCGCCCCCTTCGCCCCGATCAGCCAGGCTCTGCCCCCACCTCCCTGCGAGTAAGCCAGCCCACAACCTGCTATACTAGCGGCATGAGCGAATACACCTTTAGCGACCTGCTCGCTTACAACATGGCCGAGGTCGCCGCCCTGCACAACCGCAGCTTTGCCAACTACTATGTGCCAGTTAGGGGTGATGCAAGCACTGAGGCTAGCTTTATGCGGATCAGCAGCCTGGATTTGACCCACTCGCTGGCGATGCACACCGCCGACGGCCAGTTCGTCGGCCTCAGCAGACTGGGGGTGCGTGGCAAGCGGGGCTGGCTTGGCGGCTTTGCCCTGGTGCCAGAGTTTCGCGGCCTGGGTGCGGGTAAGCTGCTGCTTGACCGCCAGCTTGCGGTGGCTCGCGAGGCTGGCCTGACCAGCCTGCAACTGGAAGTGCTGACCCAGAACGAGCGCGCGCTGCGGCTGTATGCAGGGGTTGGCTTCGTCCGCCGATACGGCCACATCGAGCTAGCTATTGAGTTGGCTGCATTGGCGCAGCACGTGACTACCGCGAAGGTCACGCCCGCCGAGTCGGAGAAGCTGCACGACTGGCTGCTGACAGGCCGCCAGCCAATCTGGTACCGCGAGCGTAGCAGCCTGGTGGCGATAGGCGGTGAGGGTCTGGTGGCAATGCGGCCCGGTGGCGCGACTGCCGCGATCATCTACCGCAGGCGGGCGCAGCAAGTAACCGTCTACGCTGCCGCCCTGATCGACCCGCTTAGTGCCAACGATCTAGCTTTGCTGATCCAGCACGTTGGTGGTGAGTGGGCCGAGATCGAGCTAACCGACCTGCCCGCTGACCGCAATGTGCTGCAAGCCTGCCGCGCCCTGGGCTTCCAGGATGTCAGCACGCAGCACGAGATGCTCCTTGCGCTGTAGATTGGGGCTTGCCCAAGCGGGTGGGTTGTTGGTATGATTGCTGCATAGCTCGCTAGCACTAGAGACTCTGGTGTAAGGGCTGAAGATAGGACAAGACGATGGCCGATGATAGAGCGGGCGAGAAGTTGATCTCCTCCAACCGCAAGGCGTTTCACGACTACTTTATAGAGGAGAGTTACGAGGCAGGCCTCGTCCTCAGTGGCACCGAGATCAAGTCGCTGCGGGCGGGCAAGGTCAACCTGCGCGACAGCTATGCCCGCCTGGAGAACAACGAGGTCTGGCTGATCGGGATGCACATCTCTCCCTACGAGCAGGCTGGCGTTTACTTCCAGCACGACCCGCTGCGCCCGCGCAAGCTGCTGCTGCACAAGGACGAGATCGTGCGCCTACGCATCAAGTCCGAGCAGAAGGGGCTGACCCTTGTCCCTACCCGCCTCTACCTCAAGAATGGGCGGGCCAAGCTCGAACTAGCGGTGGCGAAGGGCAAGCACACCTACGACAAGCGCGATGCACTGGCCGAGCGCGACCAAAAGCGCGAAGCCGAACGCGAGATGCACGACCGCTGAGGCGACGAAACCAATGTTGGCAAGCACAAAGGAGCAAACTGTGTCTACGGCAAATCGGGTTCAACAGATCATCGGCGGCCTACTGGCTCTCTCTGGCCTGGTCTTCTTCTTGCAAGGGACGGGTATCTTCACTGCCCTGCCTAGCTTCATGAACAACAATCCCACCTGGATTTGGATTGGCCTAGCCATGATCGTCTTCGGGCTGGCTCTTGCCTTGCTGCCCACTCTCACTCGCAGGCGCGGCCAGTTATCTGTGGCGGGCAGAAGCCTCCTCTGGTGACAGAAGGGGCTTTTTGCTTGCTCTTATGCAGCATGAGAAAAGAGGCCAGGCAGTTAGCCTGACCTCTCTCATTTTGGCGGAAGTGACGGGATTCGAACCCGCGGTCTCATCCTTGACAGGGATGCATGTTGGGCCGCTACACCACACCTCCACATTGCTCGATCTCTCGCGCAGACTTATGATACCACAACCTGCGCGCAGAGTCAAGGCTCGCTAGCCACGAGTTTTGGCTCCCCCGCACCCTCCCCGCAGAGAGGAGGGTTGGCGGTGGGTGGCTGCTAGATCACCGGCTCCATTGGCGGGGCGGGCGCGAGCGACTCGTTGTTCTGGTTCTGGACAGCCCGCTCGCGTTTGGGGCTGGCCCGCAAGGGGACTTCCTTCAGCACGATGGCGAGGACGATCAGCAGCCCGCTGATGACCACCCCAGCGATGTAGGCGTTGTGCAACGCTTGTTGCAAGGCGAAGGCAAGGTTGCCCAAGATGCTGTTTGCTTGCTCCGCCCCAACGATGCGCGTGAGGGCAAGCTGGCTGGCAGCATGAAAGGTCTGGTCAGTTAGCGAACGCACACTGAAGATGTTTTCGGCAAACTGGGTAGCCGCCTGCGGGGTCAAGCCCTGCGACGGGCCGAACCTCTCCACCGCCTGCGTAACAGTGCTGATCGTGCTGTCGCTGATTTTGGCGTGTAGTTCGTTGCTGAAGGTGCTGGTCACGAGGGTACCAACCACTGCTGCGCCGAGGGTCGAGCCGATACTGCGAAGGAAGGAGATGGTGGCCGTGCCGCTACCCAGCCGCTGCATGGGCAGCGAGTTCTGCGCCGCCAGGTTGACGATGGGCGAGAACATACCGAAACCGAGGCCAACGATCAGGATGTTGCGGACGACCGTTCCCTCATCCGTACCCACTCCCATGCCGCTGAGCAGGTACACGCCGAAGGTGAGGACGATGGTACCGGCTACGGCGAACACCTTGTACCTGCCGATGCGGGCCACGATCTGGCCTACTACGATGCCGCCAAAGACGAGCATCAGCATCAGCGGGGTGAGGATTGCGCCGCTGCTGGTTGCGCTCTTGCCGATCACCCCTTGCACAAACCAGGGGCTATAGAGGATCACTGCGAACAGGGCGGCTGCACTGAACAGGGTCAGCAAGGCTGCAACACTGAACACCTTGTTCTTGAACAGGTCAAGCGGCATGATCGGTTCCTTCGCCCGCGCCTCTGCCCAGATGAAGGCAGCCAGGCCGACCGCTGCCAGGCCGACCGCCCCGATCACCTGCCATGAACCCCAGGGGTAGGTCTGCCCACCCCAAACCAGAGCTAGTAGCAGGGGGACGATGAAGACGAGCGAGAGGGCCGCGCCCAGGAAGTCGATCCGCCCCAGCTTGCTGCGAACCGAACCCTCCTGGTAGGTGCGCCCGATGTTGACTGGCAGCACGAAGTAAAGAACGACGATTGCCAGCAGTTCAAGCGGGATGTTGACGTAGAAGGCCCACCGCCAGCCAGGGTTGTCGGCGATCCAGCCGCCGGCGCTTGGCCCGATCACGCTGGCGAGGCCGAAGACAGAGAAGAAGATACCCTGCCACTTGGCCCGCTCTGCCGGGGTGAAGATGTCGCCGATGATTGTGAAGGTGACGGCCTGGGTTGCCCCTGCCCCGATGCCCTGGAAGGCACGGGCGTAGATTAGCTGGTTGATGTCTTGGGCTACCCCACAGAAGATCGAGCCGAGGACGAACAGGGCGATCCCACCCATCAGGATGTATTTGCGGCCAAAGATGTCTGATAGCTTGCCGAAGATTGGGATGCCTGCCGTCGAGGTGAGTAGGTAAGCGGTTGTCACCCAGGAGATCAGTTCGAAGCCCTTTAGCTCGGTGATGATCCGTGGCATGGCGGTGCCAACGATGGTTTGGTCGAGCGCAGAGATCAGCATGGTGAGCAGGATGCCACCAATCGCCAGGTAGAGCGGTCGCCCACTCAGGCGGTTCTCATTTAGCTGCGGCTCCTCGTTCTTGATCTCCGCTTTTGGTTTCTCAACTACTTCAGTTGCCATTACTCTATGTACCCTTTCTGTTGCCTAAATAGTACCTGAACGCTACGACCAGCAATTCTCGCCTGTTTGTGAGGGCGTAACTTGCTGCGCTGGCTGTTGCTTGCTGAGTTGAGGTGGGGAGTAACTTGTTACGCCCCAGCCCTGCGATCCCTAGCTACTGCTCTCTTTGCGAAAGTGCTAAGGGAGAGTCAGGATGGCGCGGCGCATCACCTTACTTAGCTCACCACGCTTGATGAAGTCGTTGGCGCGGAAGCAGAGTGTGCTGCTGCCAGTGCTGCACGCTGCGCCGCTGATGATGCCCTGGTGTACAAGTGTCTCGATGGCAGCGTAGCCAAAGGCGTTGGCTGGCACGTCCGCGAAGGTGGGGGTGGACGGGTTGTAGGTGGCGTACTGGCGCACCCGCTGCACGATCACCACCACCTGAGCGCGGGTAACGTTGACCACATTGGGGCCGTAGCAGGGGAAGGTGGCGCGGATAGCTGCGCAGTCTGCCTGGTTGAGACCGTTGACTGCCCCCGCGTGAGCCGCCGTCTCGACGAAAGCATAGAAGACACTGCCGCTCGGCACGTCGCTAAAGGTCGGCGTGAGGGGGATGAAGGAGGGTAGGGCGAAGCTGTTAACGGCGATCTTGGCGAACTGACCACGAGTGGTATTGCTGTTCGGCTCGAATCTGAAGCCACCTGGCGGGTTCGGATTGGGAAAGCCGCTGATGGTCCCGCGGCAAGAGAGGAACTGGATGTCGCTGTAAAAGATGTTGCTCGTCAGCACGTCGCTGAAGTTGATCGGCGCACAGGGACTAGGGGTGACGGTCGGCGTGCTAGCGGTCAGGGTTGCCGTTGCGCTCAAAGTAGCGGTGGCGGTAGTAGTGCTGGTCGCTGTGCTGGTGAGAGTAGGCGTGCTGACTATGGCGGTGGCGGTACTAGTGCTGGTCGCTGTGCTGGTGAGGGTAGGGGTGCTGGTCGCTGTGCTGGTCGGCGTAGGCGTGTTGATTGCGGTGTTAGTGGAGGTGTTAGTCGCTGTGCTGGTCGGCGTAGGCGTGTTGGTCGCTGTGCTGGTTGGCATAGGCGTGTTGGTCGCGGTGTTAGTGGAGGTGTTGGTCGCTGTGCTGGTTGGCGTAGGCGTGGGCGTGTTGGTCGCGGTGTTGGTCGCGGTGTTAGTGGGGGTGTTAGTGGGAGTGCGCGTAGGGGTGTTGGTCGGCGTGCTACTAGCGGTAGGCGTGTTGGTGCTAGTTAGATTGCAGCCGATCACACTCACGTTATCTATGTCCAGGTTGGCACTAGAGCCAGTGTTGCTCCGCAGGTTGAACACCACCTGCACCGATTGCCCCGCATAGGATGATAGGTCATAGCTGGCGTTAGTCCAACTGCTGTTGTAGATCGAACCGAGGATTGCGGGACTGCCTCCGATGTACAGCAACACGTAAGAGGCCGCTACAGCGGAGGTGCTGAGGCGATAGTGGAGGCTGAGGGTTGCACCACCAGTCGGTACCGTGAAGTTTTGACTAAGTTGGGTGATGTTAGCGTTGACATCGTTGATACGAGCGAAGTTGCCGTGGCCGCTCTCGTTTTGGATGGTGACGGTGCTGCCACCAGAGGCGGACACCCCCCACCCGACAAGATTGTTGCTGAAGTTGCCGTTCACGATCACATCAGGGCAGACGTTTGGTCGTGCGTCTGCCTGGTTGCCTGAGTTCCCGCTCGCAGCAGCGATCTGGCTATGCGCCTGCGCGGTCTGTGCGCCACTGGCTAGGCCAGTCAGCCCATTAGCAAGTAGCGCAAACAGTAGCGGCGCGAGCAGCAGTCCGCTGACCTTGTGCCTCAATATATTGTTCACCTTGTACCCTCCTTGTACTCAGGCTTGTACCTTCTCCTGGCAATCACCATTATAGCAGGGCAACCTTACCAGCCAACCTACCAGGAAATAGCACTTTAGTGATGGATTGCACATTCGTAACATAGTGGGTGCGAAGGGACGTAAGTCGCCACACCGCATAGGTGTCAAGCTGCGAGGGTGCGAGGGCCGCTCTGCTAAAGCCGCGGGGAGAGCTACTCTTCACAAGCTGTATCATCAATTGCGCCCAGGTTGTCTGCCAACAGGTGCAGGGTAGCCCGCATCTGCTCCATCTGGGCGCGGCTAATCCCGCTGCTGGCCTTTTGCCACATGGCTATCATCCGCTGCGGCATTTCCTCGCCCAGCTTGCGCCCTTGCTCGGTCAGGCGGATCACAGTGTAGCGGTTGTCATTCGGGTCGCTTTCGCGCCTGATCCAGCCGTCCTGCTCAAGCTGCTTGGCCGTGCGCGTGATCCCTGCTGCGTCCACACCAAGCATCTCCTGGATGCGCCGCTGGCTGAGACCGGGGTGCGCCTCGCTCTTGAACTTCTGCATAAAGCTGGTTTCGTCTTGCAGTTTGCTGTGCAGTTCCTGCTCCAACTCACCGTCCTCCACCCCTTCGTGGCGTAGCAGGATCGAGATCATCCGCCATTGCGCGCTAGTTAGGCCAGTAGTAACGTGGGCCGCCCGATGGAAGCTGTACATCACCCTGCCCATGTCAGTCACCAGGTTGTCCATCCCCCACTCGCTCGTCCAGCCCATCAGCCCACCGCCTGTTGCTGGCAGCGGGGTAGCACTCCCAGGCTCCTCATTTTCAATTACTAGTTGCTTCACCATTGCTGCCACCTTTCACTCTTTGCTGCTACAACCCTTGCTCACACAATGCTTGCACCATCAACCGTTGCTAGGGCAAGTATACCCGAAGATGGTTGCAGTGTCAAAGGTTTCGTAGCAGCTAGTCAGTGGCGGCGTGGCAGCAACTGCCTTTCCATGGGGTTAGAACAGCGATCTTGGCGAATTAGAACAGATTTGCCAAAATTGGGGCCAAAAGGTATTGACAAGAACGGCAGTTCTGAGTACAATAGTTTTGCACAGATGTTCTAGCAAGGCAGTAGCGAACAGCAGCGTACATCCCGCTTAAGCGGGCATGAGAAGTGAGAGGGCAGGCTTGATGGCAAGCGCACATCTACCGAAGCGGCAGAGGGCCGTCTGGCAGTACATCGCCAAGTGGTCTTACGACAAGGGCTACCCACCGACCTACCGCGAGATCGCCGAGGGTTTGAAGATGGCTTCGGTCAGCACCGTCGTCTACCACCTGGATGCCTTGCAGCGCAAAGGCTACATCCGCCGCACCGACAATGCGGCCCGCAGCATCGAAGTGCTGATCGCTCCGCCTCCACCACCCACCCTGCGCCTGATCGAAACTGAGCGCAAGGAGGAGCGGCCAGCAGTGCGTGTGCCGATCATCGGTGAGATCGCTGCCAGCCCTCCGATACAGGCCAACCCAGAGAGCGGCAGCCTCGACCTCCCCGCCGCTATGTTGCAGCACCACCCGGATGCTTACATCCTCAAGGTGCGCGGCAACAGCATGACCGGGGCTGGGATTGGCGATGGCGATTTCGTCCTCGTGCAGCCGAGTGACACCGCCAGCAACGGCGAGATCGTGGTCGCCTGCCTGGACGATAACACCGTCACCCTCAAGCACTTCTACCACGAAGGTGCAACCGTCCGTTTGGCCCCCGCCAACCCGGCCTACACACCGATCTTCGTCCCCAGTGCCGAGGTGCGCGTGCAGGCGCGCCTGCTCTACGTGATCCGCCGCTTCGCCGAGAACTAAGCAGTACCCAACCAGATTGCGGGGTATCGCAAACGGCGGTACCCCGGCTCAAAAGCCAGTGTGTTCTAGTACACATACTGGAACAAACCAGGAGGAGGAAGCAAGATGGCTAGCCAGGCCCAGCGTCAGTTTCAGGAGGAGCGCAGCAGCCGCAACACCGGCTGGAGCCAACTCGTCAACCGTAATCTGGACTTCATGGATGATAGCGCGACCGAGGAGATGCCCTCTGCTAGCGCACCCGGCCCCCGCATCGTGCGCACTGCCGAGCGGCAGGCGACAGGTGACCTGCGCCGCTCCAGCACCACTACCTACGCTGCCCCCACTCAACAGGTGAGCAAGCCGCGCCCCAGCTTCGACCTGGGCGGCAAGTTTGCGGGGGCAGGCGACCGCTTCGGGCAGGCCAAGCCGATCATGCTGGCTGGCGGCTTCGCCGTCGCAGTGATCGTCACCTACCTGCTGATCAGCAGCGCAGTCGGTTTCATGGGCAGCCGCATGGACAACCTCGGCTACCTCTGCGACCAGGCCTGCACTACCCACGTTGAGGCTTTTGTCGGCCATGAGAGTAGCGGCCTGCCCAGCCATTTCCTGGCGATCAACCTGCATGGGCAGATCACGGTGGTCGAGTTCCCTGGTAGCGACCCCAGCAAGGCGATGACGATCACTGGCCCTTACCTGTTCGGCAAGGGCGAAGACAAGGTGCCAGTGCAGCTTGAGATCAGTGACCTGAACGGTGATGGCAAGTCCGACCTGGTGATTTCGGCGAAGGGCGCACAGACTGCCTATATCAACGACGGCACCGCCTTCCGCGCCATGAAGCCGGAGGAGAGAGCCAGCGTCGAGCGCGCCCTCGGCAACGCCAGCAGCACAGCGGCGGCCCAGCCCGTCAGCGGCAGTGCCGCAGCCCCTGCCAAGTAGATCGGCTTTTCGCCCAGGGCTGGAAGGGCCAGCCCACTTGCAAGGTGGGTACGTTGGATGGCCGTAACGTACTCACCTTTGCAGGTTGCTATCTGTTCGCATGGCCCATCTGCCAGAGGTTAACTACGTCCCCCGCCCAGTTAGCGCAAAGGAAAAGCACCGTGAGCAAGGCGATCAGGTTCGAGCAGTGGCTTGAGCAGGAAGGTAGTTACGTGGCTGGCAGCTTCTGTCGCGCCGCCCCCGCTCCCGCCGCCCCCACCGCCAGCCCCACGAAGGGCAAGCGCGGCTACTCCACCCCTCTGCCACCAGCCGCTCGCAAGACCCCGCTAGTAGATGTTGAAGCGGCAGCCTACCGCGAGACCTACACCCGTGCCTGGCAGCGTGAACCCGCTTCCTTCCAGCCAGAGCAGAGCAAGCCTGTCAAGCAGCCACCCGCTGCCTCACCCCTGCCCCCCACCCCAGCCCACAGTAAGGGCTTGCCGCAGGTGAACCTGCCGACTTACTCGGCAGAGATGTTCAGCGCAGACTACGAAGATGTGCAAGCTGTGGTGCAGGCGAAAGGTGGGCGTAAGGCTACCTCTTTCCTGGCTGCCACTGGCGCGGCACTGCTGCTCAGTGCTACCCTGATCTTTGGCAGCAGCCACTTTGTTGCCAGCAACCTGGGCGCGGTCAGTTTCAGCGGCGGGGCGGCGATGGCAACCGGCCAACTGATGCAGGAGCAGCTAACTGGCAGCCAACCCCCGCAGCCTGCCCTGCCGCAGCAGCCACCAGTTGGCAACGGCCTGGCGATGCGGCACCCTGGCTCCGATGCCCACGACCTGCGCGGCCTGCCCAGCGTCAGCGTCGCCACCATAGAGCGCGTGCTGAAGGACTACAGTTCGCCAGCCCAGGGCAAGGGTCAGGTACTCTACGACCTCGGCCTCAAGTATGGCATTGACCCGGCTTACCCCCTGGCCTTCTTCATCCACGAAAGCAGTGCTGGCACTAAGGGCATGGCTACGATTACGCACTCCTGGGGCAACATACGCTGTGTGACAGAGTACAAGTGCTACAAAGTCAATGGCGGTTATGCTCTGTACGACAACTACGACCAGTCTATAGAACATTGGTACAAGCTGCTCACCAGTAGCCTCTACATCGGTGACGGGCTGGTTACCCCAGAGCAGATCACCACTCGTTACGCCCCGTCGGGCGACTCGAACGACCCTAACGGCTACGCCAACGTGGTCAACAGCCTCGTTGCCCAGTGGCGGGCCGCCGAACAATAGGCGTAGTTGCCTGCGGCCAAACTGACGGTATATAATCGCAGCGGCGTGACGTGGCACGATCTCTGCGGCACGGTTGGTTAATCTTTGTGGCGAAGGTGGGTTGATGCTCCTCTCGATCCTCAGCACTGATTTCGATAGTCGGGCGTTGGAAAGACGGCTCGGCTTCACCGATCTCTACGCCGTCACCAACGAGGCGGGCGTAGAGCGGTTTGGTGCGCTGCAACTGACCGGTGGCGGACTGACTGGCCTACTACAACTGCGTGGCCTCAACTACTGGCTGGCAGCACGGGAGCGCGAGCAGGGCGTGCTACAAACCTTGCAGCAGCATCTGCCAGAGTTCCCGGTGCAGTTCATCTTGCAGCGGCGGTTGCTCGACGTGGATCGCTATGTGGCCCGCTGGCGCAAGCGGGTTGCCCGCCGCTTCGTCCACTCGGCGGCGACCGGGGAGCAACTGTGGGCTGACTTCAGCGGGCAGGTACGCCGCTGGCACGAGCATGGCGCGGCGGAGGTCTGGTGTGGGCTGGCGGTCAGCGGCAGCAGCGAGAGCGAATTGGCCGCTCGTCTGGCCCAACTCTACGCCAGCCTGCCCTTTGAGTGCAGCACCCTCGGCAGCAACGAGATCGCCGAACGGCTGCTGGCCTGGCTGCGCCCCGGCAGCGACCTGAGCGAGGATGAGCGGGCGCGCCTGGCCGACAGTCCCTTCAGCGTGATCGGCCCCACCTCCTCCTACCTCACCGCCGACAGCATCTTGCTAGAGAAGCAGACCAGCGTCAGCTTCTACTGCGCTCAGCCGCCCAGTCCTGCCGCTCCCGCTGGCGAGTGGCTCTGGCCGGTCTTGCGGAGTGATGCGCTGGCCGGTTATGAGTACGATGTCACAGTCCACCTGCAACCAGCCCGCTACGAGGTTGAGATGCTCAAGGTGCTGGAACGTCGTCTGACCCACATTGATGCGCGCCTGGCCGAACTGGTCGCCCCTGACGAGGCGGAGCAGCCGCGGGATCGCTTCCGCACCCCCCTGCCTGATGGCCCAATCACTGGCCCCCATTTGGTCTACAGCCAGCCGACCACTCCCGCTACCCTCATCGAGCGCGCCAACCTGGAGATCGAGCGGGCTGAGGTGGAAAAGCGGCTACACCAGATGCGGCAGGGTGAAGATCGGCTGAAGGAGTTGAGCCTGCTGTTTGCTCTGCGTGCGCCGCAAGGCCATGCCGCTAGCCAGCAGACCCGCTTCGCTGGCGAACTGGAACGGCTCGGCTTTGCTCCCACGCTCATGCGCGGGCGCAGCGATGTCGAGCGCGGGCTACGTACCAGCCTGCCCCTCAACCGCAACCAATGTGGCCGCCACTTCACCCTCAATGCAGCAGCCGTCGCCCCGCTCACCTGGCTGGCCTGTGCCACGCCGCCGCCTGATCTCACCTACCCCCCGCTCGGCCTCGCCCGCGACCGCACGGTAGTCACCTTCGCCCCTGAAGCCGCGGCTGCCCCCGGCCACCGCACGATCAGCGGCGGCAAGCCAGAGTACCGCCACAAGCTCGCCCAGCAGTGGGCAGTCCTCAGTTACCTGGCTAGCTTCGACTTGTACGGCTACGACCCCGAAGGCCGCTGGCGCATCTTCGCCGAGCAGCTTGGCGGTCACTACCTGCTGCCCGGTGCCGAGGGCGAGCAAGGCGGTAATCTCAACCTGCTGGCGACAAGTTACGCCGAACTGGACGACCCTGCCCGCTTCGAGCAGTGGATCGTGGAGTCGGCAGACCTGCTCACCCTGTTGGCTGGCGGCCTGGACGAGGAGCAAGTCAGCCACCTGAAGGCGGCCCTGTTCCAACTGGGCCTCAACCACCTGGAGCGGCGGCAGCCCCTCAGCCTCAAGCTGCTGGCAAGCACGCTGAACGCGGGTGGCTACCGCCAGCTTGGTCACGCCCTGCTCACCCTCAGTCGTGGTCGCTGGCGCAGGCTGTTTGTAAATCAGGAAGATAGCAGGCTAGGCAAGGTGGAGCATGAAGCAGACCCTGCCGCCAGTATCTTGCTCGTCGGCCACGCCCATCCGACTGAGGTGCCAGAGCCGCTCGCCGTCTACCTGGCTAAGCTGACGGTCAGCCGCCTGTTGGTCAACCTGCGGGCTACTGCGCCGGGGGTGGCGTTGGAGGGCTTCCCAGGCCTGCGGCGTGGGGCTAGCAACTGGCCCGCCTTCATCTTCGCTGACGCAGCCGCCGCCTTGAGCGATCCTGGCCTGGCTGATGCAGCCCGTCGCTCGTTGGTGGATGAGGGGCAGCCGCTTAGCCTCTGGCTGCTTGCTGACCGCGCTGATGACCTGCTGGTAGCCGATGATAGCCCGTCGCTGCTCGGCCACGTTCCCCATCACTTGCTGCTGCGGCAGGATGCGGGTAGCTATGCGTCCTTTGCTGCCCTCACTCACCTGTCGCCCGCCGTAGCGCAGGCAGTGGCCGCCTTGCAGCGCACGCAGGTGCTACTTGCCACCAACGACGACGCGGCGATCATCAACGTAGTGTAGTTTAGCCCAGCCGGGCTGCAAGGGGGGCCGTGCGATGTTGAACTATAATGCGGAGCCTCAACGCAACCGCCATAGCACCTGGATCAGCCTCGCTGTGGTTGCGGCCATCCTGGTAGCAGGCGTGCTGCTGCTCGCCGCCTTCAGGAATGCCAGCCGTGATAGCCACCTCACGGTTAGCAGCCCCGGCCCGCAGGAGGTTAGTCAGGCGGTCAGCACCATCGCCGCCCACGCTCAGAGCGGCGCACTGACCATGCCCACCAGCGACGACCGCCCCAGCATTCGCCCGGTTGACCCCAAGCGCACTGACTGGGTGATCACCAAAGACTACGCTGGGCATGGCGGCCCCGGCCCCTATGGGGCGGTAGACTACGCCTACTACCACGACAAGGATGCCTGTGGCTCGGCCCTCGTCGCCACCCACCCTGGCGTGGTCAAGACGCTGCTCAACGACCCGGTGTATGGCAACCTTGTCTACGTGGTTGGCAAGAACTACAGCACTACCTACGGGCATATGCAGAAGATTGCCGTGAAAGACGGCCAGAGCGTAGCCAGTGGCGACGTGATCGGCCAGATGGGTACCACTGGCAACTCCACCGGCTGCCACGTGGACTATCAGGTGTGGCTCTGCAAGGGTGACCCGACCAAATCTGGTACCACAGAGCGCGTCTGTGTGAACAAGAACCCGCTGGACTTTGCGAAGTAAGCAGCCACTTTGCCAGTTCGCCGCGCAAGTAGTATAATCCCCAGCATGATCATCTGCATCGGCGAAATCCTGATCGACTTTGTAGCCAGCCAGCCTGGGCGGTTGGAGGATGCGCCCGCTTTCATCAAGGCCGCTGGTGGGGCGGTGGCTAACGTAGCCGTCTGGCTGGCTGCTCTCGATCAGCCAGTCGCCTTCCTCGGTGCAGTTGGCAATGACGCTTTTGGTCGCTACCTGCGCTCTGCCCTGCAAGAGCGTGGGGTAGAGGCAGGCGGGCTGCAACTGCCAGCTAACAGCCATACCACCCTGGCCTTCGTCTCGCTTACCGCGGCGGGAGAGCGCGACTTCAGCTTCCTCTCTGGGGCAGACGCACAATTTGAACTGAATCCACTGGCAACAGAGTATATAATGAGGGGCGATTGGTTGCATTTTGGTGGGGTCAGCCTCAGCCGTGAACCGGCGCGCGCGGCCAACTGGCAGGCGGTCGCTCTGGCCCGCCAGCGTGGTATCCCGATCAGCTTCGATGCCAACCTCCGCCCGTCGCTCTGGGCCAGCCTGGACGAAGCGCGGCTGCAACTTGCACGGGCGGTGCGCGAGGCCGACATCGTGAAACTCAGCGAGGTAGAGCTAGAGTTTCTCACTGGCGAGACCAACGTGTTGTCTGCCCTGCCTATCTTGCAGCGGCAACTGCTAGGGGCGGCCACCCGCTTGGTCAGTGTCACCCTCGGCGATGTGGGTAGTACATACCTGCTGCTGGCGAGTGGTGAGTATGGCAGCGTGCCAGCCCCCGTCGTGCAGGCGGTAGACACCACTGGGGCGGGCGACGCTTTCATGGCCGCCCTGATCAGCCAACTACGGGCGGCAGGGCTGGGCGCATTGGCTGCTGGCAGCCTGGAATCGATCTTGCAGCAGGCCAATGCAGCAGGCGCACGCGCTGTCCTCGACAAAGGGGCGTGGCCGCCGCACAACAAATAAGCAGGGAGGTAGCACGATGGTAGGTGCAGGTTTGTTGGCTGGGGCTGGGGGCGGCAGCTTCTCGATCTGTCTGGTGCTGCTCACCGCCCTGGTGGTGCGGGTTGGTGGTGGCGAGGCGGCCTGGCTGTGGGTGCTGCTCGGCCTGATCGCCTTCGCTTGCGGCATCCTCAGCAGCCGCATAGCCGAACTGGATAGCTTCTGGCAGACAGCGATCAGCGGCATCATCGCCGGTTGCGTGGCAGCGGCTATCTACTCGCTCGGTTCGTTGGTACTGATCCGAAGCGTCAGCGGTGGCGGCTACTGGCCTGGCCTCACCCCCTTTACTGTCGCAGCGGCAGCCAGCATGATTGGTGCCTTGCTGCACGCCGCCGTCAACTACCGCCCTGCCCAGCCCGCTCCCGCCTTCGTGCTGCCCAATCCCACCTACATCAAGCTCAAGAACGTACCGCCCCCAGTTGCGCAGAGTGCAGTGCAGCCCTGGAGCGTAGAGCAGAGCGAGATGGTCGAGGTGGGCAGTGTGGCAGTGCTGGACATCCCGACGGTCATGGCCCTGGAGGACTTGCCGCCCCTGGTGGTGGCGCAGCCCGACGAGGCGCACGAAGCCTTCATCGCCAGTCGTGGGGTGGCAATGATCCCCGCCTTCTTCAGCCTGTTGCTCTGGCTGATAGTTAGCATCTTCCTGCCCATCCCCCTTCAGCCCCTTACCTTGCTGCTGTGCGCGCTGCTAGCGGGGGTGTTCAGCACCCTCCTACGCGGCAAAGTGTTGGCAGGCGGCGGCCTCCCTGCGGGTCTGTTGGTCGGCTTTGGCGCGCTATTGGTCAGCCTGTGGCTAGGATTGCAAGCGATTGGCATCTTTGCCGCAGACCGTAATCCCTACGTGCAGGCCGCCATTACCATCCTGTTCGTCCTCGGTGGAGCTGGGGCTGGCTGGCTGGGCGGCTACTTCTATCGTCGCGCGACACGACGCAAAGCCTGATCGCTGCAACATCACAGTGGCAAACGCTGTCTACAAGGGGAGGCTGGTTGACCGCCGCCGCCTCTTGTGCTATCCTGTAGCCGACAACGTTGACTCGCTGAGCTGTGTTCAAGAAAGGGATTGCTCGCAATGGGTATGGCTGGATTGAAGGGGGGATTGCTGATTGGCATTATCTCCATCCCACTACTGTTCTTTAGCCAGTACATCACTGGCATTCCGGTACTCCTCACGCCGATTGCGGCGGGGGTAGTCGGCGCACTGTTCGTCAGCCGGGGCCGCTCGGCTGGCAGCGGGGCCGGTAGCGGCGCAATTGCCGGGCTGGTTGGCGGCTTGATCGCTGGCATTGCCGTCACTGTCTCCTTCGCCCTCGCCCTCAACGGCGTAGATCGGGCTGAGGTGGTGAGCGCGATCCAGAGCCGCGTCAATGCTGACCCCAGCACTGCGGCCTCTTTGGAGCGCGCCAACCTGAGCGTCAACCAGCTTGCCGACTTCCTCTACAGCAGCGGCACGGTCGGGGTTGGCCTCTGCTGCGTGGTTGGCGGGCCACTACTCTGGGCCTTGATCGGCGCACTGGCGGGGCTGATCACTGGGGCGATTGGCAACAACGCCAACAAGCAGCCAGTAGCGATGTATCCAGCGGGCATGATCGGCGGCCAGCCTCCCTACGGCCAGCAGCCGCCAGCGGGCTACGGCCAGCAGCCCTATGGCACCGCCTTCGACAAGGCTAAGGAGCAGCAAGGCGGCTACCCGCCTGCGCCCACTGGCTACGGCCAAGTCCCCCCCGGCTTTGATCAGCAGCCACCAGCGGGCTACGGCCAGCAGCCACCAGCGGGCTACGGTCAACAGCCGCCAGCGGGCTACGGCCAGCAGCCGCCAACCGGCTATGTTCAGCCGAATGACCCGAACAACCCAAATAACCCGAACAATCCTGGTGGCGGACAAAGTTAGAGGTTACGTTGCTTATGGACATCCTGGCGGGTCTCTGCCTGGCCGCCTCTGCGGGCCTGAACGCTTACCTACCCCTGCTGATCCTCGCGCTGGCGGGGCGGTTCGGCAAGCTCGCCCTACCCGCCCCCTACCACGCCCTCAGCGAGTGGCTCGCGATCTTCATCATCCTGCTACCCGTGACCGTCGAGTTGATGCTGGACAAGATACCGGGGTGGGACAGCCGCAACGACCGGGTTGCTACCATAATCCGCCCGCTGGCTGGCGCGCTACTGTTCCTTGCCTACAATGCGGCGCGGGGTGAGTTCGTCAGCCCAGTGGTCGCGGGCGGGCTGGGGCTGCTGGCGGCGGCTGCCGTCCACGCCCTGAAGATGACCACCCGCCCACTCGTTACTCTCGCCACTCGCGGCTACGCCAACGCGCTAGTCAGCCTGCTAGAGGACATCGTCGCTGCTGGGGTGGCAGTGCTGGCGATCTTCGCGCCAGTGGTAGCCGCCCTACTACTGCTGCCTGCGCTGGCCGCCCTCTACTTCTTGCAGGTGCGTCTGCGCCCAGCAGCCGCCCTGGCACGGGCGCGCTTGTTGCAGAAGACAGTGCAGGCTCAGCAATCTCAGCCGTGAGGGCTAGCTTCGCTCTACTGCTCTTGCTGCTGCTCGCCTGCGACGGCGCAACCAGCCCCATCCCCCAGCTTGCGCCTGCGGGTGAGGGAATCGCTCTCGTCGAGCCAACCCTCTTTCCCACCCCGACCTATCCACCCCTGCCGCCAACCGCCACCGCCAGCCCTCGCTTCAGCTTCATCGTCTGCGGCGACAGTTGGAAGGATCAGCCGATCTTTCGGCGGATCATCCGCGACTTTGTGGCGGGCAACGACGCTTTCATGATCGTGGTGGGTGACATCACGCCTCAGGGTTATGCCAGCCAGTTCGACGACTTCCAGCGGCTAACCAGCGGGCTGGGTAAGCCAGTCTACCCCGTGCCGGGCAACCACGACGTGCTGAATGGTGGGCGGGCTTCGTTCGCAGTGCGCTGGCCGCTCAACCAGAGCTTCGACTATGGAGCGGCCCACTTCACCCTCTACGACGATGCCGACAACCAGTTGGCTGCCGCCCAGCTAGCCTGGCTGCGCGACGACCTGGCAGCCAGCAGTCAGCCGCTCAAGTTCGTCTTCATGCACATCCCCTCAGAGACCCCCTTCGCCCTGCCGCTCAACGCCGAGCGGGTGCTGCAAGCGGGCGCGGCTGAGTTCCAGCAGATCGTCAGCGCGGCGCAGGTGGCGACGGTGTTTAGCGGCCACTTGCAAGCCTACGCCAGTTACGAGCGGGCGGGGGTGCCACGCATCATCACAGGCGGGGCTGGTTCGCCTCTCCATTTGCCAGCCTGGATGGGCGGCTACTACCATTACGTGCGAGTCACAGTGGACGGCACGCAAATGAGCAGTGCAGTAGTTCAGCTACCCGACGACGGCAGCTAGCTATTTGGTGCTTGCTTTGCCACCTAGCCACCCTTGTCTAGCCGCCTTAGTTATGCTATATTTGAGTAACAAGCGCAGAGCAAAAGGGGGCGTGATGGACGAGCGAACACAAGATGCTAGCGGGGGGCTACCAGCCAGCCCCAACTTCGTACCCTACAATCCCTATGCTGTACCAGCCCCCCCGCCAGCAGCAGTAGCGGCGGCAGCAGCAGTGGCCCAGCCGCTGGCGCAGGAACGGGCGATCCCCTACAACTACGGGGCGGGCGGCGGGCTGCTGCGCCCACTGCTGATCAGCGAGATACTCGACCGCAGCTTCGCCCTCTACCGTCGCCATGCCAGCCGCTTCCTGGCGATCCTCGGCCTCGCCTACGTCCCCTACATTATGATCAACACCTTCCTGATCCAGTGGTTCACAAGCTGGAGTCTGAACACTGGCTTGAGCGATCCACAATTTACGCGCAGCCCTGAGTTCATCAACTCTTTGGGTCGCATCTACGCTGGGCTAGGCCTGTACTTCGGCCTCAGCCTGCTGCTGGGGGTGCTGTTGCAGATCGCAACGGCGGCCCTGATCAAGTCAGCGGCAGAGAGCTACCTGGGCCAGCCACTCACCCTGGTCGAAACCTACCGCTACACCTTTGGGCGGCTGGGTAGCCTCCTCGGTTGGCTGGCCCTGGTCAGTCTCGCCCTTGCCGTGGCTGGCCTGGGCGTACTCTGCCTCTTTGCTGGGCCGGTGGCCGCCTTCTTCCTCGCCCCCTTCTACCTGGTCAGCCTACAAGTGCTGGTGATCGAGCGGCTGGGGCCACTCAGCGCGCTGAACCGCAGCCGCGCCCTGATCAAGAACGGCGCATGGGGGCGCAGCATCGGCCTCTGGTTGCTGACCATCTTGCTCAGTCTGCTGCTGACCGGCGGGGTGCGCCAACTGGTGGACACCCTCGTGCAAATCCTCCTGCCCACCCTTGACCTCAACTTGGTAGCGGCAATTGGCGCGGTGGTCAGTGGGGTGACCAGCTTCCTGCTCGAACCAGTGTCGGTGATCGCCTTCACCCTGTTCTACCTGGACTTGCGGGTGCGGCAGGAGGGCTTGGACTTCGACATCGCGCTAGACCGCCTGCGCCGCGAACGGGCCGTAGATGCGGCCCAACCAGAACTGGGCCGGGTGTGAAGGGGGCGCAGATGGATGATTTGGGGCAGTCAAAGGTTACTTCCTTGCCACTGCACCAGCGCAGCTTGTGGGTGATCCTGGCCGACGCAGCCCGGCTGTACGGCGCGCAGTTCGGTCTGCTGTTCGCCATCATCCTGCCGCTGGAACTGCCGCTGGCCGTCTTCAACTCTGTCACCTCTGCCTTGCTCAACCCCGACCGTGCAGGCCGACCAGAGAACATCTACAACCGCGACTACATCCTCGCCCTTGCCTTCTACATCCTGATCCGCCTGCTGCTAGTGCTAGTCGAGGTGGTCGCTAGCTTCATCATCCTAGCGGCCCTAACGCGGGCGATCAGCTACCTCTATGTCGGCCAGCGGCTGGGGGTGGGGGGGGCATATGCGGCGGTGCGGCCCCGGCTCAAGCCGCTGCTGGGCGGTATCGGAGCGGTAATTTTCGCCGGGCTAGCCAGCCTGATCCTGGTGGTCATCCTCACCGTCTTCCTCACTATCCTCAACTTCCAGGCAATCGCCGACCAGGGCTTCAAGCCGGGGGACGGTGGCTTCGCCAGCCTGCCAGAGCCGGTCAAGCAGACAGTTTACTGGAGTTCGCCAGTGCTGCTGGCGGTCAGCTTTCTACTGCTGCGCTGGGCTTTGGTTGTGCCAGTGGTAATGATGGAACGCGAGAATAGCGGGCGGTCACTGGGGCGTAGCTGGCAGCTAACTGGCCGCAACTTCCTGCACGCGGGGGGGTTGATCGTCCTGGCGGTGCTGCCCGCCTTGCTGCTAACCGGGGTGGCCCCGATCATCCTGCCCTTTTTCAGTGCGGCAGGGAACAGCCCGCTAGCGGTGTGGGCGGTGGATGTGTTTGGCTACCTGTTGCGCCTGTTGGTGCTACCCTTCGGCTTCGCCGCCCTCGTCCTGCTCTACTTCGAGCTACGCGCAAGGCAGGAGGGCTATACCCTGGCGCAACTGACGCAAGAGGTAGCCGCCAACGAGGTGCAGGCTTGATCATTCTACGTAGTAGACAACAGAGGGGTCGGGCTGGGCTGGGCTTGACCACCTTGCTGCTGCTGACCATCAGCCTGCTGCTGCCTGGCCTGGCGCGGGCTGCGACGGTGACGCTAGCCGAGTACCGCCAGACGCTGACCGAGGTAGCCGCTGCCCTGAAGCGGGCAGAGGGCCAGAGCAAGGGAGCGGCCAGCACAACTGTAGCCCCAGCCCGCAGCCAACTGGCGGTGATCGGCGCAGTGGCCCTGGCGGATGGTAGCAGCTTCACGCCCGACAATAGCCTGCTGCTAGCAGTTCTGGCCGACCCCCCGACTGACCTTGCCCCGCTTGAGCGCGAAGTGACAGCCCTGGTTGCTGCGCTCGGCACCACCGCAGTTGGCCCTGCGGACGGCCAGCTAGCCCGCCTCGGTGAGGTGCTGAACGACCGCCGCTATCAGTATGGCAAGCCGGATCGCCCCCGCGACTTCCTGGACGGCGTTGTAGACTTCTTCCAGGGGATCATCAACTGGTATCAGCGGCTTGACCGCCCAGTGCGCGCTTTTGGCACCGCTGCTGGGTTGGGGCTGCTGGCGGCAGCCTTCGCCTGGCTTGCCACGCGGGGGACGCGCCTGAGCGCAAGGGTGCGCCGCCTCTGGATCGTAGGCAGTGGGGGAGCAGTCTTCCTGCTCACCCTGTTCTATATGCTAGTCTTGCAAGCGGAGGATGGGCGGCAGTCGATCAACTTGCTTGGCCCCTGGGCTTTGCTGGGGCTGGCTGTTGTGCTGCTGGCGATCATCCTGGCCTTCGTCACCTACAGTGGGCGGCTACTGAGCAGCGCACAGAGCGAGGCGGCGGTGCTGGCTGACGAGCAGCAGATGACTTCGCAGCAGAGCAGCAGCCGGGCTAGCGTGGAGGCAGGGCAGGGTAACTACCGCGACGCGATCCGCTACCTCTACTTGACTACGTTGATCCTGCTGGACGAGCGTGGCCTGCTGCGCTACGACCGTTCGCTGACCAACCGCGAGTACCTGCTGCGCCTGGCCCGCGAGGGGCAGTTGAGCGACCTGCTCACCCCCATCGTAGAGACCTTCGACCGCACCTGGTACGGCCACAGCATCCCCGACGCGGCGGAGTACCAACGCTACGCCGGGCTGGTGGAGCAGGTTCGCACCGTAGCCCAGGTGGGTTTGCCTGCGCTGGCCGGGCAGGCGGCACGATGAGCCAGTCGCACCGTCGCTTCAGCCTCGACACCGATCAGCGCGTTTTGCTGATCGTCTTTGGCGGACTGGTGGTCGTCGGCCTGTTCGCCTTCGCCAGCAATCCCCCACGCAGCAGCGATGTCGCCAGCGGCTCAAGCCACTCGGCAGCGGCGGACGGCGGTGAAGCCCTCTACCGCTGGCTGGATCGCCTCGGCTACCAGCCGCAGCGGATCGAGTACGGCCCTTTTGCTATCCCCGACACGGCTGATCTGCTGTTCGTGCTTGACCCGCAGAGCGACTTCAGCAACGTGAACCGCGATACCGTGTTGGATTGGGTACGAGCGGGCCATACCCTCGTGCTGGCTGAAGGGGGGACGACCGCCAGCAAGCTGCTGGCCGGGCTGGACTTCGCCCTCGACAACGGAGCCGCCCGCCCAGTGCTAACTACCAGCCAACCGCTCTGGCAGCGACCGCCAGTGCGCCGGGTGCAGGCCGACAGTGAGTATGTGCTGGACGCGCAGAAGCGCAAGGATGGCTATACTGTCTACCTGGCGCAGGGCAGCAGTGCCAGCAGCAGGCAGCCGATCTTCGTCGGCTTGGGGCTGGGTGAGGGGCGCGTCTACCTGTGCAGCGCGCCTGCTCTGTTCGCCAACGCTAACCTGGGCAAGGAGGATAACGCGAAGCTGATCCTCAACCTGTTGGAAGCGGTGGAGCCGGGGGCGAGCGTTGCCTTCGACGAGTATCATCATGGCTACGTGCAGGCTGAGAGCATTGGGGCTGCGATCTTCGGCACGCGCTGGGGATGGGCCGTCCTCTACGGCGCGCTGGTGCTGGCTGCCTACCTGGTGATCAGTGGGCGGCGGTTTGGGCGGATCGTGCCACTAGTGCCGCCGGGGACACGGCGCAGTAGTGGCGAGTACGTGGCGGCGGTTGGGGGGATGTTCCGCCGGGCGGGCCGCCGCCGCTGGGTGGTTGACCACTATCGGCGGGGTCTGCGCTCCGACCTCGGCAAGGCTTTTGGCCTCGACCCCGACTCGCCAGTGGCTGCCCTGACTGACGAGATCGCCCGCAGTAGCCCCCGCCCCATCGACCGCGCCGCCCTGCTTGCGCTGTTGAGCGAACTCGACCGCGCCAGCAGCCTCGGCGACCATGCTTACAGCGACGCAGACCTGCTAGCCCTTAGCAAGCGGCTCGCAGCAGTGCGCCAGATGGTGCTGGGCCGCTAAACTCTGCACGATCCTGCCCGATTATGCACGTTTTGCCTCTGCATATGCACGAACGCGAAGTTGTAATGCTGGCGAACGGAGTCGAAGTGGCAGTTGCGTGGTGCAGCAAAGGAACGCAAATATGTTGAAGCCGAAAGTGCAGGCAGCCCCAGCGACCGCCCGTTTTGCGGTAGCCACTATGTTCTTCATCAACGGGGTGGCAGGGGCGAACTGGGTGGCGCGCATCCCCGCGATCCAGCAGCGGGCGGGGCTGGACGCGGGTGGGTTGGGGCTGGCCCTGCTGGGCGGCGGGATCGGTGCGCTGCTGCTGATGCCGCTAACTGGCGGCCTGGTCGCCCGCTTCGGCAGCCGCTTGGTGACGACGCTGGCGGCGGTTGCCTACTTCCTCGTCCTCGCTCTACCCGCCTTTGCTACTAACCTGCCCACCCTCTTTTTCGCCCTGATGCTTGGTGGAGCCAGCACCGGCGCAATGGACGTGGCGATGAACTCGAATGCAGTAGCGGTGGAGGGGGTGTATGGTTGCCCAATCATGTCATCGTTCCACGCCCTCTATAGCCTGGGGGCGATCAGCGGGGCGGTGCTAGGTGGGTTGGTCGCCAACAGTGGCCTCGACCCGGCGATCCACCTGTTGGCGGTTGGTCTCGTGCTGGTGCTGATCGCCCTGGCTGCTGGGCGGCTGATGTTGGGCGAAGACCTGGCGAAGGCGGGTGGGCCAGTGTTCGCCTTGCCGGGTAGGGCCGTGCTGGGCCTGGGGGCGGTTGCCTTCTGCTGCCTGCTGGCGGAGGGCGCAGTGGCCGATTGGAGCGCGGTCTACCTGCAAGGGACGCTGGCAACCAGTGCGGGGCTGGCGGCGGTCGGCTACGCAGCCTTCTCGCTGACGATGACGCTGGGGCGGCTAGTCGGCGACTGGGTGAACAGCAGTCTGGGGCCGGTCGCTGTTGTGCGTGGGGGCGGCTTGCTGGCGGCGGTCGGCCTCGGCCTGGGGCTGCTAGCAGGCAATCCCTACGCTGCGATCCTCGGCTTCGCCTGTGTGGGCGCGGGGCTGGCAACGATCTTTCCCACCCTGCTGAGCGCAGCGGGGCGCAGTGGGCCAGTGGCTGGGCCAGCGGTGGCGGCGGTCAGTACCTGTGGCTACTTCGGCCTACTCGCAGGGCCGCCGCTGATCGGCTTTGTCGGTAGGGGTTTCGGTCTGAGCATTGGTCTCGGTCTGGTTGTCGTCAGCAGCCTGCTGATTGCAGGGCTGGCGGGTGCCGCAGGGCGGGCGAGTGGGGCAGCCAGGGCGGTGTTACCGTTGTTACAAGCTGCCAGCCCTCCTTCGCGTTACCGTTCACCAACCACTATTGAGGGGCGGGATTGTCAACTAAAAAGGATAGTGGCTGGCCCACCCGTCTGCACGTATGGCCCCGTGCGGACAAACGAACCAGCCACGACCCTTTGAGGAGCTAGCGTAAAATGGGCTGCCGCATCCTCTCAATCTGGTACTGCGTCGTCACCCCCAGCCCTCTCTGCCAGAGGCAACGACCTGTCTTGCCGATATGCGAGGCCGAGCGTGAGGGCGATCTCCGCCTTCTGGAACTCAGTGCCTAGATAGAGCGCGTGGCCTGGCTGACTAAGCCAGCCGCCGTCGGCCAACTCTACTACCAGCTTGCGCGCCTTGTCCGCTCGGAAGGTGTGCAGCGGGCGGTCTGCGTAATCGTGCAGGGTGGCGACGATCTCGCTGCCCTCAATCTTGATGATGAAGTAGCCACGCGGATCGAGGTCGTACTGCCCCTTGCGCCCGCGCTTTAGGCTAGTCGCATAGCTGCTCTCCAATGTAGTGTCGGCGGCCAGCCAGTCGCTGGCATAGATGTGCGCCGAGTGGCTGATCACGGTCAGCCAGCCCATCGCTAGCCCTGCTTCGCCCGCGACCAGTTGTTGCAAGGCCCGCAGCGCGAAGGTGTTTTTTACCCACGCCTTGTAGCAATCATGGCTGCGGAAGTGGGCCGTCAGGTAGAAGCGGCCTTCGCGCACGCTGCCCAGCACTTGGGTCAGGCAGGGCGGTTCGCCGCTGGCTCCGTCCACCGCCACCGCCCAGGTAGTGGCGAACATCCGCCGCGAGTGTGGTTGCTGGCGGGCCGCCGCGATCATCTCTGCTACCTGGTCGATCCCGCCAGGGTAGTTGCGTAGCCGCTGGCCGTAGGTATAGCTGACCCCTTCGGCCCCCGTGCCGCTGAGGATGTCACCGTAGTACCGCTTGATGTTCTCCGCCGTCGTCGGTGCATCAGGAATGCTGGCGATATAGGGGGGGATGAACGGCTCATCGGGGTTCTCTGCCGTCACCACTGCCACCACGTTGTACAACTCCTTGATCTCATCGCTGCTCGAAGTCGGATTGCGCTTGACCTGACCGTAGCGCATCACCTGGTTAACCAGCTTGATCCAGGCCTGGGCGACTGTTTCGCCAACTACGCGGTAGCCCGACGCTTCGGCAGCCATGCTTTCTGTCTCTGGCCTGAGCAGGGGATAGTAGCTGGCTTCGGCAAAGGGTGGTAGCCAGGCTGCCCGGCTGACTGCGGCCTGCAACTGCTCGGCGGGCAGGCCGCGCAAGTCAACAAAGCGCACCTGCTGACGCACCAACTCTACCGCAGCCGGTGGTAGCTCTGGCTCGACAGCTACGTTCGTTCCCCTAATCATGCCATCGCACAACCCCTGCGCGAAGAAAGCAGCCAGTGTATCCCCCGTCTCGCTCAAGTCATTGCCCCAGAGGTAGAGGTGGCGGATGCGCGGGTTAGCCAGGATGTTGCGAATCAGAGCGTTGACCCCGCGATGGCGGTAGAGATTGCCGATCACGGAGTAGCAGGCCGGGTCAAGCAACTTTGCCACCCGCTTTGTCTCGGTCCAGAGTGAACAGACCGCGACCGGGGAGGCTGGGTTGCCGCACAACAAGGTGTCGGCGTGGACGACGGGCCAGGGTACCGGCAGGGCTGGCTGATCGTCTGTGAGCGAATCTGGCTGTTGGCGGACAGCGGTCATCACTGCTCCTCACCGATGTGGCGGAGTTCGTCGTCCTGGGCGAGGCGGCTAGCTTCGGGCCGCCGCTGGCCCGCATACTTGTTGCCCACCTTCTTGTAGTAAGGTACGTCAACCGGGCTGGTCAGTTCCTCGAAGGTGAAGGCGCAGATTCGCATACCGGGGTAGAGAGCGACCGGTAGGCGACCGAGATTGCCCAGTTCCATTGTCGGGTTGCCGCGCCAACCAGGGTCGAAGATGCTGGCGGTGCCATGCACGATGATGCCGAGGCGACCGAGGCTACTACGCCCCTCGATGCGGCCCAGCAGGTCGTCGGGCAGTTCCAGCCACTCGCGGGTAGTTGCCAGGATGAACTCACCGGGGTGCATGATGAACGGCTTGTCTTCGGCGACCTCGATCTGGCGCACGATGGCGGCAGCACTTTCCTTGTCGCGGGAGTCTACGTATGGGTAGCTGTTAAAGTTGAAGACCCCAAAGCGGTTGCCGAGGCGGAAGTCGATGGAGCAACTACCGAGGCGGCTCTGCCAGTCCGCTGCCAGCGGCTCAATCTTGATGCGGCCTGTGAGGACTGCTTCGCGGATGTGCCTGTCTGACAGGATCATGGTAGCCAATCCTCTCTGCTACAGTCGCTGAATCAAAACAGGCCACCTTGGTTGCAGCGGCCTGTGTGGTTGGGAAAGGACTGCACTTTGCACCCTGACTGCTAGACGTTGCTGCTACAAACCTGATCGCGGCCCTAGAATCACTAATCGGCCCGAAAGCCGATTGCCGCCCGCCGATTCAGTTTGTAGCCGATTAGAACACTTACCTGACTCCCCTATAGTACCAGATTCGCCGACTCCTGTCAAGAGAGTTATCCACAGATTTGGATCGATTTTCCACCGACTTTCCACAATTATGTCAAGTGAAGTTAGTTAATGTGCTAGCATTATTGCCTACGGTTCAATCACAAGGTCGCTGATGCTAGCGGCTGGTACAATCGTCCGCTGCTCATCGCTTTTCCCCATAACCAATTGGTTATCCACCGTCTTTTCCACAAAAATAGAACATTGCGCACCTCTTTCCCACTGCGCGACAAAAGTTATCCACCAAAGGATGCGATTTGTAGCTCCAACTTGGTTGTAGGGACTACTGGCTAGTGGGCTGCTCGTGCGGTGCGTAGCTGTTCGCGCAGCCTGTCGATCACGATCCGCTCACCATCCTCCCCTTCGTAGTACCACTGCTCCCAGCCGTTGCAACTGGGGGTGCCGAGCAGTAGTGCGCCAAGACGGTGGATGCTGCCGCTCGACTCACCGTTGCTGAGGGTGCCGTCGGTACGCACCACCGCTTCAGTCCCGCGCTTGAGGTAGAGCCGCTGGCCGGGCAGCAGCAGCCCCGCTTCGACCACGGCACCGAAGGAGATACGTGGGGCTTCGCGCTTGCTGGTGTTGCTGTACACCTCGTCGCTGAACATTGAGGGGGTGACGGCGGCGATGCGGTCGCGGGCCAGTTGGGCGTAATGAGGGTCAAGTTCCACCCCGATGAAGCGTCGATGCAAGGCATGGGCAACCGCCCCAGTAGTGCCAGTGCCAAAGAAGGGGTCGAGGATGGTGTCGCCAGGATTGGTGCTGCTGAGGAGAACGCGGTAGAGCAAGGCTTCGGGCTTCTGGGTCGGGTGCGCTTTGTGGCCGCCCTCCTTCAACCGCTCGTGGCCGGTAGCTAGGGCTAGCTCCCAGTCGGAGCGCATCTGCTTCTCGTCGTTCAGGTTCTTCATCGCATGGTAGTTGAAGGTATAGCGGCGTTGGCCCTGCGACTTCTTGGCCCAGATCAGGGTCTCGTGCGCGTTGGTAAAGCGCACACCCCGAAAGTTGGGCATTGGGTTCGACTTCACCCACACCACGTCGTTCAGTATCCAGTAGCCGAGGTCTTGCAGCGCGTGGCCCACGCGGTAGATGTTGTGGTAGCTGCCGATCACCCAGAGCGTGCCGTTGTCTTTGAGGACGCGGCGGCAGGCGGTCAGCCACTCGATGGTGAAGCGGTCATAGGCGGCGAAGTCGCTGAAGCGATCCCAGTCGTCGTCCACTCCGTCTACGCGGCTCATATCGGGCCGCCATAGTTGGTTTTGCAGTTGGAGATTGTAGGGCGGGTCGGCAAAGACGACATCGGCGCACTTCTCTGGCAACTGGTACAGCACCTCGCGGCAGTCGCCTACGACGACGCGATCAAGCGGTAGCTCCATGACCTCTCCCTGGCTGCGTGTTATGTCAACAGCATTGTAGCACAGGAGGGGCGGGGAGGGCAATAGGGTAGGTGCTAAACTGGCGGGCGACTCGCTATGTTTGCTACAATGCGAGTAGGCGAAAGACGCTCTGAGCGGAAATAGGGCAATGATGGTAGCTACGTTGCTGATCTTGCACGACAGCCTGGCTACTGTGCAGAAGGTGAACCGGGTGCGCGCAGACCTGGTGCTGCACGGGTTAGCGAACGTAGACCCTTCTAGCCAAACAGTCACGTTTCGTAGGCACGGCAACACAGGAGCATTATCATGGCTGGCAAGAAGAAACTGCGGAAGCAGCTAGAACGCAATCCTCAAAGCAAGCCACGCCGCTATGCTGACTTCCAGCTAAGGGAGAGCATACCCGGCATCTGGGAAGCCAAACTGGGTAGCATTGAGGAGCTTGTTAGCTATACACGTCTGCTGCGGGAGCATTCTTGGCGCAGCAACAAAGAGTGGGTAGGGATCAATCGTTACCCTGATGATGAGCAGCAAGATAGCTAACCCCGCCCCGGCGCGTACCTGGTGGCGACTTCGCGGCAGAAGTAGGAGAACTCGCCTGCATCAAGTGGCGGGCTGGTGTGGTCGGGTCGCTGCCCCCGCGAGGGCGGCGTGAAGCAGAGGGTCGCCAGCACGTCGAAGCTCTCCAACGCCTTCATCTGCGCGTCGAACCAGGCCCATGCGCCAGGGATGTGTGAGTCGGCCCAACTCAGGCCGGTGCGTACCTGTTTCACCCCCAGGTGCTTCAGCCACCAGACGGCGCGTTCTAGCGTCTCATAATCCTCGTAGTGGAACCACTGGCAGATACCAGGCTTGTGGGCAAGCTGCTTGAAGGTCTCCAAAGCTAGCTTAGGGGTTTGCTTGTCCTCGTTGATCAGGCCCATGTGGAAGTGGCGGTAGTACGCGCTACCCTCGCTCTCCTTGTGCCGCGTGGTCGCAGGGCGGTGGCCTGGCAGGTCGAATAGGGAGTACCAGTAGACACGCTCTACTTCCCGCAGCAGTTCCACCGTCCGTTGCAGGCCAAACTGCTGCACTTCCTCAGCCCCAAAGCTGCTCACCCCCACCTCTGTCACCCAGACCGGCTTGCCCGCGAGTCGCTCGATCAGCAGCACCTTCTGCGGCCAGTCGTTGATTGCCCAGTTGTTCCAGTCTAGGGGGAAGCCATGTACTGCCACTACGTCTATCGCCTGCAACGCACCATGTTCGCCCAGCTTCTCCACAAACCCTGGGTCTATGGGCGAGATGCCACCCAACACGCGGGTCAGGTTCGGGTTGGCTTCGCGCACCACCTGCCCAGCCCAGCGCAGCATCGTGCCAAACTGCTCCCACTCTGGGTCTAGTAGGAAGTCCCAATGACTGAGGTTGTTTGGCTCGTTCCAGAACATCACCGAGGTGAGCATTGCTCGCTTACTCCTTGCTTCGCAAAGCCGGGAACAGGATCACGTCGCGGATTGCTGCTTGATTGGTGAAGATCATCGCCAGTCGATCTATACCAATTCCCATACCACCAGTGGGCGGCATCCCGTAGCTAAGGGCGGTCAGGAAGTCCACATCCATGCGGTGCGCCTCCTCGTCGCCAGCGGCAGCATCGCGGCCAGCAGCCAGGAAGCGGGCGTACTGGTCGATGGGGTCGTTCAGTTCGCTAAAGGCATTAGCAATCTCAAAGCCACCCATGTACGCCTCGAAGCGTTCAGTCAGCAGTGGGTTGTCGCTCTTGCGCTTCGCCAGCGGCGAGAGAGCGACTGGGTGGCCGAGCAGGAAGGTGGGGCTGGTGAAGCCCGGCTCCACGTACTCGCCTAGTGCCTCATCCACCAGCTTGGCCCAGCGCATCGTTGGCTCAACCCGCAGGCCACGCCCGCGCAGATGCTCACAGAGCCGCCGCCGACCCACTTCATCGTCGGGGTAGTCCAGGAAGTCGAAGCCCGCCTGCTCGATCAAAGCCTGCCGCATATCTACGCGCGGCCAGGGCGGGGTGAAGTCCAGTTGCATCCCCTGGTAGTCAAACTGCAAGCTGCCCTTGATCTGCTGGGCCAGCCCTACGCACATCGCCTCGAAAAGCTCCATCATCGTCTCGTAGTTGGCGTATGCCTGGTACAGCTCGATCATGGTGAACTCTGGGCTGTGGGTCGCGTCCGTCCCCTCGTTGCGAAAGTCGTGGCCTATCTCGTACACTCGCTCGAAGCCGCCGACGATCAGCCGCTTGAGGTAGAGTTCGTCGGCGATCCGCAGGTAGAAGGTTTGGTCTAGTGCCTTGTATTCGGTAGTAAACGGCACTGCTGCCCCGCCGCCATAGACAGGCTGCAAAATCGGCGTTTCGGCCTCGTAGTAATCGCGCTCGTCCAGAAAGCGGCGGACGAACGCCACCAGGCGCGCACGGGTGCGGAAGACCTCCCGCGTCTCTGGGTTCGCCAACAGGTCAACGTAGCGTTGGCGGTAGCGCGTCTCCACGTCGGTTACGCCGTGCCACTTGTCGGGCAGTGGGCGCAGCGACTTGCTAATCAGCGTGCAGCCCAGCACCTTGAGGCTAAGTTCGTGGGTGCGGGTCTCGAACAGTGTACCACTGACGCTGATGAAGTCGCCGAGGTCTAGATCGTCCTTAAACGACTGGTAAGCTGCCTCGCCCATTACTTCCTTCTTGAAGTACAGTTGCAGCCGCCCACTAATGTCCTCAATAGTAACGAAGCTAGCCTTGCCCATGATCCGCACCAGTACGATCCGCCCGCTCAGGCTGATCGTCGGGTTGCGCTCGCTAGCATCGCCTGCGAAAGTAGTCATCTCGCCCTGCGCATGATCCTCGCGCTCGACCGTCACGCCGGGGGAGCGCGGCTCTCCATGCTCGTCCAGGCCCGCTGTGCTGATCTCGGCCCACAGATTGCGAGCGGCCTCGCTGCTGTGGCTGCGCTCGGCACAGGCGGGGTAGGGGTCGCTACCTGCTGCCTGCAAGCGACGCAGCTTGGCGATCCGCTGCTCGGCCTGGTCGCTCAGATCAAGGTCGCGCACGAACTGTGCGTCAAGCTGCTGCTGTTCTTCCATGCTCCTGCTCCTCCCGCTGCTCCCGCCTTGCTCCACCTGCGGCGATTGCTCTTGTCACAACAAAGGGGCGCACCACGCGCCCCCGGCCAGCATCTACGTAGCACCTGGCACTCAGGCAGGCAGCACTTACTCGATACTGACGATGACAAGTTTGAGCAGGCCACCAGGCGTAGAGACGTTGACAGTGTCGCCGATCTTGTGGCCCATCAGGGCGCGACCAGTGGGCGACTCGTTGCTCACCTTGCGCTGGCGAGCGTTGGCTTCGGCAGAGCCGACGATGCTGTAACGCTCCTCTGTGCCGTCATCCTCACGCACCACGACGGTGCAGCCGAGGGCCACAGTCTCGCGACTGCCACTGTCCGCGATGATCTGCGAGTTACCTAGCTTATGTTCCAGGTCGCGGATTTGGCCCTCGACCATTGCCTGTTCGTTCTTAGCGTCGTCATACTCCCCACTGTCGCTGATGTCGCCGTCGGCTTTGGCGTTGTGGATGCGGTCGGCAACTTCGGGGCGGCGCACGGTAAGCAGGTGGTGCAGTTTTTGTTCAAGTTGGGCCTTACCTTCAACGGTAAGGTACACGGTGTGGTCGATCATCTTCGTCTTCCTTCTCCCCGCCGCTGCATCATCGCAAGGCGGTATGGCTGGCAGGATTGAAAAAACTGAGGCAGGCCGCCTCAGTTGTACTGCCTGGTTGATATTGGCACCTCGGTCTTTGTGGAAGCCGACGAACCCTAGCCTTCATTATACTGCAAACCCTTCCTTTTGGCAAGAGCTAGAACTTAGGTTCTGCAAATTGCCCTCCCGCTACAACCGCTGCGCCCGCCTCCCATCGCTACGAGGCTTGACACTCCCCCCACGATCCGTTACTATTGAGGCAGGAATGTGCAACAGCTAGCCTAAGTAGAGACTGTGACCGCCCTGATGGACGCTGGTGAACGTAGGCCACAAGATCATATTGCGGGTTGCCGCGCAAGGGCGGTGGAGCGACTCTGCTTCACCATTTTTGTTGCCCGCAAAAGGAGAGCATGGACAACCACGAAGTAGCAAACCCCAGCGTTGCCGCCGTGATCCTGGCAGCGGGCCTGGGTAAGCGGATGCAATCTACCCTGCCCAAGGTGCTACACCCGCTCGCTGGCCGCCCACTCGTCGGCCACGTGCTGGCCGCAGTGCAACCGCTGGGCGTGCAGCCGCTCCTGGTCGTCGGGCATCAGGCGGCGCAGGTGCAGGCCTATGCAGAGCAGGCTTTCCCTGGCAGCCAGTTTGCCTTGCAAGCGGCGCAACAGGGGACAGGCCACGCGGTGATGCAGGCAGCCCCCCTGCTGCAAGGCCGCCTGGAGCTAGCCCAGGTGATCGTCCTCGCTGGTGACGTGCCGCTGATCAGCACTGTCACCCTGACGGCATTGCTCGAAACGCACCGCCAGTCGGGGGCGAAGCTGACGGTGCTGACCGCCCAAGCCCCTGACCCTTACGGTTATGGGCGGATCGTGCGCGATGTGGCGGGCAACGTCGCTGCTATCGTAGAGGAGAAGGAAGCGGACGCAGCACAGCGGGCGATCAGCGAAGTCAATAGTGGCGTGTTTGCTTACGAGGCCGCCTGGCTCTGGGCGCACCTGCCGCTGCTAAGCCCCAGCCCGCGCACCGGAGAGTACTATCTTACCGACCTGCTGGCGATGGCGGTGGCCGAGGGGGGCGCACACGCCTTGCCCCTGGGTCTGCCTGGCTACTACGAGACGCAGGGCATCAACGACCGCATCCAGCTTGCTGAGGCCGAGGGGCGGGTGCAGGAGACTCTGCGCCGAAGGCTGATGCTGGCTGGCGTGTCCATGCCCGACCCAGCCAGCGTCTATCTGCACATCGGCGTAGAGGTTGGCCGCGACAGCACTATCCTGCCCAACAGCTACCTTGAGGGCAGCACTGTCGTTGGTGAGGGCTGCGAGATTGGCCCAGGCAGCCGCCTGCTGAATGCCAGCCTGGGCGACCATGTGCGGGTCACTGCTAGCTACGTCGAGGACTCGCGCCTGGATGATGAGGTAAGGATGGGGCCTTTTTGCCACGTGCGCGGCGACAGCCACCTCAGCAACCATGTCCGCCTCGGCAACTTCGCCGAAGTCAACCGCTCTACCATAGGTGACCACAGCGCGATGGGTCACTTCAGCTATCTTGGCGACGCGACGCTGGGCCAGCACGTCAACGTTGGGGCTGGCGCGATTACTGCCAACTACGATGGCAAGCGCAAGAACAGGACGCTGATCGGCGATAACGTGTTCATTGGCAGCGATACTATCCTGCGCGCCCCGCTGACCGTCGGCGCAGGGGCCAGCACTGGAGCGGGCGCAGTAGTGACGCGAGATGTACCGGCGGGCATGATCGCCGTCGGCGTACCAGCCCGTATGTTGCCGAAGAAGGCAGAGCCGCCTTCAGTTGAGTAGCCAGTAGGAAGTGAGTAGCCAGTAGGAAGCACGAAGCAGCTAGCAAGCTGCCCACAATCTGCACTGCAATGGAGGAAATATGGCTGGTCGTTTGCAACTGTTCTGTGGCAACTCGCACCCGCAACTGGCCGAGAAGATCGCCTACCATCTCAACGTGCGCCTGGGCGAGGCAGTCGTCGGCTTTTGGCGCAATGGCGAGACGCGGGTGCGGATAGAGGAGAATGTGCGCGGCAACGACGTGTTCCTGCTGCAAGCCCTCTCCGGCCCGGCCAACCACCACATCATGGAGATGCTGCTGATGATCGACGCGCTCAAACGAGCCTCGGCAGGGCGGATCACCGCTGTCATCCCCTACTACGCCTATGCGCGGCAGGAGAAGAAGATGACTGGGCGCGAGCCGATTGCTGCCAAGCTGCTGGCCGACCTGATTACCAAAGCGGGGGCTGATCGCATCCTCACCGTTGACCTACACGCCCCGGCTATCGAGGGCTTCTTCGACATCCCAGTTGACCACCTGCGAGCAACCCAGATCGTCGCCGACTACTTCCGCAATCTGCACCCAGAGAACTTCGTAATCGTCGCTCCCGATGCCGGAAGGGTGGGCCGCGCCCTAGAATTGCGCGACCGAATCGGCGCAGAGGGCAGCCTGGCCTTCATTAGCAAGATGCACCCCAGCCCTGACGTGTCGGTGGCAATGGACATGGTGGGCGAGGTGGCTGGTAAGGTGGCGATCATTGCCGACGACATGATCCTCACTGGTGGCACCCTGATTGCTGCTTGCGAGATGCTGCTCAAGCGGGGCGCACTGGAAGTCTACGCCTGCGCCACCCATGCCGCCCTGATTGAGGGGGCGGCGGCGGCCCTGCAAGCGGCCCCCTTCAAGCAAATCCTGGTCAGCGACAGTGTACCCTTTGACATTGACAGCGCAGGCAAGTTCCACCAATTGACCATCGCCCCCTTGTTGGCCGAGGCGATCATCCACATCCACAAAGATTTGTCGGTCAGCACCTTGTTCCGCTAGGGCTGATCAAAAGGAGTGCGCTACTTGGATGTCCCTGACTATCTCTCTATCCTGGCTATCGCCATCTGCACCATGCTGATGGCGGTAGCCGTTGCGGTCGAGACCGCCCTGAACAGTATCAGCCGGGTGCGGCTGCGCGAGATGGCTGTCAATCCGCGCTCGCTCAATCGCCTGATGTTGGCGGTGGATAGCCCCCGTGGTTACATCTCTGCGGCAGAGCTTGCCGAGTCGCTCCTGAGCATGATCAACGCGGTGCTGATTGGTCGCTTTGCCCTACGCCTGATCGAGCAACCGGGCGACAACCTGGGACTGGCCTGGCTGGTAGCGATCCTGGCGATCCTGGTCGTGCTGCTGCTGGGGGTGGTGCTACCGCGCACCCGCGCCGGTTACGAGCCAGAGTACGTTGCTCTCAAGTACCTCCCCTACCTGGGCGCGATCCGCTCGGCCACCAGTTGGCTGCTGCGCCCCCTGCTGGCGGTCAGCCGCGTTGTCCTGCGGGTAGCGGGCAAGCAGCCGGTAGTAGCCCCTTCGGATGTGCAAGAGGGGGTGTTGGAACTGATCAGCAGCGGAGATGATGAGGGCGGGATGCCCGCTGAGGAGGAGGAGATGTTGGAGAGCCTGGTAGAGTTTCGCTCTACGCTCGTGCGCGAGGTGATGGTGCCGCGCCCCGACATTGTGGCCGTGCCGAGCGGGGCCGACCTGCGCTCGATCCTGGATATTACGCTGGAGTCTGGATATAGCCGCCTACCAGTCTACAGCGAGACAGTGGACGAGATCAAGGGTATCCTCTATGTCAAAGACTTGCTTGGCCTGCTGCGCGATTACACCGCCAACAACCCACCGACCTTTGATCTGACCAGCCTGGCCCGCCAGCCACTCTACGTGCCAGAGGCGAAGAAGGTAGACGAACTACTTAAGGAGATGCGGACTCGCCGCGTGCAAATGGCCGTGGTGGTGGACGAGTACGGTGGCACTGCTGGCCTCGTCACTGTCGAAGACCTGTTGGAGGAGATCGTCGGTGAGATACAGGACGAGTACGACGTGGAGGAGCCAGACATCCAGCCCACCGAAGCGGGTGGTTATCTGGTAGATGCGCGCACAGGCGTAGCCGAGGTGAACGAACTGTTCAACGTGCATTGGGATAGCGACGAATACGACACGATTGGCGGCCTCGTCTTTGACCGCCTGGGGCGCATCCCAGTGATTGGGGATGAGATCGCCCTCGATGGGGTGCAGATACAGGTTCGCAGCACTGAGGGCCGCCGCTTGCGCCAACTCTACCTGGTGCGGGTCAGCGGCGACAGCAGCGAGGATGCCAGCGAGCAGCGTGGCAACGGCAGTAGCGGCAACGGCTCGCGCAGTGGTACCCGTCCCTTTATGCTACCCTACAACCCCGATCGCCGCAATCTCGACCAGCCGCTAGACCATAATATTGAAGGAGATTGACCAAATTGGACGAACAAACGACCTTGTTGTATGTGGCAGCGGTGGCGGCGCGGGAGCAGGCTTACGCCCCCTACTCTAGCTTCAAGGTGGGGGCTGCCCTGCTAGTCGAGGGTGGTACGATCCACATTGGGGTGAATGTGGAGAACGCTGCCTATGGTTCGACGATCTGTGCCGAACGGACGGCGATTTGTAGCGCGGTGGCGCACGGTGCAGGCCGCCTGCTAGCTATCTGCGTCGTCACCGACGTACCTGCCGGGCGGCTGAGTAGTCCCTGTGGGGCTTGCTGTCAAGTGATCGCCGAGTTCAACCCCAAGCTACCACTCACCCTCGCTAACCTGGCGGGCGCGGTGGTGACGACCAGCCTGGATCGTATCTATACCCGCCCCTTCACCGCCGCCCAATTGGAGGAAGACAATGAGCAGTAACCCCGCCAGCTTGATCGAATACGCCAACCTCAACCCCGCTGCCACCGCCGACGAAGTGCGCGCCCTCTGCGACGTGGCGGCCCACAGTGGCTACGCGGCAGTGTTGGTGCAGCCGTACTGGTTGCGTCTGGCCCGCGCTCACCTGGGCAAGGAGAGTGCGGTGCAAGTCGGCACGGTGGTTGGCTACCCGCTCGGTGCCGAGATCGCCTCGGTCAAGGGGTTGGCAGCACGGCTAGCCGTCACTGATGGCGCGCAACTGCTGGCCTTTGTCCTCAACCCGGCGGTGCTGCTCAACGACCCACCAGCCAGCGCACAGGAGATTGCCTACGTGGTCAAGCAGGCGCGCCTGGCCGCCGACGATGCAGTGGAGGTGACGCTGATCTTTGAGAGCAGCCTCTTGAGCGCAGCGCAGGTGCAGACGGTGGTAGCAGCGGCGCAGCAAGGGCGGCCCGACTACCTGCAACCGGCTAGCGGCTTCGGTGACCGCCAGACCAGCGAGCAGCAGCTACTTGCCCTGCGCGGAGCCGGGCTGAAGCTGAAGGCCGCCGCCAGCAGCAACGGCAACGCCCTGGTGCAGGCGGGGGCGCAACGCCTGGTCGTGCCAGTCGAGGCTGGCTCACGATGAAGGACGTAGAACAAGGCTGGCCGCCCGACCCACTACCCGGCCTGATCGGCGGCAAGGTACAGCACCGCCAGACAGTAGTCAGCACCAGCGATGTCGCCCGCAGCCTGCTCGCCCGCAAGGCGGCTGACGGCACTGTGATCCTCGCCGAGGAGCAGACGGGAGGGCGCGGGCGGCTAGGTCGTCGCTGGGTCGCCCCCCCTGGCAGCAGCATCCTCGCCAGCTTCATCCTGCGCCCGCAAGGCCTGCCCACCCGCTCTGCCTTCCTGCTCACCGCCGCGATGGGGGCGGCCCTGTGGCAGAGCGTGCAGCAGACCTGCGCCCCTGGCGACGCGCTCTATCTCAAGTGGCCGAACGACCTCTACCTGAGTGGCGGCAAGGTAGCGGGTATCCTCACCGAGGTGGACTTCAGCGGTGAAACGGTGGGTTGGG
>JAYUUN010000027.1:0-16839 GCA_043754535.1 Chloroflexota bacterium | reverse complement strand
GAGTTTTCGCCGAATTACAGCTACAGTCATTGGGGCATATGACAGAAGCCCAGTAAGAAGCAGGGTTCTTACTGGGCTTGAGAGAGATAGTTGAAACTGGCGACGAGTTATGCCGCTTCTTACGTTGGTCATGTAGATGGTTGTTCATACTTCTTGTACTATCTGATGATATTGCAGTTCGTTGCTGATCATCATGTTCGCTGGTGAGCGGGCTGTTTTGCACCCTCTTGCTGCCTGTGCCTACTTCGCTGCTTCCAGCAGTTCCAGATAGCCATCCAGCATGTTCAGCAGTACCCCTGTCAGTACTGGCGCGCTCTGCAAGTATATGCTGCTCAGCACTCATCTGGCTGCCGCGTGCTGCCCTGATTTGGTGAAAAGGGTGGCTGCAACCAAATCACTTGATCGCGCCGGCTAGCTAAGCCGCTTACCGTCGCCACAGCTTAACCTCAACCCCTGCTTGAACCAGCTTCAGCAGCTTCCCACTGTCTTGTGGTGTATATCTTGAGCATCATACACTCACAGGGGGCGTGAGATTGGCACCACCCAGTGGTTGGTTGCTCTCACGAGGCGAAGCGTTCGCGCAGCAGTGGCACACTCCACACTCTGCCCTTCAACAGTATCAGCTCATTGACGGTCAGCCTGTCCTCTACCGCCTCAGTTAAATTAGCCAGCCGCTTCTCCGGGCCGCGTGTCACCACTAGCACCAGTGGGAAGCTCTGCCGCTAGCACCTGGCCGCTAAAGCTCGACCGCCGCATAGCACACAGGCTAGATAATTGCGCCCAAACAGGTCAATCATGCTGCCCCTGCCACCCGCTGGCTCAGTCCGCGCAAGGCAATGATCCAACTAAGCTACCGCTACAAGACGGAAGACCAGCTGTGGTTCACGTTCTACCACGAAGCAGGTCACATCGTGCTGCACGGCAAACAAGCGGTGTTTCTGGAAGGGGATGTAGCGGACACGAGCAAAGAGGTGGCAGCCAACCGCTTTGCTGCTGACACACTAGTCGCAGCTTCACTATGGACGAAGTTTGTGCAAGCAGGCAAGTACCAGAGCAAAGCGGCAATCGAAGCCTTCGCGCATGAAGTAGGGGTGGCAGCGGGCATTGTGGTGGGCAGGCTGCAACATGAGGGGTTGCTAGCCCACAGCCACTGCAACGACCTGAAGCGCAAGCTGAGCGCAGAGGGGTGAGGCAGTAGACCAGGATGGGAAGCTAGCAGCCAGCAGCCGCCTGAGTAGTGCAGCCATGTAGCCAGCTAATGAGCGTGGCACAGTTGCACCCTCAGCGGCTGGTTGTGGTAGGCAACTTTGCGGCTGTAGGCTGCTGGCTGAAGTGGCACGGCTCCACTCCAGCGTAGCTTAGCGTCGGAGTTGCTGAGTGCCGTGCCAGAGGCTGGGTCTTTGGAGCGATGGCTGAGTGGATGGCTAACAATTCACAGGATGTTTTACAAAGATGGTAAAGCTAACTTTGTTTAGAGTGATCTCACCCGGCGAACCAATAGTGGCTGCTTGCTGAACTTCACAAGAGGGCAAAATGGCGAACATCATCAATCTATATAAGCGAGTCATGATCTGGTTCGACGGCGGGGCCGAACCCAATCCCGGTGCTTCCTATGGCAGCTACGCCCTATTCGTGCCGGATGCGAACGGTGCCTGGCTCACTGAGCCGCTTGAGGTTGTCAGCCGATTGGACTTTGGCTACGGCACCAACAACGAAGCCGAGTACAAGTCGCTGATTGCCGGGCTGGAGGATGTCACTCGCCGCATCGAAGCGGCAGGCCAATCGCTGGCTGCTTGGCAGATCGAGGTACGTGGCGACAGCGACCTGGTGGTGAAGCAGATCGGGCGCAGAAGCTGCTGGCGAACTTCGGCCAGCACACGCTAATCTGGCACAGTCGCACCAACAGCGTGAGGGTACTCGGTCATTAGCGTAGCTGGTCGCAACTCGCTAGCTACTGCTGCTCATCCCCTAGAAAGAACTCGATGCTAACCAGCAAGGGGTCAAGCTGCTTCTGGCGGTCAGGGTTGCCGCGCTCATCATAGGCGGTGGGGATGTACTCAAGGCTGCGCGACTGCTGGGCGGCCACTGCCAGAGCCATACCCACCGTCATTGCTTTGGTGCCGCCGGTGCAGTCGGCGGTGATGTCGCCCGCCCGCAGACCGTTGAGTAGGCCGTCGCCATAGCAGCGGTTGACCGCCTCGAACGTCGCTTTGGCCGACTCGATGTCCGCGACTGGCACCGGCACGCAAGGGAAGTCGGTGGCGTACTGCTGCTGCAAGGCTTCGGCGTAAGGCTGCGTCTTGGCCGAGTGGATCAGCCAGCAGCGGCGTAGCAACGGTGGCTGCCCGGCAGCATGGATTTGGCTGTGGAAGACAATCGCCGCCCCTGCCGCAGTCGTGTTTAGTGGCAACTCCTGTCCATCCGGGCCTTTGCCGGGGATGCTGACGATGACGATCAGCCCGGCGGTGGGAACGACCTCACGTTCTGCCGCCAGCCCCAGTTGCGGCGGGCGGCTGCGCTGGTTGAGTAGCTGGTTGAGGGGGACGAGCAGCAGCAGCCCAATCGTGGTGACAACCGCCACCGCTGCTGCACCCCACGAGAAGTCGGTGGCAAGCTGGAACAGGGCGTTGACCAGCACACCAAAGAGGATGAGGCCGATCAGCCCCAGCACGCTGTCTGCCCCTAGCATCCGCACCAAACCGCGAGGCCGCTGTCTGTTCATCGCTCACCTCCTTGTTCTTGCCTCATCGCGCACAGCCTGCAAGTTGAGTAGCCCCACGACCTCGAACTGTGGCGGGGTGCTGCCTGCAACCGGGCGCAGGCGCAGGCAGGTGGCGAAGTAGCCCATGCGCCCGTGCAACTCGGCCAGCAGTGCGACTGCGACAAAGTTGAGCGCGGGCGGGTTGACGACAAGTGGCTCGGTTTGCCACTCGGTGGCGGCCAGCCCACAAGCATCGGCCAGCGCGACGATCTGGAGCAGAAAGTCAGCCTGCTGGTCTAGCTGGGTGGGGACACGGACTTCGCGCAGGTCGTCGCTACCAGTTAGCTGGCGGATACTTGCTAGCTGGGCCTCGGTCAGAGGATGGGAGAAGTTAAGGATGATCATCGGGATGCCCTCAGTGCTGCAATTACTTGCTCACGCAAGCCCTCGACATCGCTAATGCCAGTTGCAGGATTATAGGGACTAATGCGACACCGCTTGATGTTCTGCTTCTTGATGTGTTCAGCGTGCTTATCTTGTACGTTAGCTGCACCATCATCAATAATCAGGCGTTTGGTGTAAGTGCCGTAAGGCACGCCGCTGAACAACGTTGTTTGCTCTATACCTTTAAGACCGTTCGCTTCACCACCAGACTTGAGTTGTACCACCCCAACCAGATTGTCGAGTCGCACAACCAGATCGATGTCGCTAGTGAAGCCCGGGAACGTCACCCCCAGCATAAGCTCAGAGGCAACTGGCAGCAACGCATCATAGACCGCCACCTCGAACTGGTAGCCACGCCTACTACCAGCGTCTTTCGCGTTGCGTATATTCTGCTCAAGTTTAGCACGAGGGTCAGTTTGTGGCACACTAACAGTCAGACCATGCGCCGCAAAGTAGCTTTCGATGTCAAGCACTTCAAGGGGAGAGATGTCGCTGGCGAGTAGTTCACCGTTGCAAGTGATGTAGCTCTGGATGCGCGGGCCGCGTCCGGGATCATCCTGATCGTCAGTCTGGTAGTAGACCGCTTCACAGCCAAAAGTCGTAGCCAGACCATAGAGAGCCAAAGCCATGATCTTGGTGCCACCAGTGAAGTTGAAGACCAGATCGCTGATCTGCCAGCCTTGCTGCTTAATACCAGCCTCAACCAGTGCCTTTAGCTGCTTGGTAGCTGCCGCTAGGTCATAGCCGCTTATCAGCAACTGCTGTTGTTCACTGGCGGGAGACTTCGACCTGACTACGCCCTCAATCCAGCCGCAGCGATCAGTGAGGCTACCAGAGTGAACAAGGATACTACGCTCAACCCCATGTAGCTTGCTATAGTGCAGCAGTGGCACCACGTTCGGCACCGTTTGCTCACCGATCAGCGAAATCATCACCTTGCCGCTCATCGCTGCATCCTCCTTCATGTTGCCCATCCACGCGCACGTGGGTCATTGACCCACGACTGCATACTGCTTGACACAACTTTACTAGCCAGTGTGGTTGCATTATAACGTAGGTGTGGCATATTGGTCAAGCGACTAGGGCAAGCAATAAACCAGTACACCTTACCATCACCTCACCGCATGGCCGCAAGCTCATCGTAGATTGCTTGTTGCTGGCTATTGCAAACAGCGATAGGCTGTGCTACACTCTTTGCGGAGCCAGCGCATCTGGCAATCAAACCAGCAGCAGAGGTGGAACTATCATGCCTGACGAGCCAGTTAAACTTGACCTACGAGTAGTCACCCCCATGTTCATTGGTGGTACCGAGCCGCGTGGCGCACCAGCCGAATTGCGGGCCGAGTTGCGCGTGCAGTCAGTGCGGGGCGCAATGCGCTGGTGGCTGCGGGCGTTGCTGGCTGGCTGCGGTGTGGCTGGCCCCAACTTCACTGACACTGACAAGCTCTGGCAAGAGGAAGCGAAGGTGTTCGGTAGCGTCACCTACAAGGAGCGCGACGACGGTCTGGAGCAGGGTGGTGCCTCGCCTATAACCTTGCGCCTCACCGACAACACTGGCCCCCGCGATGTGCGCGAAGTAACCAAAGTCGGGCGAAACCCCCGCCTGATTGCTGGTCAAGACTATCTACTATATGGCATGCACGAGCAAACTGGCCGCAATTCTGCCCCCGCCCGCCGCGCCTACCAACCCGGCGCAGCCTTCGACCTGCACCTGGGCTTGAGGGTTGGCGTGATAGTGGACGACAGTGGGGAGGCTAGTGGGCGCGACCCGCAAATATACGCCTGTGCTGCCCTCTGGCTGCTGACTAGCCTCGGCGGGTTGGGCGCACGCAGTCGGCGTGGGGCGGGCAGCCTCAGCGTTGCCAATCACCCCAATTGGCCGGAGCAACAACTGCCCACCCCACCCCTTGCCGCTTCGCCAAAGGAACTACAGCAGCAGCTGCAGGCCGGGGTTAAAAGCATACGCAAGCTGATCAGTAGCAGCTACAAGTACCACGACCGACCCTCCAGCGACAAGATCGAGCCAGAGGTCAGCCCCTACACAGTTCTCCACCCCGACTATACTACCATCTACGTGTTCGACCGCACCTGGCGCAAGTGGGAAGATGCAATGGATGAGGTTGGCCGTGCTTTTGCCCAGTTCCGCAGTGAGGAGATCGCCGACGACAACGTGGCGATCACCAGCTTCCTCAAGGACGGCACGCCGCCGCCGCAGATCGAGCGGGCCACCTTTGGTCTGCCGCTGGCCTTCTACTTCCCCCAAACCAGGGATCGCGTCGGCATTAGCTGGAAAGGTGACGACGACAAGGAGACGCGCTCGGCCTCGCCGGTGATGCTGCACTTCAGCCCCGTGGGGCGCGACATCGCGCTGGTGCTGACCATCGCCTACCGCGAGTTGGTGCCAACCATCATCCGCCCCAACCAGCCACCCGAAAAGCGTAAGCTGCAAATCAAAGCGGGCGGCAGGCCAGTGCTAGTTGACCCGCCCAGCAACGAGCTTGCCAGCACGCTGCTTGAGGATTTCAAAGTAGGCCTTGAAGACCGGCTGAACGCGGATGCCTTGCAGATCGCCTACCGACAGGAGGCACAGCCATGAGCGACCAGCCCGCGCCAGCCCGCGTCCTGCTTGCCCTCAGCCTCGGCCCGGTGCAGACCTTTATCGAAGCGGCCCGCCGCGCCAGCGACCTGTTCGTGGGTAGCAGCATCCTCAGCCACCTCGCCCGCCAAGCCCACGCCACCATCAGCAGCGGGCAAGGCACGATCATCTACCCGACGCTGCCAGAAGATAGCAACGACGGCAAGCGCAGCAACATCCCCAACAAGCTGCTAGCCAGCTTCGCCACCGTCGCCGATGCGAAAGCAGCGGCCACCAAGGCCGGGGCTGCGGTAAAGGGGGAATGGCAGCGGTTGGCCGCGCTGGTCTACAAGCATTGGCTGGCAAGCCGCCTGACCTCCAACCCCGACATTTGGGGCAAGCAGATTGACCACTTCCTCGAAGTCTACTGGGCGGTGCTGGACACCGCTGAGGTTGACAAACTGCTGGGCGAACGTCAGGGTGATGATGAGCGCACCGACTACGCCCGCGCAGTAGATGCCGCCGAGGGGCTGCTGGCCGCCCGCAAGCAGGCTCGTGACTTTGCTCCACTCGGCAATGAGCAGCGCGGCCCGATGAGCAGCATTGGCGGCACGCTGCCGGTCTTGCGCGGTGACAAGGCTGACGGCAACGAGGCGATCCGCAAGTTCTGGCAGCAGCTAGCTGAAGATGGGGTGAAGCGCGAGGCCGTGCTGACCTACGACGGTAGCGAACGGCTCGACGCGATCAGCACCGTCAAGCGGCTGCTGCCAGAACTGATCCGCCGCGACCTGACCAAGGAGGAGTCGGCTCGTCGCTACCCCGGCCTGCAAGCCTTCTACCAGCGTTACCCCTCGACCAGCGACCTCGCCGCCGCCGACTTGCGGGCCGACATCCTGCGCCATTACGCCAGCCCCAACATCGCGGCCACCCTCAAGCAGCTTTACAACGACATCCAGCCGCTGCGCCACTGGGAAGAAACCGCCGAGGACGACATCCCCGCTCTGCCCCTGATCGCCGACGAGGTAAGCGGGCTGGACAGCGAGGCACGGGCGGCTCTGCTGCGCTACGATGGCGACCTCCTCTTTCCCGCCAGCATCAGCGGCAAGATGCTGCTGCTCGACTACGGCATCTATCCGGGCGAGAACGACCCTGAGCGGCGACAACGGCGGGCGACTGAGGCGGCGGGCAAGATCGCCAGCACCGCCCGTGAATTGCGGCAAGCGGCTGGGGCAGCGGGCATCACCACGACCAGCCCCTACTACGCCGTCGTGCTGATGGACGGCGACCGCATGGGCAGGCTCCTCAGCGGCATGGCCGAGGACGGTCACAAGAACTTGAGCGCGGCATTGGCCGCCTTTGCCGGTGGCCCGGCCCGCACCGTGACCGAGAGCAGGGAGTATCTGGGGCGGCTGGTCTATGCTGGGGGCGACGACGTGTTCGCCTTCTTCCCGCTGACGACTGCGCTCGGAGGCGTGGTTGAGTTGCTGCGCCAGTACCGCACTACCTTGCGTAAGCATCTAACCGGCACCACGCTGCACGCCGACGATGGGCCGCTGGCGACCGCCAGTGCTGGTATTGTCCTCGCCCACCACCTGACCCCGCTCGATTTCGTGCTGGATCAGGTGCGTAAAGCCGAGAAGCTAGCCAAGAACGAGTATGGCCGTAACGCAGTGGCGGTGACGACCCTGCGGCGCAGTGGCGAACACTCCACCGTCGGCTACCAGTTTGGCTTCGACCCGACCGCCGACGTGGGTGCAGATGGCGGGATTGGCTTCGGCGACCTTCAGCCGGTTATTGACCTCAGCCGCTACTTTGCCGGGGGCGGGCCGCTCTCCGCCAAGCTGGTGTTCGACTTCGACCGCGAGGCGCACGCCTTTGGCCTCACCAACATGGCGGCCAGCGAACTACGGCGGTTGCTGCTGCGCCACACCAACGGCGACACGCTGAAGGACGATGGCAAGCTGACTACTGCCGGGAAGGGATTGCTAGCTGGTATGACCACGCTGCTGACCAACGCCAACCGGCGGCTGGTTAAAGCCGAGTTGCGTAAGCCGAAGCGCAAGTACAGCGACGAGCAGCTAGCGGTACAGGCCAGCCAGCAACTTAGCGGCTGGCTGCGTGTCGCGGAGTTTATCGCCAGAGGAGGGGAGCAGGATTGACAACGCTGTTTATCGAAGCGGGCGATGTCTGGCTGTTCCGCGACGGCAGGCCTTTTAGCGCGGGCAGCGACCACCGCGCCCAGAGCCAGTTCCCGCCCTTGCCGACCACCATCGCGGGCATGGTGCGTACCAGTTATTTGCTGGCGAACGGCATAGACTTCGACGACTTCAAGAACAAGGGCAACGCTGCCGCCAAAGCTGCCATTGGCAGCCCCGACGAGGGCGACTACGGCAACCTGCAACTTCGTGGCCCCTTCCTGACCACGCAGCTGATCACCCGCAGAGATGGCAAGCCCACTGCAACCTACACCCGCTACTACCCCGCTCCCGCTGACCTCTACGTGGCTGACCGCGAATACTGGCTGCCACAAGTGCAGAAGGTCGGCGGCGGGCTGGCAGTCAGTGCGCTGGCGACTAGCCACCTGCTCTACACGAGCAACAAGGAGGCGAAGAACGCGGCTGGTTGGCTGGATGCGGAGGCGATGAAGGCTTATCTGGCGGCGGCTAGCGAGCAGCCAGTTGGTATCGCCCACACTCTGCGCGATGAGGACGACCTGAAAGACTGGCTGGCACAAGGCGCACCCGACAGCGTGGTTGTTGCCGCGGATTTGTTGAGCGACGACGAGGAGCGGCTGGGCATCAAGCTGCAAGCGGGCGGCAAGTCCACCGAAGAAGGGATGCTCTACACTGTCAGCTTCACCCGCCCCCAATGGCGCGGCGATTGGCGGGTCGGCCTCGGCCTGGAGCTTGACGAACTGGGATGGCCGCCGCCTGAAAGGGGGCAGGGGGCAGTCAGTTTGGGTGGGGAGCGGCGGGTTGGCCTCTACCGCAAGATCGGCGATGCCCAGCGACCTGCGCCAGTTAGCGGCCCACGAATCAAGCTCTACTTCGCCACCCCCGCTTACTTCAAGAACGGCTGGTTGCCAGGCAACTGGAGCGACTTCTTCGATGGAGAGCCAGCGTTGGTGGCCGCTGCATTGGGTCGCCCGCTGACGGTGGCAGGCTTCGACCTGGCTAACCACCGCCACAAGCCTGCCCACCGCTACGTGCCAGCAGGCAGCGTCTACTACCTTGAGGGCAAGGGTGGCAGCACAATCACACATAACGGCAAGCCGATCACCGACCAAGGTGGCGCGATTGGCTTTGGACAGGTACTTGTGGGGGGATGGTAAGATGTTCGATAAGAGTGCGATGCTGTACTTCTACGTAGAAACGCCGCTGCACGCGGGCAGTGGCCGGGCCGTCGGCGTGGTTGACCTGCCGATCCAGCGCGAGCGCAGCACCAACTATCCTTTGGTGCAGGCCAGCGGGGTCAAGGGGCGACTGCGGGCTGAGGCGAAGGGGATGCTGGGCTTGAACGACAAGGAGTGCGAGGCGGTGTTCGGGCCGGAGAAGATCGGGGCGGACAGCGATGCCTACGCAGGCGCGGTATCGTTCGGCGATGCCAGGCTGCTCCTCTTTCCGGTGCGCTCGGTGCAGGGCGTGTTCGCCTGGGCGACCAGCGCGAACGTCCTCGCCCGCTATGTGCGCGACCTGGCTGCTGCTGGAGTGGATACCAGCAAGCTCGGCTTCGATCTGACCAAACTGCAAGCCCAGGAGCGGGGGGCGTTGGTCAGCAACAACAGTGCGCTGGGTAGTCCCACCGTCGTGCTGGAGGAGTTCAGCTACGAGGCCAACAAGAGCGACGAGGTGGACAAGCTAGCTGACTACCTGACCAAGCACGCCCTGCCGCAGACGGCGGAGTACAAGTATTGGCGCGACAGCCTTGCCAGCCACCTGCTGGTGTTGCCGGAGAACGACTTCCGCGATTTTGTCAGCTACGCGACTGAGGTCGTCACCCGCGTGCGGCTCACGACCGAGACCAAGACGGTCGCCCGCGGTGCGCTTTGGACGGAGGAGAGTTTGCCGAGCGACACGCTGCTTTATGCGCCGCTATATATCGGCAAGGGAGGCACCAAGAAGACGGGCAACGAGATGTCCTCGGATGGTGTGCAGGAGACTCTCAACAAGCTGAACGAGCAGCGGGTGCGGCTGGGTGGCGACGAAACTACAGGGCGGGGAACAGTCGCTCTCCGCTTGCAGGAGGTGAAGTGATGGCCGACACGTCCAACCGCCAGAGTGCTGATATGCGGCGGGCCAAGAACGCCTACGACAAGGTTGAGGCAGTCGCTGCCAGTAAGGATGATAAGTACAAGGGAGAATACAAGTCACAGGCCAAGAAGTTCGGTGCGCTAGTCATGACTTCGGGACTGGGGGCGGCCATGTCGTTCCTGTTCAGCAAGCGCAAGAAGGCGGCCTACAACCAACTTTACAGCGACATCAGCACTTGGGTAGTCGAGCAAGTTAAGTTTGAGAAGCAGGAGAGCAAGGATTTGTTGCGCCTGCTGATGGCAAACAGCAGTGCCAACTACCGTTTGGCGACAATCGAGGCGATTGCTTATGCAACCTGGCTCAAGCGGTGGGTTGAGGGGCTGCTGGCTGATGTGAAGGATATTGACGACAGTGGTATTGATGAGGATCAGGCCAATGCCAAATTATGCACTGCCAGAAGATACCAACCGCAACGTTGCCCGCGACATTGACATTAGCAATCTGGCACTGCTAATCGGCAAGTACGTGGCAGTCAACGGCAGTGGCGAAATACTGAAGGAGAAGGACAGCGGTCAGTTGAAGGCGGCCAGCAACTTCCAGTTCGATCCGGCTATGCTGACTGCGCTGGATAAACGCCAGCGGGCTATGCTGCGGCAGTTGCAACCCGGAGTGGTCGCTTACGAGGCAGGGCCGCAAGCGCGGTGCATCGTCGGGCTGGGCAACAAGGGAGCGCGGGAGGTTGGCATCCGGCTGCACCACCTCTACGGCTGCCCGATCATCCCTGGTAGTGCGCTCAAGGGGCTGGCGCGGGCAAGGGCGTTGACGAACTTGTGGCTGAAGTTGGAGAAGAAGGGGGTGCGCGTACCGACCCGCAAGAACGCCAGAGGCCAGTATGAGGAACTGGGTGCACTCAGCCGCCTTGAGCGTGATGTAGTCGAGTATAATGCTGACCTGAAAGCCAAAGATCGATCCAACTATGATTATCTGTATCAGTTTTATACTAACAACGGGCTGGTGGAGATGTTCCGGCACCTGTTCGGCACGCAGGACAATACAGGGCAGGCGATCTTCTACGACGCGCTGCCACTCAGCCTGACTTTGGAACTGGACATCATGAACCCGCACTACCCCGACTACTACAACAACAAGGGGCAAGGCAACCACCCGCCCGCCGACTACGACAGCCCGACCCCCGTCAACTTTCTGACGGTGGGCAAGGCCAGCCGCTTCCTGTTCGGGGTGGCGGCCCGCAATGGCGACGCAGCCGTAGCCAAGCAAGCGTGGGACTTCTTGCAGCGTGGCCTTGAGCAGATGGGCATCGGGGCCAAGACGACCAGCGGCTACGGCGTGTTCACCAACTTCCAACAAGTCCAGCCTTAGCCAACCGGCAGCATAGACGATGAAAGCCACCCGCCAGAGGGTGGCCTTTTTGTTGTGCCTGCAATCCCCTCAAATACGGGGCAGTGGATGCAATGAACGCTGGACATTGCGGGTAAGGGCAGCCGGATCAAGGGGTTTCAATCCCCTCAAAGACGGGGCAGTGGATGCAATAATCGGCGCAGTGCAGGCCACTCCACTTATCCTTGCTGGCAAAGTCGGCCAGTGCCTGGCTCAAGACTTCATGGCGGTCGCTATTAGTCATGCGGCGGAGCAACGCACCCATGCGGTCGCCGTCGAAGGCAACGACGGCGTAGTAGGGGGTAGTGGCCGTCACCTTCAGCTTACTAGCCTCGCGGCGCAAAGCATTTGCGCTAGCGATCAGGTCGCGGCTAATCGCCTCGGCGCGGTCAGGCTGCACGCCGTAGTCGGCGACCAGCATCTTCGCGCTGACATTCTGAGGGAACAGCAGGTCGCCGTCATGCTTAAGCAGGGCTTCGTACCGCCAGCCACCGATGCCATGCTGCTTTGCCAGCTTGACCAAACCGGGTACATCACCCGTACGTTGCACGTCTATCTTCTTGGCCGCCTCAAAGTATTGGTACAGAGCTTTGCTGATTGCGCTGCCATCATCCTGCAACTCATCAAGATTGAGGATGGCAGCCCGCAAGTCGGCGGCGGCCACGTCGCTGGTCGAGGGGTAGCGTTGGCTGAACTTGCTCGCGTAATGGTCGGTGCTAGCAATGAGCCGCTTGACGGTGCTGATCGCGTCTAGGCGTTCGCCACCTTCGAGGTCAAGGACAGCCTGCTTGTTGACTGCCTGCGCGACCGTAATCCAGAACGCCTTGATTTCACGGTCGCTGTCACGCTCCCCTAGCCGTAGGGCCGGTAGCTGGCCGCCAATTGTACTCATCGGGCCGACCTGGGTGGCAGCGTGCGGCGTGAAGCTACGCAGCAGTTTGCGGGCGGCGAGCAGCGACTCGGAGGCTTCCACGTGGTCGCCGTAACCGTTGGCTTCATAGCCCGGCATGACGGTGGCAGCAAACAGTACAGTCCAATACAGTTCAAGCGCAGAGCCGGTCTGGTCGGCCCACATCTGGCGGAAGTGGTCAGTTAGCGCAATTGCCGCCTTCCCTTCCCTCCCTTCCTCCGCCAGCCACGTCAGCACAGCATCAGCCATCTTGCACCAGGCTTTTTGCACAGCCACAACTGCACCCCTACCAGCCTGCTCCGCTTTAGTGGGGTCATCGAACCGAGCAAGCAGCTTGTTGGGCAGATTGGTCGCCTTGCTATCCTTCCACCCAATGGGATAGAGGAGCTTGCCACCCCGCTGCTCAATGACCTGACAGGCGGCTTTGGCAAGCAGCGAGAGGATGTGGCTGCCGACGAACAAATCCTGGGTACGGCGGGCAGCGGCAATGAACGGCTGCACTGGGCCGAGGGCGAAGGCGAGGAGGGTGGTGGGGTGGTCGGTCATCATGGCTCCCAGATGTAGTTGCAGGTAAGGCTTTGTCGCAGATGATTGACGAAGCCAGTTATCATAGGCTGGCTCGGCACGGTTCCACCACCTGGCAGATTGGAGTGGAACCATGTCATGACGACAACAAAGCTCCGGCTGGAGAGTTGTACGATGGTGAAGTGTAGCGGCGAGGCAAAGCGATTGTTGGGCAGGGAGTAGCCAAATGCCCGAAAGTTCAGGGGCTTGTTGGTGGGGTTGGCGCGGAAGGTACGGAAGGCACTGCCTGTAGCCTTAATTGCTTCCTTCGCGGTTGACCATCCACTGCCGCTGTTGGGGCCAAGTATGGCAATGGTACAGTAGTCAGGATGGAGTACAGAGAAGTCGGCATAGCGAGGTGTGATGGACTCGTTTTGCCACGCTGGGTTGTTGGTCGCAGCTATAAGCCCATCTCTGAGCCGCTCCCGTAGTTGAGCCAGTGACGCGGCACGCTCGAAGTCTGGCAGCTTAAGGTCTTCATTTTGCTCCTTCTGCTGCTTCAACCACTCTGGTAGCTCCGGCAAAACTGCGGTGCCAACTGAGCCTGCACCTCGTCGGTTGCGTGATCCTAGTCCGCCAAAGTTGATCAGCAGCCACATGGCCCACAGTGTTTGTTTAACGGCTGGCTGGCCGTTAGCTGCCCCCCAGCGAGGGGTGATGGCAAGATCGATCTCGCGGCGGGTGCGGTCTGTACTCTCATTGTAGTATTGGCGAGGCGTGTAGGCATGACCTTCACTGTCTGACTTGCCGGTGTGCATCCCATAGAGCATATAGTCGTAGCCGGAGGGATTCTTGGGGTTGACCTCTGGCTCACTCATGATTGTTGGTTGCAGATTGTGGTTACGCAGGCTGATCATTACGCTGGATGCCTCGTTGGTGCTGCCAAACACCTCAGCCTCGGCTTGCCAGAGTTGGTCAGTAGCGACAAGCAAGCCTGTGTTCTTGCCAGCCAGCATTGCCCGCAGCCACCAGCGCAATGCACCACGTACTGACTGGACTCTAGCCTCTGGGCGGGTTTCATGCTGCTCATTTGCTCTTTGGCGCAGCCAGTCCTTGGCAGCTTTAGTCAGCACCGAATTGCCTCTATCATTGTGTTCAAGCAGGGTATTACCCTTGCTGTCAATCAGTTCCGTAAAAGCAAAGTAGCGACGTGGCACAGCACCACCCCAGAAGGCTGGTGTAACTGCTTGTAGTGAAATATAAACATCACGGCTGGTCATGGTACGCACCACCTTTGCTGTGACACGAACTTGTTAGCTGCTGGCGCAGAGTATAGCAGAAAGAGCGACAAGATGCAACTGGCTGGCTGATGATTTTGGACAAAAGGTTGAGGAAAGCTGGTAAGGTTTTGGTGAGGTCACTTGCATCTTTGTGCTGTTCGATAACCAGCAGAGTGATCTTGAGCAGGCGCACAAGCTGGCGGCGGGCTTCGGCGGGTGCGGTTTGGTGTTGGAGTGGGCGAATGGCAACCGGCTGTCGAGCGGCTATGACGTGACTGATTGGTTCAAGCGGGAGCGCGACGCGGGCGAACGGATACATGAGGTGCTGCAATTGCCAGTCGGCAGTAGACAGTTGGCAGTAGACAGTGGGCAGTAGACAGTGGGCTGGCGGTAGTCGGCAGTGGGCTGGCGGCGTAGGCAGCAGTGCGGAGTGCAGGACTTAGGCTCCAGTGCAATGAAGATCGCACTGGGCGTGCCTTCGGCAACCCTAAACTGGCTGCTGAACGAGGCCGAGGAGCAAGGCTATATCAGCCATCCAAGCGGACGTGGTAACTACTACATCACCGCGGAAGGAGAGAGGCTAACAGCCGCCATGCTATCAGTCTGCGTTATCACTTCCCTACCGGAAGAGTGACAACGGACCATGATAACAAAGACGAGGGGGTGTTATCATAGTCCATTGTCAGGGTTGGACTGGGGTTTAGAAGTGGCACGGACTTTGATAGCAACTTCGCTGGGGCAAGTCAGTGGTGGCAGGCTGGTTGCGCGAGGGGTGGGTGCGGTGGCGAACTACGGTTGCGCCTCTCGCAGCGGCAAATAGGCCCAAAATTGGTCGGCAGCGGGTATTGACAACGGCCAAAAGTGTGCTATAATGAGCTGTTGCAGTAGCCTCTCGCAAATCGTGCGTAAACCTACGCCGGGAGGGTTGCAACCACCACCCCGCATTTGAGGGGATTGAAACCTGGGCGACGTGGCCGCCCATGTGCCAACGGCGAGCAGCGTTGCAACCACCACCCCGCATTTGAGGGGATTGAAACGGCAGCATTAACCTTGACGGTATGAGCCTGCCCGAGTTGCAACCACCACCCCGCATTTGAGGGGATTGAAACCTCTATCGCCCCGGCCTCTGCATACATCGCCCTCACGTTGCAACCACCACCCCGCATTTGAGGGGATTGAAACGCCTTGACGGTAGATTTTGATGCGCCCGTACAGAGCGTTGCAACCACCACCCCGCATTTGAGGGGATTGAAACATGACAGTCTCCTGATTGTTGTGGCCGCCTTATCTGCCGTGTTGCAACCACCACCCCGCATTTGAGGGGATTGAAACACGGCGGCCCAGCCGAAGCCGACCACATCGCCCTAGTTGCAACCACCACCCCGCATTTGAGGGGATTGAAACTGGCACGCTGCCTCTCACAGGTGCCAGCCCTGTACCGTTGCAACCACCACCCCGCATTTGAGGGGATTGAAACCAGGCCGAGCGCAATAATCACCCCCAGCGCAGTGTTGTTGCAACCACCACCCCGCATTTGAGGGGATTGAAACCTGGAGCGGCAAGGCGGCAACGGTGGCGAGGCTAAGGTTGCAACCACCACCCCGCATTTGAGGGGATTGAAACCATTGCACTATTCTCCTTGCCCTTGTTGTGCCGGGGTTGCAACCACCACCCCGCATTTGAGGGGATTGAAACTAGAGCCGCTTGCAGAACATCATGTGCCTGGTCGCCCGGTTGCAACCACCACCCCGCATTTGAGGGGATTGAAACGAGGACGCGGTTGTAAGGCCGCAAGATGAGCATGGCGTTGCAACCACCACCCCGCATTTGAGGGGATTGAAACCGTTGTGGCAAGGCCATGTAAGCCTCTACGCTACTTAGTTGCAACCACCACCCCGCATTTGAGGGGATTGAAACCCGCCAGCACGCGGCGGCCTATCGGGTGGCGGCAGCGTGGTTGCAACCACCACCCCGCATTTGAGGGGATTGAAACCATCTGGTGTTCTCTCCACCGATGGCATGGTAAGCGAGTTGCAACCACCACCCCGCATTTGAGGGGATTGAAACACCGCGAGTTGGGCGGGCTGGGCCAGTTGCATGAGGTTGCAACCACCACCCCGCATTTGAGGGGATTGAAACCTCTTAGCCATGCTTTGCCTCCTGCCCCATCCTAGTTGCAACCACCACCCCGCATTTGAGGGGATTGAAACCAAAGATACATTGTACTAGCAACAGCAACATAAAGTTGCAACCACCACCCCGCATTTGAGGGGATTGAAACTACTGTTGCAAACATAATTTGAAATAGTAGATGCACGACGTTGCAACCACCACCCCGGATTTGAGGGGATTGAAACCTGAAGCTGGTAACACCACCAGGGGGGATCGCACTCGAGTTGCAACCACCACCCCGCATTTGAGGGGATTGAAACTTGGCTGTTGTCGCCGGTGGGCGACGAAACTTGGAGTTGCAACCACCACCCCGCATTTGAGGGGATTGAAACATTCTCTCTACAATTGAATCAAAAGAAGGAATACGTTGCAACCACCACCCCGCATTTGAGGGGATTGAAACGCCCCAGCCTCCCCTTACTTCATCCACCATCACTTGTTGCAACCACCACCCCGCATTTGAGGGGATTGAAACTTCGAGTCGGCTGATCAGGGTCGTGGTATCCATCAAGTTGCAACCACCACCCCGCATTTGAGGGGATTGAAACTTCGACATGGACACTCGTGGGGACGGCGTTGGGTAGATCGGGTTGCAACCACCACCC
>JAYUUN010000026.1:0-5604 GCA_043754535.1 Chloroflexota bacterium | reverse complement strand
TAAAGCCGCCGCCCATCAGCACCAGAGCGAGCATCAAGCCGAATACGGCTAGCAGCTTGCTAGCCTGGTTACCCTGTCGTCTGAAAAGACCGTTCATCGCAATCTCCTTCTATTCTTTTAGCCCGATTGGGCCGCTAGGAACGCCATTTGCAACAGCACGTTTGCCACATCTGCTGCAAGCTCTATTATCATAACAGCGTTTGGCTGAGTAGTCAATACCCTGTTTATGGTATCTTTAGCCAGTAACAGCCCCCTACCGTGGTTTAGAGTACCACTGCGATGACCCCGATCAGGGTAACGAGTGCGCCCAACAGCGAATTACCGGTTGGTTCCTTATCTAGCAGCCACCAGGTGAGTAGGATGCCGCCGGTTACCTCCTGAGTAGCAATCACATTGATGTAGGTGGCGTGGGTAAGGCGCAGCCCTGCGTTGTAGAGGGTGTGGCCGAGGGCTAGCGGCAGCAAACCGAGACCGACCACCGCTAGCAGTGCGCCCAAAGGGAAGTAGCCAGCGGGGAGTGGTGGCAGGCTGAGGCGGCTAACCACGCCATAGAGCGCGCCGACCGCCAGCCAGCAGGCGGCCAGACTGTAGACGGTGCTAGCGTAGCTGAACAGGCTGTAGCGGTCGCGCTCGTAGCGGCCCATCACCGAGTAGAGGCCGAAGCAGACTGCCGATCCCAGCGCGAGCAGGTCGCCAAAGAGCATTTGGCTGCTTTCGTTTGGCTCGAAGCCGACCAGGATTAGCACCCCAGCGATGGCGACCACGATGCCGCCCCACTGCCGCCGCTTGATCGGCTCGTGCAGAAAGAAGGTGGAGAAGATAGTGACGAAGACCGGGGCGGTGTAGACGATAGCTAGCGAGTGGGCGGGACTGGTGTAGACCAGGCTGGCAATGTAGAGCAGGAAGTGCAGGGCGGCAACCAACCCGTAGCCGACGAAGCGGGGCAGAGCAGAGCGCGGCGGCAGCTTCTCGCCCCGCCAGGCGCGCAGCAAGCCGATCACCAGGGCGGCCAGAGCCATGCGGCCAAAGGTCTTCTCATAGGCTGAGAGTGGCTCGGCCCAGGCTGCGAACACTGGGCTGGTGCTGAAGAACAGGACAGCGATGCCAACGTAGAGCAAACCGCGCCCTCCAGTCTGCGCGCCTTCAGCTTTAACTTCGCTCTTAGTTTCCCTTTGCATGGCGGCTCCTCTAGCGGTTTGCAGCGGGGGTAGGTGGCTGTGCTATAATACGGCCTGATTATACCACCTCTAACTCTATCACTTACCAGACACGGCACTTTATGAAAAGACACATCATCCTGGTCGGCCTTAGCGGGGTTGGCAAATCGAGCGTTGGACGGCTGCTGGCCGAGCAGTTGGGCTGGCCGCTGCTGGACAGCGATAGCGAAATCGCGCACCTGGCGGGTCGTAGCGTCGGCGCGATTCTCGTCGAGGCGGGCGAACCAGCCTTCCGCCTGATGGAGAGTGGCGTGTTGGCCCGTGCTTGCCTCAGCCATCAGCCGCTAGTAATCGCCACTGGCGGCGGCGCGATCCTGAACGATGCCAACCAGCGGCTGCTGGCCGAGCATGGTCGCGTAGTCTACCTGACCGCTCCTGTCACCACCCTGCTCGCCCGCTTTGGGCATCGTGGGGAAGACCGCCCCCTGCTGCACGGCGACGCTGCTAGCCGCCTGCAAGTGATGGCCGCTGAGCGCGCTCCTATCTACCGCTCGCTGGCCGACGTGGTGATCGCTAGCACTGGCAGTACCTGGGAGACAGCAGCGGCGATCCTCGACTGGTTGGCGGCCAACCCTGCCGCCAACATCCGCTTCGCCGAGGGTGAAGACCTGCTGGCGGTCGCTAGCGAACTGGCGGGTGGCGCGGCCAATCTGCGCCTGATTAGTGATAGCAACGTCTGGCCGCAGGTAGTTGCGCGCTTCCGTGGCCTGGCCGGGCAGCATTGCTACCTGTTGCCCCCTGGCGAGGCGGGTAAGTCGCTAGCCGAGTTGACGAAGCTGTATAGCTGGCTGGCCGCCAGCCGAGCGGAGCGCAGCAGCGTCGTGCTGGCGGTCGGCGGCGGTGCCGTTGGCGACGTGGCTGGCTATGCTGCGGCTAGCTACCTGCGTGGCCTGCGCGTGGTACAGGTGCCGACGACGCTGCTGGCGATGGTGGATGCTAGCATCGGCGGCAAAACTGCTGTCAACCTCGACGTGGGCAAAAACCTGGTGGGGGCCTTCCACCAGCCCACTCTGGTGTTGCTAGACCCCGCTTTTCTCGGCAGCCTGCCCGTGGCCGCTTACAACGAAGGCTGGGGGGAGGTGTGCAAGTATGGCATGATTGAGGCGAGCCTTGGAGGAGCAGGTGGGCTGCTGGCTGAACTCGAAGCGGCGGCCCCAGCAGTCGCGGCCTACCTGGTGGGTGACAGCAGGCTAGACCTGGTCCTGCACCGCCGCATTATCAGCCGTTGCGCCGCCCTCAAGGGGCAGGTGGTCGCGGGCGACGAGCGCGAGGGGGAGGGTGGCCCACGCATCTTCCTCAACTACGGCCACACCATCGCGCATGGCCTGGAGAAGGCGGCGGCCTACCGGCTGCTGCACGGCAACGCGGTGGCGGTCGGGATGGTGGGCGAGGCTGAGATTGCCCGCCGCCTAGGTCTATGCAGCGACGCACTGGTAGCCCGCCAGCACGCCCTACTAACCGCTTACCGCCTGCCCACCACTGCGGCTGGTTTGGGGTTGACGGTAGCTGCGGTGGTGGCCGCCCTTGCGCTAGACAAGAAGGTGCGGGCGGGTGAGCTACGCTGGGTGCTACCGACAACCCCCGGCCACGTTACCCTGCACAGCGCAGTGCCAGCCACCATGATTGCCGAGGTAGTCGCAGGGCTGTTGAGCTTACGAATCGCAGTCGTCACTGCGTCATCTTGCTTGGCTCGGTAGTAGAGGGTGGAGCGGTTGACCACCAGCATTTCGCACTGTCCACGCACCACCAACATTCTTCGTTGTTCATTCGTTGAGCAGATGAGCCGAACAAGTGCAGAAGTGCTTGTGGGAGCTAGATGTCGCGCAGCACCTCGGCTACCCGCTGGCGGACGATCAGCCGCATGAGCAGCACTACCGCAATGGTGGCAACCACTACTGCCAGCAGCAGTAGCAGCAGGTAGTTCCAGGGTAGGATTAGACCCTCCGGCGCGGGGTCGAACACGCCGGTCAGCACCTTGACCAGCACTTGAGCCAGAGTCAACCCCAGGGCGACTCCAGTCAGGCCACCGCCGACGTTGAGCAACAGACCCTCCGCCCAGAAGAAGCTGGCTAGCTGATCCTGCTTGGCCCCCAACGCAGTCAGGATGGCGAAGCTGCGCCGCTGCTCGGTTAGCCCCAGAGCCAGTACCAGCCCGCTTGCCCCCACCAGCAGCAGCACGGCGAAGCTCAGTTCCAGGAGGGTCAGCCCCTTCAGATCAACTGCCGTCAGGCTCGAACTGATCGTGCGGGCGGTCGCTTCCAGGTCGCTAACCCGCACCCCTGGTAGGTCGGCGACCAGCGGACGCACAGTTGCTGCCAGGGTCGGTGCATCTCCACTCGTCCGCAGCAGTACCACCTCGGCAGCGAGGTTGCCAGTCGCTTGCGCCAGGTAGCTGGCGTTGGCGACCAGGAACGAGTCCTTCGGCGCGGTGGGGAACTCGCGCACGATGCCCAGAAAGTGGAAGGGGACGACGTGGTACTGCTGATCCTTCGCACTTTGTAGCCGCAGGTTGATCTGGCCGCCCACCTGCAACTGGAAGTCCTTAACCGTCTCCGCCGCAACCAGTACGCCGTCGGGGGTAGCGGCGAGGGTCGCCATCGTCGCGGCTGCGTTGCCGCTGTCGAAGTAGGCGTTGGCGAGGCTAGTCGCCTGCTGGAGGTGGGCCGCGTCCACGCCAAATATGTCTTGCAGGTCAGTGCCGACGTAGGCGAAGCGGTGGATCAAGGGCTGCACCGCTGTTACCCCTGGCAACGCTGCCAACCTGGACAGCAGGCTGCCAGCCGGGGCAGTGGTCGTACCAGTCACAGCCACGTCAGCCCCGTTGGTCAACTCAGCATCCACCCGCGCCTGGGCGTTGTACGTGGTGTTGAACACCGCGGTCGAGACTCCGAACGAGGTTGCCAGGGCGACCAGTAGGAGGCCGCGTGCTAGCAACCCCCCTTGCCGCCTGCTGGCTGCCGCCACCACCCCGCTCAGGTTGTGGGTAATGGGGCGCAGCAGACTGGTTAGCAGGTTGCTACGCCGCAGCAACAGGCGGGCAAGGCGCATCGTCAGCAGCCCACCGCCCAGCCACAGGCAGAAGGGGCGAGGAAGGCAGTGTAGTCTACGGCGGTCTGCACCACGCCCTCAGTGGCGAGTACCAGATGATAGCCAGTGCTGGCCGCTTGCCAATAGATGAACCCGGCCACCGCGAGGAGGATGAAGTCGAGGCCGAGCCGCTGGTAGAGCGGGGTGCGGTCTTGCCCAATAGCCTGCCGCGCCTGCACCACCGTCGCTTGCCGAGCGGTACGCCAGGCCGGGAGCAGGATCGCCACCGCCGCCAGCAGCCCGCCGACCAACGCTGCCAGCACCGTCCAAGGCCAGGTTGCTGGCTCAAACAGACCTGCGCCAGCCCTAACCAACTGCCCAGCCAGCCACGCCAGCACGAGGCCGAGAGCCACGCCCAAACCCGCCAGCACCGCCGCCTCGATGCCTGCCAGCCCCAGGATGCGGCTGGTTGATGCGCCACGCAAGCGGAGGAGAGCCTGTTCGCGCTGCCGCCGTTCAGCCCCGGTTGCAGCCACCGCCAGAGTCAGCACTGCGGCCAGCACCGCCCCCGGCAAGCCCAGAAAGAGGATTAGCGGCTAGCACGCCCCCCACGACGCACGCTGAGGCTCAGGCTACTGAGGACAGGGCCAGCTCTCACCCTCACCAGCATGGTAGAAGCGGTAGAGGTTGTGGACCTGTAGAGTCACCATCCTTGCCGTCCTTACTGCCAGCCGAAGCTCTGGCTGATGCGCTGCCACTGGTCTACGTTGTTGGCACCGAGTGGGGCAGTGAGGACGAGGGTCGCCAGCTTGCCGTTCTTGAAGAAGTAGTATCTGTTGGCTTCGAGCCGCACCTGCTTGCCGGTGACGGCATTCGGCTCTGAGTTGACATTGTAGGCGACTAGCAGGGCCATGCCAGCCGGGGTCTGTACCTCCTTGACTGACCCGACCTGAACCGAGCGACCCGCCTTCGCCAGTGCATCAGTCACTGCTGAAGTACACATCAACCAGCCTGGTCAGTACCGGCTTGGCGGTTTCCTCACCAGTGCCGACGGTACCATCGTGGCTACTGCCAACGACTTCTACACAGCTACCGCCAGTACAACCCAGCTACCCTGACCAACGATCCTACCTGGCTGGGCCTGGACCACGATGGTGGGGCTAGCAGGTGCTGGTCAACGCTGAAGGAATGTACGTGGTTGGCACTAGCGAGGTCAGCTACATCAAAGATTGGGCAGCAAGTGAGCCTACTTACTCGTTTAGCTGGCGGCTTGATGGGTAGCAGCACCCAGCAGCACGAAGCCGCCCGCATTGCAGGCTCCGCTGTGGCCGAGACTACAACTCTGGTGCAGCAGACCAGT
>JAYUUN010000025.1:0-17284 GCA_043754535.1 Chloroflexota bacterium | reverse complement strand
ATCGGCAGGCTGGTCAGGCTGTCCGTGACCACACCCGCGATGGTGCCAGTAGCAAGGCCAGTGAGGGTGAAGTTCTGGGTGGTGGTCACGCCAGAGACAACCGTCACGCCACTGACCGACTGCGAGTTGTAGAGGAACTTGCTGGCGGTCATCGCGTAGGTGGGGGTGATCGGCACGCTGACGCTGTAGTTGCCGTTGCTGTCAGTAGAGACGAAGCTCGTTGTGCCACTAATGCTATCAGTTGTTGCGACCTGGGCATTGGCAAGTGGTGCGCCGCTGCTGCTGTGGACGAAGCCAGCGATGGTGCCGGTACGCCCTACCGTAACCTGAGCCTTGTCGTAGAAGACATCTTCCTGGTTCTGGCCGCTAATCACCACGCGACCGTCAGTCCAGACCATGTGAACCATGTCGCCATCGGCGTACTGGTAGTCGTAGTCGCCACCGTAGCAAGCCTGCACGCCGCTGTCAACCTGAGCGGGCTGGGGGATGATCTGGTCGCTGAGGGGGGTGGCGGCCTGCCAGGTCGAGCCGTTGTCGTAGGAGACGCGGCTGTACATCTGGTAGTCGTTGTTAGTGGTGTTGCGGCGGTCGTACCAGGTGACTACCACTGCGCCACGCACGGTGACAGCCAGGCCCGACTTGAACTGGGCGCGAGTGCTGGCACCACTATCGTCAATACGAACCGGGGCCGACCAGGTGGCACCGCCATCAAGTGAGCGAGTGTAATACACATCGCCACCGTCGCCGGTAGCACCCTTCTGCACGTAGGAGAGGTGCAGGCTGTTGTTGGGGCCGACACCAAGTTGACCGAAGCCCTCGAACCGCCAGATTGGGGCCATTGAGAGGCGGCCACCGCAGAGCAGGTCGTAAGGGGCGATCCAGGTTGGGCTGTTGAGGGTCAGTTCAGTCCAGGTCAGGCCACCATTGGTGGACTTGTAGACGTGGTTGGTGTTGCTGGTGCCAGTGGCCTGCGGGAAGACCGGTTGACCACCGTAGAGGTAAACGGTGCCGTCACTACCGCGGCTGCCGCTGATCTGCTGGTTGCGGATGAAGTTGGGGTTGCTGGTGGCAACCGTTACCGGTGCGCTCCAGGTAGTGCCGTTGTCCGAGTAAGTTACCTGCACTGGTGGGTTGTTGCCGCTAACGCCAAAGTCGTTCCAGCTGATGTACATACGGCCATAGTAGGTGCTAGCCGGGTTGTTGTCGGCCCAGATTCCCATACGGTCGTCGTTGCTACCAACATGGGCGCAGGCTGCCCCCGTCCAGGTGGACATATTGGTGGATTGCCAGACGGCGATACCCTGCGCGCCACAGTTGCCGTTCGTGCCGCTGCCGCTGACCAGTTCACCGTTAAACCACTTGCCTAGACGGACGTTGTAGACAATCAGGGGGTCGCCGTAGTTGGAACCGTAGCCAGTCAGCGGCGTGGGGTTGATGCGGGTGAAGGTCGTACCGCCATCCGTCGAGTAGGAGACGGTCGAGTACGTGGGGGGGGTGTTAGCAGAGCCAGCCGAGTCGTTCATGCCGACGACCACGTTCTGGCCGTTAGCCCAGACCATCGCTTCAGCCTGGGTGACCTTGGGGAAGGTCTCTGGGCCGGTGATGGTGTTCACATCAGTGCCGCCGAAGTTGGGGCTACTGTTGGGTTGCACAGCGGTGACAGACTTGCTGCCATCAATCTTCGGCTTCTCGCCGCCGAAGCACTCAAAGAGGATCAGGCCAGCACGGAGGTTGGTCTGCATATTGAGGGCATCCGCATCTTGGGTGCTGCACTCAACACCGGTAGACTTGGAGACCTGGGCGATGGGGGCGTTCTTCTGCTTCTCTACCGGCTTGGCTGGGGCGGCCAGCGGCTTGCTGCTGACGCTCTGATTGCTGGTTGCCTGTGCGACTCCGAACAGGCTGAGGGAAAGCACCATCACCAGAGCGAGCAAACGATACAACTTGTGGTTCTTCAAGGACTTCACCTTTCTTCTTCTCGGCCTCTTGCGAAGCCACTGTTGGTTCGACTGCTACCCCCACGTTGCCCTGGGTAGCACAGGGTACGTCTTGCGCCGCTCTTACCAGCGACTTAGACGATTGTCAAAGCATACCACTGCTTAGCCATATTGTAAAGGGGCAAAGGCGTGCAAACCCCACCAAATCTGCACAGGAATTGGGGCGGCAACAAATGGTATAATGGCTTTGGCAGGTTTCTGGCTTGCCAATTGACACGTTCAATTACGCATCCGAAAGGTGAAATAGCATCATGAATAAGCGAGTACAACCCGGCCCTGGTCAGGAGTCGGTCTGGGATTACCCTCGCCCGCCCCGCGTCGAGCCAAGCAGCAAGCGGGTGCAGGTGGTCTTCAACGGCCTGATCATCGCCGATAGTACGGCGGCAGTACGCGTATTGGAGACCAGCCACCCGCCCGTCTACTATATCCCCAGCCACGACATTGTCATGGCCCACCTTAGCCGCACCTCACGCTCTAGCTTCTGCGAGTTCAAGGGGCAGGCGGGCTATTACACGATCACGGTTGGCGAACGGCAGGCCGTCAATGCCGCCTGGTACTACCCAAACCCCGCCCCTGGCTACGAGTTGCTGCGTGACACTGTCGCCTTCTATCCTGGACGGATGGATGCTTGCTACGTTGGCGAGGAGCGGGTGCAGGCCCAGGAGGGCGACTTCTACGGCGGTTGGATTACCAGCGAGCTTGTTGGCCCCTTCAAGGGCGGCCCTGGTACTGTCGGCTGGTAGAGGGTAGGGCAGCCACACCTTCGCGCTACCAGCCAGGTAGATGCTGGCTGTCCTGACCCCAAAATCAGCCCATATTTGACAAACTACCAGCCGTATGTTATACCATGCAGAGTATCCCCCTCTCTAGCATGGGGCTGGCATAACGCGAAGTACACGCATCGGGGAGTGAATTACTGTGAAAAACCTGTTGGGGCGACTTATTGGCCGCTCTTACGACGAACTTAAGCAGATCGCCGCCGCCCTCCAACTGCCTCCCGCCCGGCTGGGCCAGAACGAACTGGCGATGCTCCTCTATCGTGAGTTGATTGATGAGACCTCGGTCAAGTGGATTTGGGGTGAATTGACTGCCCAGGAGCGCAACTTCGTCAACTGGCTGATGGATCAGCGGGCTAGCACCGCTTTCGTAGACACCCTGGCGGTTGCCTTCTCGCTCAACCCAGCGGAGGTGCAGGCGATGCTGCAACACATCAGCCAACTGGGGATCGTGGATATAGAGGACGTGCTGGCGAAGAACAACCGGGTGGTCACCAGCCAATACCGCTATGCAACTAAGGGCAACCCCGCCGATGGTGCCGAGCGGCGGCCCGCCGTCTCGATCTCCAGCGAAGTCTCTCGCGTGCTAAAGAAGATCGCGGCAGAGATGACTGAGCCACCACGCTTTGATCTGCCAGTTAGCAAGCTGCTAGAGCAGTACGAATTGGCCCAGCTTGAGCAGATTGCCACCAACTGGAAGCTAAAGTTTAGCCAGCCCGCTTACTATAAGGATGAAGTAGCCGATGTGCTACTGGGTGCCTTCGCCGAGCCAGAGCGGGTGCGGGCAATGCTGGCGATCCTACCCGACAATGCCCAGGCAATCTACCGCCTGCTGGAGCAGCACAGCGGGCGCATGACCCTCGATGCCCTGCGGCGGGCGGCGGTTCTCTCCGAAGCAGAGATGCGCCAGAGCCTGCGCCTGCTCGGTCAACGCTTCCTCGTGCTGGAGACCTACACCGGGGCGGTGCGTAACTTCTTCATCCCCAAAGATATTATGCAGCCCGACGTGCAGCCGCATACCCCCCCGCCGCCAATCACGGCCTTCGTGGGCGAACCGCAGCGCAGCGCAGTGCAGCAGCCCCACACCCTCGCCTGGGACATCCTCACCGTCCTTGCCTTCGTCAAGCAGAACAAGTTCAGCCTGACTGCGCATGATGACACCCACCTGCCCAAGCGGGTCAGCAAGCGGCTGAACGAACTGCTGCTCCAACCCGACTCGCTCGACCTGCCGACCAACCGCCTCGAACTGATCCTCCACCTCTGCCTCGCCCTCGACCTCTTGCGCGTCAACCCAGAGCGTGACCGCTTGTTGCTGACTGCGAAGGCCGACGAGTGGGCCGCCCTCGGCTTTGCCGCCCAGAGCCGCCGCCTGGCCCACCTCTGGTTGGACGACAAGGAGTGGTTTGAGCCAGCAGTCTACGCCGCTGGCTTCTGGTGGGCGGGCAACATCACCTTTGGCCGCCACAAGGTTGTGGACAAGCTGCTCGAACTCGCCCCCGGCCAGTGGTACGCCACCAGCAGCCTGGTCAACTACTTTGAGGTCGCCGACCCCTACATCTTCTTTCGCAACAAGCAGGATGCCGTGCGCTTCATGGGTGGCTACCGCAACCTGACTAGCTTCGCCACCAACTGGCCGCAGCGCGAGGGGCGGGTGATCGCTGCTATCGTTACCAGCGGCCTGCACTGGCTGGGCCTGGCCGACGTGGGCTACGATGCAACGGGGCAGGCGGTCGCCTTCCGCCTGGGGCCAGAGGCTAGCAGCCGCTTGCATGAGGATGGGCCGCTGCCCCCAGCCGAGGCCACTAAGTCGCTGCTCCTCCAACCCAACTTCGAGGTGCTGGTCTTCAAGCCAGAAAGCGTACCGCTCTGGTACCTCTTGCAGATCGCCGACCTGAGCCGTCACGACATGGTGAGCGTCTACACGATCAGCCGCGAGAGCATCCAGCGCGCCCTAGAGTCGGGCTTCAGCGTGGCGGCCATCCAGCAGTTCTTGCAGGCCCAGAGCCAGCGCGAGGTGCCGCAGAATGTCGCCCGCAGCATCGAAGACTGGGCGCGGGCGGTCAAGCGCGTGCGCCTGACCGAGGTTACGCTGCTTGAGGTGGATGACCCCACCGTGTTGGACGAACTGGCGGCAGGCCGCAAAACCAGCAGCTATGTCTTGCGCCGCCTCAACCCCACCACCGCCCTGGTCAAGCTGCCCGATGTTAGCGCGCACGCCCGCGACTCGGCAGTGAGCAAGGTGACGAAAGCCTTGCGTACCGCAGGCTACGCTGCCAACCTGGCCGAGAAGGCCATGAACAGCAGCTACGAGGAGTAGCCACCCTTTGGCTGACGCAAAGACACCCCGCAGCGCATGGCCTACGGGGTGCTTCGCGCTCTGGCTGCTAAATCTGGGCGATCTCCTCACCAGTGAACAGGGTTTGCAGTTCGCCCTCCTGCTCCCTGTGGCTGATCGCGATCACCTCGTCGCCCTCCTCAAAGCGAGTGCTACCACTGGCGACCAGCAGTTGGCTCTGGCGCACGATGGCAGAGATTACAGTGCGGGCCGGGAAGCGCACATCCGAGATCACCTTGCCCAACACCGGTGAACCAGCCGTCACCCGCCCCTCAACGATGGCAAGGTCGGCGTGGCGCATGGTTAGCAGATGCACCATGTGTCGCTCTGGGATATACTGCTCGATCAAGTCCTTCATCAGGTTGGTCGCGTCCACCGTCACGTCCACGCCCAGGTCTTTGATAATCCGCTCGTTCTTTGGGTTGTTGACCCGACAGATGGTGCGCCGCACGTTGTAGTGGGCTTTGGCGATCTGGCAGGCCACCAGGTTGTCCTCGTCGTCGCCAGTGACGGCCACCAGCACGTCGGCGCGAGCAGCACCCGCCGCCTCCAGCGTAGCCGCTTCACAGCCGTCGCCCTGCACCACCACCGAGCCAAACCGCTCCTCGTAGGTGGCGACCTTCTTGGAGTCCTTCTCGATCAGCAGCACCTCACGCCCCTCGTTGACCAGCGTCTTGGTCAGGTAGTAGCCAATCTTGCCGCCACCAACCACGATGATGTACATTAGCGGGTCTCCTTTTGGCTAGTTGGGGCAGTAGCGGGGCTGGCGGGCTGTGCCTGTTTGATGATTTCGTTGAAGAAGATGTCGGCGATGATCGTGGTCGGGCTGATCGTTTGCAGGCCAATAGACTGGTAGATTTCGCCGCGTACCGGGTCGTAGATGCGAACCAACACAGTGCCAACGTTGAAGCGGTGCTTGGCGATCTGGGCGGCCATCAGGTTTGAGTTGTCGCGGTTGGTCACGGCAGCGAACACGTCTGCCTCCTCAATGCCCGCCTCCTTCAGCACGTCCTCATCAATCGCGGTGCCGGTCACGGTCAGCACGTCGATGGTAGGGTCGAGGCGGCGGAAGGAATTGGGTTGCTCGTCGATCACGGCCACCTCGTAGCCCTGCTGGTAGAGCAGGTGGGCCAGGCGCGAACCGACCCGCCCGCTGCCCATGATGATTGCCCGCATTTAGTTCTTCTCCTCATGGTGGGTAGTATGCGCGAAAGGGTTGCGATCCTGCTCGTTGATCGCCGAGCGACAAATCCAGACTCGGCAAGGGGCGTGGCTAAGGACATAGGGTACAGTCTTGCCCATCGCAAACTCGCCAGGGCGACGGTGCAGTTGGGCAGTAACGATCACCAGGTCGCTATTGCGGGCTACCGCCTCATCCACGATAGCTGGGCCGATCTTGCGTGCCTGCACCAGTTCAGTCTCCAACTCCAGGTCGTAGCGGGCCGCCACCTGTTCGGCGTGTTGCAAGGCACGCTCACCATGCTCTACCTCGGCGGGCAAGTCGGCGGTCAGGGGGTAGGCCTGCGGCACCTCGATCACGTGCATCACAGTGCAATGGGCGTGGCTCTTACGGGCGGTAGCATAACCCAGGGCCAGCGCATCTTCGTCACTCTCGCCATCCTTGACGGCGATCAGGATGTGGTGGATGGGTAGGCGTTCGCCTCTACTGTCTAGCAAAACTGTACTCCTTCTATACTGTGGGTGCGCCAATCAAGCCAACCGGGGTGCGGCTGCTCTAAGGTGCCACGCTCCAGGCGGCGGGCGAACCGTTCTGGCAGGTGGGCGGCCTTGATGCGGGCGGCAGTCTGCGCCACATCGTAGCTCACGCGGCGGTAGGTAAAGCTCAGACTTTCGTCGTCGAACAAGAGGTAGGCGGCACGGGGGTCTTTGTCGCGGGGTTGGCCGACCGAGCCGGGGTTGAGGATCAGCCGCTCTCCGCTGCTGGCGGTGGGCAGCCGCAGCGTCTCGCGGTCGCGAGCGGCATAGGAGCCGACAACAGAGCGATCCCCCTTGCCGGGGGCGAGGCGGAAGTAGCTGGCAATGTGGGTGTGGCCGACCAGAGCGTGGTCAGTCTCCATCATCACAAAGTTGCCCGCCGCGTCGTCCGCTTGCAGCAGGTATTCCCACACTGGATCGCGGGGGCTACCGTGCGCGAGGGTGAACTCACTGTCTCCCACCGCGACCTGGATGCTGCTGCTCAGGCCAGCTAGGAAGGCGAGATTGCGCTCACCAACCTGGCCGCGCGTCCATAGAGCCGACTTGCGAGCATCGGGGTTGAACAGGGCGAGTTCAACCTTGCCCAGCAGGGCCAGTTCGTGGTTGCCCAGGATGGCGATCAGCGGGTACTGCTGCAAGCAATCGAGGACGGCCTCTGGCTCGGCTCCATAATCCACCATGTCACCCAGCGACCAGATCACCGCTGGCTGCCCCCCAGTGGCTTGCTGGAAGTCGGCCAGTACCGCTTCGAGGGCGGTCAGGTTGGCGTGTATGTCCGAGACGATCAGTATCTTTGGCATAAGTGGTGAGGCTCCGCCCCGCTCCAAACGGTGGAGGCGTGGGCTGAAAGAGGCGTATGGAATATACCACATCTGCGCCCCCGATCACAACTTCCTGGCTAGCCGTCAAAACCACCCGTGCCTACAAACCTTACCAGAACCTTACCGACCGCTCTACCTATACATGTTAGTGTTCCAGCGATCAGCTTCAACCTCTTGCATTAGCTACGAAACAGATGGTACAATACTACTGCTAAATGAGTGGAGGAGGGAGAGAATATGATAGGCGCGAAGATTTTGCTGGTTGACGATGACATGAACATCCTGGCGATCCTAAAGTATCGTCTGGAGCTACAGGGCTATGAGATTATCACTGCGACCAACGCCTCGGCTGCCGAACGGCAGGTGGCCGCCGAACACCCTAATCTCGTGCTGCTAGATGTGATGATGCCAGGGCAGGATGGCGTGACCGTTTGCAGGCGGCTCAAGCACGACCAGCAGCCAGGCGACCTCCCCCGCGTGATCATACTCAGTGCGGTCTCTGACCAGCGCACGGTGGATGCCGCCTTCGCAGCCGGGGCCAGTGGCTGGATCAACAAGCCCTTCAACTTCACCACGCTGATCTCTGAGGTTGATCACTATCTGACTGACTTGCCAGCCTGAAATGCCGCAATATGCTATAATGTGGGGGACGTGCAGCTAGCACGTCCCCAATCTTGTGCCGCAGGAGCCGTAGCCTTGAACGAGAGAGTGTTGATTGCCGACCAACTCGACCCCCGCGCCGCTAGCTTGCTGCAAGCGGCGGGCCTGCAAGCTGATAGCCGCCTGAAGCTGCCAGTGGACGAACTCAAGCGCGCCCTGCGCGAGGATGGCTACGCCGCCGTCCTCGTCCGCAGCGACACCAAGCTGACCCGCGAGGTGCTGGGCGAGGCGGTGGGCCTGCGCCTGATTGTGCGGGCTGGGGTGGGCCTGGACAATGTGGATGCTGCCGCCGCCACTGAGAAGAACATCAAGGTGATGAACACCCCCGCCGCTACTACCGAGGCGGTAGCCGAACTGGTGCTGGGCCTGATGCTAGCTCTCGCCCGCCGCCTGCCCGCCGCCGACCGCAGCGTACGGGCTGGCAAGTGGGAGCGCAAAGCCTTCCAGGGCCTGGAGCTGCGTGGGCGCACCCTCGGTGTCCTCGGCTTTGGCCGCATTGGTGGGCAGGTGGCTGCCTTCGCCCGCGCCCTGGGCATGAGCGTGGTTGCCTATGACCCCTTTGTGAGCGCAGAGCAGATCAGCGCGCAAGGGGCGACCAGCCTGGGCCGCGACGAGGTGATAGCCACCGCCGACCTGCTCACCCTTCACCTGCCGCTGACCGACGAGACGCGCAACCTTTTGGATGCAGCGCGGCTGGGCAGCATGAAGCCTGGTGCCTTGATCATCAATGCTGCCCGTGGTGGGGTGATCGACGAGGCGGCCTTGGCTGGGCTGATCCAGAGCGGGCAGATCGGGGGGGTCGCCCTGGACGTGTACGCGATCGAGCCACCGGCTGCGGACAACCCGCTGCTTGTGCTGGCAAACGCAGACCCCAACGCCAATATCCTCTTTACCCCCCACATCGGCGCATCCACCGGCGAGGGCCAGGCGGCAGCCGGGGTCAACGCGGCGGAGTTGGTGATCGAGTTCTTTAAGGGCTGATTGGCCCACACCCGCTGATTGGAAGGCCGTGATCCCAATGCTGGGCGTGGAGCAGCGTAGCTCCCAGGCGGATCGCGGTTGAGCTTGTAAGGAGGAGCTACGCCATGAAACTTGCTGATTTGCTGCTCGCCGTACCAAACGCCACCTTGCAGGCCGCTAGCCTGGCGGAGGCGGAGATTGCCGCCATCGTCTACGACTCGCGGGAGGCAGCCCCCGGCACGCTGTTCGTTGCCCGCTACGAGAAGAACTACCATACCGACGGCCACCAGTACGTGGCGACCGCTCTAGCCCAGGGGGCGACGGCGGCTGTGGTGCTGCCCGACTTTGCTGCCGCCCATCCTGACCTGCCGCTGATCAGCGTGCCGAATACCAGCGCAGCCCTGGCCGACTTCGCCGCCGCCTTCTACGGCAATCCCGCCCGCAAGCTACGCACTATTGGCGTAACCGGCACCGACGGCAAAACCACCACCACCTTCCTGATTAGCCGCGTGCTAGAGGAGGCTGGCTTCAGCACTGGGTTGTTCGGCACCGTCAGCTTCAAGGTTGGCCCGCGCCTCTGGGACAATCCTACGCGCGAGACTACCCCAGAGGCGACCGAAGTGCAGGGCTTGCTGGCGGAGATGGTGGCTGAGGGGGTTCAGTATGCCGTCCTCGAATCGTCGTCGCATGGCCTCGCCCAACACCGCCTCGACCACTGCGAGTATGACGTGGCGGTGCTGACCAATGTCACCCACGAACACCTTGACTTTCACGGCTCGGTAGAGCAGTATCGGCTAGATAAGGCTATATTGTTCGACTTCCTCGGCTCATCTGCCGACAAGGGCATTGGGAAGGTTGGCGTGGTCAATGGCGACGACCCACACGCCCAACTCTACCTCGACCGCGTGCCGCAGGGTGGCCGACGGCTAACCTACGCGATCCACAACCAGCAGGCCGACGTGCGGGCCAGCAACATCCAGGCGCATCCGGCGGGCTTGCGCTACGATGTTAGCACTCCAGTCGGCAGCATCCACCTCGACCTCAAGCTGACTGGCAGCTTCAACGTCTACAACTCGCTGGCCGCCCTCACCGTTGCTCTGTCGCAGGACATACCGTTGGCGGTGATCAAGCGTGGGTTGGAGAGCGTAGCGGGGGTGGCAGGGCGCATGGAGCAGATCGTGGCGGGCCAGCCCTTCACCTGCATCGTGGACTACGCGCACACGCCCGACGCGATGGACAAGGTGTTGGGTATTCTTCGTCCGCTGACCAAAGCAGAGGGGCGCGATGGCAAGCTGATCTGCGTCTTTGGTAGCGCAGGCGAGCGCGACCGGGCCAAGCGACCGATGCAGGGGGGCGTGGCCGCAAAGTGGTGCGACAGTTTCGTGATCGCCGACGAAGACCCGCGTTTTGAGGAGCCGATGGCGATCATCAACGAGATCGCTGTTGGTGCCGAGGCTGTGGGCAAGGTGGCGGGCCGCGACTTCCTCAAGATCGCTGACCGCCGCGAGGCCATCCGCGCCGCCTTCGGCCTGGTCGCGCAGGCGGGCGATATCGTGGTACTGCTGGGCAAGGGCCACGAGCAGTGTATCATTGTCGGTAACGAAAAGCTACCCTGGGACGACCGCACGGTAGCCCGCGAATTGCTAGAGCAATCATACGGCAGCAGATAGCTCCAGCTTAGAATGCAGGTGGTTCGCAAAACAAGATGAAAGCCAAACAAACAATCCTCATCATGCTCACTCTACTGGCCCTGCTGGTTGGTGGCCTCAGCTTGCGAGTGCAGGCGGGGCCGCCCGCCATGCCAAACGCTGCCGACTTTGGCGGGCGCATCCTCTATACCCGCGACGACGCGATCTGGCTCTGGCGCGACGGCAATGTGCAGCGGGCGACCGTACCCAGCCGAGTGGTGCGCGACCCCAATGCACCAGAGGAGCGCGAGTTGCAGCCCGCCTGGTCGCCAGACAGCAGCCAGTTCGCCTACGTGCGGCGCGGCGAGAGCTACTCCGACCTGGCGGTATCGGAGGTGGGCGGCGGCAATGCGGTGCGGCTGACTAACAACTTCAACCCCAACGCGGAACCTGAAACGCATGCGTACGTGAAGGGTAGCAACTGGGCCTTCGCCCCTGCCTGGCGGCCCAATGGCAAGCGGCTGGCCTACCTGCACGACGGCAATAGCGACACCCTGGTGGTTTGGACGATGAGCGCGCAGGGTGATGCCGTGGGTGGTAACCGCCTGGCCCCCGATGCCGACTTTGGCAACTTCGGTTGGGAACACCCGGCCTACAGCCCCGACGAGGCCACCATCCTTGCCACCAACTTTAGCCAGAAGAAGCCTGCTGTGTGGGCCTACAGTATCGAGGATGGCAAGTGGTTGCCTCTACTGGACAAGGACGAGGCTGACTACGACGCAACCTACAGCCCCGACGGTGAGTACATCGCCTACACCGCGAAGGTGGGCGGCAAGACCAATATTTGGCTGGCGCACAAGGATGGCACCGGCGCACTGAAGATCACCAATACCGACCGCGCCCGCACGCCAGCCTGGTCGCCCGATGGGCGCGCCCTCGCTTTCCTCTCGCTGGAGAACGACAGCTTCAGCCTCTACGCCCTCAAGCTGGATTTCAGCAGCGGCCCTCGCGCCAGCGACACCCAGAAGCTGACCAGCGAAGGGCGTATCTCAGGGGTTGGCGGCCTCAGTTGGGGTCGCTAGCGCAATAGTACAAAGGAGTGATGATGGCTACTGCTACTACAAACCGTACTATACCCAGCACCCGCAGCCTGCCACTGCTCGGCAACCTGCCCGATCTCAGCCGCAACGCGCCCGGCTTCTTCACCCGTACTACCCGCGATCAAGGTGATGTGGTCAAGATGCAGGTTCTCGGCACCGATAGCTACCTGCTCTCCAACCCTACTGACATTGAGAAGGTACTGGTCACCAACAACCGCAACTTCACCAAGAGTGACTTCTACAAGCGCGGTGGTACCTACCAGTTGCTCGGCAACGGCCTGCTGACCAGCGACGGCGACTTCTGGCTGCGCCAACGCCGCCTCGCCCAACCTGCATTCCACCGCGAGCGCATCGCCAGCTACGCCCAAACGATGGTCGGCTATACCAACGATATCATGGCTGGCTGGCAGCCCGGCCAGCCGATTGACGCGCACGAGGCGATGTTGGCCCTCACCCTACGCACGGTCGGCAAGACACTGTTCGATACCGATGTTACTGCTGAGGAGGCGACCGTCGAACACGCACTGCGGGTGATCACCGACTCGCTGGCCGAGGAGTTTGCTTCGCTGGGTGGTGCGCTACGCCAGATGCTGCCCCAGGGCCAGCGGTTGATGCCCAATCGCCCGATGGAGCAGGCAATCCAGCAGATCGAGGCGGTACTCTACGCCATCATTGCCGAGCGGCGCAGCAGTGGCGAAGACCACGGCGACCTGCTCTCTATGCTGCTGCAAGCGCAGGACAGCGACGGCAGCCAGATGACCGACACCCAGTTGCGCGACGAGACGATCACCATCTTCCTGGCGGGCCACGATACTACCGCCCTGGTTCTCACCTACAGTTGGATGCTGCTGGCCCAGAACGGTGAGGCCGAGGCCAAGTTGCACACCGAGGTAGACCGCGTGCTGCAAGGGCGCACCCCCACCCTGGCCGACCTGCCCAATTTGCCCTACGCCGAGCAGGTGATCACCGAGGCGATGCGGCTCTACCCACCCGCCTGGGCCTTTGGCCGCAAGGCTATCGAGTCCTTTGAGGCCAGCGGCTACCGCCTGCCTGCTGGGGCCAACCTGACCCTCTCCCCCTGGGTTGTCCAGCGCGACCCCCGCTGGTTCGCCGAGCCAGAACGCTTCAGCCCCGAACGCTGGACGGCAGACTTCCGCCGTCGGATGCCGCGCTACGCCTACTTCCCCTTTGGTGGCGGCCCGCGCCTCTGCATCGGCCAGCAGTTTGCCTTGATGGAGGCCCACTTGATGCTGACCACGATAGCCAGCCGCTACCGCCTGGAGATGCTGCCGCAGAACTTTGAACTGCTGCCTTCTACCACCCTGCGCCCCCGCCGTGGCCTGAAGATGCGCCTGCACGCCCGCGCTTTAGCCCCAGAAAGGTAGGTACCACCTTGAAGCAGCTAAGATTGCTCCTCCTGTTTGCCGGGTTCGCCCTGCTCACCATGCTGGCGGGCAGTACCGCCCAGGCCCAGAATGCCAGCCGTACCTTCCCCGAAACGGGCAAGACTGTAAACGACCCCTTCCTCGGCTATTGGCAGACGCATGGTGGCCTGGCCCAACAGGGCTTGCCGATCACTGACGCATACGATGAACCCAACGACGCGGATGGTCGCACCTACCGCACCCAGTATTTTGAGCGCGCTCGCTTCGAGTTGCACCCAGAGCAGACCAACCCGCGCTACCAAATCCTGCTCGGCTTGCTGGGCAAAGAAGCCTTGTTCGCCCGCTACCCTGGTGGCAGGGTAACAGCGGCCAGCGAGATCGTCCCTGGCGGCGGCTCGCGCAACTTCCCCGAAACGGGCCACGCCGTCAGCGGCCTGTTCCTCAGCTACTGGGACGACAACGGCGCGCTGGCCCAACAGGGCTTCCCGCTCACCGATGCCTTCTACGAGGTGAACGCGGCGGACGGCAAACGCTATATCACCCAGTATTTTGAGCGCGCCCGCTTTGAGTACCACCCAGAGCAGAGCGACCCGCGTTACAGAGTGCTACTCGGTCTGGTCGGCAAGGAGATTTACCAGCGCAAGGGCAGCAGCGGCAGCGGGCAGGTGGGCTGCCAGCCAACCAAGCAAATCTTCCAGTACGCCCTGACCAGCAATGGTGAACTCGCCAGCAGGCTTGGTTGCGCGACTGACCCCGGCTACGATGCAGCCAACGGCATACATGGTGGCTACCAGCCCTTCCGCAAGGGCGCAGTGTTGATCAACCAGAGCGACAGCCGCCCCAGCTACGCCTACGGCCTCTACCCCGATGGCCGCTACAAGCGAGTGGACTACATCGGCAATGGTTCGCGCAAGGCTGGCGATCCACCGGCCCCCGGCCCACGCACCGCTAGCGCATGGGAAGCCCTGGGCAGCGAGAGCCTCGGTGCGGCCACCGACACGGAGGAGTTTGGCGATGGTGCCGTTCAACACTTCCGTAACGGCACGCTCTACTATGTTGGTGGCGGCCTGCAAAAGGTCTTCGCTGTGCTGCCTGATGGCGACAGCGGCAGTTGGGCCAGCTATGCCAGCCGCCCCTGAGGCCAGCCCGCCTCTGGTAAGCTACTGTTTATGGCGGCCAGCCAGCCCGCTACGCTATAATTAGCTGGCTAAAGGCTGCGCCGCTTTTTGGCCCAGCGCAAGCTAAGCTGCCAGCCCCAACAATCAGCGGGGTTGGTTGATATACTGGTTGAGGGAGATGCATGATCAGAGCAGAACCGGTCGCGCTAGAGTTCGTCGGGGCCACGCCAGAGAGCGAGGAGAGCCTGGCGATTGCGCGCCTCAAGCGGGGCGACATTGGTGGCCTGGAGGTGCTGGTGCATCGCTACCAGACCCAGGCTCTGCGAACCGCCTTCCTGATTTGCGGCGACCACGCCCTGGCCGAGGATATTGTGCAAACCGTCTACATCCGCGTCTACGAAAAGATTAGCCAGTTTGACGAGCGGCGGCCCTTCGCCCCCTGGTTCCTGCGCTGCGTGGTCAACGATACGCTCAAGGCAGTGCAGCGGCGCGGGCGGCAAGTGCCACTGGAGAAGGAAGATAGCAGCGAACGGATCGAACTGGTCAGTGGCGGCCTCAACCTGGATGAGATCATGGAGGCTGCCGAACGCAACTCCGTGCTGGCCGCCACCCTCAGCCAACTCACGCCCGGTCAGCGGGCCGCTATCGTGCTGCGCTACTACCTCGACCTAAGCGACGAGGAGATGTCAGCAGAACTGAACTGCTCACCAGGGACGATCCGCTGGCGGTTGAGCGTGGCCCGCAAGCGGCTGCGCGAGTTGCTCCCACCGTGGATGCAGCCAGCCAAGTAGGTAGCTAAAGTCAAGGGGTTTACGGTGTTTAAGGAGGTAGCAGTGCAGAAGACTTTGCCAGGAGAGCGCATCCGCCGTGCAGTACGCGACTACGCAGCCAGCGAGATGCCAGCCAGCCGCGACCTGTGGCCGACGATCCAGCGGCGATTGCAGGAGCAGGCGGGGCCACGAGTGCGGTTGGTGCAGGCTCGCCCACAGTGGGTCAGCTTCGCCCTGGCCGCCACCATCGTCGCGCTATTGGCGATCACCGCCTTCGCCTTCAGCCCCGTCGGTCAATACTTCCAGCCACTAAATCCTCTCAGCCCCACCAGCACGCAAGCGGCTGCTGTCACCGCCGCGCAGAAGGCCACTGGCACGCCGCAACCCAGCCTGACCGCTGCCAGCTTCGAGACCGCAGCCCCCGCTAACTTCGCCAGCGCAAGGCAGTTGGTTGCCACCCGCTACACTGCCGCTGGCAGTAATGCCGCCCGCCCGCAACTGACAGCCCCAGTAATTGCCACCTGGACGGCGATCCCAGTGCCGCCACCACACTAGGCCGCTCCATAGTGGTCGCCGGCGCGGCGGTTCATCAACCGCTCTTACGTACAAGAAGCAATCTGCAAGCAGCAGCAGGCTAATGGTCACTGCTGCTACTTTATTGTCTTGCATAACAGGCAGCATATAGACGAATGCCAGGGTGTGAACGTCGAGCGTAGGCTGACCATGCTATGGGTTGCGCTGATCTGTTCACCTAGCGCAGCCATTCACTTGTTCGCTGAACTTGATACGCTGGCTGCTGCCAACGCCCACACTGCCAACAGAAACACCCCCACCATTGCTGGCGGGGGTGTTCTCTTTGCCCAGGAGTTACTTGGAGATGGAGGGCGGGGCGAACCAGGTCGGGGTGAGGTTCGGCTCTGGCGTGTCGGTCGGGGTAGCCGTCGGCGTGTCGGTCGGGGTGTTGGTCGGGGTGTTTGTAGCCGTGGCTGTCGGGGTCGCAGTCATGGTCGGCGTAAACGTCGCGGTTGGGGTGCGGGTTGGCGTGATGGTTGGGGTGTTGGTCGGGGTGTTGGTTGGCGGCACCGGGGTGAAGGTGTTGGTTGGGGTGCGGGTTGGCGTGACGGTCGGAGTATTGGTCGGGGTGTTGGTTGGCGGCACCGGGGTGAAGGTGTTGGTTGGGGTGCGCGTCGGGGTAACGGTCGGGGTATTGGTCGGCGTGTTCGTCACAGTTGGCGTGTCGGTCGGGGTGAAGGTGGCAGTCGGGGTGTTAGTCGGCGGCACCGGGGTAAAGGTGTTGGTCGGGGTGCGCGTCGGCGTAACGGTCGGGGTGTTGGTGGGAGTGTTAGTAGCGGTTGGGGTGTTAGTAACGGTCGGCGTAAGGGTCGGCACCGGGGTGAAGGTGTTGGTCGGGGTGTTGGTCGGCGTGTTAGTAGCGGTCGGCGTAAGCGTCGGCAGCGGGGTGTTGGTCGGGGTGTTAGTCGGGGTTGGGGTGTTGATAGCGGTCGGCGTAAGGGTCGGCACCGGGGTAAAGGTGTTGGTTGGGGTGTTAGTCGGCGTGTTAGTAGCAGTCGGTGTAAGCGTTGGCACCGGGGTGTTGGTCGGAGTGTTGGTAGCAGTTGGTGGCACCGGGGTGTTGGTCGGGGTGTTAGTAGCAGTCGGTGGCACCGGGGTGTTGGTCGGGGTGTCAGTAGCAGTCGGTGGCACCGGGGTGTTGGTCGGGGTGTCAGTAGCAGTCGGTGGCACCGGGGTATTGGTTGGCGTGTTGGTAGCAGTCGGTGGCACCGGGGTGTTGGTCGGCGTGTTGGTAGCAGTCGGCGGCACCGGGGTGTTGGTCGGGGTGTTGGTTGGCGTGTTGGTAGCAGTCGGCGGCACCGGGGTGTTGGTTGGCGTATCAGTAGCAGTTGGTGGCACCGGGGTGTTGGTCGGGGTGTTAGTAGCAGTCGGTGGCACCGGGGTGTTGGTCGGGGTGTTAGTAGCAGTCGGTGGCACCGGGGTGTTGGTCGGGGTGTCAGTAGCAG
>JAYUUN010000024.1:0-5782 GCA_043754535.1 Chloroflexota bacterium | reverse complement strand
AGGGGACGCAGCGGGCCAGCGTACTGCTACTGCTACTTGCTAGCCTGTGCGCGGCTCTCGCCTTCCTCAGCAGGCAGTTCGGTCTCGCCCTACCGCTGGTTGTCGCGGCTGTCACCCTCAGCCAGCCGCATCTGCAAGCTGTCGGCGGTAGCATCGGAAAGTGGCGGCGGCTAGTGGCGGTGCTGGCTCTACCAGGGCTGGCGGCGGCTGGCTATCTGCTCTGGCGCAGTGGCTTTGGGCCGAGTTGGAGCAGCAGCTACCAACAACTGGCGATCCACGAACTAGTTAGCGATCCCCTGCGGGCGTTGGTCGACCGCGCCCTTTATGTGGGCGGCAGCCTCCCACTGCTGGGCCTCAGCGTGCCGCTTTGGGGCTGGCCGCGCCGCCGCTGGCTGCTGCTGCTCACCCTACCAGTTGTGGCCGCCGCCGTCTACTTTGCGCCGAAACCGCTACCCCTCGTCGTCTACCCCGAAGCGGACAGCCTCTCACCGTTCGGGTTGGAGGCTACGCCGCTCTGGTGGCTGGGGCTGCCGCTGGCTGCCCTACTCTGCGCCAACCTGCTTGAGCGCGGTGGCGAGTTTGCCGCCCACCTGCTGGCCGCCGCCCGCTGGCACCGCTCACCCAGCCTGCCAGCCAGCTTGCCGCTCACCGCAACGGCGGCCCTCACCTTCGCAGGCACAGTGCTGGTCAGTCGCCCCTTCTTCAGCCGCTACTACCTCGTGCTGCTGCCCGCCCTGATCTACCTGGCTGTTGCCGAGCGGGGCAAGCTGGTGGGCAGGGAGCGGCAAGCAGGGGCGGTGGCGGGCTGGCAGTGGGGATTGCTGGCCGCCCTTGCTGTAGTCAGCTTTGCCCTACACACCGACAGTTACGCCTACAATGCTACCCGCTGGCGGGCAGGGCGCGACCTGTTGGCGCACGGTGTGGCGATTGAGCAGGTAGACAACGGCTACGCCTGGGCTGGTTACTACCTTTACGAGGCAGCGGTGCAGCGGCTGGGCAGCAGCAGTGTAGCGGTGGCGGGCATCTTCGCACCCAGCAAGCTGATCGACCCCCTCTATATCGTTGGTGCAGCCAGGGCGGGTGGCCCTGCGCTCCCTCTGCGCCCGCCAGTGACTAGCTATCGGGTAGTAGCCCGCTACCACTGGTTCAGCCTACTCGCCCCTGGTTGGCAGGAAGTAGTGGTTTGGCAACGCCAGTAACGACGATGCTGGCTGGCGCAGAACCCATGCGCTGGTCAGTTGCCGTAGAGCAGGCTGCTGAGGGTGCGGCGGTCACTGGTGGAGAGGGGGGGCAGGTCGCTGGCGGCCAGGTTCTCGTCCACCTGCTGGGCCGTCTTGCAGCCGACGATCACGGTACTGACTTGCGGGCTGTCGAGGGCGAAGCGCAGGCAGGCCTGGGCCAGGGTGCGGCCCTCATCTTCGAGGAAGCGCAACTCCTCGGCGGCCTGAAGGCGGTTGGTCAGGTACCGGGCGGGCATCGTCGAGCGTACGTCGCCGCTCACCCAGGTGCTGCTAGCCTTGTACTTGCCGGTCAGCAGCCCATTGTTGAGCGGTTCGCGGGCGATCACCCCCACACCCGCTGCGGCAGCCGCCGGGAACAGCTTCCGCGCAGCCTCCTCGCGCAGCACATTGTAGACGATCTGGATCGTCTCCGCTCCCGCCTGGATCGCCGTCAGCCCTTCTTCTACGCTGAAGACCGACACTCCCCAGTGGCGTATCTTGCCGTCGGCCTGCAACTCTTGCATCAGCTTGCCGAGGCCGCCCTGCTCAAGCTGCTGCACGCTGGGGTTGTGTAGCTGGTAAAGGTCGAGCCAGTCGCGGCCCAACCGCCGCAAGCTCTGGTCAACGGCGAAACGGATGTACTCTGGGCTGAAGTCTAGGCGGAAGTCCGCGCCGTAGAAGTTGCCGCCCACCTTGCTGGCGATCAACACCTCGTCGCTCATGTTCAGGTCACGCAGGGTGAGGGCTACCCCCAACAGGTGTTCGCTGTGGCCGTGGCCGTAGACATCGGCGGTGTCGAAGAAGTTGCACCCTTGGTCGAGGGCGCGCGAGATCGCCTCTAGTGAGGTGTTGTCGTCGGTGTAGCCGTAGCTGTTGCCGTGCTGGTTGCCGCCAATGCCCCAGCCGCCGAAGCCGACTTCGGAGACGCGCAAGCCAGTGCTACCAAGCTGCCTGTACTGCATTCGAGCACCTCACCTTCACTTACTGTGCATATAGACTGTGATTCGATTGTACCACAGCAGCAGCCCCCCCACTACCGTCCAGCCGAGCAGGACGGCGGCCAGCCAGTGACCAGCCCGGCCAACCGCCCACAGCCGCCCCACCAACACCCCACCGCCCAGCGCGACGACCGGTAGCAGGAACAGAGCGTAGCGCACATACAGGTTCAGCACCATGCCCACTAGCGCAAACAGACAGGCGACCGCGACCCAGGCAACCGCCGCTAGCAGGACTAGGCGGGCATTCGCCTGCTGTATTGCGTCCTGCCGCTTGCTGCCCAGCAGTAGCAGACCAAGCGGAAAAAGCAGCAGCCACCCGCCATTGTAGACCCACGCTTCGCTGAGGATGCCCTGCAAACCTTCGCGCAGCCAGGCAGACTGGTCGGTGATGTAGTGCGGGTTGAAGCCGAGCGTGGGGTCGTTGGGCAGCACGCCAACCAGCTTGCGGAAGGGCTGCCCCGCCCGACTGCTCTGGATTTCGCGGAAGGTAGCGATGGTATCGGCGGCAAAGTGCTGGTAGTAGACGAGGTAGACAAAGGCCGCCGCTAGCAGCGTGCCGCCCGCCAGCAGCAGCCAGCGCAGCCGCGCTTCCCTCTGCCAGCGCAGGGTATAGCCGCCCCAGACGAGGCCCAACAACCCCAACCCCCCTCCTGCCAGGATCACCACGCCAGGGTGAGAGAGCAACGCCAGGCTAGCCAAAGCTAGAAAGAGGGCGGTGGGCCGCAGCAGCGGGGAACGGAACCACGCACGCTGCACCCCCCCCGCCTGCGTCGTCATCACCGCCACTGCCGCCGCCAGTGCGCCGAGCAAAGCCCACTGGCCGAACAGGTTGGCGGTGATGCCCCAGGAGAAGGGGAGGATGCCGAGTGGCAGGCTGACGTAGAGGATCGCCGCCGCCAGCCCAGCCCGCCAACCAGCCGCTAGCCGGGTCAGATAGTAGACGAAGAATAGTGCGCTGCTATCCAGCACAACGGTGAAAATGTTGATTGCCAAAGCCTTGCTGCCCGTCAACCAGTAGAGCGGGATCATCGGCAGGTAGGCAGTGGGCAGGTAGAAGGTTTCGCGGCCACCCCATTCCGCCGACTTAATCTTGAACAGGAGGTTGCCGCCCAGCACGTCTTCCAGGCGGTGGATGTGGAAGCCAAGGTCTACGATCACCGTCTGCGGGTGCAGTTCCAGCGCGAGGCGAAAGAGGATGGCGGCGAAGAAGGTAGTCAGCAGGTAGTTGCGTGGGGCTGGGTTGGAAGGCTCCGCTTCAGCCCCCCGCCAGCTTGCCCAGCAGCCAGCGGCGAGGTCGGCCAGCCAGGTGGCAATGGTCGCCACCACGGTCGCTTGCAGCAGGCCGGGGGCGAATACGGTCAGCCAGAGGCGGTCGTAGACCAGCCAGAGGGCGCAGGCCGCGGCGAAGCTAGCCGCGACCGCCAGCCAGACCCGCCACCCCCAGCCCAGTCGGGCCAGCAGGTAGAGGCCGAGCGCGAGGCTGAGGCTGAGGTCGAGCGCAAAGTCGCGGGGTGGCAAGATGAGGCTGCCGCTGGGCTGGGGGGCAACGAGTACGCGGCTGAGGATGAAGCCGAGTTGGCGAGGGTCACCTGCTGGCTCAAAGCCGTTGCTCTCTACTAGCAAGCGCAGGTCGCCGCTACCCAGGTCGGCGGGCGGCACCAGCAGGGGGTAGTCATGCAACTCTGGGGCGGGTTGCAGCACCGCCAGCCGCCGCTCCTGCCCTGCCGCCCCGACGCTGATGGTCAGCACGGGCGCAGCGACGCTAGCAGGGCGACCGCCTGCCAGTTGTAGGGTGAGGCTGAGGGGCTGGCGGGCGAGGCCAGGCAGGGTGATGACCAGGCGCGGTTTCGTCCAGCGATACTCGTAGAGGGGCTTGCTGTTCGCATCCTCTGCCTGCTCCACGCCATACACGCCTGCAAAGAAGGGCGCGCCATCCAGGGGGGCAAGCTGGCGGCTGCGAGCAGGGAAGTCGTAGCTGGGGCGCACCTGATAGCCGAGGGTAAGGGCCAGCAGCAGCAGGCCGAGGGCAGCCAGTACGAGCGGCCAGCCCGCCGCCAGCCGCCGCCAGCCTGCCACTTCCCGCCGCCACCAGTTAGCCAAACTTGCTCCTCCGTCTGCTTTCGCCCGCCTATTATACCATGCCGAGGTGTGGGAGCGGCGGTTCGCTTCTTGCCATAACAATCGTTCACCAGCTAGTGGTGAGTGGAAGTCTGCATTAGAGTGCGATTAGTTGCATCTGAAGGGTGGGCGGTTACGTATTACAGTTATGAAGGACTGTAAGGGGAAACCGACCACAATCGTTATCGGGTATAATGTGGACACAAATGCCACAGACACGATAAGCTGATGAAGGAAGAAGCCCCGATGGATTACAGTACATTCAAAGACGAGGAATTGGCAGCCATGCTGCGCCAGCGTGCTACGCAAGGTGGTGGGGTAGCGGTCGCCGAAAACCCCGCTGAGCCGCTAGCTCTGCTCTACGACCGCTACTTTCGGCAGTGCTTCGCCCTCGCGGTGCGGATGCTAGCCGATGCGGGCCGGGCTGAAGAAGTAGTGCAGGAGGTCTTCCTTAAACTCTGGCAAGCCCCTCAAGGCTTCGACCAGACGCGGGGCAAGTTTGCTAGCTGGCTACTAAGCGTCGTCCATCACCGCTGCATAGACGAGATTCGCAAGAACAAGCGTAACTTGACGATCAGCCACAGTTTCGGGCCAGATGGGGAAGAAGGGGACGACCCAATCAACCGCATCCCCGACGAACGTAGCGGCCCGGAGGAACTAAGCTGGCTTAATCAGCAGCGCGGCGCAGTACGCCAGGCTCTCACTCGCCTGACCGATGTGCAGCGCAGGGTGATCGAACTGGCCTACTTTGGAGGGATGACCCAGGCGGAGATTGCTGCCCACCTCGGTGAGCCGCTCGGCACAGTAAAGACCCGTATTCGGCTTGGCCTCCAGAAGATGAAGGCAATGCTTGAAGCTGAAGGATTGGAAGTAGTGTGATGGAGAGACAAGAGATAATCGATTTGCTACCCGCTTACGCCCTCGACGTGCTTGATGCCGACGAGCAGCAGGTGGTGGAGGCGGCCCTCACCGCTGACCCTGGCCTGCGGGCGATGCTAGACGAGTATTCTGGGCTGGCCGTGGGCCTCGCCACGAACGTTGCTGCTGTGGAGCCGCCTAGCGGCCACCGCCAGCGGATGATGGCTCGCTTGCAGGGGACAACGTTGCTGGCTGCTACCCAAACTCTGCCGCAGCAGCTAGCCAGCCGGGATTACTACCGCGCCGCTGAGACGCAGCCGCCGCCACGCCCAGACGAGCGGGGGCTGGCGAACCCGCGTCCACTACGCACCATCTTCAGCTTCGCCGCGCTGGTCGCTGCCGCCCTGGTGATAGTCGCCCTGCTGGGCTGGAATATCGCTTTGCAGAACGAAATCGGCAACAACAACACCAGCGTTGCCAACCTGAGCGGCCAACTAACCCGCATCCAGGCGCAACTGGGCCAGGCCAAACAAGAGGTCGCGGGCTTGCAAGGGCAAATCACCCAGGCGAAGGGCGACAATGCCACCT
>JAYUUN010000023.1:0-55246 GCA_043754535.1 Chloroflexota bacterium | reverse complement strand
GGGCGCGTCGTCCGCTTCCAGTCCCCCAACCTCAAGATACCGCAGATCGGCTGGAACGAGGTCTGGCCGACCGCTAATGACCACTATCTCTTTGCGGGGATTGCCCCTGGTAGCTACTTCTACTTCGTCCACTCCTACTACGCCCAACCAGAGGATGGTAGCCTGGTGGTCGCCAGCAGCAACTACGGCGGCTCGTTCGCGGCGGCTATGGCGTGGGACAACGTGGCCGCTGTGCAGTTCCACCCAGAGAAAAGCAGCACTGCGGGCCTGCAACTGATCGCCAACTGGTTGCGCTTCGCAGCGGGCGCGAGCCTGCGGCAGCCAGCTAGCGTGCCAACGGCGGCGTTGGTATGAGCGGGCCACAGCCACGGGCGGCGATGCCGATCATCCCCGCGATTGACTTGCGTGGGGGGCAGTGCGTGCGCCTCTACCAGGGCGACTTTGCCCAGGAGGAGGTCTACGCCACTGACCCGGTGACGGTAGCGATGCAGTGGGCAGCGCAGGGTGCGACGATCATCCATGTGGTTGACCTGGATGGGGCGAAGGCGGGCCAGCCCATGCAGTTGGCAGCAGTCAACCGCCTGCGCCAGGCTCTACCCGCCAGCGTGCGCCTGGAACTGGGTGGCGGCCTGCGCCAGCTAGCCGACCTGCACGCTGCCTTTGACGCAGGCGTAGATCGCGTCGTTCTCGGCACCGCCGCTGTTGCCCAACCAGCCCTGCTCGGCCAGGCCGTGCGAGAGTACGGCAGCGAGCGCATAATCCTCGGCCTCGATGCCCGCGACGGCTACGTGGCAACCGACGGCTGGCTGACGACCAGCACGGTGCTGGCGACCGATCTTGCCGCGCAGGTGGGGGCGCAGGGGATCAGCCAGGTGATTTACACTGACATTAGCCGCGATGGGACGCTGACCGAGCCGAACTATGCCGCGATCAGCGACCTGATCGCCAGCAGTGGGCTGCGGGTAATCGCCAGCGGCGGGGTCGCCAACTACGCTCAACTGCAACGGCTGGCGGCTCTCGGCTGCGCGGCGGCTATCGTCGGCAAGGCTCTCTACAGCGGCGACCTGCTGCTGACTAGCTTTATGGTTGCCGCCGAGGGCCAACAGTTAGGGCAGAACAGGGATAATCAACCAGGGGGTGCAATTCCCCGAAGCGGCAGCGGAAGGAGCGAGCATGGACAGTCTCAGCGTCAGCAATATGCGTGATGAGGATCGGCGCAAGCGCGAAGAAGCGCAACTATACGCTATGCAGCAGCAGATCGACGAGATGAAGCGGCTGCTGCGCGAGAGTGCGGCCCGCCAGCAGTGGCTGGAAGATAACCTCAAGCAGAGCGAAGGGCGCGGCTTGCAGAACCAGATCGCCACCGAGAAGCTGATCCAGGAGTTGCAGCAGTCCTTGCAGGTGCGCCAGATGGAGGAGCAGCGGGTTCGCAAGGCACTCTCCGAACTAGAAGGGCAGGTTGATGAACCGATCAAGCCGCTCAAGGAGATGCGCGCCCAGATTACCGAGTTGGGCGAACGCATCCGCAGCAGCCAGGGCCAGGCTACCGTCAGCCTGCAACAGTTGGAGGCGGTGCAAACCCATCTGCGCGATCTCCAGGCTCAGATCGCGGTGCAGACCGACCAGCATAAGCAGAACGTGGTTGCAATCCGCGACAACACCGCTGCCGTCACCGAGAACCGCCAGGAGATCGTGCGCCTGATCGAGTCGCAGCGGGTCGAGGAGCAACGCCTGCGCCGCCAGGATGTGGAGATTCAGCAGTACATCGAGCAGGTGCGCGGCGAAGTGAGCCAGCAGGTGGCGCGCATCACCCAGCTTGAGGAGACGCGCAAGCAGTTTGTTGAGGAGATTGACGCGCTGGCGACCAGTCTGACCACTACCCATGCCGAGTACACCCGACTAGAGGACGCAATCGTGCGGGCCAACCGCGACAACTCCGACCGCTACCTCTCTCAGCAGGAGCGGCTGGAGGTTGTCCGCACCCAACTGGAAGCTGACCTGGGCGACCTGCGGCAGGTGAGCGAACAGCGGATGGAGCGCATTCTTAGCCGCCAGCAGAGCCTGGATGACCGCATCCGCCAGCTTGAGGCGGACCTCTCCCTGGTTCCCGGCCAGATCGAAGCCCTGCGCCAGCACGACGACCTCTACGCCGAGGAAGCAGAAACCCTCTACGAGCAACACCTGCTGCGAGCGGCAGAACTGGCCGAGCAGCAACTGCAACTCTACCAGCGCGAAAAGCGCAGGAGCAACGAGCAAGCAGCCCCCAGCCCCGTCCCCGCGAACGGCAGCCTCGTGCGCCGCGCCCGTGATGCGCGCCCACCTCAGGACGAAGGCGAGTGGGAGGCAGACGAGTAATGCTGACCCGTCGGATCATCCCCTGTCTGGACGTGACCGAAGGGCGCGTGGTCAAGGGAACGAGCTTCGTCAACCTGCGCGATGCTGGCGACCCCGCTGCGCTCGCTGCCTTCTACGATGCGGCGGGCGCAGATGAGATCGTCTTCCTCGACATCTCTGCCAGCCAGGAGGGGCGGGCCACCCTGTTGGCAGTAGTAGAGCGCACGGCAGCCAGCCTGTTCATCCCGCTGACTGTCGGTGGTGGCATCCGCAGCACCGACGACATCAAGCGCACCCTAGCGGCGGGGGCCGACAAGGTGAGCCTGAACACGGCAGCGATGGATCGCCCAGCCCTGATCGGCGAGGGGGCGGCTATCTTCGGCAGCCAGTGCATTGTGGTTGCGATAGATGCTAAGCAGCGAGCCGACGGCTCCGGCTGGCTGGTCTACAGTCACGGCGGGCGGCGCGAAACTGGCCGCGACGCGGTAGAGTGGGCGCGGCAGGCGGTAGAGCTTGGCGCAGGCGAGCTTCTGCTGACCAGTATTGACCGCGACGGCCAGGAGGGTGGCTACGACCTGCGCCTGCTACGCGCGGTCAGCGAGGCCGTGGCCGTGCCAGTGATCGCCAGCGGCGGTGCAGGTAGCCCCGCCCACCTGCACGCGGCCCTGACCGAGGGGCGGGCCGACGCTGCTCTGGCGGCTAGCATCTTCCACTACGGCCAGTACAGCATTGGCGCAGTGAAGGAGTACCTGGCGGCCCAGGGTCTCCCGATCAGAGCAGTAAACAGCGTATAGCGAGTGGCGAGCGGGCGGTTATCAGCCACCCGGAAGGGAGCAGGAGAGTTGGCAAAGGTGCAAACTGTTGAGGAGAAGCCGAAGTCCGGTGGCCCACGCGGGCTACTGCTGCGCTACCGTGTCTGGATTGGGGTGGCGGTCAGCGCGATCCTGCTCTACCTGACCTTCGGCAACCAGAAGTGGGACAAGATCGGCGAGGCTTTGCAGCACGTCAACTACCTATGGCTGCTCCCCGCCCTGGTCTCCTACTTCGTGGGGGTCTGGTTGCGCGCCCTGCGCTGGCACTTCCTGCTTGGCCCGATGCTGCCAGCAGCGGCTCAGGCCCACGCCAGCGCAAACCGCCTCTTTGGCCCGATCACCATCGGCTATGCGGCCAACAACATCCTCCCGCTGCGGACAGGCGAACTGGTGCGCGTGCTGGCCCTCAAGCGGGCAGAGGGGGTGGCAGGCACGGCGGCCCTGGCGACCATCGTGATCGAGCGCATCTTCGACGGCATTACCATGCTGCTGTTCCTCGTCGTCGCGGCCATGTTCGTCAGCCTGGGGATGTTGAGCAGCTACCTGATCGTCGGTGGCATCATCTTCGTCAGCCTGCTGGTCGGCTTCATCGTGGTCGCTGGTTCGCCACGCCTGGCCGATAGGTTGCTGATCATCGGCCTCAACCTGCTACCCATCGGCGGCTTGCGCCAGAAGGTGGGCGACAAAGCGCGTAGCTTCCTCAACGGCCTCTCCGCCCTGCGTAGCCCCCGCGTGGCTGGCACCGCCATGATCATATCGATCATCCTCTGGTTGTTCGAGGTGCTGATGGGCTATCTGATTGCACAAGGGATGGACTTGCGCCTGCCTAATGGCACGCAGCCGCCCTTCTACGTCTTCATCTTGATGACCGCCGTCTCAAACCTGGTGCTGATCATCCCCAGCACTGCCGGTGGCCTCGGCCCCTTCGACGCAGCGATCAACCTGGTGCTGGCTAGCGTGTTTAGCATCGAGAAGACGGCAGCGGCCACCTTCGCCATCATCTTCCGCCTCACCCTCTGGTTGCCAGTCACTATCGTCGGCCTGCTGTTCCTCTCCCGTGCTGGCATCGGCTGGGCCGAAGTGACCGGTGGCAAGGAGCAGGAAGCCAGGCACAAGGACTTTGTGACTGATGTTGAGCAGACCCTTGCTGCTGGCGAACACGATAGCAACAACGACAACATGGAGGATGACTACCAGCCACGGCGTAGGAGGGTGTGAGCCACCCGCCCGCTGCGGCTACTTCACTTCAGAGGGATGATCAGGTCAGTGCCAGGGTAGATGGTGCTGTCGGGGCCAATACGGTCGGCGTTGCTGCTGCTGATCCGCTCGACAGTCACCCCAAGTTGGTTGCTGATGCGGGTCAGGTTGTCGCCCCCACGCACGTTCCAGGTCAGGCTGGCTGGCGCATAGTTCTTACCTGGCACCTTGAGTTTCTGGCCCGCTTGCAGGTCTTGTGGGTGGCGGATCGCCTCGTTGTTGGCGGCCATTAGCTGGGCCACGCTGACCCCCTCGCGCTGAGCGATAGTGGTCAGGATGTCACCCGCCTGGGCTGTTGTTTGGCGCACATTGTCACCGCTATCGCCTGCTGATGGTGGGGCGGGCGGCTGAGTGGCAGCAACGGTGATCGCCGGTTGCACCGCTGGGCTGTTAGCGGGCGGGCGGGGCTGGCCGAGGTCAACCGGGGTCGGCTCTGGGGCGTTGCCAGGGACAGCAGTAGCCACCTCGCCCGCTACCGTAGCTATCTGACCAGGGGGGGTTAGCTCTATCGCCTGCTCCGCATTTGGCGTGGCAGTCGGTTCGCCGCCCACCACCTGCATGGTCTTGACCGCCCCGATAGCTGGGGCAGTGCCAGTCCTGAGTGGCCGAGGGCTGCCACTAGCGACCCCACCGCCCGGCTGCGTGCCGCCGCTACCCTTCGGCAGCAGCAGGAAGATGATACTGCCCACGACCACAACAACCAGCACGGCAGCGACGATGCCGTAGAGGGTGCGTTGCTGCCGCCGTCGATCCTGTACGTCGCTGGATTGCTCGCGGCGCATCTGCTGGATGCGGTCACGGGCGTTGGGCTGGCGGTCATCGGCGGTCTGGGCGGGTGCAGCCGTGAACTCGTCAGCCGGTTCTTCGAGGTCGAAGAAGTTCTCCCGCTCGTCGGCCTGTTCGTTGTTGAAGTCGAAGTCGTCGTTGCGGTTGCGGTCTCTGCTCATTAGCAGCCCCCTTCAGCGTGAGAGACTAGACATAACATGGTAAGTCGTCCCTATTATATACCCATATTCGCCTCTGCGCAAGTGGTCTGGCGCACGAGTTGGCGGTTTGCCCCCTTGTAGAGCAGCCAGTGAACCTGGCTCAAGCGGCCACCGCAGGCAAAGCAGCATAGCAATAGCTGCGCCAACCCCAGTGCAGCAGGCCGCCGCGCATCTGAACTGCCAGCCGCCAATTGCGGTATATGATAGTAACGTCTGCCCACCCTGCTGCGTATAGAGGAGGTAGGGGCTACCTGTTGTTTGACAAGCTGGCAGCTTACCCCTATAATTCTAGCCAATCGCTGGGGGCTGGGCCGTAGGTGCGGCCTTGCTCACAGGTGTAGAAAGGGACGTTGCGTGAAGCGGACAAGAGAAGCACGCCTATTGCCATACTGCCTGAGCCTGGTGCTGCTTGCCATGTTGCTGGCTGGCTGCGAGGGCAGTAGCAGCAACCCCGGCTCGGCGACGGCAGTCGTCAGCAAGCCAAACAATGCTATCGAAGTTACTATGAGCTACAGTTCGGAGAAGAAGCCCTGGCTTGAGCCACTAGTAGTTGAGTTCAACCGCAAGCAGGTAAAGGCTGCTAATGGCAAACCGATCTTCGTCACCGCCAGCGTGGGCGACAGCGGGACTATCGCTGACCAGATCGCCCAGGGCCAGAACCTGCCCACCGTCTGGTCACCTTCCACCTCACTCTGGATCGCGGTCGTCAACCAGGAGGCTGACCGCACGGTGCTGGATCGCTCCGACCCGTTGCTACTCACCCCGGTAGTGATGGCGATGTGGAAGCCGATGGCCCAGGCTCTTGGCTGGCCTGACAAGCCGATTGGCCTCTCGGATATTATCGAACTGAACAACAGCAGCACTGGTTGGGGGGCGAAGGGTCACCCAGAGTGGGGTAAGTTCAAGTATGCTCACACCAATCCCGACGTTAGCTCCACCGGCCTCTCTGCCGTCACCGCCGAGTTCTACGCAGCGGTGGGCAAGGTGCGCGACCTGAACGAGGCTGATGTCAACGACCCGAAGGTTAAGACCTTCATCGAAAGCATCGAAAACAGCATCGTTCACTACAGCAAGACGACCACTATCTTCAAGGAGAATGTGGAGAAGGGCGGGATGGACTACATCTCAGCCGTCGCCTTTGAAGAAGTGACTGTCATTGAGTTGAACAAGAAGGGGACGCTCAAGACCCCGCTGGTGGCGATCTACCCGAAGGAGGGTACCTTCTACCACGATAATCCCTTCATCGTGCCGCTTGCTACCCCCCCGGATGCGAAAGCCGCCGCCGAAATCTTCAAGCAATACCTCTTGCAAGCCGACAGCCAGCGAGCCGCCGTCCAGCTTGGCTTCCGCCCAGCCAACCCAGATGTGAAGGCCGAGTTCGCCGCCGCCTTCAACCAGAACGTGGGCGTGGACGCGACCCAGCCCAAGTCCGTCCTCGACGTACCCAGCCCGCAAGTGCTGATCAAGGTGAAGAACGCCTGGAAGGACTACCGCAAGCAGGCGAATGTGGTTCTGGTGCTGGACATTAGTGGCTCGATGGGTTCGCCCACCGACACTGGCAGCAAGTTCTACAACGCGCTTGAGGGGCTGAAGGTCTTCCTCGATCAGACGCGGGCCGAGGACAACGTTGGCTTCATCACCTTCGCTGACAACGTAGACTACCTGGTGCCGCTTGACAAGTTCAGCACGACGAAGGACAAGATCACGGCGATCATCAACGCTCGCTCGTTCCAGCAGGGCGGCACCGCCCTCTACGACGCGGTTGGCGATGCAGTCACCCTGTTGCAGAAGAAGGGGGACAGCAGCCGCATCAACGCGGTGGTTGTCTTGACCGACGGTGAGGACACCAATAGCATCCGCTTCAACCAGAGTAGCCTAGCCACCCTACTCTCGAACAACAACGACCTGGGGGTGCGCGTCTTCCCCATCGCCTACGGTGCCAGCGGTGAGGTGGACGTTAATGCCCTCCAGCGGATGGCAGACCTGACCCGTACTATCCTGGTGCGTGGTGGCAGCACCGACATTCGCCAGATTTATGACCAGATCAGCAAGTACTTTTAGCCAGCCGCGGTTGGTTGCCACGATCTACTAGCAAAGGAGCTACCCTTTCGATGTACAAGAAGACGCTTTCCCTCTCGTTCCTGGCCGTCTGTCTGCTGGCGACCTCGTTCCTGGCTGTCGGTTGCCGGGGTACCCAGGTGGGCACCAACGAGCCTGTGACCGGCTACAGCACGTCTGCCCCAACCATTCAGCCGACGGCAGTGCCGGGCTTCCCACCACAGCCTGACCCTAAGACAGCAATCAAGACCTTCTACGCCACCTTTAATGACACTAACACCCTGGTTGGTTCGCGGGCGCGCTACGAGAAGATGTACACTCTGATGCTACCTAGTAGCAATGCCTGCGACGAGGATCGGTTCATTGCCTTGATGCTGGACATCAAGGCGGTAACTGGGGTCTACAATACGATTGACTTGCCCGACCCGACGATCACCGGTGACCAGGCGACGATGACCGTCAACGTCTCCACCGTATTTGGCCGCGACAACCAAATCTTCAGCCTGGTCAATCAGGACGGCGGCTGGCTGATCAAGGGCATTGTGGACAAGGTTAATGGCGAGAGCCACAACTGGCCGCCGCAGGCTGACGCATCCTGGCAGAGTACCGTCAACTGTGGCAGTAGCACGGGGGCTGGTCAAGACAGCACCCCGGCTGTCACCCCTGCCGCTACCGCCACCCCGTTAGCCAACTACACAACTAGCCCCAACCTCTCCCTCGCTAGCGGGGGAGGGGTTTCTTTGTGCTTCAAAGTAGCAGGCGTAGCAGCAGCGAGAAAATCAGGTTGCTGGCAATGGGAATAGCAAGCACCAGGCTGAGGAGGCCGACCGCCGTTGGCAGGCCGAGTAGCAAGGGGCTGAGATCGAGCCGAAAAGCGGGCGCGAGCAGGGCAACCAGGGCGAGTAGCCCGGCGACGAACAGGGCTGAGAGCGGCCAGCCCGCCAAATCCTCACTGCTGGGCAGCATCATGTTGGCGATGGGGATGATCACCAGCAGCACCGCGTACCACCGCCAGTCGGCCCAGGGGATCGCCGCCAGCGGGTCGCCTTGCAGCAGCCCGTAGTTCAGCCCGCCCAGCCAGAGTAGCCCTGCAATTACGGCCAGGCCGACGGGCAGGGGGGCGACCCCGGTCAGGCTGCGGCGCAGGCGGAAGCTGGGGCCGACTGGCAACTCAAAGATCACATGGCCGAGAGGTTGGTCGCTGGCTGTTCCGCGTCGGCTGCCCCGCCCGCCCGTCCTGTAGTCGCTAAAGACCGAGAAATCGGTGACGCGCCCGCCCAGTAGGGTAGCGAACAGGGCGTGGGCCAGTTCGTGGACGATCACCCCCAGGCGCATCAGGGTGAAATAGGCGCGGTTGGCCCGGCGGTTGTCACGGTTGCGCTGATAGGCCCGCTCGAAGACGGTGATCTGCAAGCGGCGGCTGGCCCGAACCAGCGTTGCGAAGACAACTAGCAACTCTAGCATCGCGAAGCCCACCCGCGCATACGCCGCGCTCTCCCCCTCCAGCGGTAGAGGGGCGCGTAGGCTGAAGAAGCCGAGGCAGGCGAAAGCGGCTAGCAGCAGGTCGACGATCATGCCCCGATTATAGCACATCGCTTTAATCCACCTCTCATCTGCGTAGCGTATACTTGGTGGGTACAGGCACAAATCTTGCCCCACCCGGATAGATGGCTGACCCGACACCTCATGTACAAACTAGACAGGGAAAATTAGAGATGAGAACCCGCCCTTTCCTCCTCATTACGCTAGCGGTGGCCTTGCTGCTGGTTGGCTGCGACAGCGGCAGCAGTAGCCCTGCCAGCCAGCCGCAGCCGATCAAGCCAGCGGTCGGCACAGCTACAGTGCAGACCGATAGCAACCTGCCGCTGATCCAGGCAACCCAGGTGGCCGCCACTCCCGCCCCACCCGAAGTGGCGGCCAGCGATCAGCCCTCCGGTGTTGATAGCAGTGTGGCTAGCGACGTAGCTCTGCGACCTACCACCTTGCGGCCCGTCGTGATCCAGGTGCCAGCCCGCTGGTCTAGCTTCAAGCCAGGTGGCAACATCAACCTGCCCGCTGGCTTCAAGATCAGCGTATTTGCCGCTGGCCTCAACAAGCCGCGCCTGATGGCCTACGCCCCCAATGGCGACCTGTTTGTGACCAACCTCGGCGGCCAGGTGGCAGTGCTGCCCGACCGCAACGCTGACGGCATAGCCGATGAGGTGAAGATTTATGCCAGCAACCTCAATCAGCCGCATGGTATTGCCTTCCACAAGGGCTACCTCTACATCGCTGAAGAAGGCAGAGTGATCCGCTATCGCTACGGCGAGGGTGACTTGAAGGCGACTGCCGACCCAGAAACGATCATCAGTGGCGTGCCGACTGGCGCGGGCCACAGCACCCGCACCATTGCTTTCGGCCCCGACGACCGCCTCTACCTGTCGGTCGGCTCTAGCTGCAACGTCTGTGAGGAGACTGATGCGCAACGGGCGGCGATCACCGTCTACGACGAGAACGGTGGCAACAAGCAACTCTACGCTAAGGGCTTGCGCAACGCCGTTGGCCTCACCTTTGCCCCTGGCAGCAACAACCTCTGGACGGTAGTCAACGGGCGTGACGGCATCGGCGATAATGTGCCACCAGAGATTCTAGCCCAGCCCCAGGCTGGCGAGGACTTCGGCTGGCCCTACTGCTATGGCGACCGCCAGTTCGACCGCGACTTTGGCCGCAAGGATGCTAGCTACTGCCAGCAGGTTGCACTGCCTGACTTGAAGATGCAGGCCCACAGCGCACCGCTTGGCCTCGACTTCTACACCGCCAGCAAGTTCCCGACCGCCTATCGCGGCGGCCTGTTCATCGGCTTCCACGGTAGCTGGAACCGCAGCCAGCCGACGGGCTACAAGCTGGTCTACGTCCCCTTCAAGGATGGCACACCGCAGCCAACCATAGACTTCGCCACTGGCTGGCTGGGCGGCAAGTGGGGGCGGCCCGTCGCGCCACTGACCGCCAGCGACGGCAGCTTGCTGCTGACCGACGACCGTGCCGGGGTAGTTTACCGCATCACCTACGGCCAGTAGTTCTAGCCAGCAGAACGCCCCTCCTGCTACAAGGGAGGGGCGTTTTGTTGGGCCACACTACTGGCTGATCTCCTCTCCACTTGACTAGCCAGCAGCGGCGATCAACTGGGGGCCGTTGTTGGCTGGACTGTTGACCGCTAGGGAGACTGGATGGGCGGTCATTTCGGCAGCGGGGTAGGGGCGCAGCAATGCGCTCAGGCGATCCACATCCTGCAAGCGCGGATCGAGCCAGGTGGCCTCCAGGTCGCGGGGCAGGATTACTGGCATTCGATTATGCACCCCAGCCACCAGTTCGTTGGCTGTGGTGGTGATGATCGTATAACTGTGGAGCGGCTGATTGTCTGGCCCATACCAAACATCGTACAACCCGGCGAAGGCAAACAGGTCGCTCTCAGCCATCTCCTTCAGGGTGAAATAGTAGGGCTGCTTGGTCTTGGAGCCGGGTGTTGCCTGCCACTCGTAGAAGCCAGCGGCGGGAACCAGGCAGCGGCGGCTACGAAAGGGCTTGCGGTAGGTGGGCTTCTCGGCGATACCCTCGGCGCGGGCGTTGATCGTCGAGTAGCTGGGCTTGCCATCCTTTGACCAGCCGGGGATCAGCCCCCAGCGCATCAGGGCGGCCTCGTTCCCCTGCTCGCCCACCACGATCACCGGCTGCGACTCGCTAGGAGCTACATTGTAGTCGCTCTGCAAAGCGAGGCTCGTCACCGCCTCCTGGGCCAACTTGAAGCGTTCAGCCAGCTTGTCCACCGTGATCTTCAACGTATATCGGCCACACATGGTTTGCCTCCCTTGCTCGTGGTTGATGGTTGCTGCGGAAATTATAGCACATTTGTGCGAGTTTGACAAGTGGCCGACGGCCAAAAGTGCTTCGCTGCTGGCATACCGCCCTAGCTGCCCTCCCGTAGCTGCTGGCTGATAGCCTTGACCCTGAAGCTGTAGAGTAGCAGGGTGACCGCCTCCGCGAGGCCGAGACCGACGGCGGCCCCCAGCGGCCCCCGACTGGCGGTCAAGATAGCGATCAGCAGTACGCGCAGCCCCAGATTCGCAGCGATGATCAGGGTGGCGAAGTGTTCGTCGTTGCGGGCATAGAGGTAGAACAGGCAGGCGGCATTAAGCAGCAGCGGCAGGTTGGCCCAGACCAGCGCACGCAGGATGTGGGCCGAGGCCGCGTAGCTGTCGCCATAGGTGTAGTAGATCAGTGGCGTGGCGATCAGGGCGAAGAAGCTGGCGGCGACCAGGATGTAGAGGGCCAGCAGGCGCAGGCCCAGGCGGAAGGTGCGGTTGAGTTGCGCCCCGGCTTGGGCGGCTCGCTCGCTCAGGTTGGGGAACAGCGCACCAAACAGGGCGTTGGGGGGCTGGCGCAGACCGTTGTAGAAGCGGATGGCGATGGCATAGTAGCCCACCTCTAGCGGCGAAAAGAAGGCGTTGATCATGAACAGGTCAACGCTGCCACCCAGCACCTGTAGCCCCCCGCTGATTGCGAAGGGTAGGGTGCGGCGCAGCAATACGCCCGTCCGCAATGGCTCGGCCCCTTCTGCTGGGGCCAGGCGGCGGTAGATGAAGTAGGCCGCCACGGTCATGCAGCCCTGCGCCACGAAAAAGAGAACCAGCAGGTGGCCGACCCCACCGCCGAGCAGGATTGCGCTGAGGTAGAGCAGCAGTTGCAGGGTGAGAGTGCCGAGGCTGAGGGCGAGGATGATGCTCATCTGCTGCCAGGCACGGAACAGGTTGATGAAGCTGCTGTTGAGCATGATCGGCAGGGCGGGTAGGGCCGCCAGGCGAAAGAGGTCGCGCAACTGGGGGTCGAGGTTGGCGAACTGGGCGTAAAGCAGGAAGCCGAGGGCGATCAGGGCGGCCAGCAGCAGCTTGATGCGCGTGATCAGGCGCAAGTATGGGCGGCTGCGGCTGGGGTCGGCAGCCACATCGCGGGTTAGCAGGCTATCCAGCCCCGCCTCCAGCGCCCCATCAGCAGTGAAGATCACGGCGGTGATGAAGGCGTACTGGCCGAAGCTGGCACTGCCCAGCAGCCGGGCCACGCTGATGCTGACCAGGAAGCCGAGGGCCGAGCCACCAAGGTTGCTGAACAGTAGCACCGCCGAGCCACCGAGCAGCCGTCGCTCGCCGCTGACTAGCCTTCGCCCGCGAGCGAGCAACTGTTGCCACCAACTGCGCTGCTCCTGCTTTGCCGTCTCCACCTGCTTCGGCTGTTCCTTCAGTTGCATCAGTTGTCCTTGCGGGCTACGATCAGCGGGTAGGTTTCACTGGGGGCTGGCCTGCCGCGCAGTTTGCGCCACCAGGCTAGCAGCCCGCTCTCCACGCCCGCAAATGGCCCTTGCCAGCCCACCAGGGCGAAGCCTGCCACTTGCAGGTCGCCCACAAGCTGCTCACGCACGAGATAGCCGGGGTGGTAGTCGAGGGCAGGCAGCTTAAACTGCTCGTAGTAAGAACGTAGCTGAGACAGCGCGGTTTCGCCCTCTGTCTGGTCGGGGTAGCAGGGGCTATCCAGGATCAGCAGTACGCCACCCGGCTTCAGCACGCGCCCTGCTTCGCGCAGGCTGGCAGTCAGGTCACTCAGGTAGTGCAGGCTGTCGTTGGCGATCACCGCGTCGAACTGGGCAGTGACGAGCGGTAGCTGCTGGGCATCAGCCTGTACGCGGGCGAACCGCTGGCTCTCACGGGCGAAGTAGACGCGGCCTACGGCCAGCCCGTCCTGCGCGTCCAGGCTGAGGTCGAGGGCGCAGAGTTGGTGGCCGCGCTTCGCCAGCCGATTGCTCATCCAGCCGTTGCCCGCGCCAAGATCGAGCAGGCGCAGGCTGCCCACTTGCTGCTCAAGCACAGCCGACATCGCGTAGTAGTTGAGCCTGCGCCGCCGCCAGGTGGCCGGGTAGTAGCCACTCACATCCCAGTCAGGCAAGGCCAGATAGTAGGCGGCGTTGGGGCCGAGGTCAGAGTCGGGTTCGGGCCGCGCCCAGCCTTCGCTAGCCCGCACCACCGCATAGTCACGCAGGAAGGGGGCATGGGCTGCTGCTTGCTCAGTGGTCAGCAGCGGCCAGATACCCCCTTGCTGGACGAACTCGCGCCCCTCGTTTGCACAACATAGCCGCCCCGCCTGCTCGTCCAGTGGGCTGGTGCAGGCGGGGCAGCGATAGGCGAAGGTTGGTACCACCGTGGTCGGGCTTGGCATGAAGCCAGTATAGAGGCTGGCGGCGGCCTGCGTCAAGCGGTGGCTACGCTGCTACATCCCCTCATAATCCAGTTCGTCATCGTTCACATCTACCACACCCGGCACGTCACCGGCGACCGCCATTACCTGCTCGGCATCATCCATGCTGCCCACCTGCCCGCGCAGGTAGACCACGCCGTTGCGCGCTCGCACCTCCACCGGGATATCAGTGGTGTAGCTGGCCGTTCGCAGGGCTTCGACCACTGCCTCGGCCAGGTCGTCATCGCTGAGGACCCGATTTGGTTCGAGCGGTGCGTCCAGCAGGTCGGTGGGGGCAGTCAGTTCGTCGCGGCTGCCGCTGGCAAAGCCGCCCGCTACCACAGCCCCTTGGCGGTCGCTGGTGCGGCTGCTGATCACTGGGTCAACTGGCGCGAAGTAGGTGAGTCCGTCTTCAATAGCCGCTATCGCGTCGGTGGTGCCGAGGTCTTCGTCGGGGTCGCCGAAGCCCATGTTGTAGCCCGATTGCTCGTCGTTCAGCAGGTACTCGCTGCTGAGGTTCAGCACGTCGGCGTTGCTACTGATCGGGTCTACGGCATCGCGCGTAATCTCGTGGTCTAGACCATCGGGGTCGCCCGCGAACAGTTCGTCATCCTCATCTTGCTGGTCGAGGAAAGCCTCGTCCAGGCCAGGGTCTGGTTGGGCGCGAGCAGGGTCAGCCTCGGCGGTGCTGCCGGTGCCAGCGGGGATACCCCTGTCGCCATCAAGGTTGTTGCGGTATTCGCGCATCTCATCATTACGGCGGTTGCTGTCGTTCTCCAGGTTCATACCTTCACGGTTCTGCTGATCCTCCATCACATCCTCCTTAGGCTATTCTTCTATCCTATGCAAATTATGTGCCTCGCTCTGGGTTGGCCCGCAGCCGCCAATTATGGACTCTGATAGAACATATATGCTATAACAGTTGACAAGAACGGATGTTCCAGGTTATAATGTGAACAGTAAGAGAGCGCAAGCCTCACCTTCGGGAGACACCAGCCGGTGTCACCTGGCAATTGCATTGCTCCGCTTGTTCTAATTTTGTTCTATAACCGTTCTAGTCTGGGTCAGAGGAAGGAGCAGAGTCATGGTCGCCCGTGTCAACTACGATCAGCCAGAGCCGCAGTCAGAGGTGGCGCGCAGCCGCTCCAAGAGTTGGAGCGTACCACTGGATCAGCTTGATTTCGACAACGAACCCGCCCCCCTGCGCCACCGTCCCCGTGCTGCTAGCCGCAGCTACAATGCGCTCCCGCCGCAGCCGTTGCGGGCCAGCCGCCCCACCAACATCTTCGCCAGCATCCACCCTGTTGTGCTTGCAGCAGGGGTGGCGGTGGCTGCTCTACTCGCCTACCTGCTGCTCAGCGTACTGGTTAGCTGGGTGGCAGTGCGCCTCGACGACCTCCAGTACGGTAGCCCGCGCACGATGCAGCTTGATGCGTTGGTGGGCCATAACGAGGAGGGTGGCAGCCCCACCCACCTGATCGCCATCAACCTCAACCGCCAGATCAGCGTGATCGAAATCCCTGGTGGCGACATCGGCAAGGCGCGCGTGATCACTGGCCCCTACCTCTTTGGCGCAGAGGAGAACCTCACCCCGGCAAAGCTGGCCGTCCGTGACCTGAACGGCGATAGCAAGCCAGACCTGCTGCTCACCGTCAAGAACGAGCAGGTCGTCTACCTCAATGACGGGCAGAACTTCCGGGCGATCACCGCCTCCGAGCGGAGCAGCCTGCAAGGGGGTAGCAGCCAATGAGCCAGGCGATCAACTTTGAGGTCAACGAACTGGGTAGTGGCCGCTGGACGCGCAACGCCAGCGGCCCTGCCCATGCTCTCCCATCCGCTTCCCCACCCTACTTCCACCCACTCGCTGCTACTGCTGCGCCCCCGCGACCGCCCGCGCTCAAGTGGCTGGCGGTGACGCTGCTGGGGCTGGGGCTGGTTGGTGCCTTGCTCGTTCTCAGCAGCCGGGGGGTAGCTGGCGGCTACGTTAGCTACGCAGGGGCGGTGCGCGACCTCGGCAGCAGCTTCGCCCCTGTGGCCGCGCCACTCCCAGCCCCCGCCACTCCGCCCAGCCCCCTGCCAGCCGCCCCAGCAGCAGTGCCGCAGGAGGGGGGGCTTGCTCTGCGCCAGACAAGAGACTACGACGTGCGGGGTCTGCCCAGCATCAGCGTTGCTATGATAGAGCGCGTGCTGGCCGCCTACCACAGCCCTGCGCTTGGCACGGGGCAAGGCTTCTATGACCTGGGGCTGCAATATGGGATCGACCCAGCCTTCCTGCTAGCCTTCTTCGTCCACGAATCGAGTGCCGGGACGCAAGGAGCAGCGGTGGCTAACCTCTCGGTCGGCAACATCCGCTGCGTGGCAGACTATCGCTGTGGGGGCGGCTATGCAGCCTACGACTCGTGGCGGCAGGGGGCAGAGCATTGGTACAAGCTGATCACCCAGTCTGGCCTCTATTGTGGGGCAGGTAGTGACCGTTGCACGCCAGAGACGATCATCCCGCGCTACGCACCGAGTGCGGACGATAATAATGAGGCCGCCTATATCACCGCCGTCGAGTCGCTGGTCAGCCAGTGGCGGTCGCCAGTGCGATAGAAAAGGTTATCTTCGGCCACAAAACGCGCCCGCTTCCAACAGAGGAAGCGGGCGCGTCTTCGCTAGTTGCAGGCTGGTTAGCGCAGGAAGACAGCGTGGGGGGGGACGATCTCGGCGATATAGAGAACCTGCTCGGTGAAGGGCGCGTCCTCGGTGCGGGTCGCTCCCTGGGTCAGGCGGGTGGCGCAGGCGAAGAAAGGACGACCGGGCAGGTAGCCGTCGCCATCGGGTTTGTACATATATTGGCTCATCAGCTTGCCGCTGCTAGTGCCTGCGGCCACCATGTAGTTCGCCAGATTGATGCGCCCGCCTTTATCCTCCTCGACCCGGCGCATATTGCGGCAGACAAAGCCGTACATCCCGGCGACCCGAATACCCTCTGGCACTGGCTGCCAGTGCAGGTTGTTGCTAGACATCTGGGTTGCCAGCGGCCCGGTCTCGTAGTGGCGTGGGGTGGGGGTGGCAACGATCACCAGGGCGAGCGAACCCCGCGCCCGCAGCACAAACTTCTGCACCACACTAAGCGGGTGGCAGGCAGCACTCTTGTAGCCGTAGAAGAACAGACCGCCCGCGCTAACTTGCTCGTCCTCAAACTTACGCTCCATGATCTGGTGGATCACCTTCGGAGCCGCTTTAACATAAATGATGCTGCTCAGTTCGGACTGCACCGTAGAGAACTCCACGGTGGGGATGCTGGCAGTAGGTATGGTCATGGAGGGAACCGCCTTTTTAGCTGGTGCTGATACGCGATATTAGAATTATACACCATCTGGCAAGGGTACACCAACTTTAGCCTCCCCACCAGCAGTGGCAGCCCCAGAGCCAGCCAGTGGTTGGCCCACTAGCGGGCGCGGATTAGTTGGTGGCTGCAAGTAGCTGGTGGCTAGCGGCGATAGCCTGGTCGAGGAACTCCTGCGCCCTTGCTTGCTGGTCGGCGTGTCTGTCGCTCAAGAGGTCGCTGGCGGTCAGGATTGCGCCCACCCAGGCGGCAGTGTGCCAGCGACCGACCCTGAGGGCAGGTAGCGCAGCGGTGGGAGGGTAGGGCCAGGGGGTGACGTAGAAGTATGGCTGGGCGTAGGTAGCGTCGCCAGGCGAGAAACCAACCCCGACGCTGCGCTCTTGCTCACCGTCCGCTGGGTCGAGGCTGACCAGGGTTGCCATATCGAAATGGTGCGGCCAGACGCGCACGGGTGACGCTTGCGCCTCTTGCACGCTGACCGCTTGCAGCAGCAGGGCGGCGTTGCCATAGTAGCGGCCTAGCTCCGCCGCCTGATCCTCCTTGATGGCGAAGGCGGCTCCCTCTGCAATGGGGTGGGCAGGGAACTCGCCTGGCTGGTAGCTGGGTGGCTGCACTTGCGCCCCTGCATAGCCCAGTTCGCTGACCAGTGCCTGCAATGCCGCTAGTCGGTCGGCGAAGCTATGCCCGTTGAGTGGCAGGTGGTAGTTCTGGCTGACGTGGCCGCTAGCTGTTTCCTGGGTGTGGCTGATCACGATCAGCCCGACCTTCGCCATGTCCAGCCCGACGCGGAAGGGGGTTGCCCCCTCCACCTGCCCGCTGAACAGGCCACCCGCGAACCAGTTGAGGGCTGTGTGGCTGTAGTCGGCCACTGCTGGCACCAGCGTATTGCCGACTGCCGCTGCCAGTTGCGCTGCGTAATGTAGCTGCAAGCGGCTGTCTACCAACCCTTGCTCCTCAACCTTGCCTACTGTTTGCCATTCGTCTGTCATGTCGCTGCCCTCCTGTCTAATCTTGCGCTGATTATAGCAGTTTTGCAGCCAACCCAACGCAGGGTGGTCTGCCTTCACCCCTGTAAGCCCCGCTTAGCCTTTGACACGATCCTGCCTTCGCCCTTATAATAAGCGCGCCAGCAAAGGGATGGGGGCAAGCAGATGAGCAAGCTACAAGCTACAAGCGATCAGCAGTGGGCAGCACGATGAGAGTGGCGATCATTGGCCTCGGTGGGGTAAGTGAGACCTTCTACAACTGGCCGGAGCGCACTCTTGGTCGCGCCCTCGTGCGCCGCGGCCATCAAGTGACGGCCTACGGCTACCGCTATCCCGACAATCCCGACCTGCGCGACGACGAGCAGATCGACGGCATCACCGTGCTGCGCGTCCCCCCACGCATCTGGCGCAACCGTGCCTACCTGCGCCACCTGGTCAGCCAGCCGCAGCCCCATGTGGTGCATATCATGCACCCGCGCAACGCCCTGGCCTACGCCGCCGCCGCCCACTTCCGACGAGTAGGAGTGCCATTGGTCTACACCTGGCTCGGCCCCTTCCATGACGAGTACCTGATCGACGACCGCGAGGCTCCTTATGAGCAGACCCCGCACTACGAGCGGCTGATCTTCGACCAGCAGACGGCGATCCGCCGCGCCTTCGCCAGCCGCCGCCTGAAGTACACGCTGCGGAACTTCGCCCTGCACTGGCCGCTGCGACAGGCGACCCGCTGGCTGCCCTGCTCTCAGCACGAGGCTGACATCCTCAACGCCCACTTTGGCATCCCAGCCGCCCGCACCAGCGTGATCCCACTCTGGATCGACGACACGCCCTACAGCCAGACCGATGTAGAAGTAGAGGGGGCGCGGGGTGCGACTCGACCGTGGATACTCTACATCGGCCAGCTAACCCGCCGCAAGTGCTACGACCTGGTAGTAGAGGCTATGCCGACCATCGTGGCGGCTCACCCCACTGCCACCTTCCTCTTTGTCAGCCACAACCCAGAACAGCGAGCGCACCTGATGCAGCTTGCGGCGGAGCGCGGGGTGGCGGCCAATCTGCGCTTCCTCGGCAAGATCAGCGAGGCGGAGAAGGCCAGTTTGATGCGCCAGAGCAATGTCTACCTCTACCCCAGCCGCTATGAGGGATTTGGCCTGCCCCTGCTTGAGGCTATGGCAGCAGGCGTACCGCTGGTTAGCACAGACATCCCAGTGGTCAGTGAGACAGTGCAGCACGAGGTCAACGGCCTGCTCATCCCTTACAACGACGCGCCCGCCCTAGCCGCCGCCACCCTGCGCCTGCTAGCCGACGCAGAGTTGGGCCAGCGGTTGATCGCTGGCGGTAGGCAGACGCTGGCTAATCGCTACGCCGAAAGCAAGCTGGTGGCAGCGGTAGAAGCAGAGTACAGGCTGGCTATCGAGCAGGGCGCATGAGCGACCCGCGCTTGCAGAGGAAGCAAACCCGCCTCAGTTGGTGGCGCGAGGAGTTGGAGTTGCTCGGCCAGTGCCTTGCGCCCCACCGCCTGTTCGCGCTTGCTATCGTCCTCGGCGGGCTGGCGGGGTTGCTCGTCCTCGGCTACCAGTTCCCGCCCAGCAGCTACTACGTTGAAGTGGGCGGAGTGGGCGACACGCCGAACATCCGCAACTTTCACGCTCCGCAGTTTGACCAGCAGACGCAGCTAACCTACCGCTGGACTGACCAATACTCCTACGTGGACATCCCTGGTGTGGGCGGCAATCTGCCCTATACTCTCAGCCTGCGCCTCGACCCGACGCAGGCCGCGTCCCGCCCGCCGGTGACGCTGACCCTGCTGGTTGGCGGCCAGCAGGTCTTTGACGGCGCGTTGCAACCGGGCTGGCAGACGCTCACCTACTCCGTCAACCAGCCCGCCGCCCTGGCCGCCCGCGACTTTGTGCTGGAGCTACGCAGCAGCACCTATGTTGACCCAAGCACCCGCAGCAGCGACCAGTTGGGGGTGAAGCTGGATTGGGTGCGGGTGACACCGCAGGCTGCTGGCTTCGTGCAGCCGACCCTGGGGGTACTACTGCGCCTGCTAGCCTTCGTCGCTATCTTCTACCTGCTGGCTAACCGCTTCGTCAGCCTGCTGTTCGGCATTGGTCGCTTCGACGAGTATATAGCCCTGGGCATCACCATCGCCGCCGCCCTGCTCGTGGCTGGGCTGCTGCTATTCGCCCACGCCGGGGTTGCACTGGCAGCCACCCACCTACTGCTCACCGCTGCGGCCAGCTACGTGGTGCTGATTGCCAGCCGCCTGATCCTGGCCTGGATTCAGCAGCGCGAGTCGATCAGCGAACGGGCGACGGTAACGCGCAGTGCGGCAATCCTGGCTGCCTTGCTCAGTCTCGCCTTCGCGGTCAAGTTCGGCGGCATGGCCCTGCCCCAGACCATAGTCAAGGACATGGACTGGCACCTGCGCTTCATCCGCGAGTTGAAGGCGGGCGGGCTGGGGCGGCTGCTGGCACCTGGGGTGCTGTCGGTCACGCCGGGCGAGTGGGGGCTGGGATCAGATGCGCTGATCCCCAAGTCGCCCCTATTCTACGTTGCCATGTGGCCGCTGGCCTACCTGCCCGGTAGCCTCGAAACCTGGGTCAAGCTGCTAATCTGTCTGCTGGACATCAGCGGGGCGGTAATCCTCTACTTCGTTGCCAACCGGGTGGGGCTGGGCAGGCGGGCGGGCCTCTGTGCTGCTTTGGTCTACCTGCTCACCCCGCTCAGCTACCGGGTGCTGTCGTTCGGCACGCTGCCAACTATTTTCGCCCAGTGGCTAACCCTGATCGCCTTCACCTATCTGGCCCTGCACGTGCAAGAGTTGCACCGCCCCAGAGTGCTGGCGATTCAGACGCTCTTGCTCACCCTGGTGCTGCTCTCCTTCCCGACAATGGTGATCTTCACCCCGCTGGTGCTAGCCGTCGCCTGGGTCGCGGGCGCACTGGGCAGCCGCGACCACCGCAGCCGCCGCAACTTCGCCCTCTACCTGCCCCTCACGGGCTTGCTGGCGGCAGGGCTGGCGACCCTCATCTACTACAGGACGTATCTACCCAGCCTGCTTGAAACTACCATCCCCACCTTGCTCAAGGGGACTGCCGTGCGCGGGGAGTTGCCTGGCGAGCAGAAGGGTGGCTGGCTAGGCTTGCTGCTCGACAACGTGAACTTCTACGGTAGCTGGCTGCCGCTCATCTTCGCAGCCGCAGGGCTGGCTCTGCTCTGGCGAGGCCGTGGCCCAGCCAGCCAACCGTTGGACGACGTATCCCCCACGGATGGAGACAAGAGCCAGAACCTCAAGTACCTGTTGCTTGGCTGGCTGCTGATCCTGCCACTGTTCTACTTCGTCAACTATCGGGTTGACATGATCGGCAAGCACCTGCTCTACGTGATCTATCCGCTGGCGTTGGCGGCAGGGGTGGGGCTGGCGGCCTTGTGGCTACGCGGCAAGCAGGCCCAGCGGGTGGTGATCGCCAGCTTCCTGCTGCTCGGCTTCAGCGCGATGGCTCTCTGGCTGGATCGGATCGTCAACGGTGGCCGCTGAGCTGCGCCAGCTATGGCGGGGGCTAACTAGCCGCTGGCTCTGGCTAACCTTGCTGCTGGCCGCCCTCCTGTTCGGCCTCAGCTACCAGGTCAAGCAAGAGTACCTGATCGACGTGGGTGGGCCGCTCGATGATGCGTTCGTCGGCGGCTTCAACGCCAAGCTGCCAAAGGATGCAGAACTGAGCAGACCGCCTTACACCCACCGTTGGAGCCGCGAGTACGCCGAGGTGGTGCTGCCGGGCATCGGCAACCAGCAGTACAGGGTGACGATCCGCGCCGCTGGCCCGCAGCGGGGAACCGCCACCCTGCGGCTGAATGGCCCCCAGTTTAGCTGGCAGACTACGCCGACCTTTACCGAGCAGACCTTCACCGCCACCCGTGCTGGCCTCACCTACGGCGACCTGCGGATTGCGATCACGGCGGCAACGGTGCGCGGCGGCGAGTTCTGCCAGCCGGGGCAGACCGCCTGCCCACTGGGCCTGGATGTGGACTGGGTGAAGGTTGCGCCCACCGACTACGCCCTGACTGCGCTGGTGATCCCTGACTTCTGGACGAGCCTCTGGCTGCTGCTAGCTCTAGCGATCATCTATCTGGCAGTCTATAGCGCACTGGGCGTAGGGGCGGCGTTGGTCGCGGGGGTGGTCGCTAGCTTGCTGCTGGCGGCGGCTTTGCTATTTGCGCGCCTGGAGTTGACGGTCTTCAGCGGGCAGTTGGTGGTGGTACTACTGTGGGGCTGGTTGCTATCCACAGTGGTGCTGCTGCTTACGCGCTCCGCCCCAGCCACCAGCGCACGTGGCATCCTGGCGGTGATCGTCGGCTTTGGCTTTGCCTTGCGCCTCGGTGGGATGGTGCATCCCCAGTTTGTCAGTAGCGACCTGATCTTCCATGCGCACAAGCTGGACACTGTGCTAGCCTTCTTTCGTGGAGGTGGCGGCAACTTCTACTTCGAGGGTTACTTGCCCGACGGCACGCCTGTCCCCTACCCATCTGCGTACTACGTGCTGTTGTCGCCGCTCAGTGCGCTACTGGGCGGTAGCACGCTGACCAACGCGCTGCTGCTGCGCTTCGCCAGTGCGCTGCTAGATGCGGGGGTGCCACTCTGCCTGTACACCATAGCGCGCAACTTCGGCTGGGGCAGGGTCGCAGGTGTGTTGGCCGCCGGGTTCTACGCAGTCAGCCCAGCGGTGTTCCAGCTTTATTCTGCAGGCAACCACAGCAATATCTTCGCGCAAACCATGTTTGTTGCGGCCCTGGCATTGGCTAGCAGGGGCTGGGCGGGGCTGCCGCTAGCGGGTAGCGGGCGGTGGGCAGCGGCTGGGTTGGTTATTCTTCTACTAGCCTTGACCTTCCTCGGTCACTATGGTATGCTTATCGCCGCTGGGGGGGTGCTGGGCCTGGTGACGCTGGCTTGGCTGCTGTTCGGGGGCGGGCAGCGGGGGCGGATCGTCCCCCTACTGGCGGCCAGCGGGATAGCCCTGCTCGCTAGCTACCTGCTCTACTACGTGCATTACAACAGCCAGATCGTGGGGCAGGTGCAGCAGGTGTTGAGCGGCAAGGGCGGCGCGGCTGGCACTGCAACGCTGGCTAGCATCACGGGCGAACTGTTGGCCTGGCAAGGCTGGGTTATCCTACCCCTGGCGGTCGCGGGCCTGGTGCTACTCGGCCAGCAAGGGGCTGACCGCTGGCGGGTTGGGCTACTGGCTGGCTGGCTGGCGGCGGGGCTGCTCTTTGCCCTGCTAGAACTGCGGGTGAAGGATACAGTGCGCTACAACTACCTGCTCGCGCCCGCCCTCTCCCTGCTAGCGGGAGTAGCGGCTGGCTGGTTGGGCGACAGGGCGGCCAGTCGTGAACGCAAGGCGATAGTCTACGCCCTGCTAGTTGGGGCTGCGCTCGGCTACTGCCTGCTGGTTTGGGGCGACTTGATCTTCGGCAGCTATCGTTACCCTGGCAAATTGTATTAGGAGAAGATGTTTTGCGCCAAGACCTCTACGAAGACCTCTATGTTAAAGAGCAGGATTACTGGTGGCACGTGGGCAAGCGGATGATCGTCTACAACCTGATCAGCCGCTATTGGACACCCAGCCCCCGCCCAACTGAGGGTGGCGCACTGACCCTGGCGCGGGAGAGCCGACGGGTGCTGGATGTTGGCTGTGGCACTGGCCTCAACCTCGACAACATCGCCCGCTACGGCCTGCCAGTTGGGATGGACCTCTCCCGCGAGGCTCTAGTCTTCTGCCAGAAGCGCGGGCTGGACGAACTGTGCGAAGCTAGCATCGACCACGGACTACCCTACAGGGATCAGAGCTTCGATATCATCACCGCCCTGGACGCTGTGGAACACTTTGCTGACGACTACGCTGCTCTGCACGAGTTCTACCGGGTGCTGCGGCCCGGCGGCCTGGTGGTGATCTCGGTGCCAGCCTACCAATTCATGTGGAGCTACTGGGACGAGGTGCTGGGCCACAAGCGTCGCTATACCGTGCCGATGATGCGGAAGCTAGTGCGGGCGGCGGGCTTCGCGGTGCTGAAGGTCAGCCACAGCAACGCGGCGATCCTCTTGCCCTCGCTGTTGGTGCGGCTGTTCAAGAGCCAGAAGTATGGCGAGCAGGTCAGCGAGTCGCCGAGCGACTTTATGCCCGTCCCCCAATCAGTCAACCGCCTGCTCACCGCCTACTACGAGGTAGAAAGCAAGATCATCCCGCGCGTCAGCCTACCCTTCGGGATGTCGGTAGTCTGTGTGGCCCGCAAGCCGTAAGCTGGGGCTGCTGGGCTAACCGCGCTTTAGCCACTCGATGGCGGCAGCAGGGTCGTTGGTTAGCGGCATGGCAGGGGGCAGGGCGGCCTGGAAGCGGGGGCCATAGCTCTTGGCCTGGATGCGGCTGTCGAAGCAGACGACAAGGCCACGATCCTGCTCGCGGCGCATCAGGCGACCCAACCCCTGGCGGAAGGTGATCAGCGCACTGGGCAGCGTGTAGCTGCCGAAGCTACTGTAGCCCTCAGCCTCCAAGGCCGACATTCGGGCGGCCACTAGCGGGTCGCCAATCTGGGGGAAGGGTAGTTTGTCCATCGTCACCACCCGCAGCCCCGGCAAGTCAACCCCCTGCCACCACGAGCGGGTGCCGAGTAGGGTGGCCCGCGCCATACCCTGGAACTGCTGGGTAAGCTGCAACTGCGGCGCATCGCCCTGGCGCAGGAGAAGGGTGCCAGCCAACTGTGGCCCTTGCAGTAGGCGTAGATGTACCGCATCCATCGCCCTATAGCTGGTAAAGAGGGCGAGTAGCCGCCCCTGCGCCTGGCTGGCTAGCAGGGCAATGCGCTCCGCAAGCTGGTCGAAGTAGGCCGCGCTAGCCTCGGCCTGGGCCTCCACCGGCCAGAGCAGCAGGCGGGTGCGCTTGGCGTAGTCGAAGGGCGAGGCTAGCTGCACCCTCTGCGGGCGGTAGATGCCCAACCGCTGGCTGAAGAAGTCGAAGCTCTCGCCGTCGCTGAGGGTTGCCGAGGTGATCACCACCGTCTGCTCATCCCACCAGTCGCTAACCTTGTCGGCTACCGAGATCGGGGCGGCGTGGAGGGCGTAGTCGTTGCCGCCGGGTGGCTGTTCGGCGTAGTAGACGTGATCCTTGCGTTCTAGCGCACAGATCAGGCCCAGGCGGGCAGCAGCCGACTCCAGGCGAGCGGCAGTGCGGGCGGCGGCAGCCTCCGCGTCGGATAGCTGGTCGATCACCGCCAGGTCATCGTCTTCGCTGTCATCCGTCCCCCACCTGTCAGCCAGCACGTCGCCCAGAGCAGCATCGGGCAAGGCTGCCACGTCCACCACGCTCATCCAGGCAGCACGCTTGAGGCTGCGGGGACGCACCAGGTCGGCTAGCTTGAGCAGCAGCCCCGCCAGCTTGCGGCCAGCGAGCAGCGGGTCGGTCAGCAGCACCTTGCCCTCGTTGGCGGCGCGCAAGAGGCGGCCAAGCTCCATATCAAGCTGGCTGTAAGCGGCGGCGGCCCGGTCACGCAGTTCGCTGTCCAGCCCGCGTAGCTGCTCGGCGGCCAACAGGCGGTTGAGGGCGCGGCTGCCAATCTCTGCCCCCAACGCCCGCGTCAGGCTCTCCTCCCACAGATGCCCTTCGTCAATGATGATCAGGTCGAAGGGGCCTGGTAGCAGGCGGCCCCCGCTGCGGATGTCAATCGCTAGCAGCGCGTGGTTGGTAATCACGATGTCGGCGGTGGCGGCTGCCCGACGGGTGTTCAGGGCGTAGCAGGGCGCATAGTGCGGGCAGCGGTTACCCAGGCACTCGTCGCTGCTGGTGCTGAGGCGGGCGCGCAGGTCGCTGGGGATGACCAGTGGTAGTTCCTCCCAGTCGCCGTTCCAGTGCAGGCCTGCATCTTCCTCCTGCCAGCGCAGGAAGCGGCTAAGAGCGGGGTCGAAGCCGACAAGCTGGCTGGCGACGGCCTCCTCGTCCTGGGCTGCCAGGCAGAGGTAGTTGGCGATCCCCTTCAGGGTGGCCCAGCGCGGTGGGCGTAGGCCCAGACTACGGGCGAAGTCGTGGATCAGCGGCAACTCCTTGTTCGCCAACTGGTCTTGCAGCGGTTTGTGGCTGGTGGCGATCAACACCCTGCCCTGCTCCTGCGCGAGCAGCAGGGCGGGTAGCAGGTAGGCCAGCGACTTGCCGACCCCAGTGCCAGCCTCGGCCAGCAGGGTGCCGCCCCGTGCTGCCGTGCGCGCTACCGCCTCGGCCATTGCTACCTGCTCGGCCCGTGGCTGGTAGCCCGGCCAGTAGTGAGCCAGGCCGCTGAACAGATCGTCGAGAGTGCGCGCTGTTGCCATGCCCTATTATAGCAGAGAGGGGCGAAAGCCAGCCAGCGGAGCGTAGAGGCAGACGAGCGGCTGAGCATGAAGCTAGCTGTCAGCCAGTGACTATCGTATAATGAGGACACTGGCACTTTGGCAGATTAGCACGATAGAGACAGGGGGATGATCATGCAGAGGAAGATGCTGGTTGGCTTGTTGACTTTGGCGGTGGTGGCGGTGATCATGGTTGGCTATTTGGCTGTGGGCGCGGCAAATCGGGCGGCAGCGCAGGTTGGGCTGCGGGACGACGGACTGAGCCAACCGAAGCTAGCCCCCCAGCCAGTGACGATCCCCGCGCAGTATGCGAAGGACTACCTGGGGCCGCTAGCGATCAACCTGCCGCCCGGCTTCAGCATCAGCCTGTTCGCCAGCCTGCCAGTCAGCAGTGCGCGTTCGTTGGCGGTTGGTGCCTGCGGCGACTTGTTTGTGGGGACGAACGTTGGCAAGGTCTACCGCCTGCCCGACCGCAATCATGACGGCATCGCCGACAGCGTCAGCACCTTCGTTACCAGCAGCAGCGGCGACATCCAGCACGGGGTCGAATACTGGCAGGGCCACTACTACATTGCCAGCCAGTCCGATGTGATGCGCTACGACCAGGCGACCTGCGACATCGCGGCCAGCAACGGCTTCCCGCTAATCTCCGGCCTGCCCTTTGGCGGCCAGCACAACACCAAGACGACGGCGCACGGTCTGGACGGCAGCCTCTACGTGTCAGTCGGCTCCTCGTGCGATAGCTGCGTAGAGACGGACATTCGGCGAGCTACAGTGCTGCGCTTCGACAACAACCTGCGGATGAGCGTCTTTGCCGGGGGGCTACGCAATAGTGTGGGCATCGCCTTCCGGCCCGGCACCAACGAGTTGTGGGGGTCGGAGAACGGCTACGACAGCCTGGGCGACAACGAGCCTGCCGAGGAGGTCAACCTGATCCGCCAGAACGCGGTCTACGGCTGGCCCTACTGCTACAACGACGGTACGCCGACCAACACCTGGTCGCCGCCCAAGCCCAACTACTGCCGTGACTACGCCACCAACCCCGCCTTCAAGCTGCCCGCTCATGGTGCGCCTATGATGCTAGCCTTCAGCGAAAACACCGCTCTCGCCTTCCCCAGCCCGTGGAAGCGCGGCTTCTTCCTGGCCGAGCGGGGTTCGCGCTACCGCTCCTCGTGCGTCAATACCACTGGCTACCGCCTGCTCTACATCCCGGCCTTTGCCCCTCATACTGGCGACATCCCCGCCCTCGACTTCGCCACCGACCCGGCTAACGACTGCTTCCACGCCTGGCGGCCAGTGGGCCTGGCGGTTGGCGGCGACGGCGCGCTCTATCTCAGCACAGATACACAGGTCAGCAGTACCACGCCGGGGTCGGTCTACCGCATCACCTACAGTGCAGCCCAGGCTCGCGAGCAGCAAGCTAAGCTGGGCAGCAAGTAACAGCAAACGGCTGGCCCCACCCCAAAGGAGAAGCCAGCCGCTGTGTTGGTGGACCCAACAGGATTCGAACCTGTAACCAAGGAATTATGAGTTCCCTGCTCTGCCGTTGAGCTATAGGTCCGTGTCGCCTCTAATTATAAGCCAAGAGCCGCCCGCTGTCAAAGTTGATCCGCCAAGCCGCTTTTCGCTGCGGCTAGCCAACCCCTGGCTCCCCTATTGACAGGCGGGCGATTACCAGCTACAATAGGCTCATGTTTACATAATGTGGGGCTGGGTGGGTGCAGGCTGGGCAGGAGGTCACTGGTGGCAACAGAAGACACAGCAAGGGAGTGGGGTGGGCGCAACTGGCGCGATATCTTGCTAGTCGCGGCTATCGTGCTAGCAGTCGGCTCGCTCATCTTCAACTTCATCTTGATTTCAACGATCAACAACGTGACGAGTAATGCCCGCCAGCAGATACTCAACCGCGTAAACCAGTTGGAGCAGGGCGAGTTTACCTACAACTTCCCCTTCAACCAGCCAGTGCCGATCAGCATCACGGTGCCGATCAGCCAGACCTTCAACCTGCCGCTCGACTTCGACTTCCCGATCAAGCTCGACAACAATCTCAGCTTGCCGAATCCGCTGGGTGGCAGCATCGACCTGCCGCTCAAGATCGATACCACCATCCCCTTCCACCAGCAGTTCAGCCTGCCGATCCGTACCAACCTCGCTCTCTCCACCACCGTGGCGATCAGCGCGACAGTGCCGATTACGGTGCGCGGTGGCGACTTCAAGGCGGTGCTAGAGGAGTTCAAGCAGGTACTCAAATTAGCTTACAGACCGCTGACGTAGGCTGGGGCGTGCGCGGACAACAGGTTACCGTTTTAGAAACTTGGAGCCAATTGGTATAATATAGCTGTGTCCTAGAGCGTCCTTCAACCCTTCGCTAGAAAGAAGAAAACAGAGACAGATTATGTCCACTATTCGCTACACAAGGTGGGTGCGCCGTCTCGCTGCGCTGGCTACTATTGCCTTGCTGCTGGGGCTAGTGCCTGCCCTCTCATCTGCTGCTCCGGCTTCGCGCCAGGCAGAGGCACGCCAGCACAGCATTGCCTTCGATCTCTCAGCACCACATACCGCAGGCAAGGTGTTGGTCAAGTTCCGCCCCGCCGCGATCAGCGACGCGGCCTATCGGGCCGAGCGGGCGATCAGCGAGCAGCACAGCCAGACTACTGCCGCCAACCTCAATCCCGCCAGCAGCCTGCACGCTCTAAGCCAGGCAGCCAACCTGCGCGACCTGCTCACCAGTGTAGGGGCGCAGGATGCCCGCCTACTCTGGGCTGGCACTGGCACTTACGCGCTGCAAGTGGGCGCAAACGCCGACCTCGCGGGCGTGCTGCAAACCTTGCAGGCCAACCCCGCTGTAGAGTACGCCGAGCCTGATTACCGCTACACCCTCAGCGGCAAGGTTGCCGCCCCGCTGCAAGGGCCAGCCGCCGCTCCTAATGCTGCCGCTGTCACTCCCAACGACCCGATCTACGGTCAGCAGTGGTACATCCAGCAGACGCTGGTCGATCAGGCGTGGGGCATTACCACTGGCAGCGATGCAGTGCTGGTCGCGGTGATCGACACGGGCGTTTCCACCGACCATCCCGACCTTAGCGGCAAGATAGTGGGGGGCTACAACTTCGTTGACCGCAACAACAACTACACTGACCGCGATGGTCATGGCACCCTCTGCGCTGGGATCATTGGCGCGAATGGCAACAACGGCACGGGGACGGCTGGCATCTCCTGGGGGGTGAAGATACTCGCGCTCAAAGCCCTGACTGAGCAGGGGGGCAGCAGCGAAGATATTGCCGACGCAATCCGCTATGCCGCCGACAAGGGCGCGCGGGTCGCCAACCTCTCGCTGGGTGGCCCCCAACGCAGCCAGGCGATGGCGGATGCTGTGCAGTACGCTGACAGCAAGGGGATGCTTGTGGTGGCTGCTAGCGGCAACGACCCCAGTGGCAAGCCCAGCTATCCCGCTGGCTTCGACCAGGCGTTGGCGGTTGGCGCGACTGCGCGGGGCGATACCTTTACTGGCTTCTCATCCTTCGGCCCTTACGTGGACATTAGTTCGCCGGGCGTGGGGATGTGGGGGCCGTCGGTGGACTCTAGTGGCCGCAACAACTACATTGCCGAGAACGGCACTTCCTTCTCCTCACCCACCGTGGTCGGCATCGCAGCCCTGATGTTGAGCGTCAATCCTGGCCTGACCAACAAGCAGATGTTCACCATCCTGGAGAACAGCGCGGACGACATTGGCACTGCTGGTTGGGATGAACACTACGGGCGGGGGCGGGTCAACGCGCTCAAGGCAGTACAGTACGCGCAGGACGCTGGCAATCACCTGGCGCAGGGCAATGTAAGCCTCAGCGAGACGACTACCACCGCTGGTAGCGGCCTGACCGTAAGCGGCAGCGGCTACGCGGGCGGGGAGGACATCAACCTCTACTTCGTCTACGCCAATGGCGTGCGGGTTAGCCTTGCCGACCTGAAAGCGGATGCAGGCGGCAACTTCAGCCAGAAGGTGAACCTGCCCGACTACATCCCTCTCAGCCCACAGCCAGAGAGCTACGCCGTGCGGGCCTACGGCAAGGGCAGCGGGCGCGACGCTTACGACCACCTCAATGTGATCGCGGGTGACCCGCGCAATCGTGACCGCCAGCCAACCCCGGTTAGTGGCGGGCCAACCCCTGCACCCAGCAGCCAACGCCCGACGGCCCTGGATCGGGTTAGTGACCCCAGTCGCAGCGACAGCCGCTTCTTTGCCGAGAGCGGCCACACCCTCAGCGGCGACTTCCGCAACTATTGGGAGAAGAACGGTGGCCTCGCTCTGTTCGGCTACCCGCTCAGCGAACCGTTCCAGGAGGTAAACGCCAACGACGGTGCGACCTACCTGGTGCAGTACTTCGAGCGCAACCGTTTCGAGTTGCACCCAGAGAATCCGCCCGCCAATCGGGTGCTGCTCGGCCTCTTGGGGGTAGACAGCACGAAGTCACGCACCTTTGCCACCATCGAGAGCGGCCAGCAGAAGGCGGGCTACAACTACTTTGCCGAGACGAAGCACAGCCTGGGCGGGGCGTTCCTCACCTACTGGCAGCAGAGCGGCGGACTTGCCATCTACGGCTACCCGATCTCCGAAGAAGTCGAGGAGAATGGCTACATCGTCCAATACTTCGAGCGCAACCGCTTCGAATATCACCCCGAACTGCCACCGCAGTTCAAGGTTAGCCTCGGGCTGCTCGGTGTCGAGCAACTGAAGGCGAAGGGGTGGCTACAACCGTAATCGCAATTGGGTGGGGCAGGCAGCCCGGCTGCCTCCTCGCCCAGCCATAGAATTGCTCCAAAAACTGGGGCGGAGGTGCATATGCTCAAGCGAAAATGGTCTGCTTTCTTCCTCTCCCTCGTACTCGCTGTGGTAGTCGCTACCTCTGGCGCGTTCCTCAACCTGCGCCCCGCTAGTGCTGAGCCATTCGCCGACTCGGCCTTCCAGAAGCTGTGGAATGTGACCGACTCGTTGGTTGCCAATGGGGCAGTCAAGCGCACCTGGTTCTGGGGGCCAACCCCTGGCTTCATCAGCCGCGAACGCTACGACCAGGCTCCCGACCGCAGCCGCCTGGTACAATATTTCGAGAAGGGGCGGATGGAGATCAACAACCCCTTTGGCGACCGCAACAACCCCTACTTCGTCAGCGGCGGCCTGCTGGTGCTGGACATGATCAGCGGCAACCAGCAAGTGGGCGATAGTGCCTACCTGCCCCGCACCCCCAGCACGCAGATCGTCGCGGGCGACCCTGGCGACCCCACCGCCCCGACCTACACGAGCTTCCGCAGCGTCACCTCCTTGTTCCTCAACGACAAGCGTAGCCCCGCCGTCCTCAACGGCTACGTGGGGTCGCAGATCAACGTAGCTGGCACGGTCAGTCCTTACCCGCCGCGCAATATTGACGCACAGACGCAGGTGATCGCCTACAACGACATCTTCGGCCACAACATCCCGCGAGCGTTCTGGGACTTCATGAACTCGCGAGGGCCGATTGTACAGAACGGGGCGGTGACGACTGCACCGGTGATCAACTGGGTGTTCGTCCTGGGCTACCCGCTCAGCGAACCGTACTGGGCCAACGTGAAGATCGCGGGCCAGTCTACCAGCGTGATGATCCAGGTGTTCCAGCGGCGCACCCTCGTTTACGCCCCCACCCTGCCTGCTGGCTTCCGCGTGCAGATGGGTAACGTTGGCACCCACTACTACAACTGGCTCTACACCAGCGGCTTCCCCAATCCCACCGGCCTGCAAGGGCTGGGCGGCAATCCAGGGCTAACCCCGCAGATTCTGCCCCCAGTGGGTGGTACGGTCGTTGGGCAGGTTGGCGTAGTAATCCCAGCCAGCAGGGACGCATCGCTGCAACCGATCCTCGGCCCGGCTGGCACGAAGTTTACAGTGGATGCGGTCAACTTCCGCGCGGATGAGGCGATCTTCGCCTGGCTGACCAGCCCCGACAACCGCATCATACCCCTACCTGGTTACGCCAATCCTGGTGAGCCGACTGGTATCAAGCCAGATGCTAGCGGTAAGCTGCTAGGTCAGGTGATCGACAGCAGCGGCTTCCAGCCCGGCCTGTGGGCGGTTACCTACAGGGGTGCGGGCAGCGAACACGAGTCGGTTGCCTACTTCTATGTTGGTACGCCACCGGTGCCACCAACCCGCGCCCCTGTGCCGCCGACTGCTACCCCCGGCCCACCGCCCCCACCAACCGCCACGCCAGTGCCAGTAGCGGTGACGATCAACCCTGGCAGCGGCAACGCCAGCACCACCTTTGTGGCGACGATCAGCGGCTTCCAGCCTGGCGAGCAGTTGCAGCTTACCGCCAACGACCCTGATGGCCGCACCTACCTCTTTGCCCGACAGGGTGGCTACCTAGCAGACGCGGCAGGCAGCATCCGCCTCTCCTTCAAGCCTTCTGACACCTTTACCTACCTCACCCCTGGCACCTGGCGCATATCGGCCAGCGGTAGCAGCAGCCAGCGCAACGCCAGCGGCAGCTTCCAGTTGCAGTAAGCGGGCTTGGCTGGCGGCGAACAAAGTGGTACAGTTGGGGGGTGCATCCAGCCTGGGTGCGCCCTCTGGCTACGAGTCACGACGAGGAGGAGGATTAGCGAGATGGAGCAGCCAGCTAAAGAGGAGCAGGCGAAGGCGTTTGACATTGCGCCTTACCTGAAGCGTGGGCGCGAACTAACCGAAGCGGGCGACTACGCGCAGGCGTTGACCGTCTGGGACACAGCGGTGGCCCTCGCGCCCGCCAGCCCAGCCGCGCACTACGCCCGCGCTCGTGTCTACCTTTTGCTAGGGGAACGGGAGACCGCCATCGCCGAGTGCGTGCAGGCCAGCCAGCTACCGGCAGAGACCGCCGCCGACCTCAACGGACGTGGGGGGGCGCAACTGCTGCTCAACCGGCGCGGCTTGGCCCTCAACGACCTCAAACGGGCTATTGCCCTTGACCCCACCTATGCGCGTGCTTACGTGAATCGCGCTGCTGTCTACCTGCACTTCAAGGAGTACGCCAAAGCGATTGCTGACTGCGACCAGGCTCTCGAACTCGCACCCGACTTCAACGCTGCTTACGTCAATCGTGGCCTTGTCCACATGATGATGAGGAACTACGACGCGGCGATCCGCGACTACGAACTGTATGCCGCCAGCTACCCCAAGCGGGCCGATGTGCTGGCGACCATCGGCACGGTCTACCTGTTCAAGGGTGACTACCCCGCTGCCGTCAGCAGCCTGAGCAAGGCTATCGCCGCCGCGCCTGAGTATGCGGTCGCTTACCACAATCGTGGTTATGCCCACGCCCTGGCGGGCGACAAGGGGTTGGCAGTCGCCGACCTCGAACGAGTAGCCACGCTCAAGGCGCGCACCCGCACCAGGCTGAGCGCGCGCGCCCTGCTCATCTCGCTGCGCTGGGGCTACTTCCCGCTCTACGCTGCCCTCTTTCGCTTCCGCCGCCCACGGGTGAACCTCAAGATATGAGGAGGGGGCGTGCCGCCTGGACACTCCCCCTTTGCAGACACCATGCGTCGCTGGCCTACGGCTCCTGCGGGTCGCCACTGGTGTAGCGGCGGCGTTCGTCGCGGGTGTAGATGTCCTGACCGAGGCTGGGCCGCCCACCGGGGGAGCCGTCGGCAAGACCCTGGCCGCCGTGCGAACGGTGGTCTACGATGTGGTCATGGACAGGCTTGCCGGGGTGGTCGAAGGTGTAGCCAGTGCCATATTGCTCGTTGGGCAGGTTGCGAAGCTCCTCGCTGAAGGTCGTTACCGCGTTCGCGTCGCGCGACTGGCCGTAGATCTTGTAGGGGATCAGCGCACCGCTCTCGGCTGGGCTGTCAATGCGGCGGGTGGGCGTTTCATCGGCGTAGAGTACGCCGCTCAGTTCGACCGCCGAACTGGTGGGCTGGCGTTGCTGGGCGGCGATCAGGTCGTCCACTGGCACAGCCCCCTCTGGGCGGAGGGTCTGCTTGAACTCCTTACCCTCGGCGGTGACGGGCTGGCGGCTGACGGCGCGGCCCACACCCTGCGGCTGCTCCAGGCTCGCGCCACCCTGCTGCGCGTACTGCGGCGTGCTATTGCCGTGTTCCTCGTTCTCGGCCATCACTAACCTCCTCTTTGACGCTTGTGTTAGAATAAGCTCCAACAGAGCGTAATAACAATATGTCTCTACATCTACAACCACAGCACCAGCCAGACCCACTTAGGAGCTAACCATGATCGCTGCCGTCAGCGGCAAACTCGAAGGGCGCGGGGCCGACCATCTGATCGTCGGCGTTGGTGGCTTCAGCCTGCGTATCTTCACCCCCACCAGCGTGATCAGCGAAGCTGGCAACCTCGGCGACGAAATCCGCCTGCACACCTACCTGCTGCTGCGCCAGGACTTGATCGCCCTCTACGGCTTCAACGCTACCGCTCAGTTGCAGATGTTTGAAACGCTGCTGGGCGTAAGCGGGATCGGCCCGAAGGCTGCCCTCGGTATCATCGCCGCCGCCCCGGTCGAAACCTTGCAGAAGGCAATCGCCGAAGGAGACACCGACCTGCTCACTCGCGTACCGGGCATTGGCAAGAAGACGGCGGCGCGCCTGGTTGTCGAACTGAAGGGCAAGCTGGACATCGCGGCCTTCCTGGGCGACATCCCCAGCGGTGCCGCTGCCGTTCCCACCCTCTACAGCGAGACCCTGGATGCTCTCCAAGCCCTGGGCTACACGCCAGCCGAGGCCCGTCAAGCTCTAGTCGGCCTGCCTACTGGCGACGAAGCCCCTTCGAAGGTTGAGGACGCGCTGTTGTTCGCCCTCCGCAGGCTCTCATCCTAAGCAAAAAGCGCGCCTCCCGACTGCTGTGTGCAAATTATAACATATTTCGGCGCGCCCAGGGGGGTAGTTCCTCCTGCGGATTGCTGTCCAGGTAGGCCTGGAGGATGACAGCGGCGGCCACCTGGTCAATCTTCTCTTTGCGCTTGCGCATGGGAATGCCGAGGGCTTCCATCGTGTTGTGGGCCTCCACTGTCGTCAGCCGCTCGTCCCAGTAGGTGATCGGGGTGGCGGTGGCGGCGGCTAGGGTGGCACCAAAGGCTTTTGCCTTCAACGCCTCCGGCCCTTCGTCCCCGTTGAGGCTGAGGGGTAGGCCGAGAACGATCAGGCCAACATCTTCTTTGAGGGCGAGGCGGGCGAGGTTATCCACATCCTGGCGGGGGCCAATCCGCAGGTAGGTGAGCAGCGGGCGGGCCAACCAGCCCTTCTCGTCGCTGATCGCCACCCCCACCCGCTTGCTACCGAGATCGAAACAAAGGACACGCATCGCTACTGGGCCGGGGTCGCACTGGCTTCGGCGGCGGGCAGGGCGAGCGGGGTCGGGCTAGCCGCTGCCGCTCCGCTCTGGCCCTCCACCTGCACGCGCACGCGATCCTGTTGGTCGAGGCGGTTGTCAGGATTGAAGCCACCCTGCCCTGGGGTGACGCTGAAGCGCAGGTCGCTGAGGTAGGCAGCATAGGTGGTCATGATTTGCTGCTTGAGGGCGGCCTGGTTGAACTCCTTGGCGTTCTGCGCCTGCATGATCCGCAGGATTGCGGTTTGCATATCGGGGCTGATCTGGTAGGTGACGCTGGCCTGGGCTGCCGCGCGGTAGAGGTACTGCTTTTTGCCTGCTGCATCCTGCTCCACCGCCATGCCGCCATCCTGCACGGTCAGGCTGCCCTGGTTGAGGCTGAAGGCAGCAGCGGTGAGGCTCTGGGTGGCAGCGTCTTGGGCGGCGCGCTTGGCCTCGTCGAGACGGAAGGCGTTGGCGTGGGCGCGTACTGCTACTGCCAGGGTCAGGCTGGTTGCGTCTTCACCCGGCTTGTGGTCGGCAGTAGCGGCGGGTGGGTCAGCGGTGATCGTATCTTCCAACAACTGCTGGCCCGGCTGCACCTGGGCCTTGAGGGCGAGGGGTGCGTCACGGTTGGCCTGCTCGCTCAAGCTCTTGAGCAGATTATCGTAGTCACCCTGGCTAACCTGGGCGATGCGCTCGCTGCTGCCGCCTGCTGCGTTGGTAATATTGCGGTAGCGGAGCGCGCCGATTGAGCCAGCCAGCGCATAGGCCTTCACCCCGCTCGGCCCCAGGGCAGCAGCGCGCACGTCGGCCAGCGCAGTGCCAAAGGTGAGAGTATCGTAGTTGGTGCCTGGTACATAGACGGCGGCGACGAAGCTGAAGGTCGCCCCATTGGCCGTTTGTAGCTGTGTACCAGCGGGGATGCTTGCGCCCTGGCCGCTGGTATTAGTTAGTTGCAGGCGGGTAACATCGTTCCCGCGTAGCTCGTCACGGAAGCCAGTGGTTTGCACCGTGCCAGACGCGCTAACCGTCACCTCTAGCGGTGCCGCCTGGATTGGTACGGCGGCGACGCTGACTGGCAGCACGGGTGCTGGCATGGGGGCGGCTAGCACGGGGGTGACAGTCTCACTAGGGTTGGCAGGGGGGGTGTCATTGACTGGCACGGATGGGCTGGCGAGGGGCGCAGGGGTACCGCTAGCTGGGGCGATGGTCGGTTGGGCAGGGGGGATGTCGCTGGGCAAGGTGGCGGTTGGCACTTCCTGGGCAGCGGGGGCAAGCAGGAGGCCGCCCGTAGGCTGTTGGCCGAGAATAGCGACCTGGATTGGTACGGTAATGGCCTGGCTGACCACAGTGCTGCGCGGCACGAGGGTGACGATTGCGCTGGCAGGCTGCCCCTGGTTGAAGAACCACAATCCAACCGCCCCAACCAGCAAGCAGAGGAAGATGAGGATGAAGCTAGTGTAGAGCAGCCGCCGCGAACTGGCCCGCTGCTGGCGAAGAACCACTGGGTTGCGGCTGGGTAGCAGGCGGCCCGTGCTGGTTGGTGCAGCCATTGTTGCAGCGGCCACCGACTTGCCGTTGGCAGCACCCTGCTCCTCCTGCTTGCGGCTGGGGACGCTGACTGGTACGGTGGCCGCTTGCGCTTCGGGGGTGCGCCCACCCAGCTTGCGCTTCTGGGCAATGCGCTCCTGGGCCGAGTTGCGCGGAGCCTGATCCACAGTGCGGCTGGCAGTACTGCCCAGCACTCGTGGGCGGCTACCGGCCTCTGCGCTCTGGCGGCTGGTAGGGATGTCCAGGTCGGGGTCACCAAAGGCCGCGTTCAGTTCCTCAATGTCGGCGGGGACTGCTGTCCTACCCATCGCCTGATCGGGGGTGCTGGCGAGGGCCGCAGCGGGTGGGGTGAAGGCGAAGTCAGCGGCGAAGGGCGCGTCGCGCACGTCAACATCCTTGCTCAGAATGGGCATGGGTGGAGGCGCAGGAGGAGTCGCAGCGGTGGGCGCGGCAGCAGGCCGGGGGATTGCGCCGCTGGTATTACGTGGTGGCGGTGGGCTGGCAGGGGCTGGCTCATCGGTGAGGGCGGCCAGGCGATTGCTATTGGTGCTGCCTGCCTCCTTCAGTACGTTGAAGCCGAGGATTTTGGCGAGGCCGCTGCGCGTCTTGTCGTTTGCGTCGGGGGCGATGCTCAAGCGCACTCCGCTGCTGCGCTCCAATACGCGAAGCTGCTCGAAGTCGGGCAGGCTGGTGAGGACGGAGACGCTCTGCGGCAGGCGCAGGGTGACATTGCGCGCTCCACTCTCGCTGATGCGCTTGACCAGCGTCTCAATAGTATCGCTCGCGCTCGCCTCAATCAGGGTTGCTTGTTCCTGCGCCATGCTACCTACCCCTTCCAGTCATCTGCCACTACTAACCGCTGCCGCCTCGCTACTATGTACACCCCTGCTACTTCAGTTGAGCAGCAACGATTGTGCCAACCTGTTGCAGGGCTGCATCCAGGCCCTCTGCCTCGCTGCCGCCACCCATCGCCATCTGCGGGCGACCGCCGCCCTTGCCGCCAACCAGCGGCGTGATCTCCTTGACGATATTGCCAGCGTGGATACCACGGCCTACAAGGTCATCGGTTGCCATCAGCAGCAGCCGGGGCTTGCCGTCCAGCACGGTGCCGAGGGCGATTACTGCGCTGCCGAGCTTGCTGCGGGCAAAGTCGCCCAGTTCGCGCAAAGCATCATCACTGGAGGCCTCGACGCGGGCAGCCAACACTTTGATGCCGCTGACTTCCTGCACCTGATCTAGCAGCCCACTGCCGCTGCCACCGCTGGTCGCCAGCTTGCGCTCCAGTTCGCCAATCTTGCGCTCTTGCGTCCGCACCTGAGCCGCGATCTGCTCGGCCTGGGCCAGCAGCCGCTCCGGGCGGGTCTGCAAGCTGTTTGCCACCTGCTCCAGGGTCGCTAGTTGAGCCTGGATGTACTCCTCGGCCCCTCGCCCGGTGACCGCCACGACCCGACGCAGGCCGCTGCCAATGCTCTGTTCGCTGATGATGCGGAGGAAGCCGACCTCACCGGTATGCCCACAGTGGGTGCCGCCGCACAGTTCGCGGCTATAGCTCTCCATCTGCACCTCACGCACAGTCGCGCCGTACTTCTCGTTGAACAAGGCAATCGCCCCGTCGGCAATCGCCTCCTCGAAGGTGCAATATTTGACCGTAACCGGGTGGTTGCTGCGGATGTGCTGGTTGACCTGCCGCTCTACCTCGCGCAGTTCCTCTGGCAAGACCGCCGCGTAGTGGTTGAAGTCGAAGCGCAGGTAGTCGGCCTCAACCAGCGAGCCGCGTTGGTATAGGTGTGGGCCAAGCACATCACGAAACGCCTGGTGGATCAGGTGGGTCGCGCTGTGGTTACGCATCACGTCGCGCCGCCGCTGCTCTGGCACGCTGGCCTGCACGTGGTCGCCGACCGCCAGCTTGCCGCTGAGGAGGCTGCCACGATGAACGTAGACATCCCCTCCCCGCCGCTGGGTATCCAGCACGACGAAGGTAGTGCCGTCTGCGCCATAGAGGTAGCCACGATCCCCCACCTGCCCACCACGCTCGGCATAGAAGGGGGTGCGGTCGGTGACGACTTCGTACTCGATCAAGAGGGCTGGCTGCTCGTGTGGCGGGGTGTTGAGGTCGGGTTCAGCCAGCCCCCCGCCACCATCCCCAATGAGGGGAGAGGGAGAAGCAAGGGTTTCGCCTGTGGTGGTCGGTACTATAGAGGCTAGCACTTCGCCATGCCTGAGGATCGCCTGCACTACTGCTTCGCTCTCCAGGGTCTCGTAGCCGAGGAACTCGGTGGCTGGCAGGTTGAATTGCTGGGCGTAGTTTACCTTCTTGTCAGCGGTGACGACTGCGGCGTTGCGCTGGGTGCGATCCTGGGCCAACGCTCGCTCGAAGCCGGGTTCGTCAAGCTCAAGCTCGTGTTCGCGAGCCAGTTCGCCCAGCAAGTCCAGGCTGAGGCCGTAGGTGCCATAGAGGCGGAAGGCTTCGTTGCCAGGGAATGCGTGTTCGCCAGCCGCCTTCAGCCTGCCTGCCGCCTCCGCAAAGCGGCTGAAGGCAGACTCGATGGTGCGCTTATAGAGGGTCTCCTCGCTGAGGATCACCTTCTGGATCACGCGCTGGTTGGTGACGATCTCGTGGTAGTGGCCGCCCATCATCTCGATCACCTGGTCGGCAACCTTGCCCAGGAAGGGGCCGTCGAAACCAAGCTGGCGGCCAAAACGGATCGCCCGCCGCATGATTTTGCGTAGCACATAGCTGCGCTCTGCCCCACCAGGGGTCACACCGTCGGCGATCAAGAAGGTCATTGCGCGGGCGTGGTCGGCGACCACCCGGTAGGGGACAGGGTTACTCGCCAGGTCTGCCGCGCTGCTGCCCGCCAGGTCGCGGATGTGTTCTAGCAGGGGTACGAACAAGTCGGTCTCGTAGTTGCTATCTACTCCCTGCAAGACCATCGCTACCCGCTCCAGGCCCATGCCAGTGTCCACATTCTTGCGCGGCAGCGGAACATAGCTGCCATCCTTCTGGCGGTCAAACTGGGTGAAGACATGGTTCCAAATCTCGACCCAGCGATCCTCGTCTTCGATCTCCCAGGTAGAGGGGTCGGCGTGACCGCGCTCTGGGTACTTGTCGAAGAAGATTTCGCTGTTTGGCCCACATGGGCCGGTGTCGCCCACCTCCCAGAAGTTGGTCTTCTTGCCCAGGCGGATGATCTGCGACTGGGGCAGGCCACTGATTTCCATCCACAACTCCACCGCCTCGTCGTCCTCCTCGAAGACGGTCGGGCGTAGGCGCGTGGGGTCGATCTTGTAGACCTGGGTCAGCAACTCCCAGCCCCAGGTCAGCGACTCGCGCTTAAAGTAGTCGCCGAAGCTGAAGTTGCCGAGCATCTCGAAGAAGGTCTGATGGCGCAGGGAGGGGCCGACGTTTTCCAGGTCGTTGTGCTTGCCGCCAGCCCGCACGCACTTCTGAGCAGTGGCGGCGCGGCTGTAGCCCCGGTTCTCAACACCGAGGAACATATCCTTGAACTGCACCATGCCAGAGTTGGCAAAGAGCAGGGTGGGGTCGTTGGCTGGCACCAGCGAAGACGACGGCACCACTTGATGCCCCCGCTCGCGGAAGAACTCTAGGAATGAACGCCTGATCTCGCTGCTATCCACTGCTACCCCTCCTGCTTGGCCTGCTTGGATTGTAGGGCAACCGCCTGTTATTGTCAAGTTGCGGTAGTCCCTGAACCAGCGACTTGCAACAAGTATACCAGAACATCTACATATCCGACAATAGCTAACGCGCCAGTGCGAAGCCAATCTCGTCTCGCCCTGCGCTGGCCTGCCGTTCTGTGGCCTATATCTTGCCCTATTGTGCAACTAGCGCAACGTAGCGTAGCTGTTGGCTGCTACAAGTGCTGTAGCCCCACAGTAGCGAGTAGTTAACCCCAATCTGTTGGCGACAGGAAGGCAAGCTATGGCAACAAATATCGAGCAGGACGGCAGCGCGAACTTTTCGGCTCTGCGCGGCGTACAGTACATCAACCTGACTACCTTCCGCAAGAGCGGGGTAGGAGTTTCGACCCCAGTTTGGTTCGTTGAGGTTGCTGGCAAGATTTATGTGACCACTGCGGTGCAGAGTGGCAAGGTCAAGCGCATCCACAACAACCCCCATGTGCAACTCGCTCCTTGCGAGCGCAGTGGCAAACCGCTGCCTGGCCCCACCCTTGATGGTGCGGCCCGCGACACTGCCACCGCCAGCAACCCCCAGGCTAAGCAGGCGATCCGCCAAAAGTACGGCTTCATGGTCAAGCTATTCGACCTGTTCGGTGCTATCACGCGGACCAAGCGCACCTACATCGAGATCGACGCGGTTAGTTCAGGTTCTGCTCAACTGCCAAAGCAGTAAGCACTCCTATTATAACAAAGTCTCTAGCTGGCCGACAATCTGCCACCTGCGACTTTTGCCCGATCTCTGAAGCAATCAGCGAGTGGCACAGATCACCGCCTTTCCACCGCGCGTCCACCGCTCATCCACCAGGTTTTCCACAATTGGGTGGCGTAGGGTATTGACAAGCGGGCCGAATAGGTCTATAATAGGCACAAGCTAGAGGTTTACCGACGTGCCTGGCCTTTGCAAGTGCCGTCCCGAACCTCGTCGGCGATATTTGTGTTTGCCCCTTGACATCCCCTCCCCATTCTGGTATAATAACCCCCTAAGTCCCTTAGCTGAGTCACATATGCGGTTAATTGAAGATTCATGTGTCAGCGTCAGACACAAGAAGGAAGTCCGAAAGTGTTGCCGAACAAGCCACTAACGTGTACTTTTATTCTTGTGTCTATGTGTGTCTAGCGTGTTCCATTCCTCTTTCTCCCGTCAAGGAGGCCATGCCTGATGACTGCGCCCGCCCTTAGCAATCCCCTCGGTTCCGAAGCAGTAATTGTCCCTGATGTTTCGACGCTCACCTACTCCGAACGCACCCGCCTGGCCGAGGGTGCCGCTGCCGACAATGGTCGGCGCAGCTACGCCCGCATCCCAGCGGTACTGCCAATGCCCAAGCTGATCCAGATACAAACCGACTCGTTCGAGTGGTTCAAGGTTGACGGCCTCCGCCAGCTTTTCAGCGAGATTTCACCAATCCAGGACTTCACCGGCAAGAGCATGGAGTTGCACTTCATGGACTTCCACTTTGGTGAACCCCGCTATAGCGAGTTCGAGTGTCGCCAGCGCGATATGACCTACGCGGCCCCTCTGCGCGTACGGGTGCGCCTGATCATCAAGGAAACTGGCGAGATCAAAGAGTCTGAGATTTTCATGGGCGACTTCCCGCTGATGACCGAGAACGGTACCTTCGTGATCAACGGAGCCGAGCGCGTGGTCGTCAGCCAGCTAGTACGCTCCCCTGGAGTCTACTTCACCCAGCACGAAGACCCCAACAGTGGGCGCAAGCTCGCTGCCGCCAAGTTGATCCCCAACCGCGGTGCCTGGCTGGAGTTTGAGACCAGCAACAAGGACATCCTCTCGGTCAAGGTTGACCGCAAGCGCAAGATTCCAGTGACGGTGCTGTTGCGCGCCCTCGGTGGCTTTGCGATGGACGAGAAGCTGATCGAACTGTTCAGCGATGTGGACAACGACGAGACCCACCACTACATCCAGTCTACTATTGACAAGGACCCGATCAAGACCACGGATAGCACCCTCTTTAAGACGATCCGTGAGCAGGTAGAGAAGGAAGTCTCCCGCTTCGAGGTTGAGGAGCGCAACCGCATGGAGAAGGCGGGCGGCGAGCGCGACGAGGAGGGGTTCCGCCGTCGTATTGCGGCCAAGCGGGCCGAGGCTGAGGAACGGATCGAGAAGCGGGCCGGTGAGGAGGCAGTGATCGAACTCTACCGCCGCCTACGCCCAGGCGACCCGCCGACGCTGGACAACGCTACCAGCCTGCTGCAAGCGATGCTGTTCAACCCCCGCCGCTACGACCTGGCGAAGGTGGGCCGCTACAAGCTGAACAAGCGGCTGACCCTTGAGAACCCCGGCATGGAAACGCTGACCCTGACCAAGCAAGACATCGTTGAGATCGTCAAGATGATGGTCAAGCTGAACAACGGCCACAACCACCCAGATGACATTGACCACCTGGGCAACCGCCGTGTTCGCACGGTCGGCGAACTGATCCAGGGCCAGTTCCGCGTCGGCATCCTCCGCATGGAGCGGGTGATCAAGGAGCGGATGAGCATCCACGACCCAGAGTCGGTTGCCCCCAATATGCTGATCAACATCCGCCCAGTCGTTGCAGCCATGCGCGAGTTCTTTGGTGGCAGCCAGTTGTCGCAGTTCATGGACCAAAACAACCCGCTCTCCGAGCTTACGCACAAACGGCGGCTCTCTGCCCTCGGCCCCGGCGGTCTTAGCCGCGACCGGGCTGGCTTCGACGTGCGCGACGTTCACCACTCTCACTATGGGCGCATCTGCCCCATCGAAACCCCAGAAGGGCCGAACATCGGCCTGATCGGTAGCCTGGCGACCTACGCCCGCATCAACGAGTATGGCTTTATCGAAACGCCCTACCGCAAGGTGATGCGTGAGGTGGCGAACGAGCCAGCCGCCTTGCTAGACCGCCTGCTGCGCGAGAACCTGAGCGACGCAGACGGCAACGTGATAGCGCGCAGAGGCACCCGTATCGACGCAGAACTGGCGGCCCAGATTGCTCGCTTGAGCCTGCAAACAATCAAGGTGCGGCCCTTCATCATCCAGGAAATTGAGTATATGTCGGCTGACCGCGAGGACGATTACTTCATCGCCCAGGCCAACTCACCGACTAACGAGTGGGGCGAGTTCATCGCCGACCGTGCCGAGGTGCGGCACGGCGAAGACCCACTCTACGAGCCGATTGACCTGGTAGACTACATGGACGTGACCCCCAAGCAGGTGGTGAGCGTGGCTAGTGCGCTGATCCCCTTCCTTGAACACGACGACGCGAACCGCGCCTTGATGGGTGCGAATATGCAGAAGCAGGCAGTGCCGCTGCTTTCACCCGAAGCCCCGATCATCGGCACTGGCATGGAGGCGCAGGCCGCCCGCGACAGTGGGCAGGTGCTTACTGCTCGTGAGTCGGGAGTAGTTAGCGAGGTAGACGCAACCCACGTAGTGATCCAGCCAGCTACCCGCGACCGGGTGAGCGGTGAAGTGACGCTGACTCTTGGTGGCGAACCACGCCTCTACCCCTTGCAGAAGTTTGTCCGCAGCAATCAGGATACTTGCATCAACCAGCGGCCCAGTATCGAGCGCGGTCAGTTTGTTGAAGAAGGTATGGTGATCGCGGACAGCAGCAGCACCGAGAAGGGCGAACTGGCCCTGGGCCGCAACATCCTGGTTGCCTTCATGCCCTGGGAGGGCGGTAACTTCGAGGACGCGATCCTGCTCAGTGAGCGGCTGGTACGCGAGGACGTATTCACCAACATCCACATCGAGAAGCACGAGGTTGAGGCCCGCGATACCAAGCTCGGCCCAGAGGAGATCACCCGCGACATCCCCAACGTCGGCGAGGATAGCCTTAAAGACCTGGACGAGCGGGGCATCATCTACGTCGGCGCAGAAGTGCAGCCGAACGACATTCTGGTAGGCAAGATCACCCCGAAGGGCGAGACCGAGTTGACCGCTGAGGAGCGGCTGCTACGGGCGATCTTCGGCGAGAAGGCCCGCGAGGTGAAGGACACCAGCTTGCGTGTGCCACACGGCGTGTACGGCAAGGTGATCGACGTGACCGTGTTCAGCCGCGACGCGACCGACGAGCTACCGGCTGGCGTAAACCAGATGGTTCGCATTACTATCGCCAAGAAGCGCAAGATTTCGGTTGGCGACAAGATGGCGGGGCGGCACGGCAACAAGGGAGTGGTCAGTCGGGTGATGAAGGAAGAAGATATGCCCTACCTGCCGGATGGTACGCCGGTGGACATTATCCTCAACCCGCTCGGCGTGCCGCACCGCATGAACATCGGCCAAATCTTGGAGACGCACCTGGGTTGGGCCGCCGAGAAGCTGGGCTTCCGCGTTGCTACTCCGGTGTTTGACGGCGCGACCGAGGAGCAGATCACCGAGGCTCTGCGTCAGGCAGAACTGCCGCTGGACGGCAAGGTGATCCTCTACGACGGGCGCACCGGCGAGACCTTTGACAACCCTGTTACCGTCGGGCAGATTTATATGCTCAAGCTGGCCCACCTGGTCGAAGACAAGGTACACGCCCGCTCCACCGGCCCCTACAGCCTCGTCACCCAGCAGCCACTTGGTGGTAAGGCCCAGTTTGGCGGTCAGCGATTCGGCGAGATGGAGGTGTGGGCGTTGGAGGCTTACGGCGCAGCGCACACCCTGCAAGAGATGCTTACCGTCAAGTCCGATGACGTGATGGGCCGCGTCAAGACCTATGAGGCTATCGTCAAGGGCGAGAATATCATGGAGGCGGGCGTGCCAGAGTCGTTCAAGGTGCTGGTCAAGGAGCTACAGAGCCTCGGTCTTTCGGTCGAGGTGTTGAACGAGGATCAGGAGAAGGTCGAGTTCGGCGAGGATAGCTATAACGATGTGCTATCTGAGCTTGAGGGCATCAACCTGGCCGGTTTCGAGGCTGATCGGGATTAGAGTGCAAGTGTCGTCAGTTGTCAGTTGTCAGTGGTCAGCGGTTGGTTGTGCGCGGTGGTGTGGCAGCGAGTCTGCCGCCGATGCTAGCGGAGAACCAACGGCTGGCTACTCTCAAGGGGGAGACAAACAGTGCTTGAAGTAAACGATTTCAACGCAATTCGGATCAGTCTTGCTTCGCCAGAGCAGATCAAGGGCTGGTCTTATGGCGAAGTAACCAAGCCAGAGACGATCAATTACCGCACGCTCAAGCCGGAGCGCGACGGCCTCTTTGACGAGCGTATCTTTGGCCCGTCCAAGGACTGGGAATGTTACTGCGGCAAGTACAAGCGGGTGCGTTACAAGGGTATCATCTGCGACAAGTGTGGCGTAGAAGTCGCCCGCGCTAAGGTGCGCCGCGAACGGATGGGCCACATCGAACTTGCCAGCCCTGCCGCCCACATCTGGTACGTCAAGGGTACACCCAGCCGCCTGGGGTTGCTGCTGGATGTCAGCCCACGCAACCTAGAGCGCGTCCTCTACTTCGCCACCTACATCGTCATTGATGTAGACAATGAAGGGCGCAATGCCCTGCTCTCGCAACTGCGCTCTGAGGCAGAGCAAGCCCTGGGCAGCACCGAGGAATACGCACGCACGCAGGTTAGTGGCCTCCAGGGTGATGAGGCGCACAGCGAAGACCAGCGCACGGAGTTGCGCGCCTTCGAGGACGACTTCAACACCCGTGCCGCCACGATCAACGCCGAGGCCAAGACGCTGCGCTCTACCATCAATAGCCTGATCGGTGAGAACACCGAGGAGGAGATTGTCTTCGAGTCGCTGAACAATGCGGTGATCGTCAAGGCTGGTGAGCAGGTGACAAACGAGGCGTTGATCAAGATCAGCGAGTTGAGCAAGCAGGGGACTGACTTGCTGGAAGCGGACACCCGCAAGGCGATTGCCGCCAAGCGCGATGTGCAGAACTACAGCCGCGACGAGGAAGCGAAGGGTATCCTGGCCCGCGCCAACGCCCAGGTCGAGGAGATTCGTAGCGAAGTAGCGCGCAAGATCGAGGATTTGGAGAGCATCGAGCCGCTGCAACTGCTCTCTGAGCAGAAGTACCGCGAGTTGCACGAGCAGTTTGGTGGGGTCTTCCGCGCCGGTATGGGTGCAGAGGCTCTGCGCGAGGTGGTGGTACGCTGCGACGTTGCCGCTCTCACGGCGCAACTGCGCGACGAGGCGATGACTGCTAGCGGCCAGCGTAAGAAGAAGGCGGTCAAGCGGCTGAAGGTCTCTACCTCCTTCCTCAAGAGCGGCAACAAGCCAGAGTGGATGTTCTTCACCGCTCTGCCAGTGATCCCACCAGAGTTGCGCCCGATGGTGCAGCTTGATGGTGGCCGCTTTGCTACCAGCGACCTCAACGACCTCTACCGCCGGGTGATCAACCGCAACAACCGCCTCAAGCGGCTGCTGGAGTTGGGCGCACCAGAAATCATCATCCGCAACGAGAAGCGGATGCTGCAAGAGGCTGTGGACGCACTGATCGACAACGGACGGCGCGGGCGCGTGGTCTCTGGCTCTGGCAAGCACCGCCTCAAGAGCCTCAGTGATATGCTCAAGGGCAAGCAGGGTCGCTTCCGCCAGAACTTGCTGGGCAAGCGGGTGGACTACTCTGGTCGCTCGGTAATCGTGGTCGGCCCCGAACTGAAGTTGCACCAATGTGGCCTGCCGAAGAAGATGGCTCTAGAACTGTTCAAGCCGTTCGTCATGCGCCGCCTGGTGGAGCGTGGTTTTGCCCACAACATCAAGTCGGCTAAGCGGATCGTAGAGCGGGTGCGGCCCGAAGTGTGGGATGTGCTAGAGGAGGTGATCAAGGATTACCTCGTGCTGCTCAACCGTGCGCCTTCCCTGCACCGCCTGTCCATTCAGGCGTTCGAGGCCGTCCTGATCGAAGGTAGCGCAATCCAGATTCACCCAATGGTCTGCTCCGCTTTCAATGCCGACTTTGATGGCGACCAGATGGCTGTTCACGTGCCGCTCTCCGCTGCCGCGCAGCGCGAAGCCCGCGAGCAGATGCTGGCCGTCCACAATATGCTCTCCCCCGCGAACGGCGAACCAATGGTTAGCCCCTCGCAGGAGATCGTCCTCGGTTGCTACTACATGACTGTACAGCGGCCTGGGGTGAAGGGTGAGGGCAAGATGTTCGCCAACCGCCAGGAATCGATCACGGCCTACCAGGCCGGGGTGATCGACCTGCAAGCGATGATCACCGTGCGTATGCCTGAGAAGGGCGTGCAGATCGGGCTAGACGGCTACCGCCTTGAGGACGGTAAGGAGCCGAAGATGATCCGCATGGAGACCACCGTCGGGCGCGTCCTCTTTAACGATACCCTGCCACCGCAGATCAGCTACCGCAATGAGCGGATGGACAAGGGTACGTTGCGGAAGGTGATGGCAGAGTGCCACCACGTCCTCGGCTCGATCAAGTCTGCCGCCGTCGCTGACGCGATCAAGCGGGTGGGCTTCACCTTCGCCACCCGTAGTGGCTCGACCTTTAGTGTCGCTGACGTGACCGTGCCAGAGCAGAAGCCTGCCATGCTACGGGCGGCGGACAAGGAAGTGGACGAGGTGGATCGCCAGTTCAGCCGCGGCCTGTTGACCGACGAGGAACGCTACACCAGCATCGTCGAAATCTGGACGCGCACGACAGAAGAAATGACCGAGGAGATGGGCAAAATCCTTGATCCCTACGGTCTGGTGGCGACGCTGGCAAACAGCGGCGCAACTAAGGCGCGCCTCAAGCAGATTCGCCAGCTAGCCGCCATGCGTGGCTTGATGGCCGACCCATCTGGGCGCATCATCGCCTTGCCGATCCGCTCCAACTTCCGCGAAGGGCTGACCGTGCTAGAATACTTCGTCTCCACCCACGGTGGGCGTAAGGGTCTAGCCGACACTGCGCTGCGAACGGCAGATGCAGGCTATCTTACCCGCCGTCTGGTTGACGTAGCCCAAGACGTGGTGATCACCAGTGAAGACTGTGGCACCACGCAGGGTATCCACTTCTACGAGCATGAACTGCGCGAGAAGGGGACTGGCAAGTTCATCGGTGGCGACCGCATCTTGGGCCGCTTCCTGATGGACCCGCTAGCCGACCCACGCACTGGCGAGATCATCGTTGGCAACACGCTGGATGATGAGATCAACGACCAGGTGATCAAGAAGATCGCCGACGCAGGCATTACCAGCCTGCACCTGCGCTCTCCGCTGTTCTGCGACGTGCGTTTCGGCATCTGCCAGATGTGCTTTGGCCGCAGCCTGGCCGAGGGTAAGCTGGTCAAGCTGGGTGAGGCTGTTGGCATCATCGCGGCCCAGAGTATCGGTGAGCCTGGCACACAGCTAACCTTGCGTACCTTCCATAGTGGCGGTGTGGCTTCGGGTGAGGATATTACCCAGGGTCTACCCCGTGTCGAGGAACTGTTCGAGGCCCGCGTGCCGAAGGGTCAGGCGATCTTGAGCGAGATCGACGGCTTCGTGGACTACACCGAGGACGACAATGGCGGGCGCAAGCTGAGCGTAACTAACAGTGAAGTGTACAGCGAAGAACATGACCTGCCCCAGTACGCTGACTTGTCGGTGAAGAACGACGACAAGGTAGTAGCGGGCGCAACCCTGGCAGTCAACCGCGAGACTGGTGAGTTGATCACCGCTGGTATGGATGGCAGCATCCGCATCAGCGAGGACGGCGACAAGCTGACCATCCGCAACGAGCAGGTGGAGAAGCGCGAACACACGATCCCGCACAGCGCGTTGATCGAAGTCAAGCGCGGCGACCACGTGACCGCTGGCTACTCGCTGACCAAGGGGCCAAAATCGCCCCAGGAAATCCTGCACATCCAGGGCCGCGAGGCCGTGCAGAAGTACCTGGTCGAGGAGGCCCAGAAGGTCTACCGCACCCAGGGCGTAAACGTCCACGACAAGCACATCGAAGTGATCGTGCGCCAGATGCTCCGCAAGGTGCGGGTGGAAAGCACGGGCGATACTGAGTTGCTGCAAGGTGACATCAAGGATCGCTTCTACTTCGAGGAGGCAAATGCCCGCATCCTGGCAGAGGGTGGCGAACCGGCGACGGCGACCCCGATCCTGCTGGGCATCACCAAGGCCAGCCTCAATACCGACAGCTTCCTCTCTGCTGCCAGCTTCCAGAATACCACCTGGGTGCTGACCGAGGCAGCCGTGACTGGCAGCGTGGACTATCTGCGCGGCCTCAAGGAGAACGTAATCATCGGCAAGCTGATCCCGGCGGGCAGCGGTCTGCAAGCACGCATGGAGAAGCTACGGCAGGTGCAGTTGGTCGCACTCGGTCAGGATATTGACCAGTATCTTGACGGCGATACTGCTGCGGTTGCCGAAGCCACCACCGACGAGCTACAAGCGGCTGCCTTGCAAGAGGCGGGCGGCGAGTTCATCGTTGGCGAGAACGACGGGGCAGAACGCCTGGCTGAGATGGTCAGCCTGCGGGCTAACCTGCTAGAGGGAGCGGAGAACAACGCCGCTAACTTCGATGCGGGCAGCCTGACCGAGGAGGAGGAGGAGCCGCTAGCCGCAGTCGGCTGAGCAGTCAGCAGCCTTGTGGTTGGCGGGCGAGGGCGGACGAGAGTACGCCCCCGCTTTGCACACTCAACTCTAACGCAGTAGTGGGCGTTGCCAAGCCGTAGGATTAGGGCGCAGCTAGCCGATTTGGTAGAATGATGGGGGCTGCAAGGCTACCCGCTGCCAGTCGGCACGCGAAAGAGGCGGGTCAGAGTCTTGACACTGCGCCTGAATCTTAGTATAATACAGCACTGTCCCCCTCAAGGGGGGAGGTTATTTTGCGCGGCTAAGAACAATTAGGATTTTGGCCGGACGAAACTGGCTCAAGCTACGGCTTGATAGAGGAGATAGCGTTGCCGACAATCAACCAACTGATCCGCAAGGGCCGCAAACCTGTCACGAAGAAGACGAAGGCTCCGGCCCTGCAATTCATCTACAACGCCTTTGACCAGACTACCACGGCGGTAGACAAGGGCGCGCCGCAGAAGCGTGGCGTATGTACTACAGTGCGTACCCAGACCCCAAAGAAGCCGAACTCGGCTCTGCGTAAGGTCGCCCGCGTTCGCTTGAGCAACAACATCGAAGTGACTGCCTACATCCCTGGCGAAGGCCACAACTTGCAGGAACACTCGGTCGTCCTGGTACGCGGTGGCCGCGTCAAGGACCTGCCTGGTGTGCGCTACCACATCGTGCGCGGCACCCTGGACACCCAGGGGGTTAAGGATCGCAAGAAGGGGCGCAGCAAGTATGGCACCAAGGTTGCTAAGGGCAAGGGTGCAGCCCCAGCTAAGAAGCGGTAGGTAGTAGAGCAACCCGGTGGCTGGGCAGTAAGTAGCCCCCGGTTGCGCCAGACAAGCAGCACAAGTAAATCCCCTGTATAACGCCGGTGCGTGCGCCGGTGGTTACGTACTAAGTCGTGCGTGGTAGGAACGGGGAACTTGCGCCGAGGCGCAGGCAGTTTTGGTTGGCCTTTGGGCAGCCAGAGCATCCTGGTTCCTATTCTTTTTGCCAATTTTATACACCTTCCTCTACCTCTCCGCGTGGGGAGCGTGCGGGGGTGGGTGAGTAAGTAGAGGCGCAACCCGCGCCCGCTGAAGGAGAGAAAAGCAAGTATGCCTCGTAGAGCTAAGGTAGAAGCCCGCATCGCGGCCCCCGACTCCCAGTACGGCAGCCGCGTGGTTGGCAAGTTCATCAACAAGCTGATGATTGGCGGCAAGAAGGGCGCAGCCGAGAAGATCATGTACGGCGCAATGGAAGCGGTAGAGCGCAATGCCCGCCGTGGCGCGCTGGAAGTGTTCGAGCAGGCGATGCGTAATGTCACCCCGGTGATTGAAGTCAAGGCCAAGCGCATCGGTGGCGCAACCTACCAGGTGCCAATTGAGATCAAGGGCGACCGCCGCCAGTCACTGGCGATTCGCTGGTTGATCGGGGCCGCCCGCAGCCGCAGTGGGCGTTCGATGGTCGAGAAGCTGACTGCCGAACTGCTTGAAGCAGCCAACAACCAGGGCGGCTCGGTCAAGAAGCGCGAAGATACCCACCGTATGGCTGAGGCAAACAAGGCTTTCGCCCATTATCGCGTCTAATTAACAAATTACCCCGCGCTACCACTACTGGTAGACCGCAGGTTTGCGTGCAAATAAGGGTGGGGCGTACACCGCCCCCCCTGCCCGGAGAACACAGGAGAACAGTTTGTGGCAAGGGCATTTCCTCTAGAGAAGACTAGAAACATCGGTATCATTGCCCATATTGATGCCGGTAAGACTACCACTACCGAGCGCATCCTCTATTACACCGGTAAGACGCACAAGATCGGTGAAGTACACGAGGGCGCAGCTACCATGGACTGGATGGCCCAGGAGCAGGAGCGGGGCATTACCATTACCTCGGCGGCCACCACTGCCGAATGGCAGGATTGCCGGGTCAATATTATCGACACCCCCGGCCACGTAGACTTCACAGTTGAGGTTGAGCGCAGCCTGCGCGTGCTTGATGGCGGCGTGGTTGTGTTTGACGCGGTGGCTGGCGTGGAGCCACAGTCAGAGACTGTCTGGCGACAGGCTGACAAGTACCACGTGCCGCGTATCTGCTTCATCAACAAGATGGATCGCATCGGCGCGAACTTCTGGCGCACGGTGGAGATGATCAAGGAACGCCTTGGTGCCAGGCCGCTGCCTATCCAGCTGCCGATTGGCGCAGAGTCCGACTTCCAGGGGGTGATCGACCTGATCGAGAACGAGGCGATCTTCTACACCAACGACCTCGGTACCAACATCGAACACAAGCCGATCCCGGCTGAGTTCGTCGAACTCGCTGCTACCCACCGCGCCAACCTGTTTGAGGCGGTCGCTGAGACAGACGAGGAGTTGCTCAATATCTACCTTGAGGATGGCGAGATCAGCAAGGAGCAGCTTATCCCTGCCCTGCGCCGCGCCACCATTGCCAACCAACTTGTCCCCGTCCTCTGCGGTGCGGCCTTGAAGAACAAGGGCGTGCAGCCGATGTTGGATGCGGTTGTTCACTATCTGCCCAGCCCGCTGGATGTGCCGCCGACCAAGGGGACTGACCCCGACAGCGACGAGGAGATCGAGCGGCAGGTAAGCGATACCGAGCCGTTCAGCGCACTGGTCTTCAAGATCGTTGCTGACCCATTCGTGGGCCGCCTTGCCTACTTCCGCGTCTACTCTGGCAAGGTCAGCAGTGGTACTTACGTGATGAACACCAGCAAGGGCAAGCGCGAACGGATCGCCCGCCTGCTGCAAATGCACGCAAACCACCGCGAAGACCTGGACACCGTGTACTCTGGCGACATCGGTGCAATCGTCGGTTTGAAGGACACCTTCACTGGTGACACCCTCTCCGACCTGGAGCATCTGATTACCCTGGAACGGATCATCTTCCCAGAGCCAGTGGTCAACGTCGCTATCGAACCGAAGACTAAGGCCGACCAGGATAAGATGGGTAACGCTCTTACCCGCCTTGCCGAGGAAGACCCGACTTTCCGGATGCGGACTGACCCAGAGACCTTGCAGACGATTATCAGCGGCATGGGCGAACTGCACCTTGAGATCATCGTGGATCGGATGTTCCGCGAGTACAAGGTCGAGGCCAACATTGGTCGCCCGCAGGTTGCTTACCGTGAGGGTATTACCAAGACCGCCAAAGCACAGGGCCGCTTCGTGCGCCAGTCGGGTGGTAAGGGCCAGTTCGGCGACTGCTGGATCGAAGTTGAGCCGATGGAGCGTGGCGGCGGCTACCTGTTCGAGAACAAGGTTGCTGGCGGCGCAATACCGAAGGAGTACATCCCAGCTATCGGTGAGGGGATCAAGGAAGCACTCGCCAATGGCATCATCGCGGGCTACCCGATGGTGGATGTACACGTGAGCGTCTACGACGGCAGCTACCACGAGGTGGACTCCAGCGAAATGGCCTTCAAGATTGCTGGTTCGCTAGCGATCAAGAACGCCGTGCCGAAGGCTGGCCCCGTCATCCTGGAGCCGATCATGAAGGTTGAAGTGACTACCCACGAAGACTACATGGGTTCGGTGGTCGGTGACCTGAACGGGCGGCGCGGGGTGCTGCAAGGCATCGAAGACCGCCCCGGCAACGCGAAGGTGATCACGGCGCACGTGCCGCTCGCCAGTATGTTCGGCTACGTCAACACCCTGCGTGGCATGACCCAGGGCCGCGCCAGTTCTAGCATGGAGTTCGACCACTACGAAGAAGTGCCGGGCAACATCGCTAAGGAACTGATCGAGAAGGCTAAGAGCTGAGTAACTCCGACCCCGCCTTCCTCAACCGAGGGCGGGGTCGCTTCACCCCCGATTGACCCCTGACGGATTATGGATTAGGAGAGAGGACAGTAATGGCAAAGCAGAAGTTCGAGCGTAACAAGCCGCACGTCAACGTTGGCACCATCGGTCACGTGGACCATGGCAAAACCTCGCTGACGGCAGCGATCACCAAGATCCTGGCGAAGTCCGGCGGTGCGACCTACACCGCCTACGACCAAATTGATAAGGCCCCTGAGGAGCGCGCGCGCGGCATCACTATCTCGACGGCCCACGTCGAGTATGAGACGGCCAACCGCCACTACGCCCACGTGGACTGCCCCGGCCACGCCGACTACGTGAAGAACATGATTACCGGTGCTGCGCAGATGGACGGCGCGATCCTGGTCGTGTCCGCCGCCGACGGCCCGATGCCGCAGACCCGCGAGCACATCCTGCTCGCCCGCCAGGTCGGTGTTCCGGCGCTCGTCGTGTTCCTGAACAAGGTGGACATGGTGGACGATCCCGAGTTGCTTGAGCTGGTCGAGATGGAAGTGCGCGAGCTGCTGTCCTCCTACCAGTTCCCCGGCGACGACATCCCGATCGTCCATGGCTCTGCGCTGATGGCGCTTGAGGACAAGAATCCGGAGTTGGGTGAGCAGGCCATTCTGAAGCTGATGGCAGCGGTGGACGAGTATATTCCGCAGCCGCTCCGTGCGACCGACCGCCCGTTCCTGATGCCCATCGAGGACGTGTTCAGCATTTCCGGCCGTGGCACTGTCGTGACTGGCCGCATTGAGCGCGGCATCGTCAATGTGGGCGACGAGGTTGAGATCGTCGGCATCAAGAACACGGTGAAGACCATCGTCACCGGCGTAGAAATGTTCCGCAAGCTGCTGGACCGTGGCGAGGCTGGCGACAACATCGGCGCTCTGTTGCGTGGCACCAAGCGCGAGGATGTCGAGCGCGGCCAGGTTTTGGCCAAGCCCGGCAGCATCACGCCGCACACCAACTTCAAGGCCGAGGCCTACATCCTGACGAAGGAGGAGGG